>JBGVHZ010000014.1:0-154144 GCA_045122735.1 Faecousia sp.
TCGGTCTTTTCACCGCAAGCGCACAGGGAAACCGCCAGCATCAGGCTAAGCATCAAACATACAAGTCTTCTCATTTTTTCTTTCTCCTTTAATTTTGGAACTAAAAAATCGGACCGCATAGAAGCGATCCGACAGAAAAAGGCATACCAAAAGGCATTATTTTTCCGCAGTCGATAGCGCTTCACAAAATGCTTTGTGACAGTCCGGCAGATGTTCTCTGACGACCCAGCAGGAAAAGGTAGGCAAACTTTTCCAGCTTCGGCGGTTTCCCCTTTCCTCTGCGACGGCTGCCTGCCTTGCCACAGAATACTCTTGAAACCCGCGCCTCTATCTAAGCGATTCAATTTTCCGTTATACTACCACTATTGTGTACATTTGTCAACCACTTGTGGATTTTTTGTAGTTTTCGCCAAGATATGAAAAAGGCACAGTACTATGACTGTGCCTTTTGCTTATTCTTGATCTTCCACAATGCGGATCTTTGCGCCTAAGGATTGGAGCT
This sequence comes from Faecousia sp., assembly GCA_045122735.1. Classification (GTDB taxonomy): domain Bacteria; phylum Bacillota; class Clostridia; order Oscillospirales; family Oscillospiraceae; genus Faecousia. Next base: position 503 of record JBGVHZ010000014.1, read on the forward strand.
TTTCTATGATGTTCTCATAGCCACGCTCGATATAGTGGATATTTTCCACATAGGTGGTGCCTTCTGCGCTCAGGCCTGCGATCACCAGTGCAGCGCCTGCCCGAAGATCCCTTGCCCGGACGGTAGTGCCGCGAAGACGTGGCATACCGGTGACAATGGCGGTCTTTTCCTTGATCAGGATATCTGCGCCCATATTGGCAAGCTCGGAACAATAACCAAAGAACCGGGTCTCATACACGCTTTCCGTCAGTTTGCTGATGCCCTCTGCCTGGGTCATACACACGCAGATCTGGGCCTGCATATCGGTGGGGAAACCGGGGTAAGGACGGGTCTTAACGGTGGTGCATTTCAAACGACCATTCTGCCGGATGCGGATGGCATCATCGTAATTGATGATCTGTGCGCCCATTTCCTGCAGCTTGGAGGTGATACAATCCATATGCTTGGGGATCACATTTTTCAGCAGTACATTGCCGCCTGTGGCTGCAACCGCTGCCAAATAGGTGCCTGCCTCGATCTGATCGGGAATGATGGCATAGGTGCCGCCTTCCAGCCGCTCCACACCACGAATTTTCACCGTATCTGTACCTGCACCGGAGATGCTTGCACCCATGGTGTTCAGGAAGTTGGCAAGGTCAACGATGTGGGGCTCTTTGGCGGCATTTTCGATCACCGTCTGCCCCGGCAGCAAGCAGGCTGCCATAATAATATTCATAGTCGCGCCCACGCTGACCACGTCAAGGCTCACTCTTGCGCCTTGCAGGCCATTCTTGCCGGGCTTCAATGCCACATATTCTTCTGTTTCTTCCACATCAGCACCCAGGGCGGCAAAGCCTTTGATGTGCTGGTCGATGGGACGGCTGGCAAAGTTACAGCCACCGGGAAGGGCAACCTTCGCCTCGTGGAAACGGCTGAGAAGAGAACCCATCAGGTAGTAACTTGCCCGCATTTTCTTCACCAGGTCTGCGTTGGGGCAGGTGGTGGTAATGTTACGGCAATCCAAAGTGACGGTGGCATCTTCCCAGGAGATCTTTGCGCCCATATCTTCCAAAATGTTCAGAAGAATACGGACATCAGAGATATCCGGCACATTTTCCACACGGCAGACTCCATCGATCAGAAGGGCTGCAGGCAGAATGGCGACAGCAGCGTTTTTGGCGCCGCTGATGGAGATCTCGCCCTCCAGGGGCGTACCGCCAATGATTTCATATCTTGCCAAGGACGATTCACTCCTTGTTAAATAGCATTTCAAAGCGCTACTATTGTACCATAGGTTTGGAGTTATGTAAAGTACAATTTTCTTTTACCGTCTTAAGCCCTTGGGATAGTGGTTTTTCAGCACATTGCCATCGGCCTTGCCCCAGCCGATGGAATAGCCGTCGGAGAGCACCAAAGTCCAGCCTTTTTTGCTGCAAGGCAGGGTCTGGCCGTTCATATAAGCGGCAATTTCCTTGCTTTCAGCCGGGTAAGACAGGCAGTTTTTTGCCTCCCTCAGCCACAGTGCCAAAGCGTGGGCAGGCTCAAACCGGTCTTTTTTCAGTTCGCCCAATTCAAGACCGGGACGAATGACCCGAAGGCCCTTTACGTCGGGGGTATTATCCGGCACCCAGTAAAGGGTCTGCCCAAAAAGGAGCGCTTTGCCCTCCGGCAAAGTGATGCTGTTTTCCCGGGCAAAGTCTTCCCAGGCTTTGGGCAGTTTATTCTCTTTAAGGTCGGCAGGTGCTTCTTCCTCCCCATCCTGCTTACGCAGAACGGCGGCAAAGTGACCTTCTCCCTTCAGTTTGTGAGGCCACAGGCGGAACATTCCCTTCCCTGCCTGGGTAAACCAGGGAGCGGACACCTCTTCTGCCGCAAATTCCGGATGGCGTGCCAAGAAACCCTCCACCGCTTCCTCGTTCTCCTGAGGGGCAAAGGTACAGGTAGAGTAAACCAGCAAGCCGCCGGGTTTTACCATCACAGCAGCGCTGTCCAGAATTTCTGCCTGCCGGGCAGCGCACATGGAAACGGTTTCCTCGCTCCAATCCGTCACAGCCGCCTCTTCCTTACGGAACATTCCCTCACCGGAGCAAGGGGCATCCACCAGCACCCGGTCAAAAAAGCCGATGAACTTCTTTTCTAGGTTCTGGGGGTGTTCATTCAGAACAAGGGCATTGGAAACGCCCATTCTTTCGATATTCTTGCCCAGGATCTTCGCCCGCTTGGGGTTGATCTCGTTGCAAATAAGCAGGCCTTCCCCTGCCATACGGCCGGCGATCTGGGTGGTCTTGCCGCCGGGTGCAGCGCAAAGATCCAGCACCGTTTCGCCCGGTTGGGGATTCAGCAGGCTTACCGGCGCCATGGCGCTGGCCTCCTGTAAATAGTATACGCCTGCTTCGTGATAAGGGTGCAGACCGGGACGGCTTTCCGGGTCATAATAGTAACCCATAGGCTCCCAGGGTACGCTTTCCTGGGTAAAAGGCAGCTGGGGAGCATCTCCTTTCAGGGGATTAAACCGCAGCGCCACTGCCCGGGGGCGTTCCAGGCTCTCCAAAAAAGCCGGGTACTCTGCGCCCAACTGGACCTCTATTCTATTTAAAAATGCCTGAGGCAGCATAGATTCACCTACTTTAAAAAAGAGCCGTTGTTGGGCAACAACGGCTCTTTTCGTTGGAATTACAGAGTGGGCTGATTTGCAGCTTCGATGATCTGCACGAACTTCTCGGGAACCAGGGAAGCGCCGCCGATCAGACCGCCGTCGATGTCGGGCTTAGCCAGCAGCTCGAAAGCGTTCTTTTCGTTCATGGAGCCACCGTACAGAATGGAAGTTGCACGAGCGTTCTTGGAGCTGTACAGCTTGCGGACAACAGCACGGATGTTTTCACAAACTTCCTGAGCCTGCTCGGGAGTAGCGGTACGGCCGGTGCCGATAGCCCAGATGGGCTCATAAGCGATAACCACCTTGCGGATCTTATCTTCGGGAACGTTAGCCAGGCCCAGCTTGATCTGCATAGCGATCCACTCGTCGGTGATGCCGGCTTCTCTCTGCTCCAGGCTTTCGCCGCAGCACATAATGGGGGTCAGGCCAGCTTCCAGAGCAGCCAGAACCTTGGCATTGACTTCTGCGTCAGTCTCGCCCATAGCACGGCGCTCAGAGTGGCCGATGATCACATACTTGCAGCCAGCGTCTACCAGCATATTGGTAGCGATCTCGCCGGTGTAAGCACCGCTGGGATTGGGGTTGCAGTTTTCTGCACCGATGCCAACTCTGGTCTCACGCATAGCGCGGACAGCAGCAGGAATGCAAACAGCGGGAACACACAGGGCGATGTCGCACCAGCGACCCTTGGGCAGCATGGTCTTCAGCTTGGTCATGAACTCCTTGGTCTCGGTAGGAGTCTTGTTCATCTTCCAGTTGCCCGCAATAACGGTCTTACGATACTTTCTGTTCATTTTACTTTTCTCCTCTTTTTTGCTAATGGAATTACTTATCCTGAAGGCAAGCGATGCCGGGCAGTTCCAGACCTTCCAGGAACTCCAGGGATGCACCGCCGCCGGTGGAAATGTGGGTGATCTGGGAAGCGAAGCCCAGCTGCTCGCAAGCAGCAGCGCTGTCACCACCGCCAACGATGGTCACGGCTTCACTGTCAGCCAGAGCCTGGGCAACAGCCTTGGTGCCCTTAGACAGAACGGGGTTTTCAAATACGCCCATGGGGCCGTTCCAAACAACGGTCTTTGCAGCCTTGGCAGCAGCAGCGAATTCAGCGCAAGCCTTTTCGCCGATGTCCAGACCCATCTTGCCATCGGGGATGGAGGTGGAGTCAACAGTGGAAACAGCGATCTCAGCGTCGATGGGGCTGGGGAAGCCGTCAGCAACAACGGTATCGGTAGGCAGCAGCAGATTTACGCCCTTTTCCTTAGCCTTAGCCAGCATTTCCTTGCAGTAGTCGATCTTCTCATTGTCTACCAGGGAAGCGCCTACACTGTAGCCCTGAGCAGCCAGGAAGGTGAAGGCCATACCACCGCCGATGATCAGGGTGTCTACCTTCTCCAGCAGGTTGTTGATAACATTCAGCTTGTCGGAAACCTTAGCGCCGCCCAGAATAGCAACGAAGGGACGCTCGGGATCAGCCAGAGCCTTGCCCATGATGCCAACTTCCTTCTGTACCAGGTAGCCGCAAACAGCAGGCAGGTAATCAGCAACACCGGCAGTGGAAGAGTGCGCACGGTGAGCAGTACCGAAAGCGTCGTTTACGAAGATGTCAGCCAGGTCGGCCAGAGCCTTGGAAAGCTCGGGATCGTTCTTGGTTTCGCCCTTGATGTAACGGGTATTTTCAAGCAGCATCACATCGCCGTTCTTAAGAGCAGCAGCCTTGGCCTTTGCATCCTCACCGGCAACATCGGAAGCCATGATAACTTCCTTGCCCAGCAGTTCGGACAGGCGGTCAGCCACGATCTTCAGGCTCAGCTCAGGCTTCCATTCGCCCTTGGGCTTGCCCATGTGGGAGCACAGGATCACCTTGGCACCCTTGTTTACCAGGTACTCGATGGTGGGCAGAGCAGCCACGATACGCTTGTCAGATGTAATCTTGCCTTCCTTGGTGGGAACGTTGAAGTCGCAGCGGCACAGAACGCGCTTGCCGGCTACTTCGATGTCTTCAATGGATTTCTTGTTGTAATTCATAAATTCATCCTCCATTTATAAATCGGGTCAAACCCGCATTTTACCATAATCCTGCAGATCGGGGAAATTCTGCTGACGCAGGGCTTCGTACACTGCAATGGCAACGCTGTTAGAAAGATTCAGGCTTCTTGCCTCAGACCGCATAGGGATACGGACACAGCTTTCCCGGTGCTGCTCTAAAAAGTCCTCCGGCAGGCCTTTGGTCTCCTTGCCGAAAAACAGGTAACACTCACCGGTCAGATCTGCTTCGGTGTAGCACCGGGGGGCTTTGGTGGAAAGGCAGAACATTTTCTTAACATCGTTCTTGGCAAAGAAATCTGCAAGGTTTGCATATTCCCTAACATCCACCAGATGCCAGTAGTCTAAACCTGCCCGCTTTACCGCTTTCTCGGAAACATCAAATCCCAAAGGATGGATCAGATGCAGCCGGCTGCCGGTGGCAGCGCAGGTACGGGCAATGTTGCCGCAGTTCTGGGGAATTTCCGGCTCAACCAAAACAATGTTCAGCATAAAATCCCTCCATTCTTACGCACGCCAAACTATTGTATTCCAAATGCCCCGGAAAATCAATCTTAAAATGCGAAAAAATCTAACTTTTTTCAAATTCCCCTATAAAATAGATATTTCTCCGGAAAATATGTGAATTCTAACAACGCAGAAGAAAAAGTGCAGGGGGAATTGACCCGTTCCTGTTGACTTTTTTCACCATTTGTGAGAAAATAGAGCCGCTAAACTATATACCCAGAGGTAATTTTTATGATGCAATCCAGAACACATAATTGCGGCGAGCTTCGCCTTGCAAATGCCGGTCAGTCCGTCACCGTTGTCGGCTGGCTGGAAAATGTCCGTGAAGTGGGCAGCAACTTTGCCTTCATCGTCCTGCGTGACTTTTACGGCACCACCCAGGTGGTGGTGGAAACAGAAGAGATGATGAAGATCATTAAGTCTGTCAACAAGGAAACCACCATTTCCGTCACCGGTACTGTCCGTGAAAGAGAAAGCAAGAACCCCAAGCAGCCCACCGGCGAAATTGAAGTGGTGCCCCAGAAGATCGAAATTCTGGGCAAGTGCCGCCACAGCCAGCTGCCCTTCGAGATCAACAAGAGTAAGGATGCAGACGAAAATGTCCGTCTGAAGTACCGCTATCTCGACCTGCGTAACCCCGCTGTGAAGTCTAACATTATTCTGCGCTGTCAGGTGGTTGCTGAGCTGCGCCGTCTGATGACCGAAAAGGGCTTTTTGGAGATCACCACTCCCATTCTGACCGCTTCTTCTCCCGAAGGCGCCCGGGACTACTTAGTGCCTGCCCGTAACCACCCCGGCAAGTTCTATGCCCTGCCCCAGGCTCCCCAGCAGTTTAAGCAGCTTTTGATGACCTCCGGCTTTGACCGCTACTTCCAGATCGCTCCTTGCTTCCGTGACGAGGACGCCCGTGCTGACCGCACCCCCGGTGAGTTCTATCAGCTGGATATGGAAATGGCCTTTGCACAGCAGAGCGATGTGCTGACCACCCTGGAAGAAGTGCTGGTTCCCGTATTTGAGAAGTTCGGCAAGTACAAGCGGATCTCCTCCGCTCCCTTCCGCCACATTTCTTTCAACGAGGCTATGGAGCGCTACGGCTCTGACAAGCCCGACCTGCGTATCGACCTGGAGATCACCGATATTTCCGATGTGGTTGCTAACACCGAGTTCGGCCCCTTCCAGAACGCAACCGTTAAGGCTGTGGCTGTGGACAATTTCAGTGAAGGCCGCAAGTGGATCGACAAGCTCTTAAACGATGTGGAAGTGCAGACTGGCAACAAGGCTTGCTGGGTAAAGGTGGACGAAAACGGCGCCCTCACCGGTGGTGTTTCCAAGTTCCTGGCTGATTGCGCACCTGCCTTTATGGAAAAGCTCAATTTGAAGCCCGGCAGCTTCGTCTGTATGGCTGCTTCTTCTAAGAAGCTGGCTGCCCAGAAGACCGCCGGTGTGATCCGCACCATGATGGGTAAGCGCATCCCCGGTCACTTCGACGAAGAACAGTACGCTATGTGCTGGATCGTGGACTTCCCCATGTACGAAATGGGCGAAGAATCCGGTCAGCTGGAATTCTGCCACAACCCCTTCTCCATGCCCCAGGGTGGCATGCAGGCTCTTCTGGATGCAGAAGGCGACAATGAAAAGCTGCTGGCTATCAATGCTGACCAGTACGACTTGGTCGTCAACGGCTATGAATCCGCTTCCGGCGCTGTTCGTAACCACGATCCTGAGATCATGGTCAAGGCTTTCCAGATGGTCGGTCTGGGCGAAGATGCTGTGAAGGCAAAGTTCCCCGCTATGTACAACGCCTTCACCTATGGCGCTCCTCCCCACGCAGGCGCTGCTCCCGGCGTTGACCGTTTGGTGATGCTGCTGACCGGCGAAGAATCCATCCGGGAAGTCATCACCTTCCCCATGAACAAGAATGCACAGGACCTGATGATGGATGCGCCCACCGGCGTATCCCAGAAGCAGCTGGACGATGTGCATATCCTCATCAACGAATCTCACCTGAACTAAAAATCCGGGTTGCGGTACAAAGTACTGCAACCCGCTTTTTTTGTTGCAAATCTGCCTTTTTTCCTGTACTATAGAAATAGTGAGGTGATTTTATGATTTTGGAAGATATTCAGGCGGAATATCAAAAAGCCTATAAGCTTGCTTTAAAAGAATATAAGGATCGCACGGCAAAGGGTCTGACACCCTATCCTGCGGTTTTGGATGAGATCATCGGTGAAGAATCCACCTTGAGCATGGTGGATGTGGGTCTGGTGGAAATTCCTGCGGATAAAATCGTTGGTACAAAGTCTGCCGGGCGCATTCACGCCTTCACCCCCCATTTTCTGCCCCTTTTGGACGACAGCACAGAATTCGCCGCCAAATGGATGGATCTGTGCAACGCTCACTTTTCTGACGGCGGCATTCGGGATCCCATTACCTGTTACGAATATTTAGGTAAATTCTATATTCAGGAGGGCAACAAGCGCTTCAGCGTTCTGCGCTGGTTTGGTGCGCCCCGTATCCCAGGCGTTGTCAAGCGGGTAATGCCCGCAAGAGATGGCAGCCCGGAAGTGGAAGCCTACTACGAATTTTTGGAATTTTACAAGGTTTCCCGGATGTACGAGATCCAGTTCCGCACCCCCGGCGGCTATGCAAAGCTGCTGGCAAAGCTGGGAAAATCTCTCAAAGAGCCCTGGTCTGACCGGGAAAGAAAGTCCTTTAATTCCGCTTTTCAGTATTTCAAGGAGGCCTTTTTCTCCTGCAAAAAAGAGGATTTGGATATGCTCCCCGGTGAAGCGCTGCTATTATGGCTGCAGGTCTATTCCTTCCGGGAGCTGACGGAAATGGATGGAGAAACGCTCCGCAAGTCTGTTGCCTCTTTGTGGGGCGATATGGTATCTGCAGAGCAGCCTGCTGATGTGGAAACCCAGCCTGCAGAAGAAAAAAGCAGTTTATTAAGCTTTATTCTGCCTACCGGCCGGGATCACCTGTATGTGGCCTTTGTTTATCAAAAAAGCATCGAAGAAAGTGGCTGGAATCAGGGTCACGCTTTGGGCGCAAAATATTTAAAAGAAGCTATGGGCAGCCGGGTAACGGTGCAGAATTATTTCCACGCCGACACCCCGGAGCTGTTGGAAGCCACCTTAACTGATGCGGTGGAAAACGGGGCAGATATCGTTTTTACCACCACACCCCAGATGAGCCGCGCCACCCTGAAGGCTGCCCTGCAATATCCCAAAGTTCGTTTCCTCAACTGCTCCGTGGACGCACCTTACAGCAGCGTGCGAACCTACTACAGCCGGGTGTATGAAGGCAAGTTCATCACCGGTGCCATTGCGGGCGCTATGAGCGACAACAACGAGATTGGCTATGTGGGCAGCTATCCCATTTTCGGTGTGCCTGCTTCCATCAATGCCTTTGCCTTGGGCGCTCAGCTGACCAATCCCCGGGCGAAGGTGGTGCTTCGCTGGTCCTGTCAGGAGCTTGACCCGGTGAAGAGCCTCCGGGATATGGGCATTACGGTGATCTCCAACCGGGATGTGCCTACCGCCGGGTACTTAGAACACGGCAACTACGGCACTTACACCATTCAGCCTGACGGCAGTATGCTCCATTTAGGTTCTCCCTGCTGGATGTGGGGTAAGCTCTATGAGCATGTTGTCCGTTCTGTGCTGAAAGGCACCTGGAACAGCGGCAAGAACGTTACCCGTGCGGTAAACTACTGGTGGGGTATGGACAGCGGTGTGATCGATGTGGAGCTTTCCCCCAATCTGCCGGAAGGTCTTTTGACCCTGGCAAACCATCTGCGGCAAGGTCTGCAGAACGGCACCATTGACCCCTTCTTCCGGAAAATCGTCGCCCAGGACGGCACAATTAAAAATGACGGTACCCGGCATTTCTATCCCAGAGACCTTCTGCATATGGATTGGCTCTGCGACAATGTGGTGGGCGAAATTCCGTCCTTTGAGCAAATTCTCCCCTATTCTCAATCTATGGTTCGGGAACTGGGTATCTACAGAGATACGATCCCGCCTGAAATGGAGGGTACACTATGAAAATTTTGGCTCTGTCCGACGAAACCTGCAAGGCACTTTATGACCATTATATGCCGGGTATGCTCAGTAAATATAATCTGATCCTGGCCTGTGGTGACCTGGATGCGGACTATTTAAGCTTTATCGTCACCATGGCCCGCTGCCCCGTTCTTTATGTCCACGGCAATCACGACGATAGCTACGAGGTCAAGCCCCCTCTGGGCTGCGACAATGTGGAAGACAAGATCGTAGTTTACAAGGGTCTGCGGATCTTGGGTCTGGGCGGCAGTATGAAATACCGCCCCGGTGAGCATCAGTTTACAGAACGGCAAATGCACAAGCGTATCCGCAAGCTGAAGCGGAAACTGAAAAAATACAAGGGTGTGGATATCGTCCTTTCCCACTCCCCCGTTGCAGGCTACGGTGACCTGCCTGATCCTGCCCACAAGGGCTTTGAATGCTTCCGGGAGTTCATCGACACTTACCACCCCCGGTACTGGATCCACGGCCATGTTCACAAAAGCTATGACTATACAATGGAACGCATCCACACCCATGGAGATACCACCATTATCAATGCCTGCTCCCGGTACGAATTTGAGATCGAGGATGACAGCTACACCCCCTGCAAGCTGAAAGGAGACCTGCCCTATGTTTAATGGTTTCTCCCCGGAGACGGTGGATTTTCTCTGGGGCATCCGGATGAACAACAATAAGGAATGGTTTGCCGAGCATAAGCCGGAATATGTAAAGTACCTTTACGAGCCTATGAAGGACTTGGGTAAGGATCTATATACCATTTTGGAAGATCGCCCCGGCAACCTTTTGAAGGTCTCCCGTATTTACCGGGATGCCAGAATGCACCATCCCCTGCCCTACAAGGAAAGCCTTTGGATCTGCATTCGCAAGGATGTGGAATGGTGGGCAGAGCATCCTTGTTTGTACTTTGAAATTCGCCCGGAAGGGGTCAGCTACGGCTTTATCTGGCTGCAGCCCAAGGTTGCCGCCTTAAAGGCCTTTCGTCAGGGCATTTCCGCTGACAGCAAGGAATTTTTGAAAATTCTTCGTAAATTAAAAAAGGATACGGGCTTGGAAGTCACCGCCAAGACCTACAAGCGGCCGCCCCAAACCCCGGAAGATGAGAAGCTTCTCCCCTACTTTGCCTGGCAAAAGTATATTGCCTGCGATGTGGACGAGCCGGTGGAAGAAAGTATGTTCGGCCCGGAGCTAGGAAAGCGAGCAGAAAAAGTGCTGAAAGCCCTTTTGCCCCTTTATGAATACCTATATAGATTTTCTGTATAAAAAACAGGCGACCGATTGGTCGCCTGTTTTATTCTTTCAGTTGTCCAAATAAGGTGCTGCCTAAGATCAGCACGGCGCCGCAGATAGCTGGAATACCAATGGGGGCGATCAGAACAGCAGACAGCAGCACTGCCACCACCGGGTCTAAGTAGCTGCAGACCGCCACAGAGGTCGCCGGCAACTTGCCCACTGCGCCAAAGTAGAGAAAATAGGCAAAGCCGGTGTGGACAACTCCCACAACTGCCATCAGCAGCCACCCGGTTGCGTTCATCGTGCTAAAGTCTACGCCCCCACGAAGCAGTACATAGACAGCTACCACGGGAATAGACATAGCCATTTGGGTGACGGTGCGCTCATAGTCGCTGACAGACTTGATCTTCCGGTTGATAAACATCACGGAAGCGTACAAAATGGCGGCACCGATGCCAAAGGCCACGCCTGTAACGCTGCCGCCGTCAATGCCGGTGACCAGCGCCATACCCACAAGGCAGGTAAATAAGCACAGCAGCTTCTTTACCGTCAGTTTTTCTCCCAGCAAGGGGCTTGCCAGCATTAAAAAGGCCGGCGCTAAGTAGTAGCAGACCGTAGCCGTTGCAACGGTGGTATAGCGGTAGGCTTCAAAGAGCAGCACCCAGTTCAAGCCCATTGCCCCACCGGAGATACACAAAAGCAAAAGCTCCTTTTTGATCACATCAAAGCGCAGCTTCTGCTTTGTAAGTGCCATCACCAAAAGCAAAAATACAAGACCCATGATCCCCCGGAACAGAGCGATCACACCGGAATTTAGAGGAATGGCATCCACAAAAAGACCGATGGTGCCGAAGATCACCATACTGGATAAAAAGTTAACCGTTGCTTTCTTCATAAAGTTCCTCCAGGGCATACGCCTTCGCCCAATCGGGCATAGCAGAAAACTGCCAAGTTTCTCCCTTATAAGGGAAGGTCAGCCGGGCGCAGAACAGCATAGGGGCCTTCAAATTGTCCTTTGCACCGTATTTGCCGTCACCCAAAAGAGGATAGCCACGGCTGGCAAACTGGACTCTTATTTGGTGGCTTCTGCCCGTATAAAGCCGAACCTGCACAAGGCTCTGCTCCCCTGCTTCCAGACAGGCGAAGGACAGCTTGGCATCCTTTACGCCCTTGCGGAGCTTTTTTACCACAAAAACCTTGTTTTTGCCGCTGTCCTTAAATAAAAGGTCTTCCCAAGTGGCCTTCTGGGGCGGTGTTCCCTTTACCATTGCCACATATTCTTTCACCATTTCCTGCCGGGAAATAATGCCGGAAAGGTCTGCGGCGGCCTTTTTATTGCGGGCATAGATCATCACGCCGCCCACATTTTGATCCAACCGGTGCAAGGGATAAAACTCCCCGCCCAGCTGCTCCTGCAAAAGGGCGCACATACCCTGCTGGGAATCTATGCCAACCGGCTTGATGCACACGGTGAAATCTTCATTTTGCTGCAAAATTTCCATAGGATCTCTCCTTTTTTACCAGTATAACAGAAATTCGTCCATTGTCAAAAAATTCTTTTTGTTGTATAATCTCCTTATTGAACGGAGGGAAACTATGAAGCAGAAAAAGAAAAAGTCCCCCATTGGGATGTTTTTAAGTTATTTTGGTCGCCACAAGGGTCTGTTCGCGGTGGATATGGCCTGCGCCATTACCATTTCCGCCATTGACCTTTGCTTTCCTTTGGCTACCCGGTATGCGCTGAACGATCTACTGCCCCAGGGAATGTACCGCCCCTTCTTCTGGCTGATCGCGGCCTGCGTTTTGGGGTATCTGGTCCGCTCGGGGCTGCAGTTTATCGTTGCCTACTTCGGTCACACCTTTGGCATTCGGGTAGAGGGCGATGTGCGGCAAGACCTATTCACCCATATGCAAAGCATGAACTTTGACTTCTACGACAAGAACCGCACAGGCCATCTGATGAGCCGGCTGACCACCGACCTTTTCGACCTGACGGAGCTTGCCCACCACGGCCCGGAGGATCTGATCACCTCTATCGTCACCATTTTGGGTGCGCTTATTGTTATGGGTACGATCCAATGGCGGCTTGCCCTGGTGGTTGGCATCACCATTCCCATTCTTTTGGCTGTTGTAATGGGTATGCGGCGGAATATGAGCCGGGTCTCCAAGGGCGTAAAGGAAAAGACCGGCCATATCAACACAGAGATCGAATCCAGCCTGTCCGGCTTCCGTACCGCCAAGGCCTTTGCCAATGAAGATCAGGAAAATGCCCGTTTCCGTAAAGCCAACGGACAATATGTAAACGCCAAGCGCTCCTTCCACAAGGCCATGGGTATGTTCCACAGCTCTATGGAATTCTTCCTTTGCAGCCTGAATGTGGTGGTCATCGGCTACGGCGGCTACCTGATCATGGAAGGGCAGCTGCAGTATACCGACCTTTTAACCTTCACTTTGTACATCACAGCCTTTATTAACCCCATGCGGAAGATCTCCGGCTTTAGTGAGATGTTTGCCAACGGCTTTGCAGGCCTGAACCGCTTCCATACGCTCATGAACACCGAGCCTTCCTTGCAGGACAAGGAAGATGCCACGGTGCTTACGGATGTGAAGGGTGAAATCACCGTGAAGGATGTTTCCTTTGCCTACAAGGAAGATCTGGATGTACTGAAGGACGTTTCCATCACCGTTACCCCCGGGGAGACCATCGCCATTGTTGGCCCTTCCGGCGGCGGCAAGACCACCCTCTGCCAGCTGATCCCCCGGTTCTACGATGTGGATGCAGGCAGCATTTGTATCGACGGGCTGGACATCCGGGATGTGACCCAAAAGAGTCTGCACAAAAACATTGGCATCGTCCAGCAGGATGTGTTCCTGTTTGCTGACACGGTGTTTGAAAATATCCGCTACGGCAAGCCCGATGCCACCATGGAAGAAGTGGTGGAAGCTGCCCGGAAAGCGGAAATTCTCGACGATATTTTGGCTATGCCCCAGGGCTTTGATACCTATGTGGGCGAACGGGGAACGCTCCTCTCCGGCGGACAGAAGCAGCGAATTGCCATTGCCCGTATTTTCCTGAAAAATCCCCCGATCCTCATTTTGGACGAAGCCACTTCCGCACTGGACAGCGTGACCGAAGCCAAGATCCAGCGAGCCTTTGATGCGTTGGCACAGGGCCGCACCACCCTGATCATTGCCCACCGGCTTTCCACCATTCGGGCAGCCAGCCGGATCGTTTCCATCGCTGACGGTGTGATCGCAGAATGCGGCACCCATCAGGAGTTACTTGCCAAGGGCGGCATTTACGCAGACCTTTACACTACACAAACTTCCCTGCAGTAAAAAGAAAGCGTGTTGCAATTTTTGCAACACGCTTTTTACACCTCATCCGTCAAAAATCAAAGATTTTTGCCACCTTCCCCTCAAGGGGAAGGCTTTTTTATTCTGCTTGGAGTTTTTCCAGTACTGCTGCCAGTTTGGCATTTGCCATATCGAAATCGGAAACTGCATCCATAATTTCATCGTAGGCAACATTCTTGCCGGATCGCATCAGCTCTCTTGCCAAGTCTGCCACTTCCTGGGCGTGGGCATCGTTGTGGGTGACCAAATATTTCATCATCACCAGCAGCTCTTCCATGGGGGTAGCGTTTTCCAAAGGCAAATGGTGGTGATCCTCTTCCCCGTGGGTGTGGGTATGGGTCAGACCGCCGTGGGAATGGGCGATGCCGCTATGGGAATTGGCCAGCACATCCCGCTTCACACCGCTGACCTGGTACATATAGTCATTGGAAACCACCACTTCCACCGTAAAGTGGGCATCGAAGATCTTTTTCAGGCTCTCCGCGGTCATCAGGCCGTTAGAAACCTTACTGGCTGCACCGCTATGGTGATTGTCGATGGCTTCCCGGCTCATACCGTGGGCAACGGTCAGCCTGCCACCCTCTTTCAGAAGGCCTGCCAGCACCTTTATAAGCCGCTTGGGATAAGGGAAATGGGGAAAGGCGTTATAGACCACCACCCGGTCAAACTTCCGGGAGAAGGCATACTCTTCCACATCACCGCAGATGACTTCCACCTTGGGGTTATCTGCGTATTTGCCTTGGGCAATTTCCGCCATTTTGGGGGCAATATCGATGCCGGTGACGGATGCTACATTCCGCTCCAAATAGTAGTCAAACAGCACACCGGTGCCGCAGGCCACATCCAGAATATCCATATCCGGGCCTACCTCGGCATTGTCCAAAATCTTGCCGATGATCCGGTCACTCTTGATCATATCTGCATCCCAAAAGGGGGCGCAGCGGTCGAAAAATTCGATAATATCTTTCTTCTCCATAGTCTACCTCAATGTTTTTCTTTAGCATACCACAAATTTTGATTTTTGCAAGGAAAAAGCCCCCAAAGCGGGGACTTTTTCCTTTGCGTATTAACCAAAAATTTGGGAGAGGTTCAGTTTGCCGTAGCCGCCGAAGCTGCCGGGGCAGGCGAAAATCTCGTCAGCCAGTTCTTCGCCAAGGAATGCCTTGGTGATCTCATTTAACTTGGCGGTCAGATCGATGTCTGCAAAGGCTTCCGGATAGACGGTCTTGGCAATAAACCAGGTGTTTGCCAAAGCGATCTCATAGTTGGTGTAGTAGGCATTGTAAGCCATTTCCAAGTACACTTCCCCGTTTTGCCAAGCCTTGCAGGTGTCGAACATTGTGGGGTCTTCGGCATAAAGAGGTTTAATGTTCTTCACAGCGGCAGCATCCATAATGAGGATATCCATCTGCTCGCTGAGCTCCACGAACTCTTCTTCTTCAATGGGGCCGATGCCGGTCATACCCAAGCCGGAAACCACATTCTTGACACCCGCTACCTTCAGGCAAATATAGTTCTCTGCGGTCATCAGGTGGTTGGTGGTGCCCCAGTTGCCCAGACCGCAAATGTACACGGAGGGCTTGCTTTCTTCGGGGATATCCTTCACACGGGCTTCAATGGCGGCTCTTTCAGCCTTGATGTAGGAGACCAGCGTTTGCGCCTTTTCTTCCTTATCAAAGATCTTGCCCAGCAGGGTCATGGAGGAGAAGAAGGCTTCATCAAAAACGCCGTCTTTTCCGGTGCTGAGGGTGATCACAGGCACGCCGGTCTGCTGCTGCAGGTTGGTTGCCACTTCCACATCTTCAAACTCAGAAATGATAATGTCGGGGTTGCAGGAGAGGATCTTTTCCACATCGGGAGCCTGTGCCATAGGGCCGCCCACACCGCAGGAGGGCAGGCTCTTAAAGCTTTCGCCAAAGGCCAGCATATAGGGCCGGGCAACGCTGTCAAACATCTTGGGGCGGTTTTCCAGGGAAGTGTTATCGATATCTTCCACACCGGCAAGGTCAGCCACATCGCCGATGTAGCAGTACATCCGCAGAGCGCCTGCGCCAATACATACAACACGCTTATAGCTGCCGGGGGTAACGGAAACGGTTCTGCCCACCATATCCGTCACGGTCACATCTCCCTTGGGGGCATCTGCCACACCGCAGGCACAAAGGCTGAGAACCAGCAAAGAAGCAAGGATCAGGGAAATAAACTTTTTCATATACGATCTCCTTTGTTTTTTCTCTATGATACAAAGAAAAATCCCCCGGGGGAAGCCCCCCCGGGGGTTGTTTTTTTAGAATTTATTGACGATGACCATTCGTCCGTCCTTCTCCAAAAGCTCCACATCCGCATCAAAGATATCCTTGATCACTTCCGGGGTGAAAACCTCCCTGCCGCCGGCATATTTTACGATGCCATCCTTCAAGAAGAAGAATTTATCACCCAAAGCAAGGGCCTGGTTCAGGTCGTGCAAGGATGCCAGAATGGCGATGTTTTTCTCCTTGGCAAGCTTCTTGGCTTCCCGGATGATCAGCTGCTCATTGGCAATATCCAAATTGCCGGTAGGCTCGTCAAAGACCATCATTTGAGGCTCCTGTGCCATGGCACGGGCGATGGCGATCTTCTGCCGTTCACCGCCGGAAAGCTCCTCTACATTCCGGTGAGCCAGCTCCAAAAGACCCATATCTGCAAGCAGCTTTTCCACCGCTTCGTAATCTTCCTTCCCTGTACGGATGCCGAAGTAGGAAATGCGTCCCATCAGCACGGAATCAAAGACCGTCAGCGCACCAAACTGGATATCCTGAGGTACATAGCCGATCCGTCTTGCCCGCTGCAGCCGATTCAGCTTCAAAAGGTTCTCCCCTTGGAAGGCGATGCTCCCCTTTTGAGGCTTCACAAGACCCAAAAGGCTTTTAAAAAGGGTGGTTTTACCGGAGCCGTTTTTGCCCAGCAGAATACCCACTTCTCCTTGGGATAGCTCCAAATCAGCGCCCCGGAGCACATCCGTACTGCCGCCGTAGGAAAAATGCAAATTTTCAATGTTCAGCATCAGCCTCTCTCCTTTCTACTGAAGATAATAAAAAGGAAGAAGGGAGCGCCCAGCAAAGAGGTGATTGCGCCAACCGGCAGCGCAGAGCCGCCGCCGATGATACGGGAGCAGGTATCTGCCAGCAAAAGAAGCAGGCTGCCCATCAAACAGGATACGGGAATGGTGATCCGGTGGTCCTGACCTAAAAGCCGTTTGGCAATATGGGGGCAAATGATGCCAACAAAGCCGATAACGCCTAAAAAGGACACGCAGACAGCAGTGATCATAGACCCCAATAAAAGCGCCACAAACCGCAGACCGGCGGTGCGGACACCCATGGTCTTGGCGGTGGCTTCCCCGCTTAAAAGGGCATTGAATTTCCAGGACATCAGGGCAAAATAGACGATGCCCACCGCTGCAACGATGGCCATAATGGCAACCTTCAGGTAGGTTGCACGGCTGAGGTCACCAAAGCTCCACACCACAGCAGCAGAAAGACCCACATCGGTGGCATAGAACTGCAGTACTGTGGTGGCCGCTGTCCAGACAGCGCCGATGGCAATGCCTGCAAGCACCACTACGTTGGGAGAAAAGGCTCTTACGGAGCAAAGACCCAAGATCAGCAGTACAGATGCCATGGCGAAGATAAACGCCAAAATAGAGGTGGCGTAGGGATTTGCTCCCACATCAAACCGGAGGGCATTGTTGCCGGTGGTTAAAAAGCCGCCGGAAAGGGCGATAATGGAAAGGTTTGCCCCAAATACTGCGCCGTTGGAAACGCCCAAGGTAGAGGGAGATGCCATGGCGTTATTCAGGGTACTTTGCATAATAAGGCCCGCAACGCTCAGACCTGCGCCGGCTACGATAGCCGCCAGCACACGGGGAATGCGGATATTCCAAATGATCCGGTTTTGGGCAGGGCTTCCCTTGCCCATCAAAGCCTGAAGACCCTGGGCAACGGTCATATTGGAAGAGCCTGCAAACAAGCAGCCAACTGCCAGCACCGCCACCGCTATACCAAGGCTCACCAAGGTCACCCGGTTGCGCCTTTTGATTTTCTGTAATTGTTGTAGATTTCCCATAAAAGGACTCCTTCGCATATTCTAAGGAATTATAGCATAAGAAAATCCTCTATGTAACCCCCCCTGGGGGATAAAACTGCCATTGGCAGTTTTACTTTTTACCTCTTACCTCTTCACTCTTACTTAAAACAGCAAAAAGTCCCGGGAACGCTCCCGGGACTTCTATTTAATCAAGCCTT
This sequence comes from Faecousia sp., assembly GCA_045122735.1. GTDB lineage: Bacteria > Bacillota > Clostridia > Oscillospirales > Oscillospiraceae > Faecousia. Next base: position 18,628 of record JBGVHZ010000014.1, read on the forward strand.
TTGCAAGGCAATATTGATAGATGCCGTCCTCGGAAACCGGGGGACAAACTTCTGTGGCAATGGCTTTGAGGTGATCAGAGCCGTTTTCCATAGCCACCCCTGTACCCACAGCAAGGAGCATATCAATATCATTATTGCCATCTCCAAAGGCCAAAGCTTCTTCTTTGGCAAGGCCGTAGTGAGCAAGCACTTTGGAAATGCCCAGACCTTTGCCCCCATCGGCAGGAATCACATCGGCCGCTCTATCCCACCAGGCAACGATCTTTGCGTGGGATGTTCCCCGGATGAGTTCGGGATGCTCTGCTTCCCGGCAACCCACCATCACCTGATAAGCCCCGGACTTACAGACCTCCTCAAAATCCGGAGCCACTTCCAGAGGGATCTCCGTGAAGCCATAGTAGTCCTCCAGATCCTGATCCCAGCCGTTGGCCGCCATTCGCTCCTTGGTGGCGACTGCGATGGGACGACCCAGCTTGGCGGCATTTTCCGCCACCTTCTTTATATCCTCCACATCCACGGGATTGGAGAAGATCTCCCCCTCCCGGTCATAGCAGTAAGAGCCGTTGAAGGTGAGCCAGGCATCGAATTCCTCTTTGGCAAAAGCCGGCAGGGACATAGGGCTTCTGCCTGTGGAAATACAGAGCTTGATGCCCTTTTGCCGCAATCCGTCAAGGGTTTGTTTTATCCTTGGGGTGATGGTTTTTGCCTTGAAATTCAGAAGCGTACCATCAATATCGAAAAAGATGATCTTTACAGTTGCCATTTCTGTTTTCCTTTTTTGTTTTTCTCCATTATAACACAGGTTTTGCAGATTTCAAAAGAAAAAAGCCCACCGAAGTGGGCTTTTCTTTTTAAGATAAATGATACTTTTCGGCGTAGGCCTGATACGCTTCAACAAAGGCTGTGCCGGTGTGCTTCAGTTGACGCACAGCAATATGGGCATTCATATCCCGGTGGTGAGCATCAATCACGGTCAGAGCAATATTGGAGCAGTGGTCAGAGGTACGCTCCAGGTTGGTCAGCAGGTCTGCCCAGACGAAGCCGGCTTCCACCGTACATTCGCCCACTGTCAGACGGGCAATATGGGTGTTACGGAGCATACGCTTCAAATCGTCCACAACCTGCTCCAAAGGCTCGATATTGTAAGCCTTTTCCACATCGCCGGTTACGAAGCAATCCAGCGTGTTTTCCAGAATTTCAGACAGGGCAGAACACATAACGCCCATTTCGTGCTTGGCGCTTTCGGAGAAGGCCATCTTCTTTTCCTGCAGTTCTTCCACAGATTCCAGAAGGTTTACACTATGGTCGGAAATTCTTTCAAAGTCACCGATGGCCTTCAGCAGGCTGGGGATCTCCACGCCGTCCTTATCGCTGAACTGGCTTCTTGCCAGCTTGGTAAGGTAGGAGCCGATCACATCTTCATAGTGGTCGGTCTTCTTTTCCAGCTTGCGAACCTTTTCAGCCGCTTCCGGATCATAGGCATCCAACTGTGCAAGGGCGATTTTGAAGCCTTCCACAGCATCGGTACCCATCTTCACAGCCAGCTGGTGGCACTGCTCCAAAGCGATGGTGGGGGTGACCAGCAGGCGCTCGTCCAGCTCCACAGGCTTTTCGTCGTCGGCGCCATCCCGGATGAACACATAGGACAGCCGCTCCAGCAAGCCGGACATAGGCAGCAGCAGGACGGTGCAGAGGGATTTAAAGACCGTATTAACAACAGCGATGCCCAAATAGGTGGCAGAAGCATCCAGGAAGGCAGGCCGCACAAAGATCTTGGCAACAGAGAATACGGTCAACCAGGCGAAGGTGCCCACCACATTAAATGCCAGATGGATGAAAGCGGCACGGCGGGCGTTCTTGCCGGTACCCAGAGAGGAGATCATAGCCGTAATGCAGGTGCCGATGCCCATACCCATTACGATGGGAATAGCTGCATCATAGGAAACTGCACCGGTTACGGACAGCGCCTGCAAAATACCTACGGAAGCAGAGCTAGATTGGATGATGGCTGTCAGCACTGCACCCACCAGAACGCCCAAAACCGGGTTTTGGAACATAATAAACAGATTTTGGAATTCGGGAATGGCGGCAAGACCCTTCACCGCACCGGACATAGTGTCCATACCGAACATCAATGTGGCAAAGCCCAACAAAATAGAACCGGTGTCCTTCTTCTTGCTGGATTTGCTGAACATAGTAAAGGCCGTACCGATCAGCGCCAGGATCGGCGTGAAGGAAGTGGGCTTCAGCATTTGCAGAATGAAGCTGCCGCCGGTGATACTGCCCAAGCTAAGCACCCAGGCGGTGATGGTGGTGCCAACATTGGCACCCATGATCACGCCTACGGATTGCTTCAGGGTCATAAGGCCGGAGTTAACAAAGCCCACCACCATAACCGTGGTAGCAGAGGAACTCTGAATGACCGCCGTCACACCCATACCGGTGAGGAAACCTACGATCTTATTGTTGGAAAGCTTGGCAAGCAGGCTCTTCAGGCCACTGCCTGCGCGGCGTTCCAGACCGTCGCCCATGACCTTCATACCGAAAAGGAACAGGCAAAGGCCGCCAATGAGGGTCAAAATATCAAAAATATCCATTTGGTCCTCCAAGTTTCGTTAATATGTACTATGTTGATTTTAAATATACACTATCTTGCTATTTTTTACCTTTTCAATATAGCATATTTCTTTTTTCTTCGCAATAAGAAAATGTAGCTACTTCCTCTTCCCTTTTTGTGCAAAATATGCTATAAAAACAGAAACAGCGGTGAGGTGAGAAAATGGAAAAGGCATATGTTTTCCGTCAGGCAAGAGCCGACGAGGTGAAGAAGATCTTTGATCTGATCATGGGCCGTGTTGCCTGGATGGATCAGGTGGGCATTCATCAGTGGAATGACACAAAATATGATGAGCGGTATCCCCTTTCCTACTATGAGATGCGGCGGCAAAAAGGAGAGCTTTTTGTGCTGGAGCAGGGGGAAGAGCTTTTATGCGTTGGCGCCCTTTTCCACGAGGATGAACGGTGGCCCGATCCAGAAAATGCCTATTATCTGCACCATTTTGCATCCGCCACGACCCATAAGGGCATGGGAACGGTTTTCCTTGAGGAAGCGGAAAAGTACACGAAAGCACAGGGAAAAGCCTATATGCGCTTAGACTCTGCCATTGGCAATGAGACCCTGGAGCGCTACTACGAAAGCCGGGGCTACACCGAAGCCGGCCGCTGTGTGGACGGCCTGTATAAGGGCATACTTAGGCAAAAGAAATTATAAAGAACCGGACCGATTCTATTCGGTCCGGTTCTTGACTATATGCGTGATTTGAGAATGGATAATGGATAGTGGATAATGGATAATGATCGTGTCGGCAGATCCACATTTAAATAAACATTTTCCATTTTCAATTATCAATTATCCATTTATATAAATGCGGTAGGTGGCTCGGCCGGTGGCTTCGTCGTAGCTGTCCATAGAGAACTTTGCGCCGATCTTCTGCGCCAAAGCTTCCATCACCACGGTAGTAGTATAGACATACCAGGAAGAAACCTCTCGTCCGGTGGCTCGCAGGTGGGAAACGCCGGGGCAGGCAGAAACCTCCACCTTCAGTTCTTTTTCCGTCAGGGTGGTCTTCACCACATCCAGAGCCTTTTCCTTCTCGTAAGTATCCAGGATCTTTTCCTGCAGGGCGGCAAGACCCTTTTCTTCCATTTTCTTTATGAGATTGCCGTAGACATGGTCCACAAAGTCACGAAGATAGGCAACCACGGTTTCTGTGCCGTAGTTCTTGCCCAAGTACTCCACGCCCATATTCATACTGCTGTGGAAATCTCTATGGAAATACTCGTTATCCCCCGCAGAGCGGTGCATAACGGTGGTATCTTCGTCCACAATGACACGGCCATCAAAGACCTTGGGGTCGTAGATCAGGATGGAGCAAGCCGCCTTGTCCATACCGGTGAAATTATAGATATACTTCAGTCCCAGCTTTTCCACCGCATGGCGGTAGTAATCACAGTGGAGGCAGTAATCCGGGAAGGGCGTCACCCCATCGGTTTCCTTCAGCTGCAGCAACCGTCCCTTAGAAGGACAGCGGTGCATATCGATGGTGAAATAGCCCCGCTTTTCATTCACATACATGGAAAAGTCTGCCGCTTCCTCGTTCAGGCTGCCTGCCCAGTAGGTAAAGCAGCCACGAATGCCCTCTTTTTCCACAAAGTTCACAAGGGGAATGCCCTTGCCGTCAGGCTCAAACAAGTATGCCCAGAACTTATCCACCTCTGCCCTGCCCTTTTCCTTTGCAAGGAAGGTAAAAAGCTCACTATATGCAGGAATAAATTCAGTACAGGAAATCATATGTTTTCTCCTTTTTATCCAATGTGGAATTTATCTTCTTCCTTCAGGTCCAGAAGGTCGATGGCTCTTTCAAAGCGTTCTTTGGCGGTGTTCAGCTCGTTGGGGGTATGGGCATCAGAGCCCATATAGAACTTACAGCCGCATTTCTTTGCGATCTTATAGACCTTCAGCACATTTTCAGGCTTTCCGTATTTGAACTTCATATCGTCGGCATTCAGCTCCACGCCTGCACCCTTTTGGGCGATCTTCCTAAACAGCCGCTCCATTTCCTCTTCCGGGATTGCGGTAAGCAGACCGTGGTATTCCTCTGCGGTAGGTGCCAGCAGGCTGCAGGTCAGATGGGCAAAGCCGATCTTATGGAAAGGAAGATCCATATCCAGCACCGCATCCAGCCGTTTCACCCAAGCCTTTGCCCGAGCTTCCGGGGTGGCGATTTCCTCAAGGAAAAGGGTGTAATCCTTCATATGAAAATGGGTGGTAGGGATAATAATAAAGTCAAAAAGTGGCAGCTTTTCATTAGAAATGCCGACTTTCAAGAACTTATCCAGCTCTGTTTCACAGCCGAACAGAAAACGGATCCCCTCTGCCTGGGGCAGGGGCTTTGCCTTGGAAATATGATCGTAATTCTGGGGGAAATACCAATCACTGGCGCCCTCTACAGCATCGTCCCAAAAATGGTCTGTCAGGCAAATGGTAGAAAGGTTATTGTCCTTGGCGTACTGCAAGAGCCGCTCCGTGGTCTGCTCCGGGTGGTTGGAGCAGGAGGAAATTTGGGAATGAATATGTAAATCGTGGTCAAAAGAATAGCGCATTTTTTTGCCTCCTGTCATTTTTTTCATCATAGCACACCGCTTTGCAAATTGCAACAAAAACACCCTGCAGAGTCTTCTGCAGGGTGCTTGTTTTTTAGTCCAGGGGCTTCATTGTGGGGAGTATGCAAGGGTTATAAAAATAAAAGCAAAATATCTTACCCCATCTTGCTTTATCGTGATTTTTCCTACACGTTTTGATTACTGCATTTTTACTCTCAAAAAATTATCTTACCTCAAATTTCCTTTTCGGGACATATCATACCTCTGAAATGGTCTAAAAAATGGCCCAAAACTCACGTTTATTGCGAAACATTGTAATTTCGAATAATTTATGGTATAATGTAATTAATTCCACAAACTTGGATTTGACGAAAGGATTGAAAGCATGAATTTTTGCAAAATCTTCCGCGAAAACGCCGGCAAAAATGTAAAGGTCACAATGACAGATGGAGAGATTTTTGCAGGTAAACTTATGCTATACATTTCTGCAGTTGATAATGAACCTGAACGGGAAAGCATTGGTGTGGATGGCACGGAACTTTATACAGATGAAATTAAATGTGTAGAAATTAAAGAATAAAGTATCAACCTCTTTATAAATGCGTATTACTGATTTAAACAATTCCAATTTGTCGTTCTGTTTTAATATAATACAAAAACACCCTATGACTTTTTACGGTCATAGGGTGTTAAATTTTAGTCGAGAGGCTTCATTGTGGGGAATAGTGTAATGCCTCTCATAGCCTTACATATCGCCTCACTAAAGGCCGCTAAAGGTCGCGAAAACAGCCTAAAAACAGGGTGTTTCATACATTCTCACTGCAGGTCACTACAGGCCTTAACTCAGCGGTCATTTTTGGTAAATCGTTGGTAAATTGGTAAATCTGTGGTAAATTTCAGCCCACCAATTGAGTTTGAACTCTGCCGATATTATTGCACAAAAGCAGGCTTCTGTCAAGGTTGCAAAAAAGCCCCGGCTGCTTAAGCAACCAGGGCTTGAAATGTATTGAGGTTCATTTGATAAAGATAACGCCTTGGACCCGAACCGCAGCCTCTTTCTTGGCGCGTTCTTCCACTTCGGCATATACATCCATTGTTGTCTCAATTTTGGCATGGCCCATAATCGCCTGCACGATTTTAGGCCTCGGTTCAACTTCGCAGAGCCTTGTGCAGAAAGTGTGGCGTAGTTGGTGACATGTAAAGTGTGGCAGCAGGAACGGCTCGCGCCCCTCTACTTTTGCAGCCTCACACTCTGCTTCATTATAAGCTTTGCAAATGCGTGTAATCGCCGCATTGATGCTCTTGGGTTTAAACACCGTTCCGTACCGATTTGTAAACACCCAGTCCGACAAACCATCTATCACTGTACCCGCCGTACCAACTCTGTCCTGACGTTCCTTTTCTTCCAGGAGTGCAGCACGCACCTCGTCGAACATAGGAATACTTCTAATGCCTGCTATGGTTTTCGGAAGGAATTCGACATAGTGACGACAGTGCCCATCTTCTTGCTTGCGGTAATTCAGTGTATGGTCCACAATAATTTCACCGGTGTCAAACTTGCACGACTGCCAAGTCAAACCAAGGCATTCGCCAATTCGCATTCCTGTGCCAAGCAAAACAACCATAATGCTCGTCCAGTGCTTGTATTTTGGCGAAGTGCTCAAAAAGTCCATGAATGCTTTTTGTTCCTCACGAGTCAAAGCTACTTTCTTTTCTTTGTCCCAAGCATCGCTTTCACGAAGCTGCTTCATCGCCTTAGGACAAGGATTAGACTCAATGATGCTATCCCATACTGCTCTATCAAAAATAGGATTCAATACGGTATGCAGTGATTCCATCGAATTCGGCTTGAAGCCATACTTCGTAATCATGTCGTTGTACAGCCGTTGGATAATGGAGTAATTGATATCGCACATCTTCATCCGACCAACAGTATCACGAACATAGTTATCGTACATGTAGATGTAGTTTTGCTTTGTGGAACGGCGTAGATTAATTTTGCTCTCAATGTAAATATCAAATCTGTCATTGAGTGTAGTGGTCTGTGCTGTGTAGGTATCGATATTGTTGTGCAAGTCCTTATCGATAGCCACTTTCATATCCCGCAGCGGTTCACAAGACGCCTTCCCCTTCGGCTGAGGGTCCGCTGCCGTCAACCGCCAGCTGTAGATACTCTTGGTTTTACCGTAGATATCCTTATAGCGGTACTCATACACACCAGAACCCTTTTGATATTCACCCTTTTCAAGCACACGGCCTTTACTGTCCCTGCGCTTAGAACTTGTTCTTGCCATAGAATCCTCCTTCAAGTAAATTTCGTTTTGCAAAATGGTTTCCCAAGCAACCGCACGATTTAGTGTTGCCCGTAACAAGGTCGACGGATGAAACTACGGTTGTTTTGCCGCAATCACATTTGCACTTCCAAAGTGCTTTGCGATGTTTGTTTGTTCCGACGCGTTTCATTATGGTCAGCATACCAAATCGTTGACCGGTGATGTCTTTAGCATGAGATACTTGTTTCAGACAGCCGCAGCTCTTTTTGTGACCACTACGTAGCTGTGCGGTGGTAGCTGTTGTTTTGGTGCCGCAGTCGCAGACGCAGTCCCAAAGGACCGCATCCGCTTTGTTCTGCTGCTCAGATTTCTGCACGACCTGTAAGCGGTGAAACTTCTGGCCGGTTAAATCAATTTTCATTGGACCATTCCTCCTTAAAGAGAGTGGCATCCATCCAGGAACTCGCCAAAGAGTTGCTTCTTAATCAACGTCCGTGTACCTACATGCAACACGAAATTGGCATCCGGATTATTGGCCACGAGCCGACGTACAGTGTGCTCACCGATTCGGAAATATGCGCTGGCCTCTTCGATGGTCAGGTTGTGCTGGTCCCACCAGTTGTTCATCTTGGGAACTGCAAATCCCATAGGGTAAGTAGTTTTCATAGTAGTAATTCCTTTCTGTTAGTAAAGTATAGTGTGTGTATGGGGTTACTTGGATTCTTGCTCTGTCTGATTAGCAGCCCGCATTGCCTGCCAACGACGTTTCTGCATACGGTCACGGAGTTGTCTGCCGACCTTCTCCGCATCCCTATTGGGTTCATAATATCTGAGCAAACACATCGCGTTTTTCCGAAGGTTGCCCTGCCTAATAATCGAATCCATTTCGGCAATGGTCATCTCGTAGAACATATCCTCTTTTGCCCATGTGTGGCCCCAAAATTCAAGTTCCTTGATTTTTGTCCACAATGTTCCAATTTCCCAACGGCAGGCTTGCATGGGACCCACATACTTTTCGTAGCAAGTAGCGCAACAGTAATTATACCGTCCGTCACTATCCTTGTTGGGGCGGACAGGCTGCGGCAGGAATGTGCCTTCCTCCACCAAATGTTCTTCTCCGCAAATACTACAAACAAATTTCTTCTTACCTTTTTTAGACAAGGAAGAATACTGATATGTATCAATAGCGATGTGGATACGCTTCTTATCCCAACTATCTACAGAGAGTGTGTAACGCTTTCTATCTTTTGCGTAAAAATACTTTGTGATTTCAACGCCGTTAGCATAGAATCTGTGATTCACAACACCTGCTTCTGTGTAACGCCAATCAAGAATTTGCTCGTCAGCCCAAGTCAGCATTGCACCAGGAGTCTCAAACCAGTTACGTGCAACCACCTCATTGGTATCTGCATTGGAGGCTTCCAGCAGCCACAGTGGGTGTACCACTTCCGCCGGCACATCAGACCGTTTGACGCATGTAAAATATAGTTCATGAGTAATGACGCCTTTTCCAAGCAAGCTCACATTATCCCACACCACGGTAACGGTGATACGGTAATTCACCATGTTGTCAAGCGCCTGGGTTGCAAACCATTCGCGAATTTCGCTGCCACCATAGGTGCACTCCTCGTCAGTTTCAAGATTTTTAACTACATAGCTGAGTTCTTTATTTTTTGCATACATCTCAGCTACTGCAGCCATACTGGTACACTCAAAAACCGAAATATCAATTTCCTTTCTCTCTTCCCAGACCTCGGTTCTCACTTGTGTTGCAATATAGATATTATCGGATGCGGCAGCTTCAATAGCGGTGTTAGTGTTGTTCATGTTAGTAGTTTTCATAATTAATTTCCCTTTCCGTTTGTAAAGTATAATGTGTTGATTAATTAGTCTTTTTTCTTGGCAAAGATAGAAAAGTCTCTACCAAAAGCCATAATTGCTCGGAGTACAGAGTTGTCGAATTCCTTGCCCACAATAAGGAGGCGAGGATGAATACCATAAGTTTCTTCAACGATGCGGCTATACTCGTTCATCATGGCAATATCCCTTACTTCGATGTCACCGGGGGTGTAATGCACAAAAGTGTGAATATCCTTTGGGTTGATTGTGCCATCCTTCCTTCTCTTAGATGCCACAACGGCAATAGGTTCCATTTCATCGGAGATATTGTAGAACACCTCGAATACTTTGCCCAAGCAAAGCTTCTCGACGCATCTTTCAATGACAGCTTCCCATGGACTTTTTCTTTCCTCTCGGGGCTGGTTGACACACCGTTCGTAGTATGCGAATCTCTGTTCCCAAGTCCAGTTATTTACAATTTCCCAGTTCCGGTGGGTGTCGCCTCTCTTCATATTGATAGTGTCGAGGAATTCCTCAGGGCTGCACGGAGGGAAGTTATAAGTTGCAGCATTGTTGTTGGTGGTATTGATAGTGTTAGTAGTTTTCATAGTTAATTTCTCCTTTTAGTTCATTTGTTGATTTCTCATATTTTCATAGTGTTGATACGGCAGTGCCGTCTCTGTTTAAAATTAAGACCGATGCACGGGTCTCGTAACGGGGATTTGCTGTTGTTTTGGTATGTGGCCCCAAGTATCGGCCCGCGTCGCTCTTCAGCCGGTGACGGTCGCTGCATCAGAATTCTCCTCGCCCCAGTATGCTGGGCTGTAGATTCTGCTTTAGAGAAACAAAAAAAGCAGATATCCCTAAGATTTCGAATCATAAGGGATATCTGCTTTATAATGCAAAAAAGCGCAGAATGTCCCTATAACTCATAAATTATAGTTCTATTCTGCGAAAATCGCTTTGTTTTTTGAATTGCTGTTCTAATTTAGGGGTTGTGCTCTTTTAAGGGAAAAACGATACTAATAAATGAAACGTACGAAAAAATAAACTTACAACGAACACCATCCTCGATGTTCTTCTATATGATACCACTAAGATTTTTGCTTGTCAATACCTTTTGCAAAAGTTTTTCAAAAAGCATACGAGGGATGCACTTGCATGCGCACCCCTCGCCTTTTAATTCACCTTTTAGAACTCCCAGTTCTCCAATGTACACAGTTCAGTAATATTGACACACGGAATACCGTAGGCCTGGCACACGCCAGGTATCTTTTTGGGTGATTTTGATTCTTCTGAAATAACGGTTAGCCCATAGGCCATTGCGGTTGCAATCAAGAATGCATCTCCTGATGACTTGCACTTTGTAAAATCAATTAACGCAGGATGCTCGTTGACAATCTTGATAACGTTCTGCTGTACTTCATCAGTTATAGGTAGAACTTCACACTGCTGCAGGTGCAACCATTTGACCAAATCTTCATCCTTTATTTCGGATTCAATCTCAGAGCACGTCACAATAATCTGTTCTTCAATATAGTTATCAATTTTCTGCCACAATCCCTTAAAGACTCGGCGTCTGTTAGGTTCATCAGGTTTCTGGGAAAAAATAGAAGAAGCATCAATTATGTACTTATAGGGCAGCGGGAAAAGTGTCATCTGTTCCATAAAGACACCTCCGCCAAGAATTTATTAACATGCTTCTGGGATATTCCCAGGTGGCGAGCAATATCCTGCTTGCTGTAAATCTCATTGCCATATCCAGCAACCAGCGCTTTACAAACAGCAGAGCTGGTACGGTCAATAGCTTCACGGGACATAACCTTTTTAGGACCAGGCAGTGTTCTACCTTCCTGCTTCGCGATTCTCCGCTCTTCCTTCTCCAGTTCGATATCGCGTCTAAATTCATCCGCATAAGTTTCGTACACAGTATCATCAATATACTTTGCATCCAGTAACCGCCGGATGATTACCTCCTTGCTGACAGAAAACTTCTCTGCCAAATACACGATATCCTGTTTCTTGTATGGAGCGTGCATATCTCTGATTCTAAGAGTGCTCTCTAATGCCTCTCCGGGCACAAGGAATTCACCAGCTACAGCGTTACAAAACACTTCCTCAATTCGGATGCTTCTCATATCATTACAAAGCGAAGACTCCCGCTTAAAAATGTGTACAAGCTCATGAATCATAGAAAAGGATTTCGCTGGGGGTCTGTCTGCGTCATTGAGGCCAATAACCGGCATAGTAGTGTCGTATATGGCAAGGGCACGTGCCATTTCCATTGGAACATCAGTGAAACAGTGAACAAAAACGCCTGCTGCCTCCACTTTTTCTCTTAGATAAAGGTAAAACTTTCGAGGCGAGCTGCATTTGTACTGTTCATCCAACTGTACATCAAGCAATTCCCTTATTCTCTTCGCCCAAAGGACCGGGTCATCACGAAGTACAATAGACATTGTAAACGATGGCAATGGCAGGTTGTTTTCGGCGCTTGATTCTATGAGGAAATCACGTTCGCTCATCAAATCCAGCATTGCAATATTAATGGCACTATCATCCATTTCCACTCCGCCGTAAAGTGTTCTGTAATTCTTTACAGACGGAATAGATTTCAATCGTGGTTTAACATGCTCTGGGTTCATGTAAAAGCCTGCAAAAGGGATGTGGAGACATGCAGCAATATCCTTTGCCTGCTTGATAGTCGGCAACAAAGCATCCGCTTCATCCAGCCATTTATCCAACTTTTCAAGCTTGACGCCTGTCTTGGAAGTAACATATTCTTTCGATACCTTCTTACCTTCAAAGATGCATGCCAGCGTCCCCTTATTGATTAACGCATATGCCTTTGCCACTGTCTCTCCCCCTTTCATCAAGTATTGATTTTAGTTTATTCTACACCAAGAGCCTTAAAAACAGCTTCCTCTGCACTACGGTACGAAATGAAATCGAATGCTGCAGCCAGGTCATCAGGAACATTGCCCAGTTCGCGCATTGAAATAGAGGGGAGGAGAACCTTTTTAGCTCCGCTATCAAGACAAACCTGCAATGTGTTTGCCAGTTCATCCACTTTGATAAGGGTGCCACTGATGCTGATTTCTCCCAAAACCACCATAGAACTTTGAACGGGTCTGTTCAGGGCGATAGATGCCAGCGCAATCAGCGTAGGCATAGCCATCTTGCTGGCCATACCAATACCTTGCAGGTCTTGATAATTGATAATGTAATCCTTCGTGGTCGTGCTGATGGAGCCGCTGATGCGGTTGGCATTTGCTTTCAAGAAGCTAAACGCTGCGTTACTGGACTCACGGGCATCCCGGTCAGAGCCGAGGCCGGTGCGCTCAAACTTGCCGTTACCGGGCAGCATCTGAGATTCCAGACGAAATACACCAATCATACCGGACTTGCCGCGGGACACGGTATACACCTGTCCGGGGTTGCACACGCCCTCAGGAATCAGCTTGCCGCCACCCTGCTCAGGAACGCTCACGTAGCGCTCTTCGAAGGTTGCCAGGTCAATATAGGAGAAGTTCACATCATAGAACTCCATGCCGCCCAGCTTCTTCAGCTGCTCCTTAACGCGGCGACGCATCTCCAATGCCAGCACAAGGATTTCTTCCAGGTCCTCCTTGGTGAACTGTCCATCCGGATAAATCAGCTTCAAATAGCCGTCTACCATTCTGCGTACAGCGATGGTATCACGCTGGTTCAGATTCTTTCCAAGGCGGAAATAGTGGTCCAGAGCATCGCCATACTGTTCCTTCCGCAGCTCACGGATGAACTCGGACAGGTAGTCGGTGATGAAGCCGTAGGCATCGGTAAAGTGCTCCGGTCTGAACTTAGGGATTTCCCAACCAGGCAGGTAGCAGTGCATACGGTCCAAGAATGCGGTGTCAGTACCCATCTCGGGCGGGAAGGGGTCAAACAAACTGGATGTCTTCAGCAGCACATCCACGCTTTGGTTGATGTTACCTACAAAGACCATGGATGCAGAGGCAGCCTTTTCTTCCTTGCCGCGGGCAAAGGAGCCGGATGCCATATAGTCCTTCATAATCTGGACGCCGTCCTTATCCTTGAAGCGGATGCCGGCAACCTCGTCGAAGGCAACGCAATCCCACAGACCGACCAAACCAACGGTCTTGCGTCCCATATTGTAGAACAGGTTCGCAACGGTGGTCTGACCACCGGAAACGAGAATACTGTTCGGAGAGATTTCCTTGTACAGATGGGACTTACCGGTGCTACGGGGACCCAGCTCACAAAGGTTGAAGTTGTTCTCCACCAGAGGAATCATTCTGGTGATAAGCAGCCATTTTTCACGGTTGTTCAGTTCGTCCGGCTCCATGCCGATGGAGCGCAGCAGCACATCCATCCACTCTTCCTTGGTGAATGCCTGGCGGCCGGCTTTCAGCTCGCCGATATCCACATGGGGCATCTGAATGGGAGTGAGCTTCCGGATGCGGATGGGATAGCCGTTTTTCTTATCCTCTTCGTTGTACTCGTATTCCAGCTGCACAATGCACCAAATGCCGCCGCAAAGCAGACGGTCATACTGCTCGGGGTACTCGTCATCGATGGGGACATCACCCAAGCCCAGATTGGAGAACGCAGCATAGAACTTGTTCTTCCGGATATCCAGGTTCACAGTGACCATATCAATGACGGTATGGCTGCCGTTGCTGCGGAGCTTGGCGAGAATCTTCTGTGCTTCATCCGGGCGGACGAAGTTGTCCGCCAGAATGCGCTTGACGTTCTGAACGCCCTTTTCGATAATCTCGTCCTCGTCGGAGCAGCAGTACTGTCCCAGCAGGAACTCCAAAACATAAACAGGCACATTGGCGCCTTCCTTGATTTTCTTGGTCAGGTCCTTCCGCACGATTTTGCCGTCGAAGGTCTGACGCAGCTTGGTCTTGATGACCTCGCGTGCGCTTTCATTTGTATGTTCCATAAATCCTCCGTATCCGCACTGGCTTAGCCAAAGAAGTTGAATTCATCCAGTGCAAAGGCAATGTCTATCTGGAATTCCTCACGCTGAGGAGCCTGCAGACCGGATTCGTCCGCAATCACCAGATAGTAGCTCTCCCGGTTGCTGTACTTTAAGCTCTTAAGATTGAAACTGCAACGGAAGGTGCGCTCCTGACCATTATCGCTGGTCTTGTCAGCAATGATGCGGGCGGTATCACTGATTTGTTTGCCGCTGGCATCGGTAAAGTACAGCAGATAGTTGCAGCTGCTGCGGTTATCACCGACAGGTTCCTTCTGATAGAAGTTCAGGGAGAAAATCATATTGCTGATTTTACGGGTAGCAGACAGCAGGCTGACAGTTACAGGCTTGGTGTCATACTTCTCCCGGTTCCGCTGATAGGTCTTGCTGGTGTTACGCAGGAACTGGTAATCAATAACGGGAACTACCATCTCCTGAAGGCTGATGCCACCATGGACAAAGTTCAGTCCGCCGCCGCTCATCTTGATGCGGATGTTCTCTCTGGGAGCGAAGGCATCCAGCCCGGACTCTTCGTCGATGAATTTCACCGGCAGCAGATAGTCAGGCTTTGCGCCCTGCTGCATCAGAGCGTAGCGGCGACCATACTCCACATCCAGCTGACGGAAGCTGGTCTTGTCCACCTTGTCATCCTCAGTCAGCGGGCTATAAGTATACAGGAATCCGTGGTCGGCAGTAATGAGAATCCGGGTGCCGCCGAAGTCATTGACAATCACGCGGACCAGGTTCTTAATTTCGTTAATTGCATCGTCGCATGCCGGGAATACCAGGTTGTCGGCAGTATGGCTGGCTTCGTCAATCTTATCGTGATAGATGTAGACAACATCCATACCCTTGACCAATGCTTGCCGGTCGGCACGCCTCATAGTAATGATATTCTTGTATTGAAGTGCAACGCTGGCACCGTGGGTAGCCTTCAAAACCTTATCACGGCTGGGCATTTCGGTGGATGCACCATCCGCCTGGACAGATACGCCACCGTTAGGCTTGTGCACAACATTCAGCTTGGAATGGGGTAGCAGTGCTGCCATACCAAACTTGGTAATCGTGGGGAAGATACCCTGCATGCTTTCCAGTCTGACCTTGCTCTGGGTCTCACGGCGCAGCTGCTCGGTCAGGGATGCTGCTACTTCGTAGCGGAGGGCATCAGAGATAATCACATACACGCGATTGTCGCCGGATGCAACCTTGCTGCGGTAGAAGCGCTCCTGCTTCTCCACTTCCAGAATGGCACCGTACTTTTCCAGCTCCTCGGCGCAGACATCGGACCAGTTGGCACCCAACTGCGTCAGGAACCAGCCGTTGTAAAGGCCCTCCACCTTCTCCACCACTTGCTTGAAAAGGTCATCCAAGACCTCGTTGGAGACGGTCAGGCTGCGGTCAAAGCACAGATGGAACTGACGGTAGTAGGTGTCCATCTTATAGTAATCGGTAGTATAGGCCTTCCAAATCTGATACGCCTGCGCCAGATGGAAGCCGGTGGCGTGGTCATGGAAGAACTGCTGCATATTTGCAACCTGCAGCAAGCCCTCATAGTAGTAGCTTACTGCATCATACCAAGCCAAAGTTCGACGCTTTTCGACAACGCGGCTGATGGTATCCACATTGATGATATAGTCGCTGATATCCTTCATCAGGAGCTTCAGCACACACTCGTTGACGCAGGGGAAGCACTCAGTATCCACCAAATCCTCCACCGTCATCTTCATGAAGCGGTTGCTGAGCCGGGCTTCGTACTCTACGAAACGGGCAATCTGATACAGGCTTTCATTATCAGCAGACTGGAGCCAATCGGAAACCATATCATAGCAGTAGGACTGGTGGGGCACAGAGATAAAGCCGTCCAGGCCAACCAGGAACTCAGTGCGCATTGTCCGGGTCGCTGCGGTTAACATAATATGGGTAGCCAGGCGACCAAGGTCAGCATCCTCACCCTCGGAATAGCCGGTAGCCTGCGCCACCATTACCCAGAAAGCGTTATGAGCGCCGAACTTGACCATGTCCTGATAGCGGGTGTTGCTGTCCATTTCCAGGGACTCGTTGAGGATGCTGCGGATAATGCCGGCCGGCTGTGCATCCTGAATGCCGCAAATGGAAGCCATAACTGCCATATGGAGCTGGGAAGCGGTGTTGATGTTCTTTGCCATAGCCGCCACACTCTTACGGCGGTCGATGCTGTTAAAGAACTTACGGTACTGCTTCACCATCCGGCGCACGGTAGCATTGCTGGGGAGACCCATTTCATCCATCCAGATGGAGTTAAGGTCCGCCCGGAACTCCTCGCTGTAAAGCTCGATGTTAATAAGCCAGTTATCCTCCGGCTTTTCATAGCGCAGAGGACTGTACACAAGATAGTTGGTCGTGGTGTCATCCGCTGCCAGCAGCTTTTTAGCTGTAAAGGTATTGGTACCGGTCAGAACCAGGATGCTGGCGTTGTTCAGCTCCAGCTCCTCCACCTTATCCTCAAATTCCCGGTCCTCGTCGTACCAAAAAATGATGCGACGCTTATAGAACTCGGGCAGAGGCGCAGCAAAGCGCCGGTTCAGGTCTTGTGCGATTTTCTGTAAATCCATACTTGGCATGCTGCCACCTCCTTATTGTTTTGATTCTACTATCGCTGTCAGAACCATCTTAGATGGAAAAACAGCGGAAATATCGCTTATATCTCCAATATCCAGATTGATATGGTCCTCGCCATTTCCTGGTGTAAAGATAAAACGTCCCTCTTGCTGGTATGTATACTTATCTCTCTTCCAAAGAGCAATGTTCCACATTCCTTTTAATAGCGAAATAATTAAATTTCCGTTATCAATAGTCGGGTCAAAATAGTTAACCCCGCCAAAGTGAGCTGTGTATCCTTCTCGCTCTGCTGCTGCACAAACTCGGCGGATAAACTCATCGCTATCCAGGATGACTAAGGCTGTATCACCGAAGGACAGCATTTTCTCCTTCTGTTTGTCGCTAAATGCGAAATTCTTGAGTGAGGGATAGATGCCAAACATGCAAAAAACAAAATCATCTGAGTTGGCCGTCGGGACAAGGGTCTCCTTTAGGCTAATCATTTCCCCGGTTTCCGGTATTCTGATGTACCCTTCATTCACATGAAGCATAGCTTCAAACTCATCGCCAATTTCATCGTTTCCTGTATCTTTTTCCAACTCTCTATAATATTTCAAGGTTTTGGCATAAAGATGACCTTGCCGTAGGGACTCGATTCTTTTAGCACTTTGAAACTTGATAAGAGGCGTTCCCTTAACCTCTAATGTAATTTTTTCGTGTTCCATTTAGGACTTCCCTCACTTTATATCAAAGCTTTATGCAAAACTGAATTACAGATATTGCCCGACAAACTGAGCCAGGGCAGCAACAGCAGCGCCAAACTCTGCAATACCCTTAATGGTAGACAGAGTAGAGAGTGCGGTTCTCAGCATGCTCTTCTTGGGTTTCTCGGCAGATGCTTCGGTCTCGATAACTTCCAGGCTTTCCTGCACAGCTTCCTTGTCTTCCGGAGCCAAACTGTCGGAAGCAGCCTGCACGGCGGCAATCAGTTTTTCCAGTTCACTGCCATCTGCACCAACCTGATTGGTTGCGTTGACGGTGGAGCCATCGGTTGCAATGATAGCCTGTCCATTCTCAACGGTCACATTGTAAATGATTTTTTCATCTACACCCATATCAATACCTACCTTCGTTAAGTACCGTTCAATGTGGCGAATCAGCACCATTACAAAACGGTCGTTGAATCCCTTAATCATTTCCTGGTATTTATTTGTATGGGAATATCCCATTGCAACTCCGTGATAAATGGAGTTATCGGTGTCTGACAGATAATGCAGCGTGGCATACACATTGCGAATTTCTTCTTCCTCAGTATTGCCGGTGCTGAAAATCATGTGGCCATAGGAGGACTGTACCTCCTTGACCTCGCTTTCCATATCCCAGTCGCATTCACCGCAACCCTTGATAAAGTCGATAATAATCGGGGTATTGTCTATGTAATTGAGAAATTTGCCAAGCACGCCGGTGTAGTCCTGAAAATCAGCCTGGAGAAGCCGGTTTGCAAAGCTGTTAAAATCGTATTGGATTTTGCGAAGGTCTTTTCTATTCAACTTCATAGTGTTTCACCCCACAGAACGGGCAGTAGGCACCCGTCATTTTTAGCATTGGTTTGATTTTCGCTGTCCGTTCACAGCACGGGAAGGTGCATATTTCCAAAGCCTCAATTCCAGACCGGATAGGGTCCTCGCTCTCGTGAGGAGGACGCCTACCGGCTTTGAACTGAAGTACACTCTTTTTGCTGTGACGCTCTAAATCCTTGAACATATCGTAAATCATATCGTTCACAATGTTCGTGGTCATGTTCGTGGCAAGCTCCAGCACATCATCAGTAATGTAGCTATCGCTGACCAATCCACAGCTCGGGCAGAAAATATGCAGCACTCCGTCATCCTGAATATCAGAAGGTGTACCCTTGAAAAACGTTCCACAATGTTCGCATTTCAAAAGGACATAACCTTCATCATCCGTAGGAATTGAAATGGTCATGTGGATATCGTCACTCACAGGGTTTCGCCTCCTTACTTTATCTTCGAAAGAACATCTCCGAAGATTGCATAGTTTTTCTTGACGCCATCATCCAGGTCGATAGCAATGTACTGGTCGGCCAGGTGGTGGATTTTTTCTTCATAGCCCTGAATTTCGGCTGCCTGCTCCTGCAGGGTCTTGAGCCGCTTGCTCAGCTTCACGCGCTCAGCGGTGGATGCAGAGGCAATCCGCTGCTCCAAGTCCGCAATGGCAGTACGGTAGCGAGCCTGCTGCTCGTGCACATAGTCAGTACGCATCCGGGCGATGGTATCGGGCTGATAACGGTGCATGTACACAAGAGCCTTGAAACCATTCTTCTTGCCGGAATCGAAGAGCCAGTAAATGGGGCGCTTCTGATAGACCTTCAAGTGGTCGGCATAGAAGTCGTTCAGGAAGTAGTTCCGGATGACATCCTTGGGCTGACCGCTGTCACCAAGCGCATCGGCGATGAAGCGCAGGTTCTCCTGCAGGGTATCCTTTCCATACACAACTTCGATGAACCGGATGAAGCGACCCACGATATCATCAGCGAAATACTCGTCATCACAGATGGGAATGATGCTGTCCTTGTCTGCCTTAAAGGTGGTGTACTTGGAGTCATCCCACTCGCCGCCGGCATAAGCCAGCCCGGGAACATCCAAAGAGTAACGGCCGAACATACAACCAACAGCATAGGAAATCAGGCTCTTGATATCCCGCTTCTTATCTGCCAGGCGGACGGTGACATCCTTGTCTTCCACATCGGGAACCAGTTCGTCCTGCAAGCCGTAAATGTCAATGAATATACGGTTCAGTTCCTCCTCGTTCTCTTTCAAAGAATCAAAACGGTACTGACAATCGTAAGCCCACTGGTCAAAATGCCAAGAAAGCAGAGAAAACTTAGCAACGCGGGCATTTGCAAACTGCGAGTTTCGCTGCTCCCCCCACTCTTGTGGAGTGGGCACTAACGGATGCTTCAAGAAATCCCAAGAGGTTTCAAAGGCGTCCCAATCTGTTTTACTAAATGAAATAGAATCCGAGACGAGCGCATTTGCTGTTTCTACACATGTTTCTTCAATAACAAGGGGCAAATTGCATATATCTGTAGTTAAAAGATTAATAGTAGGATTATATGCAACCAAATACTCGTACGCAATTTTAGTATTCAGAAAGCCCAGTAAGTAGTTAAAATAGCGGCTATCTTTCAAATAAACCGTTGGTGTGGCAGTTCCACATACAGAGTTCTCCACATATCTAAAAGTTTTTTGGGCATTTCCTACCTGAGACCACCCAATTGCTTTTTTGAAATAGTAATCAGCATCACCACGGCGCACAGATACATTTGTTTTCGCCGGATTCCACAAATCATCTAAACGAATTATATACTCGTAATTACCGTAGAATCTTCTTGCACTACCACCTTTGGACATAACATGGTATTTCCCGTAGTTACCTGCAGGCTTAGCGGCAAACGAGATATCACCATATTTCACTTCATACCACAGCCTCAAGAAATAGCCATCATCACCAGTCACAACGCCTGCTTTGCGTTCCACATAGTTCTCAACCGTTTTATGATTCTTGAGAGCGTTAAAATATTCGTCAGATAGCCAATAGACTACTGGATTTCCGGGTAGTAATTCAAAATTAGATTGCTGTGTTTCAAATCTATCCTCTCCAAGAAGATACTTTTTGCGCTTTGTTTCTGCATCCGGATAATCAACCAACCGGTTAGCGACAACTCTATGTGCCTGCGTAGCGCTCTTTCTGAGAATCATCGCAACCGTTTGAACAACATCACCACTAATTTCTTCGAAAGCGCGGGTACCCAAATGAAGAAGTGCAATATAATCGGATTTCATCAGCTTCATTCTAAATTGTTCAAAGCTGGCGATAAACATCCATGTGTGCATCGTAATCATAGCCTGATATCCGTTGGGTTTTAGCAGAGCCTTACATTGTTCCACAAAAACCGCAAACATATCTGCTTTGCTATCAGGGTAGTTTTTCAGCACATACGAGTTTAGCTTAGAACCAGTTGCGCTCACGGACAAATACGGGGGGTTTGTTACTGTAACATCGTACTTTTGAGCCATAACCTCCGCCACTTGTACCAACGGCAGAATGCTATCCAATACAATTTCGCGGCTTAGGTGAACATCATCACAAACCTCATCAAAGCGAGCGTAGAGGGCAGCAAAATCAACAGGTGTGATTTTTAGGATAGAGCCATACTCCTTGGCATCCTGCATCTCCTTGATGATGCTGTCCATTGCCGTTTTCAGTTCAGCATCACCGTTGGTGAAGTAATCGAGCGCAAAGGTATCCATACCATTGCTTTCAACAATGGTGTATACATGGGGCTGAGGAACGTCAGGATTGCCGTTCTCGTCCTTGCGAGCAAAGAAGCGGCGGTCATACTGCCGGGCCTTCATCATCACCGCGAAGTATGCCAACTGTGCAGCACGCTCGTCGATGTCCAAGCCATAAAGGTTGTTTTCAATGATGCCACGGACAGCCTCACGGGCAGAATAACCGTAATCCTCGTAAATCTGCATCAGCACGTCAAACATATACGCCAGGATGTGACCACTGCCGGCACAGGGGTCGATGCACTTAATCTGCTCCGGCGCCATGGCAGCATATTCTTTGCGGATAACAGCCAGCTGTGCCTGCACATCCGGCTCCTGCTCTGCTTCGTCCAGGAAGTACTTCCACTGAGCCTTTAAGGAATCGTTGGGGTGACCCTCTACCCACAGACGGCCCAGAGAATTCTCCACCATATAGCGGACAATCCAATCGGGAGTAAACAGCTGGGTTGCTGCAGGGATTTCCTCTTTGGAAATCTTTCCGTTCTTGGCAAACACCTCTGCCTTGGGTTCAATATTATAGAACTGGTATAGCCAGCCGATAATCTGGACAGCGTCCTTCCAGTCGTCCTCGGGAATCAGCTCAATCATCTGCTGGATGGCACTGCCTTCACGCAGCAGGTTATCCGGGAACAGCAGCTCGGTATAGTCTGCAATCCGCTGGAACATCCGGGGCAGAATGGGGCTGAGGGCATTGCACTGGGTAATAATCAGATACTTGAAAAGAGAATCGTTGTCGTTGGCATCCTTCCAGGCATAGACCTTGTCCATATTCAGACCGTCCAGCTCCAGGTTGATAGCTTCGGTGATAATCTGGGGTCTGAAGGCATTGTCCTCGTCGGTGAACACACGGACATGGGAAGGCAGGTAGCCATTGACTTCCATAAAGCGCAGAGCAATGAAGCGGTTGAACCAGGTATAGGCGACCTCCTCCATGACCTGCTCGTAGCCCTTGGCGTTAATTTGCTCAATCAGAGCCTTGCGCTGCTTGATTTCCTCTGCAGACAGCACGACACCATTCACGCTGGCAGCAGATGCCGGCACAGTTTCCTTCTCGGAAATGCCGTATTGCAGAGCCTTCTGGGACACACGGGAAATCAGCTCCCGCCGTGCCCATACAGCATATTTTTTGATAGCATTCTTATCCATGTGCTTCCCTCATTCTCCAAATACGTCGTTAAACATATCGTCAATTTCTTTGTTTGTGATGTTTGTATCTACGCCATAGCCTTCTAACTCGCTGTATGGCTTAATGATGTCTTGTGCGTAAACAAGCTTGGCAATTAACAAGCTGACATAGTATTCAACCAGCAGTAGCACAACCGTACCACCGACAACACCCAAAACTGTATGGCAGGTTTCGTATGTTGCCACAGGGCTGAATGCTGCAATCAAATAACCTACAACCAGGTCAGCAAATGCCACAATGTTGAGGTAAATAGCATGAGCGCTGCCTTGTAGCTTGTCTTTGGGAATTACGCAGTTATTATCATCGTCCCTATCTGCAATGTTCGAACCGGGAAAGCAATTCTTAATAACCGCATTTTTATTTCCTTTAACCACATTTAGCAGCAATATCAAGGCACCTGCTAATTGAAACGCCAGCATACAGATGAACAGCATACATTCACCCCACAATCATATCTTCGGCAGATATCTGAGCCTGAAAAGTGATACCGGAAACATCCAGCTTTGTCTTTATACATTTGCCGGTAATGTCATAAGCCCATACTTTGCATTTTTTGAATTTGTCCCGCTTGCAGAACCAGCGCAGGGTTTCTGCGTCCTGCTCCTGCAGGATGTACAACATATTCTTTTGCTGAGAAAGGGTCTTGTCCTCCTCGGTCACGGGACATTCAATGAGCATCCCTTTCTTGTGCACAAGGGTGAACCGGTCCAAAATAAACGGGGTTGGCCCAAGGTTGTAAATCTCGATGCTGTAATCAGAATTGCTGTATTTCGTTCTGCATTCCTTGTCATCCAACTCACTGGGTCGGGTGCCAGTAATGGCAAATTGCAGCCTTGGCTTGGATGAGAGCACATCCGCAATGATGTCTATAGCCTTTTCGAGAAGTGCAATCATTCCAACCAACCCTTTCGTTCTGTATTTTTAGTTCAGTTTGATGCCATCGCAGCCCTTAATCAACTGCTTAAGTTGTGCACGAACCTGCTCCACATAGGCATCCACATCCGCCTCGGTTTCCAGCTGCTTTGCAGGGAACACGATGCTACGGTTATAAGCCTTGATAATCTTCTTAGGCGCTGGTGCCACAGGACCGGGCTTTGCAGGTGTTACAGGCTTGGGAGGCTCCGGGGGACGGATGGCAATCTCGATGCGTGCCACTGCGGTATCCTTGTATTGCAGCATAGGCGGCAGCAGACCATCCAGTAATGCCAGGCTGGTCATAGTCGCAATGGTATCCATCTTCTGCTTGAAGAAGGTATCTGCCTTGGAAATCAGGTCGCGGGCATCGTGGTGACCATTGGCAGCCTGATGGATTGCACCCATACACTGCTGGCAGTAGCCCATCAGTTCCTCGCGCTTTGCCTTGAGCAGACGGTCATGGCCTTCCTTAACGGTAGCCATCCAGCCGTTCAGCATCGGAATCTTCTTGTAGTCGAAGCCGCCCTGCACGAATACCACCATACGAATATGGTTCAGTGCATCGTTTGCCTCGGGCTCGTGGGACAGATAATCCAGCTCATTACGCAGGTCCTGCTCCATCTTGGCAGCAGCGTCAAAAACCGTCACCTGATTCTTGAAGAAGCTCTCTACCCGTTGCATCTGCTCCTTGTTATCAAACAGGTCATCCTGCTTCTTGAGGACCCAGTTAATCAGGGCGATGTTGTCCTTCTGCTGGGAAAGAACCTCAGTAGTCAAGGTGATGGCCTTGTGCACAAGGTCACGGTCCGGGTATCTCTTGCCGCTGTCATAGCGGGCATTCAAGCCTTCATAGTGTGCCTTCTGCTGGGTGAAACGGTCGATGATGAAAGCAATCAGACCGTCTTCATCATCCGGCACATCCATTACGTCAAAGTACTCCCGCAGGAACTCCTTGACTTCCTTCATCTTGCTGATGGAAACCACCTGACGCTTGGAAATCAGGGTCTTGCCGATTTCGCTCTTCTTACGCAGCATATCGGGCAGCTTAGGATTGTTGGGTTGGATAGTAGTGCCGGCATACTTAATGGTAACCTTCTGCTCAGCAATTAGGCGTGCAGCAACTGCAGCAATATCAATTTCACGCCAGCCATAGGGAATGGCCTGGTAACGGCTCTGGACATCCGCCATAGAGGTAGGCAGGCGTCTTCTGTCCTGCACTTCCAGGTACTCCTCCATCTTGGCAGCTGCATCCCGGTTAGGTTCCATACCCGGCATATACTGCTCAGTACCTAAAAGGATAGCAATCACATCGGCATCAGTTTCAGCATTGCGGGTAATCAGGTCCAGCTCGCTGTAAACGTGGGCAACCAGGTATTCCAGAGCCTGGTCAATCTTGGACTTGGCGTCACCGGCCTTGATTTCCAAATGCTCACCAGCAACATAGAACTCGGCGCCAATGATAGCCTTTTTCAGCTCATCCATAGCAGAAGTTTCCAGGCGGGTAGCCTCATCCTGCTGGTCACGGATGATATCCTGGACAGACTTGGGAAGCTGAGCAACATTGCGCTGCTTCACATATTTGCGAATCTTCATTGCCTGTTCCAGAGCGTTGTAGTAATCGGTATCCGCCAGAACGGCAACTGCCTGGCCGATGGACTCGGTCATCAGATGCAGCGCAGACTTCTGAGCTACATCACTTGCCACCGTCAGGAACTTCAGCCGCATACCGCCGGTGATAGCACCAACGGAAATGCCGTCTACCATCTGGTCGAAGGAGAAGTCGTACTTGCCGTAGCGGTACTTCTTTGTGGTATAGATATCAGCGAAAATCATCTGAGCGATACGCTCCACGATGGCAGCGGTATCCACAGAGGTTTCGTTCTTAATGGCTCTCTGGATGTCCTGCTCCTCGTCGGTGAGGAAGTTGTAGGTCTCACCGGTTCTGCCGATGTAGTTCTGGCTCAGCAGACGGTTTAGGGACTCACGGACAGTTTCACGCAGGGTAATCTTGTCCACACGGATGTCGTCAGCCATCAGAATTACGATGTTATCCAAGTTGGCAGGAACATCATTATCAATGTAACGAATCAGGTACAGAAGCTTCAGCACATCCACATCGTAGGCTTCGATACCGTCACCAGCATCTGCTGCACGGGCGCAGCGCTCAATAACGCGGCGGATGGAACCGTCGAGGAAACTATGTACAGTGTCATAGAACCGGAAGAAGGGCACCAGTGCAAATTCATCCTTGTCCTGGACCTTCTGTGCAGCCTCCTGGAAGCCGGAGAGCATGGAACGCTCGCCGCCGGACAGATGCTTACCGGAGTTACCATGCTTACGGATTTCTGCGAACACCTTCTGCATGATGATGAACTGGTAAGGCACAAAGGGGAAATTCGTAGTAAAGTCAAAGGGGGTCAGATAGCCCTTGATATCCAACTGAGCACCGTTAAAGGTAAACAGATTACGCAGCACAGAATCGTTCTGCTCGTAGACGGAGGTCAGAACACGCTCGGACTCGGTGTTCTTTTTCAGAATACGCTTCTGGATAACCTCGTCAACGGAGGAGGAAGACAGGGACAGTCTGGTCTTGAAGCGGGCCTGGATACGGGAGAATTCATCGGCGCGGACCTTGATGATTTCATCAATAGCTTCCTGACCGGTGCAGACAACCCAAACCTTACCAGCACACTCACTGCCGATTTTCTCGGTCAGAGACTGCAGGTTCAGCAGCATATCGGTGTCGGTGCCCACGTACTGACCGACTTCGTCAATCATAAACAGTAGGCGGAAGTTCTTGGGCTTGGTGTCCACATAGTCCTTAATATCACGCACCAGCTGCGCAATGGACAGCTCGGTAGCAGTCTTGTCGTTGAACCACTTCTTGGCGTCGTCCTCACTCATGTCCAAGACTTCCATCAGAGTGGGGATAATAAACTTGCCGTTGAAGGCAAAGGCACGGCGCATTTCCAACCAGGACTTACCCTTCTTCTGCTCGAAGACCCGGCGGAACCCCTCGGTCTTGCCGCACTGCTCGATGTAGTATTCCAGCATAGCGACCTTGAGATTCTCGCCGTAGAAACCCAGATGGTTATAGAACATCTTGGCAAAGACGCGCAGCACGGCAGTCTTGTCCTTGTTGATGGAACTCTCAATATCAATATTGAAAAGGATGGTCTCAGTCTTGCCACGGGTGGCACGGTCAATCTGCATGAAGGTTGCCGGGTCATCCTCAAACTTCTGGCGGAACATTTCGACAGTGGTAGTATCCGCTACGGCCTTGTTCTCCAGAATGTAGGACAGCATTTTCAGGAAGTGAGATTTACCACTTCCAAAGAAACCGGAAATCCACACACCCACATCTGCGGTAGGCACATCGAAAGAATCGCTATAGTAATTAAAGAATGCAGAGAAATGCTTTCTCAGTTCCTTGGTGATGACGTACTCCCGAACTTCCTGCTCGATAACGTCATGTGCATCCTGGTCAACCTTGATGACGCCGTTGATTTGACGGTTAATGTCATCATGGAACATATTTTGTATTCTCATGGGTACCCTCCTCAGATTTCGTTAAATGCCCTATAGTAGGGATTCGGGGTCAACTTATCGAACAGGCGCACATAGCTGCCGTCGAATGTTCCCGGGTACATAACCAAAATGGGAATATCGCTGAAGTGCGGCTGCAACGCTTCCAGCAGCGAGTGGACTCGCATAAACGGGAACACATCACCAACTCCGGTGAGCATCAGTACGTCACCGGGTTTGTGGGGTGCATACTGAATCTTATCGATGAATTCACCTTCACCGATGGCAGAGTGCAACTGTTCCAGCAGGAACTCTTTACCATCTGCTTCCTCCATCTCCGGGATGGCATCAGTAATGTCGATATCGTCGCACAGTGCAAGATAGGTTTCATACATATTGCATTCCACCAAATGGCAAGCGATGGTCGGGTCTGTTGTAATCTGCTCTACGAACAGCCGGACGGTCATTTCGTCTTCGGCGTCGTAGCAGAAGATGCGGATGTTGACCTCGTTGCTCAGGCCCTTGCCCTCCAGGAACTCCGGCTCCTGAATGTGGATGCGCAGATTATCCAAACGTTCTTTAATATCAGCCATACTGCGCCTCCTTTAAGTAAAGTTGTTAAATGCAGGCAGCGCGGCATCATCGCCATTGCTGCGGATTGCATTTTCCAATATAGGGTTGAGCCAAACGGGATTCAAATGGTCAGCGGTAGTGCTGTCCAGATACTCCGTTTCCACTAAGGTGCGGCTGAGTACCTGCTTTAACTTAGCAATAGTACTGTCGCTCCATGTGGCAACCCAATCATCCTGCTCCTGCAAGCGAAGGAAAAAGGTGTTCAAGTCTACTTTACCAAATGTAGTGTCCAATAAACGGTACTTTTCGCCCACGACCGTTACCATGAAGTCCCAGACCAGGCGGTACTGCTTCATCATGGCATAGAGACAAATCTGCTTTGCAATATCAGCAGGCTGCGTTGCAATGGCAGCAATAAGAGAATCGTCATCCATTGCACGGAGTCTGCGAATGCAGGACTGTGCCATCTGGCGTACAGACTTCTCTGTGGGGTATTGAAACAGGTTCTCCTCAATAATGCGGCCTACAACTTCAGTGTCACTCAAACCATCTGCCATCAGACGGGCAGTGGTTCGCACCTCATAGAAGAGAAACTGCTCTCTTGTTAATACAGCACTATACGGGCTGGCGCTTTTTAGTGCTACGGAATTCTTCAGCGACATATTACGCCTCCCGGATTTTCTTAATATCGAAGTCGATACCCCGTTCCTGGCAGAAGGCATCAATAGCCTTCATCGCCTTGAACGTGGGCAGACCCTTATCGTTTTCCCAACGGTTCACAGTACTATAGGATACGCCAAGTGCTTTGGCAAAATCCTGCTGGCTCATGAGAGCGTCGAGACGGATTTTCTTAATATTTGCACTGAAACTCATAGTAGGATGCCTCCTTGCAAAGTTGCTCAATAGGTATAGCATTTCACATTTAACATTATAGCATTGTTATCGCATCTTTGCAATAGATTTACAAATATCCCCGTGTAACTTTTCTGTGACTTTTGTGTTCTGCAGCATAGACCTTTTGGCGTTTTCAGAACAAAAAGCACTGATAATCCAACACTTCGTAAGTCCTACTTAAGATTGTAATACATATTTACGTAACGGACCTGCAGCAGTTTGCGCTCCAAGCCGCGCGGCAGCTCGAGTTTCGTGCCTCGACTCGAGCGCGGGTTGGGTTTGATTTTGGAAATCCAGTCTAACGAATGAATCGCTGCTTCCGCTGCCGGTGTGCTTGTTGGACCTTTTCAAGCCTAAGGCGTCATACACATCGGTCCATTTTAAGCTTTGCAGCGTATAGCAGCTCAGACAAATGTACGGGGACGTCGCCCTTCCCGTGCTTGCCGGCATCACCCACCATGGCTCTTTTTCTGACTTTCAAGCAGGCTGCACATTACCAGCGGACTTGACGGTGTGCAGCAAAAAAGGGGCGCCGGTGGGTTCTCGTTCCCCCTTTGCCGGTGTGCACACCGTCGAGGGGCTTGTCCCCTCGTAATAAACATATAAACGTACTTTAGTAGGCGTTAATCACTGGTGCGAATTTCGTTTTTTCGCCCCCCCACTATACTGCGGGGGGCTGCCCGGAAAGCATCAAAACGGCAGGTCTTCATCATCGCAGCAGTTGTTCTCGCTCGCAGACGCCGACAGATAAAGATTCGGCTGCTCCGGCAGATTCTCCTGCTCCTTGCCATAAATATGGACCGTGCTGGGTGAGTATGGATTGCTCAGATACATAGGCACCTTGACTCTGCGCCATTTCTTATGCACTTCGCGATTGTGGTTGGCGCAGTCTTCGTTATCGCAGTCCCACACAATCTTCACCCAATAATCTGGCGTACCATCTCTTGTTGGCTGGCTGATTTCAGTCTTGCACAGTAGCTGACCACAAAGAGGACAAATCTTCTCGTCCTCGGAATAGGCCTTCTTCTGAGGAACCGGCTGCTCGGGCACAATCTCGGCTTCCTGGGGCTGCTTGCCAGTAGTAGCATTTCTTGCTCGCTGCACCCATTTATTGACGGTAGAAACGGAAATACCCAAAGCCTCTGCGCATGCCTTTTGCGTGGCGCCCGGGTTTTCTGCAAACCATTGGAGAACATCATGCTCCCGTTTCTTTTTATCGTTAATTTCGCGATTCACCTTTTTGCAGTGCTCACTGCGTGTATGGTGGTCTGCGCCTTTGTTGCGTGGACGCTTTTTGATTTCAAAGCCACACTCCTCTCTAAGATATTCTCGACTCCTAAACCGCAGCCAGAAGGAATCATACATACAGAAATACCGGGCATCGTTGATTTGCTTCCGGATTTCCTTCTCGCCGAACAGCGGCAGCAGCTCTTCGCCCAGCTTTCCCAGTTCCTCCATCACGGTTGCCAGAGGATAGCCGCCCTTTACAGCATACGCAGCAGCAGTGACGAACACGCGAGGTTTCATTGTCTTTTGATTTTCCGGCTTTCGAGCTTCCCGAAGGAACCAGGGGAACAAATTGGGTTGGTCATCATAACTGTTCTCCCCTTTGATGTACAGTTGCTTCTTTTGGGGAACGCAGGCATTGAGCTCATCCAAGGAAACATGCCGCAGACGTTTCTCAGGAAAACGGTATGCACGGCAATCACCCTTACCAACAACAGTTCGGGGTTCCATAATATCTACCGGGTAAATAGTAGGGAGTCGAAGACCGTAGTTGATTTTCTCAGAAATTTCGTTGACCAGTTCCTGCAGTTTCCGTTTGTGCTCAGGAAACATAGATATCGGACGATACAACACGAAGCAAAAATATAGATGCTCGTGGTCCACCATTAGATAGGTGGGGCGAATGAAATGCATGGTTTCATTCTTAGAATAGTCCCATTCATATTTGTCGCCAACCTTCTTGCGGTTTCTCTTGCAGAGATAGCCGTTTTTTAGATATTGCTTCAACGTGGAAATCTGCGCATCCGCCGCATCTGGATGCGTTGACAGATTGACTCTCACAAAGAAGGCATATAGATATCGGGCATAGTCTTCCTTGTCCTCTTTTCCTGCATAGGAAATGCAGTTCATATAGGCATCGCTGACGCGCATTTCGCTCAGCAACGCCAAATCATCGTGCATGACCAGAAGGTCTGCTTCATCCAAATTGGGTCTAACCGCAGTAACCATGGCATTGTATTTGCCAGGCTGCTGATTGCCAGCTTCTTCCAGGCTGCCCTTAGGGAAGATGGTGCGGTAGAAATATGCCGTCTCAACTTCCCGCAGGTCGAGCTGCTGGACAATCTTCGTTTCAAGCATTGTGTTAATCATACAATATCTCTCTTTCTTAAACTTCGGTTTTCTGGCTTAGGGGGCATTTCAAAATGACCCCCAGGCGACATAGGGACTTTCGACAGTGGAGAGCCGGTGCAGAGGAAAGCGCCGGGTATGCTCCAAAAAAGCGCCTTTACCTATATAAAGCAGAATTCGAAAAATCGGTGCACAAGCTTTTTTCTGCGGTATATAGGTGATTCACGCATATTTTGGGAAGAAGAAGCACCCTACATTTGGAAGATGTAGGGCGGTTATGATGAGGAAAATTGTGTGGCTCTCCGCGTAGGAGCCCGCCGGGAGGCACCATCCCGCTTTGCGGGTGCTCCCTGCACAAGGGCCTCTCTGGAAGAGTGCTATCCAAATGCATAATTTGGCTCCCTCTGAGGCAGAGTGCCATCCGCAATGGATTCGGCAGACAGCCTCCCCTCTGGAAAGAGCGCCGGGTAGTTGCTCCGCGACTACCAATACGGCGTATTGGTTAACGCAGGCGTAAAACCATTTTTCCGTTTCCCCTTCGTATATCTGTCATACTCTCTTTAGTAAAACATAAGGAGGAATCACGATGGCTTATAGAATCACTACCCACAAAGCCCGTACCACCAAAGACGGCACCGCATTTTCTGCCCGGCATCTGGACCGGCATTTTGACCTGAAAAAGGCAAAACATATCGACCCGGCGCGCACTCCCCTCAATCGTTATGTCGAGTTTCACATTGACGAAGACGGGACCCTGCATTACAAGAAATCGAAAAACCTTCAAATGCATGAACTTGCGGTGTACAGAAAGCTTTTTCAAAAAAGGTTGGATACCATGAACGAGCGCTACATTGCGCAGCGACACCCCGAAAAATGCAAGACCCTCGAGCAATACTACCGCTCCCCACAAAGCTGCCCCGACGAATATCTTATCTACATCGGGGATGCGGAAAATAATCCCGGAAGTGATGTTCTAAAAGCCGCAGGCTCCGAACTTATTCGTCGTCTTCAGGCAAAATACTCTAAGAATTTCATACCTCTATGTGTAGCAACCCACCTTGATGAGAGGGGTGCAGCACACTTGCACCTACGCGGAATTTTCATCAGCACTACTGACAAAAACGGAGTCAAGGTCAGCATCACAAAGGGCATGAAGGAGGCGGGCATCGTATTGCCCGATGCAGATAAACCGGAACATAAATACAACAACCGCCAAATGGCATTCTCTGAGGAAATCAGAAATACATTTGCCGACATCTGTGAGCAGGAGTTTGGTCTGGAAATTGAGCGTGAAGCTCGTGACTCGTCTCGGGCCGGCAAGGATTTGGTGACATATCAGCGGGACCAGGCACGCCAAGAGCTGCAAGAATTTAAAAACGAATGTTCGACTATTCGCGCCGAAGCGGCGCTGGAGGCTCAGAGGCGGGACGAGCTTGCCGAAGATGTCGCTGCGCTCACCAAAAAGAAGCGCGGCTTAGAAGCGGCTGTAGAGCACCTAAAAGCAATTCTTCTCCCCATTCAGACCTTTTTCACACGGTTAGGTAGCATCCGAATCGGGAAAAACCGAACCGCTTTGGACGAGCTTATGCTCTCCAGTGAGGGTGCTACCGCATACGACGCCCTAAAGGAACTGAATGATACGGACGAACGAAGTTAATTTATATACCCACCACGACTGACTTAATCTTATATATAAAACCAAGGAGGCTCCGTTATGGATATCACTAAATTTAGCACCCCTACACTTGAAGAATGCCTTAAGCTATGGCAGAACAAAGACCGGCTCCGTGCAGAAGTCGCCGAGTTGGAACTGGAACGCCGGGAACTTCAAGCCCATGTGGATTCCTTATCCAGTGTCGAAATGAATCTGCGCAAGTCAACAACCCAGCTCTGCTATGATTTGGGAATTCTGTTTAATCAAATCGGTCGGCTTGTTGACGCAGAGAAAACGCATCTGTGGACCAAATGGCAGGAAGATATGGAAAACTTTTAACTGGGAGAGCGAGCAATCGCTCTCCTTTTGCATTTTAAACTTACGTGTTACCGCAAATAGTCATAATAAGATTGTAATTGTAATAAGCAAGGCGCCAGGAGTTCCAAACTTATTGCCTATTACCGGCGTGCAAATCTCCTTTATTCGACACTGCGATACCGGCGGTGTGGTCCGTCATCCACACATTGCAGGTTCTATGAATCAAACCTGGACTTCGTAATACCGGGTTTGCTGATGTACCCGTACCCACATCAGCATCTGCATGCCGCAAAAGCTACCGGTCCCGGGCCTCGGTCCTGTCCTTTCTTCCGAGCACCCCGGGATTGGTAGCAACCTCATTACCGTCAGCGCTTGACGCTGCGTAAATATACAAAATCAAAAAAGGAGCTATTCACCATGGAACGAACACTCATCTTACGAACCACCCAAGGCGAAACTGTTACCGAAGCAGAGGCTTTGTGTTTCGCTCGTCAACTACTCCGCGACCTGAAAAGCGACCACCCTAAAATCAAATGGATGCGCGACACATCGGGTAATTGGGGCACTTTTGTCTCGACAGGTTTGAACAACACCAGCCTTATCAAACTGAGCACTTACAAAGTGTTCAAAGACCCGGTTATACAAATGAGTTATCAAAAGGACGGCAAATTTATTTATACCCTCCAGGAATTTGGGGGTAACCCTGCAAATCCCAAGCATCTGGCGCATTTGTACAAATGGATATCCGCAACCATAAAGCACGGTAGCATCTACGGTACTGTTGCTATCAAAAACTCTGGTGCTTATCCCTCCATCGAAGAAACAGATGACCACTGCCTTAAGATTATTGAGGTCTTCCGTTCACTCAGCGTTTCACAAATTGAAGAACGGCTTATGAAGCATCCATCTATCCTGACCTTAAACGCCAGCGCTGGCAGCCCGGAATGGCACCGCCGCTGCAAAATGATTCGCAATTTGGTGACGCTAATTCAAGGTGCGCGAATCAAAGAAAGTCCGTACCTGATTGATGGATTTTCCATCAAAGACTGTAACGGCAAGCTCTGCGGACATATCACCACAGACCCTATTGCCAAATGGGCCAATGCTCATGTGATTGTCCGGAAGGAGCACTATGGCGGCTTGCAGCCTGACGAAATCCGCCTCAAAGTTGCGTCTGACCTGATTGCAAATCTGCTGCTGGATATGTAATCCCACTACAAATGATAGGCTTCCGCCTTCATAATAATTTTTTACGATTGGAGAATACTTACATGAAAAATTTCGAACTCGCTATCCAAATGGGAAACAATCCCACCGAAACACCTGTGGACAATTTGATTCAGGCGCTCACTGCTGCCGGAACACAAAACCCGTGGACATACTGCTCCGACTGTGGAAACGGTCTTCCGGGATTTCGCTTGGAAGATATGCAGCACAAGCTCATCATCACCCTGGTTGCAGAAGCCGAAACCGAACAGTACAGTCAGTACTGTCTCCAGGCAAAGAATCCGGATACCGGTGAAACCGAAATGCGCTCCGTTGAATGGATTGCTGCCGGCAACACCGGTCCCCTTCACACCTTGTACGATATGCTATCGCAGGCTCTGACAGACACTATGGAGGAGGCAGCCAAAACCGAGGAAATCGAACCTGAGGATGATACCTCGCTGACCGATGCCTTCATCAATGCGTTGATTAAAGATGCCCAAAGTAACCGGCATAAAGTCTTCTTTATCCGGAAAGGCGACGGGTTCCTTGCTGACAGCTTTGGTATCAGTGAATCTACGATTACCTTAGTCAAGGAGTATGAAGATGCTGCGTCTGCGCGATTCTTCTTCAAAATGGAGAAACAAGATGGTACCATCATTGTTTCTTGCGCCGAAACCAGCCGGAATGACGATGACGAAGCAGAGCTGCGTAAGCTCTACACGCTGCTGGACAAGCAGGTGCCCACCGTCACCGTTGATACTGCGCAGGAGGATATCCGGCGATTTGTTGAAAAATCAGCCTTTGATTCTTTCTACGAAAGAATTCTGAAGTATGCTCAGCCTGAACTCCCAGCTATCAAGTCAGCAGATGTTGAGGGGAAGATTCTTATCCACGACCTTTTCTGTTCAGTATGCGAAACAACTGTAATCAGGCAGTTTCTGGACGAAATCGCAATGCGACGAGGTCCTATCGGAGAGCAGGAAATGCTGCGCTTGAAGTCATTGGCTAAAAGCGTTTTTGCCATCATCAGACAAGTGCACAGGAAACCCAATGGACGTATTTTTACCACCCATGCCATCCCTGTTGCGTTTGATAATAATCCCGGTCCTGCCAGCCGTGGTGTTCGGTGGTCCAGTAATCTGCAGCGTATAAGCAATTCTTATACGAACTGGAGTCAGGAATTAGTCGGTTCTGACCCAGCAATCGGCGAAGGACGCGCAGCTCAAAAAGTTGCCGTACTCGTCCTGACTGCGGTACTCGCTGACCAGATTCCGTAATTACGGTCCGAACAGAAACGAGGTGATACCGATGTAGCTATATACATCCTAATAACACCTTTTCACCGCGAAGAGAACCACCAATCAAAAAGCCCAGGCTGCGCCACAGCCTGGGTATTTTTATGCTTGTGTATAAATTAGCGCTTTCCCACTTGGGTCACATCGCAGGTCACTTTGAATGTTGCGGTTTTGCCGTTGCTATTGGTGACCGTTATCTCCGTCTTACCGGAGCCGCCATCACAGATAGCAACAGGAAAAGTTGCTGTAAATGAATTCTTCGGATTGTCCCGTTCAATCATTTCCACCTGGACAGAATAGAAGGTAAACACTTCCACGGACAGCAGCACTTGGTGTCCGCTTTCGATTACCTCGTTATTGTATGTATAGACAACATTCCAGCCCTCAAAAGGCCAGCCGGACAGTCGTTCCACATCGAAGTTCAATTCATATACCCCGTATGTATAATTCCCGCTTGGCTCTGTACTCGGCGGCACCTGCTGAGCCGGTGCGGAGCAGGCAGTCAGCAGCATTATCAGAACAATGATTGTGCACAAGATTCTTTTCATTCTTTCTTCCTCCTGCGTGCATTCCCCTCTATGGCCTCGCTACCAAGGTTGATAACCTGCAAGCCGCGATTCTTTGCCATGCGTGCAAATTTGTACGCACCACCCCAAGTATGATTAATATAACACAGGCAACAATCGGATGCATCAATCATCCACCTGTTCCGCCGCTCGATAGCGAATTTCGCGGGACCAATCTCCAAACCTTCGGGATAAAAACTGTGTCCGCGATATATATCATACTCCCCCTTGTGTGTTGGCAAGTAGGCAAGCGCAACTGAGTACATAATCTCCGGATATTCTTTACTGAGGTCCTGTAGACAGGAAAACACCATCCCATCAAACTGTCCATGATTACCTACCAGGAACTCGCTTGTCCCCTGCTTAATTAAATTCTCAATTGCGTTCCGGAGAACTGCTGCATCCAGACCATAGCATTCACTATGCCCAAAAAAGGTACAAACCACACTTTTCGTCCCCTTTTATTTGCGATATATCGTAATTATAGCACACGTCTCTAAAAATTGCGATATATCCCACACGATTTATCGTAAATTTGGATAAACTTATTTTACGACAAATCGCAAAGGAGGAATTAGCTGTGAGCACAAAAGAAGCCATTGCCAACCGCATACTCCAACTGTGTGATGAACGGCATATTGCTGTAAATGAATTGGCAAGTATTTCTGGCGTTTCTCCTTCAACTGTATACAGTATCTTAAACGAAAAGAGTCAGAATCCGGGCACCATCACAATCAAGAAGCTATGTGATGGATTAGAAATCACTCTTGGTGAGTTCTTTGGAACACCCGAGTTTGATGCGCTGGAGCAAGAAATCAAATAGGCTTATACTTCCCTCGATGGCGATTGCTGTCGAGGGATTCTTTCTAATTGCTATTGACAAACTATCGTCGCAACGATATAATGATAGCAAAGAAAGAACTATCGTCAGAACGATACTAATAGGAGGTGTTTGCTATGAGCAAACTAACTGTATATCATGGTTCACCGGTTATCATCGAAAAGCCGCAGTTCGGTGTCGGTAACCCCAACAATGATTATGGCTTGGGTTTCTATTGCACTGAGACCCTGGACCTGGCAAAGGAATGGGCCTGCTCCGCTGAGACGGACGGATACGCAAATAAATACACGCTGGATATGTCGGACCTGACGGTTTTGAGTCTGACCGGCGGTGACTATAACATCCTCAACTGGCTTTCTATCTTGTTGGAGAACCGGAAGTTCCGCATTGGCGGCGATGTGGCTCGGCAGGCTCGGGACTACATCTTCAAAAACTTCGGCATCGACTATAAGAGCTACGATGTCATTAAAGGTTACCGGGCAGACGATTCGTATTTTTCCTTTGCATCCGCATTCCTGAACAACACCATTTCCCTCTCCCAGTTGGAGCGTGCTATGGTTCTGGGCAAATTGGGCGAACAGGTTGTTGCTGTATCTCAGAAGGCATTTGACGCCCTTTCCTTTGAGGAAGCCATCGCTGCGCCCAAGGAGATTTACTATCCCAAAAAGTTGGCACGTGACACCGCTGCACGGGACGAATTCCAGAAGGAAAAGGGCCGCGGCTCTATCCTGACCGAAACCTACATTCTTGATATCATCAGACAGGGGTGGAAAAACGATGATGAGCGCTTACAACGAGTCGTACTTGGATGATGCTATGCAGAATCTCGGCGATATGGTGGAGTATGCTGTGTGCGACTGTGGTTATGACCCGGACGAATTCTTCGGTTGGTTCATTTCCTCCGGTGTCGCATCCAAGTTTGAAAAAGGCAATCCCAAATATATCACCGGCATGTCCGGCTTCGAGCTGGCAGAAGCGGTTCTGAAAGCAACCAATATTACGCTCCCCGGTATTGCCCCCTCCCATCCGGATTTCAAAGGCCGCGAGTATTGGGCCGGCTGGATTTTCGCTTACTATCAGTGGCAGAGCGGCAGACGGTTTGAGGATATCGTTGCGGACGGACTGACCCTCTCCACCGTTCTCGGCATGTATATCCACCACGAGGCTGATAACAGCAAGTTCGTGGAATCTGCCGATGCCATCATCCGGCGCAACAAAGAGTCCCGGAAATCTAAGCTGCATACCATCCGAAAAGCCCGGGGCTTTACTCAGCAGCAGCTCAGCGACGCCTCCGGCGTTGCCCTGCGCATGGTGCAGCTTTACGAGCAAAAACAAAATGACCTGAGCAAGGCCCAGGTCAATGTGGTTATCAGCTTAGCCAAAGCCCTCGGCTGCGAAGTTGAGGACCTTATCGACTGACAGCTTCCCTCGACGGCATCTGCCGCCGAGGGATTTTCTTATGCACAAGAAAGAGCAGGACCCGTAAGTCCTGCTCTGTGTAATAATATGAGTAATTTAATTTGTCGCAAATATAATAAAATCAACTTTTTTAATATTGGAAATATGTCTATAGGTTGGGAAATTACAGTCGAACCAATCTATCCATTGTTTTCCCCTCGGTGACGGCAAGAACATTGTGTACCAATTACAGAGTTCGGTCCAATCATGCTTAATCTTTTCTCTCTCTGCAGTACCACGCGGTGCTGAAGACCCTGTCACATGCCACCAAAATGGAACATTTTCTTCCTTCGTCAAATACTCCCTAACTTTACTATCATAAATTGGCATAGCAGGATTCCTTGTGTGAAGTAGTTTACTTCCGAGGGACAATTCATAACTATGCTTTTCCATTTCATCTTTAAGACTATCCAAAATGTCCATTAAAGCATCCTGTGGAGAAATCGTCTGTAGTTTCTCAAAATAAGGAATATTATTATTCGGATTGCTCATAACGGCCCATCTTGCTTTTAAGTAGAACTCATAATAAACTTCGCGAAAATCCAAATCATTATTCTGCCAGTTATTCATTATGTATTCGTACTCACATAGACCTTTGGCAATCGTCAATTTCTGGCGCGGCGTGATTTTTTCTAAATCTATACGCATAAGTCACCTCAGCAAATGCAATTTCTCTACAAAAATTATACTGCCCATACTAACAAATTTCAAGGCAATAACAAAAAGAAAGTGTCATAAGTCGAGTATCTAAATCTATTGAGATTTGTATTTTCATGTGATATACTAAATCTGCTGAAATTTGCTCATAGCTAATTCCTGAGCAAATCAGGCTCCAGCCGCAAAGGATAAAGCTGCATTGATTAGAACATTCTCAAGTTTGGCTTAAAAACGGCTCTCGGTAGCCGGCCGTCGTATGCATCCTTTAATCACCATATTTGCGGAGAAAGGAGAGCGTAATGGCGAACAAAAAAGGTGTGTCGAGCAAGACGCATACTAAGCAGCAGTTAGATAATTATGCCAATCAGCATAATCCTAACAATAAAGCTTATAAAGCCAATGTTGCCAATCAGAAGGTAACGCAGTCCAAAAGCAAATCCGCCAAGAAACCGGATATCGGCATTCTTGACGGTGAAAGCTATGGCTGGTGCGATGACTAATCTCTCCCAAGAGACCTCCCGTTCATGCGGGAGGTTTTTTCATTTGGTACAGAATGTCTGTCCCCTGTTAATTTCTTATGTGCAAAAAAGCAGGGCTCGTAAGCCCTGCCTTTCAATATACAGCAAGTCCAAGTGTTAGCTTATCTTAAAAGCTATGAAATACACTGGAAAGTCAAAACCGTCCCTCGAAAGAATCAACGAACCTACTCGTGTTGCCGCATTGGGATACACTGATTCGTTAAAACTCTCCTTGACCGAGAGCGGAAAATCGTAATCTCGCACGTGTTTAGAGAATCTTGCCCAAAACGATTCAAAATCACCAGTGTTCACATATGCCACAATAAATGTAGCTGTGCCCAACGCATTATAATTCACAATCGCTTTATCGATATGTTCATCAATGTATGCTGTGCGTACACTCTCCAGCTTCAAGCCTTCAAAAATTGCGATTTCCTTTCCATTTTGGGTTAGCAAAATGTCGACTTCGCCCGCATCTTTCCCACTCGCAGATATTCCATGTCTTGTTTGGTCTTTGGTTTCATCATATCCCTTAGCAAGCAACATATCCCGAAAATAGTCGTTAATTCTATTTTCTGAAGTTGACGCATCATAGTACTGATTCGAGCAAACTCGCTCACCAATTTGAAGCAAGTCTCTAAGTACCACCTGCGCACTCGCGATATCAGCATTTAGACGTTCCCGATTTGACGCATGACCTTCAACCAGTTCAGCTGCCGAATCGTCCTCGAAGTAATAGGTTTTCCGGATAAGGAACCCCGATTCTGTCGGTCTAAGTGCTCTACCAATTGCATCTTTTACCACGCCATCACAAGACCGCAAAAGCTCTATGTCGCTCTCGCGACCCTCAATGGTAAAATCAAGTGCCTTCTTATCCCAGTTATCTCCCTTCATTCCAGCATAATAAGCCAGTCCAACATCCTCGTATTCATACTTACAGCGGCCAAACGCTTCCGCAACATTCGCACGTCCAACCTGTTGTAGAAACTGGGATACACGCTTATCAAAGTTTCCAGGAATCTCATAGGAAAAGTCATACATTCCCATAGTGCGCTCCTTCACATCTTTTATCCTTCTTGGTGATTGTTATCTCATCTCCAGCAAGGCCTTTACAAAAAGAAAGTGCCGCCGAAAGACAGCACTTTCTTCTGCATTTTTGGTAAATTTTTGGTAAAACCAATTGTGGTTGTCAATCGCATCCACAAATATGCCTTGAAAACGGTTGTTTTCCTTGTTTTTTCGGTGTTTTCCGAAGTTTATAAGGCGGTTTTTAGTCCAACGGCTTCATGGTGGGGAACAGGATGACTTCGCGGATGGTGTCGGTGCCGGTCAGGAGCATGACACAGCGGTCAATGCCCATGCCCATACCGCCCGTGGGAGGCATACCGTATTCCATAGCGTTGAGGAAGTCCTCGTCCAGCATTTCTGTTTCGTCGTCGCCACGCTCTCTCTGCTCCACCTGCTTCATAAAGCGGTCACGCTGGTCAATGGGATCGTTCAGCTCGGAGTAGGCGTTTGCCAGCTCACTGTGGCAGACAAACAGCTCAAAGCGCTCGGTAAGACGGGGGTCTTCCGGGCTGCGCTTGGTAAGAGGAGATACTTCTACGGGATACATGGTGATGAAGGTGGGCTGGATCAGGTGGCTTTCCACTCTCTGGTCGAAGCAAGCGTACAGAGCGTTGCCCCAGGTCTTTTCAGCGGCGTCTGCCAGTTCTACGCCCTTGGCGTTGGCGGCAGCCACAGCTTCTGCATCGTCGGTGATTGCGCCAAAGTCGATGCCCAGGTATTCCTTAACGGCTTCCACCATGGTCAGTCTGCGCCAGCCGGGAGCAAGATTGATCTTCTCACCCATCCACTCGATATCGTAAGTACCGAGAATTTCCTTGGCAGCGCCGGAGATGATGCCTTCTGCCACATCCATCATATCGTGGAAGTCGGCATAGGCCTGGTAAAGCTCCACGGAAGTAAATTCGGGGTTGTGCTTGGGGTCCATACCTTCGTTACGGAAGATACGGCCGATCTCATACACCCGGTCCATACCGCCGATGATCAGCCGCTTCAGAGGCAGCTCGGTGGCGATACGCATATACATATCGATATCCAGGGTGTTATGGTGGGTAATGAAGGGACGGGCAGCAGCGCCGCCGGCGATGGTATTCAGCACCGGGGTCTCCACTTCGATATAGTTCCGGCTGTCCAGGTAGTTACGCATAAACTTGATGAACTGGCTGCGGATGACGAAGTTGCGCTTTACTTCCGGGTTTACCATCAGGTCCACATACCGCTGACGGAAACGCATTTCCTTATCGGTCAGGCCATGGTACTTTTCGGGCAGGGGCAGCAGGGACTTACTCAGCAGGGTGACCTTCTTTGCACGGACGGAAATTTCCTCCGTCTTGGTCTTGAACACTTCGCCTTCCACGCCCAGAATATCGCCGATGTCGTTCTTTTTGAAACGGGCATATTCCTCTTCGCCCAGCTCGTCGATCTTCACGAACAGCTGGATGCGGCCGGTGCTATCCTGCAGGTCGCAGAACATGACCTTACCCTGACCACGCTTGCTCATCAGGCGGCCCGCCACCTTGACGGTCTTGCCTTCATAGCCTTCGTAGTCAGCCTTGATAGCGGCAGAATCGGCATCAAAGTCAAACTTGGTCTGCAGGAAGGGGTCACGGCCTTCGGCACGGAGTGCCTCCAGCTTATCCCGACGGATCTGGGCCTGCTCAGATACAGGCAGTTCTGCCTGGGGTACAAAATTTGCCATAGCTTAGCCCTCGCGCTTTACATCCACGACCTTCATCTCGTAAGAGCCGGAAGGTGCGTTCACAATGAAGGTGTCGCCAACGGACTTGCCCACAACGGCACGGCCGAAGGGAGAGTCATCGGAGAGCTTATACTCCATGGGGTTGGCTTCCTGAGAACCGGTGATCCGGTAGTCGGTACGCACACCGGTAGCGGGATTTTCCACAGTAACGGTGCAGCCCAGGCCAACACGGCCGTTTGCTTCGTTCTCATCCTCGATGATCACGGCGTGGGACAGAATGTCCTCGATCTCAGCGATACGGCCATAGAGCTTTGCCTGCTCGTTCTTGGCTGCATCGTATTCGGAGTTTTCAGACAAGTCACCGTAGGAGCGGGCT
The DNA here is from genome assembly GCA_045122735.1 of Faecousia sp. Lineage (GTDB taxonomy): Bacteria > Bacillota > Clostridia > Oscillospirales > Oscillospiraceae > Faecousia. The sequence goes on from JBGVHZ010000014.1 coordinate 60,944, forward strand.
TCTGCGATCATAGCAGCGATCTCACGCTCACGGGTGGTCTTCAAATAAGTCAGTTCCTTTTCCAGGTCAGCAAGACGCAGACTGGTAATCTTAAATTCCTTTGCCATAATATATTTTCCTTTCTTGGGTAATTCTTTCCATAGTCCATAACATTATAGAGGAAAACATAGGTGTAGTCAAGAGTTTTTATGCTGTTTTGCCCGCATTTTGCTCTTTCTATCAAGGCTTCTCCCCGGGGAGAAGCTGTCACCGAAGGTGACTGATGTGGGGATTGCCTTAAAACCTCCCCCACATCCGACCTCGCTAACGCTCGGCCACCTTCTCCCCAAGGAGAAGGCTTATCCATTAAAGAAAGAAAAGCGGTCTTAGACCGCTTTTCTTTATTTGAGTGCTTCCAATGCTGCCAGGACCTGGGGATCTTTCATAGGATCCAGCAGACCGGCATAAATGTAGGCTTCCGTTTCATCATCCACTTCCACCTCGATGGTAGGTGCAAGACCACCTGATTCTTCCAGCCAGATGCCCTTGATGGGGGTATAGTATCTGCCCACAGACAGTGACACTGCAGAGCCGTCGGACAAGGGAATGGTGATCTGATAGTTGCCCTTACCCACCGTATGCTCGCCCACGGTGAAGGCCCATTCGTATTCTTCCAAAACTGCAGCAAAGAATTCTGCAGAGCTATAGGTGTAGGCATTGATCAGCACTGCCATGGGCATACGCAGGCAGGAGGGATTTGAAGTATCTGTCTGCTTTACGCCTGTATAGTCCTCGCTGACAAAGAGGTCACCCTCCGGCAGAAGGTAATCCAGCAGGTCCACCAGCTCACTTACATAGCCGCCGGGATTGAAGCGCACATCGAAAAGCAGCTTGGTTGCCCCCTGCTCTATCAGCTCCTCGATGCAGGCGATGGTTTCAGATGCGCACCGGTCATTGAAGTTTTGGATGACAATATAGCCTACATTGCCTTCCAAAAGGACACCTGCCGCAACGGTTTCCTCAATTTTTGCCCGCTTCACGGTGAAGGTCAGTTCCTCCCCGTCACGAAGGACTTTAATGATAACATCCGTGCCGATTTCTCCACGGATGAAGCTGGCAGCTGTACTGGGATCCATACCGATCAGGCTTTGGCCGCCTGCTTCAATGATGATATCTCCCGGGTGGATGCCTGCTTTTTGGGCGCTGCCTCCCGGATCAACCGTTTCGATCAGGATACCCTCGTCGGCATTCTGGTAGACGATACTGACACCGATACCGCCAAAGACATTCTCCTTCATGGTAGAGAACTCTTCCATTTCCGCTGCGCTGACATAATAGCTCCACCGGTCACCGCTGGCCTCCACCATGGCAGCCGCCGCCGCATCCGTCATCACGGTGGGGTCTGCATCTCCGATATAGGCTGTATCGATGACATTGAGCAGCTCAGCCAGCTTTTCAGCGCCTTGCGCCACCTTTCCCTCAGGCTCTCGCAGAGGTACATAGCTATTGTAATATTTCATTGTGGGCAGCACCAGCACAATGGTGACCACACAGGAAAGGGCGGCCACCAAAATGTAGGATAATGCCTTTACGATCGTGTTTGAAAATTTATTTTCCATACGGAATCCCTCCGGATTTTTTGCCCACAGCAGCTGCTGTGGGCAAAGGGTCTTATCAGATAATATAGGGCAGTGCCATAGCCACCAGACCCAGCACCAGGACAACTGCCAGGAAACCGGCCAGAATGGCGGTGAACAGCTTTTGCTTCTTCATTTTCTTTTCCTCCCTTATTTTTTCACCAGCGGCAACGGGTCGATATAGTTGCCGTTGTAAGCTACGCCGAAGTGCAGGTGGGGACCGGTAGAGCCGCCGGTGTTACCCAATGTACCGATCTGCTGACCGGCTACCACATACTGACCTACAGACACCATCATGGTGTCCAGGTGCATATACACGCTCTTGTAGCCGTCGCCATGGTTGATCCAAATATGGTTGCCGCAGGTCTTATGGAAAATGGCAGTGGTGATCACACCGCTGCGGGTGGCAACAACGGGGGTACCGGTGGTGCCGGGGAAGTCTACGCCCTGGTGCATTTTATACACATGGTCAATGGGGTGCCAGCGCATACCGAAGGGGCTGGAAACGCCCTTATAGACCGTGGGCATGACCCAGGTGATGCCATTGACGGTATTGCCTGTACCCTGGGGAATGGCGGTTGCCAGCCACTCTCTGTACTTGGCTTCGTCAATTTCATCTTCCTTCTTGGCCATTTCCAAAAGGAGCTGCTGCTCTTCATCTTCCAGCTTTGCGTGGAGGGCGGCCAAAGCGTCCGCATCCTTTTTCAGTTCGATCAGAATGCCGTCTGCTTCTTCCCGCTTTACCTGCAGCTGCACCTGCATGCCTTCCATTTCCTTCCGGCTGGCTTCCAAAGCAGCCTGCTTTTCCACAAGCTCTGCCTTGGCATCCTCTACCTGCTGGGCGGTATCCTTCATCTCCTGCAGGCGGCGGTTATCCTCTTCCCGGATCTCGGAGATCATCTTCATCCGGTCTAAATACTCCATAAAGCTGTTGGAGCTGAAAAGAACGGACCAGAAGGAAACTCTGCTGTTCTTTTCCATTGCCCGGATGCGTTGTTTGTTTTCTTCCTGCAGAGCCGCAAGCCGCTCCTGGGCTGCTTCCAGCTCTTCCTGCTTATCTGCGATCAGCAGGCTGTAGGCAGAAAGCTCGCTGTTGGTAAGCTGGAGCTTATCCCGCAGGATGTTCATTTCCTGTTCCGCTACATTCTTCTGCTGGACCAGCTTTGTCATCTGGTCTGCATTGGCATCGATCTGGCTTTGCAGATCTGCCATTTCCTTATCTTTTTCTTTCTTCTGCTTTTCCAGCTCCTCCAGCTGCTTTTCCAGCTCGCTGGAAGAAGCCGCCTGGACCGTGCCTGTGGTGATTTGCCCCACAAAACCAAGAGTCAAAGCCATTATCAGTACAAGGGCTACAGCAGATATCCATTTAGCTTTTTGCATAGTGCAATTTGTCCTTTATTTAGGCCTAAGTACCCGCAGACGACTGAAAAAGCGGTTACTGCAAATTAAACGTTCATATACTTGCGAATAGAATTCCAGCTGCCAACCATACCCACAAACATACCGGCACCGATGAACACAGGGATCATCAGGGGCAGGATCTGGCTGAAGGGTACGAAGGAAAGGAAGCTCAAAGTTTCATAGGCATTGATCTTCCCTGCCATGGCATCATACAAAAGCCACTCCAGGCCGAAGGCCACACCTGCACCCAGCATACCCAGGGTAAAGCCCTGGACCACGAAGGGCAGACGGATAAAGCCGTTGGTGGCGCCCACCATCTTCATAATGGAAATTTCGTTCTTCCGGTCGGCCATTGCCATCTTGACGGTGTTGGAGATGATCAGCAAGGACACGAACAGCAAAATAGCGATCAGCACCAGGGAAACCACCTGCAGCACTTCCTGCAGATTGGTAAAGCCTTCGATAAGGCCATCGGGAGAGGAAACCTCCACCACGCCGGGGATCAGCAGCAATCTATCCCGGGTCTCAGAAAGCTTGGTGTTATCCAAAAGCAGGATCCGCACCCGGTACTGCAGAGTATCGGGAGCCACATTATCCAGCAGGCTGGGATCTTTGAAGGACTGGCGGAAATCATCCAGTGCCTCTTCCCGGGTCACCAGGTCGGCATCGCTCACATTATCCACAAGACGGACACGGGATTCCACCTGCTTGGCTTTATCCCAGGTGTAGGTATCATCCACATAGGCCAGGATCTCGCTATTGTTATTGAGTTCTTCCACCATCAGGCTCAGATTGTGGGTGATGGCGGTAAAGGAGCCTACGATCAGCAGGCAGGCCACCGTAACAAACACAGCGGCAAAGGACATAAAGCCGTGGAGAAAAATACCACGGATGCCCTCTTTGAGCAAATATCCGATGTTATTGATCTTCATACTTAAAAATACCTTCCGTTCCGTCGCTGACCACCAGGCCGTCGTTAATGGCTACCACCCGCTTGTGGAAGGATTCCACAAGATCCCAGGCGTGGGTGACCACCAGGACGGTAGTACCCAAATTGTTGATCTCCTGCAGCAGGCTCATAATTTCAATGGCACGGGCAGGATCCAGGTTGCCGGTGGGCTCGTCGGCAATGATGGTGGAGGGATTATTGACCAGGGCTCTTGCAATAGCAAGACGCTGCTGCTCACCACCGGAGATCTGATTGGGATAGCGGTGAGCCTTATTTTCCAGGCCTACCAGCTCCAGCACATAGGGAACACGCTCCCGGATCTCCTTATTCTTAGCACCGATGACACGCATGGCAAAGGCCACATTCTCATAGACCGTCATGGTATCGATCAGGCGGAAATCCTGATACACCACGCCAACGGTACGGCGCATATAAGGCACTTCTCTTTTGCGGATCCGCTCTAAAGAATAGCCGTTTACATGGACAGAGCCGGAGGTGGGCCGCAGCTCACCGGAGATCAGCTTCAGAATGGTGGACTTACCGGAGCCGGAAGGACCCACCAGGAATACAAATTCTCCATCCTCGATCTGCATGGAAATACCCTTTAATGCCTGGGTGCCTACAGAATAGGATTTTGTAACATCATCAAATACAATCATGGACATATTTCTCCATTTTCAAGATACGAAAATTGTAACATACCGTCAAATTTATGTCAATCTGTAACCATCAAAAAAGAAAGAATCCGCAGAAAAATTCGCAGATTGTTCATCATTTTGGGAGATTTTGCATATAACGCAAAATAAGGCACAACCCTCAAAGAGTTGTGCCTTGCTGCATATTATCTTGCGTCGCGGCTGGACAGGTACTTGCGGACCATCAGCGCCACCTTAAAGACGATGGCGTGGTCAAACTGCCGCAGATCCAGACCGGTGAGCTTCTTGATCTTCTCCAGGCGGTACACAAGGGTGTTCCGGTGGACAAAGAGCTTCCGGGAGGTTTCGGAAACATTCAGGTTGTTTTCAAAGAACTTGTTGATGGTGAACAGGGTCTCCTGATCCAGGGCATCGATGGAGCTCTTTTTGAACACTTCCGTCAGGTAAATGTCACACAGGGTGGTGGGCAGCTGATAGATCAGACGGCCGATACCCAGGTTTTCATAGTTGATGATGCTGCGCTCCGTGTCGAACACCTTGCCCACATCGATGGCGGTCTGGGCTTCCTTATAGGCATCTGCCAGCTCACGCAGGTGCTCGGCAACGGTGCCGATACCGATAACGCACTTGACGGAAAGCTCGGTCTTCAAGGTCTTTTCCACCTTGGCGGCGATCTTTTCCAGTTCGCCTGCCTTGTAGTTATTGGGCAGCTGCTTAACGATGGCGATATCCGTTTCGTTGATGCTCAGAACAAAGTCCTGCTGCTTATCAGGGAACAGGCCTCCCAGCACATCCACAGCGGCCACATCGCTGCCCCCTACCTGGCGAACCAAATAGACAGCACGGCAAGCATCAGTGGCAAAATGCAGCTCCTTTGCCCGGATGTAAATATCACCGGGAAGGATATTATCCATAATGATGTTCTTCACGAAGGTGCCACGGTCGTGCTTTTCTTCATAGAAGGTCTTGGCGTCGTTTAAGCATATGTAAGCCATGGAGCAGTAAGCCTTGGCCTGCTCATCATCACCGGTGCAGAAGACTGCGTACTCAAAATAGCCGGTGGCGCTGAGGATGGCACGGAAGGTCTTCTGGCCAAAGGAAACAACACTTCCGCCTGCAGCGGCAACCTTCACGGCAGCATCTGCCCAATGCTCACCCAAAAGGGAAACATCGGTGGAAGAAACCACATGACCATCCATATCGATCACACCGAAGGCTCTGCCGGGGATCTCCCGCAGCTGCAAAATTACACTCTGAAATACACTGTTGGACATTTGATCGCCCTCCTATTATCTCTTGTGGAATGCGTTATGTACAAAATAGCACTATCATTATAGCGCGGTTTTGCGCATTTTGCAAGGGGGTTTTGTGATTTTGTTGAAAAATTTCGCTCTGTTTTGTGCAAAATCCCAAATACTGGGTTTTAACCCGATCGCTTTCAGAGGGCAGAAATCTCTTCTTTCGTCAGCTGGCGAACTTCTCCCAAGGGCAAATCGCCCAAAGAAAGACCGCCTTCTTCTATTCTTTTAAGGTAAGTGACCGGAAGGCCCCGGGATGCCAGCATACGGCGCACCTGATGGTACTTACCCTCCTCCACCGTCACCCGGCATTTGCCCGGCTCTAAAATTTCTAAGGTGGCAGGGCGGCAAATCGTGCCGTCTTTTAAGGTGATGCCTTCTTGGAAAGCCGCCGCATCCTCCTTAGCTGCAAGGCCTTCGTGGCAGGCAATATAGACCTTCTTAACGCCTTTAGAGGGCGTAATGAGTCGGTGGAGTAAATCCCCGTCGTTGGTGAAAAGAAGCAAGCCTTCCGTTTCCTTATCCAATCTGCCGATGGGCTTTAAGTCCCAATGCTTCATAGAGGTCGGCAAAAGCTCCATGACCGTTCGCTCGTAAGCATCTTCCGTGGCTGTAACGAAGCCTGCAGGCTTATGGAGCATCACCACCACCTGCCCCAAAGCAGACAGCATTTCCCCGTCAAGGCAAATGTTTTGGGTCTGGGGGTCAATTTTCTTTGCCCCGTCCTTTTCCCATTTGCCGTCTACGGTGACTCTGCCGGCTTTTAAGATGACTTTTACCTGGCTTCTTGTGCCGATACCGCAATCGCAGAGGAATTTATCCAATCGTTCCATAGCTTCTCCGTTCTATCCTGTCCCCATAGAGAATAGGCTATAGTGCCAAGTATCTTCGGGAGGGATTTTTTATGATGTTTATGACCGCAAAGGTGGACATAAAGAAAACACTCATCGCCCTTGCTGCCGCCGTGGGGCTGATCATTGGGATGATCTTTCTTTTTGGGGGCAATGATGCCGCGCCCACTGCCGCCACCGGTATGTCCGGCAACGATGCACGGGTACAGTTTTTAAAGAATTTCGGCTGGGAAGTTGCCCAATCCCCTGTGGAGTCCGGGCAAGTTCGCATTCCGGAAAAGTCCACCGCCGTTTACGACCGCTACAACGCCTTGCAAAAGACCCAGGGCTATGATCTGAGCCAGTACGCCGGCAAGATCGTTATGCGCTATGTGTATAAGATCACCAATTTCCCCGGTGCTACCGACCCGGTATATGCCACCTTGCTGGTATATAAAAACGAGGTCATTGGCGGGGATGTGACCGACACCTGCCCCAACGGGCAAGTAAGAACCTTTAAAATGCCTGCATAAGCATTTTACCACAATCGCTTTTTCTTGACAACCGGTTTTTATAATGGTATAAAGAAAGTACTTCAGGGCGGGGTGTGACTCCCCACCGGCGGTAAAGCCCGCGAGCGAAAGCTGAACCGGTGTAATTCCGGTGCCGACAGTATAGTCTGGATGAAAGAAGTGTTACGATACATCTTTTTACGCCCTGGGTCTATACCCGGGGCGTATTCTTTTACCTTAGGAGGTTGCAAATGAAAGAATTATGGCAGGCGTTTTTGGACAATGCCGGCTTTGTGGCTGTGTGCTTCGGCATCGTCCTTGCCCTCTATTTGGGGGCGAAGCTTTTGGAGCGGTATATGCCCTCCAAGCGTTCCATCTCCCCCACCCGCAGGCTCACCATCGTTTCTCTTTGCGGTGCGCTGGCGGCGGTGCTGATGCTTTGGGAAATTCCCCTCCCCTTCTTAGCCCCCGGCTTTTACAAGTTAGACTTTTCCGAACTGCCCATTTTGCTTTGCGGCTTCTTTGTAGGCCCTGCCGGGGCAGTTGCCTGCGAGGGTGTGAAGGTGCTTTTGAACCTTTTATTTGACGGCACCACCACTGCCTTTGTGGGAGAATTTGCCAACTTCACCGTAGGCTGCTGTTTGGTGCTTCCTGCGGCGGTATTTTACCGGCTTTGGCACACCCGGAAAGGTGCCATTATCTCCTGCCTGATTGGAACGATTTGTATTTCCGCTCTGGGAAGCGCTTTCAACGCCTTTTATCTGCTGCCCAAGTTTGCCCAGCTTTACGGTATGCCCCTTGAGGTGATCGTGGGAATGGGTACGGCCATCAATCCTGCCATTACCAATGTGGGTACGTTTGTTCTGTTTGCTGTTGCCCCCCTCAATCTCATCAAGGGGCTTTCCGTCAGCCTGCTGACCATTCTTTTATATAAGAAAATCGCCCGTCCCCTCTTTGAAAGGTAAGATACTATGCACATAAGATTTGCAACTAAAGAAGATATTTCCCCTATGCTGGAAATTTATCGCCCCTATGTGGAAACGACCACTGTCAGCTTTGAATACACCTGCCCCTCATTGGAGGAATTTACTTCCCGGTTTGAAAAATACACCCGGCAGTTTCCCTGGCTGGTGTGGGAAGAAGATGGGGAAATTTTAGGCTACGCCTATGCCTGCGCCCCCTTTACCAGAATGGCCTATAGCTGGGTGGCTGAAGCCTCTGTGTATCTTCGCAAGGATGCCCACAGAAGGGGCATCGGCACTGCCCTCTATAAGGCCTTGGAGGCCATTCTCACGAAGCAGGGCTATCTGACCCTTTATACTTTGGTGACTTCGGAGAATGCCACTTCTTTGGCCTTCCACCAGGCGGTTGGCTATGAGATCCGGGCGGATTTTCCCCGCCAGGGCTTCAAAATGGGAAAGCTTTGGGGGTCACCTGGCTGGAGAAAACCCTGCATTTTGTCGATTATCCACAGGAAATGCCGATTTCTGTAGAGACCCTTGTGAAAATTGACAGGAATTTCCTTGATAATTTAGATAGATTTGCTCTTTCCTAATGGACAAAAATGTGGTATGTTATGCGTGGAGGGATATGGCATCTGCGACCTCTTTGAAATTGGTCGACGCCCCTATCCCCCACGCTTTTTGTTTTGTAATTTCACATAAGGAGTTGTCACTATGTATTTCCAGAAAAAACGCTGCATCGCAATGCTTCTGGCCGGTGGTCAGGGCAGCCGTCTGAAGGTTCTGACTGAGAACACTGCAAAGCCTGCAGTTCCCTTTGGCGGCAAATACCGGATCATCGACTTCCCCCTGAGTAACTGCGTCAATTCCGACATTGATACGGTCGGTATTCTGACCCAGTATCAGCCGCTGGAACTGAACGAGTACATCGGCAACGGCCAGCCCTGGGGTCTTAACAAGAGCCACTGCTGCGCCCAGGTTCTGCCCCCCTACGCCAGAAACGGCAAGAGTGAATGGTACAAGGGTACTGCCAATGCTATCTATCAGAACATCCCCTTCATCGAGCGTTTTGATCCTGAATATGTGCTGATCCTCTCCGGTGACCATATTTATAAGATGGACTATGCCGCTATGATCGACCACCACGAAAAGACCGGTGCTGATTGCACCATCGCCGTTCGTGATGTGCCTATTGAAGAAGCCAGCCGCTTCGGCATTATGAACACCCATCCCGACGGCACTATCTATGAGTTTGAAGAAAAGCCCAAATGCCCCAAGTCCACCAACGCTTCTATGGGCATTTATGTGTTTAACTGGAAGGTCCTGCGCCAGTTCCTGATCGCTGACGAGGATGACCCCAATTCTGAAAACGACTTCGGCAAGAATGTGATCCCTGCCCTTTTGAATTCCGGTCACAAGCTGGTGGCTTACGCCTTCCAGGGCTACTGGAAGGATGTGGGTACGATCGATTCTCTGTGGGAAGCCAACATGGAACTGCTTGGCAAGAATCCCGAATTTGACATCCGGGGCGACGGCCGCAGCAAGATCTACGCCCGGAACAACGCCCACCCCTCCAGCTACATCGATGCCGCTTCCAAGACCGTCAACTGCTTCATCGCAGAAGGCTCTTCCGTTTACGGCACTGTCCGCCACAGTATCGTATCCACCGGCTGTACCATCGGTAAGGGCGCTCTGGTAGAAGATTCCGTGATTATGCCCGGTGCTGTCATTGAAGACGGCGCTGTTGTCCGCCACGCCATTTTGGGCGAAGGCAGCCGCATCTGCAAGGGCGCAGTTGTGGGCGGCGCATTTGAAGCAAACGAAGCAAAGAAGATCAGCGTGACCCAGAAGAATGCCGTCCTCCCCGAAAACGGTGTGCTTCTGCCCGGTGAAATGCTGTAAAGGAGGAATTAGCTATGCGTGCAATGGGTATTATCTTCGCCAATATTTACGACAGTTCCATGGGCGGCCTGACCAACAAGCGAACCATGGCCAGCCTTCCTTTCGGCGGCCGTTACCGTCAGATCGACTTCACCCTTTCCAATATGAGTAATTCCGGCATCCGTCGGATCGGCATCATTTCCCGGCACAACTACCAGTCTCTCATGAACCACATCGGCTCCGGCTCTGAGTGGAATCTGGAGCTGGAAGAGGGCGGCCTGGAATTTATGACCCCCTATGCTTTGGGCAACTCCGTTTCCGAGTTCCGTGGCAAGCTGGAAGCGCTGCACTCCATCCGGGAATATCTGGAATACGGCGATAAGGACGACTATGTGATCCTTTCCGACTCCAGCGTCCTTTGCAATATGGATCTTAATAAGGTACTGGAAGCCCACGTTGCCAGCGGCAAGGATGTGACCATCGTGGCTGCCAAGGGCATTGCCAACGGCAAAAAGCAGCTGAGCATGGCCTTTGCTACCGGCGAAGACGGCAAGCTTACCGATGTGGCTGTGGACTACCCCGCTCCCGAAGGTTATCTGGCTTCCACCGGCATCTTCATCGTTGCCAAGGAACTGCTGATGCACCATGTGCAGGAGGCTGTTGCCCGGAGCCTGTACCGATTTGAACGGGACTTCCTGCTGCGGCAGTATCAGGCAGGCGAGCTGAGCCTGAATGTTTACTGCTACGAGGGCGTTACCCTGTATAACGACTCCACGGAAGAATACTACCAGAGCAATCTGGCCATTTTGAATGATGATGTCCGGGCTGACCTGTTTAATCCTGCCCGTCCTATCTACACCCGTGTCCGTGACCAAGTGCCTTCCTACTACTGCGACGGCAGTGACATCGTCAACTGTTCTGTGGCTGACGGCTGTATGCTGGACGGCTTCGTAAAGGACAGCGTGCTGTTCCGCCATGTGACCATCGGTGCAGGCTGTGACATCGACAAGTGCCTGATCATGAACGACACCGTAGTCGGTGAAGGCAGCATTTTGAAGCATGTCATTTTGGATAAGGATGTTGTGGTCTATCCCGGTGCCAAGCTGATCGGCACACCCACCACCCCTGTGATCATCAAGAGAGGAGATAAAGTATGAGAATTGCCATCCTCGCCTCCGAAGGCGCCCCCTATGTGAAGTCCGGCGGCCTGGGAGATGTGATGGAGGCACTTCCCTCTGCTCTATCCCGTATTGAAGGCAACGAAGTTGCGCTGTTTCTTCCCTACTACAAAAAAATGCTGGACAATCCCGCCATCGAAACGGAACTGGTGACCCAGTTCCATGTGGGTCTTGGCTGGCGGCAGCAGTATGCAGGCATCTACCGGGTCACCAACCGGAAGGATGCCGTGCAGGTATACCTCATTGACAACCTGTATTATTTCGGTGGTCGTGAGGGTGCCATCTACGGCCAGATCGACGATGGCGAGCGGTATGCCTACTTCTCCAAGGCCTGCCTGGATGCTATGGTGACCATGGATTGGATCCCGCAGGTTATCCAGTGCAACGACTGGCAGACCGCTTTGGTGCCTACCTTCCTGAAGGCTCGCTATTCTAGCCTCTTCCCCGGCACAAAGTGTATGTTCACCATCCACAATGTGGAATATCAGGGCTGGGCTTATGGCGACTTCTTTGATGATGTGCTGGCGCTGCCCTGGGAATACCGCCCCTGTCTGGATATGAATGGCGCTGTGAATATGATGAAGGGCGCTATTGAAACGGCCGATCTGGTGACCACCGTTTCCGAGACCTACTCTCAGGAACTGATGTATCCCTACTATGCCCACGGTCTGGACGGTGTGCTAAGTGGCAATGCCTGGAAGCTTACCGGCATCACCAACGGCATCGATGTGGGTACTTTCAACCCCGGCACCGATCCTAACCTGCCTGCCCATTACAACAGCCGCACTGTTGCTTCCGGCAAGGCAAAATGCAAGGCCGCTCTCCAAAAGGAGGTGGGTCTGCCCGAAAGACCGGATGTGCCGCTGATGGTGATGGTCACCCGGCTGGCAGGTCACAAGGGCTTGGATCTTCTGTGCCACATCGCCCGTCGGCTTATGTGGGAGGAGGATTGCCAGCTGCTGATTTTAGGCACAGGCGAAGCCCACTTTGAGCAGTTCTTCCAGGGTCTTGCCCGGGAATTCCCCGATCGGGTAGCTGCCAAGATCACCTTCAATTTGGGTCTTGCCGCCCGGATCTATGCAGGCGGTGACATCTATCTGATGCCCTCGAAGAGTGAACCCTGCGGTTTGAGCCAGATGAACGCCATGCGCTACGGCACTGTGCCTGTTGTCCACGCCACCGGCGGATTGAAGGACACCGTTCCTTCTGCCAACGAAAAGGGCGAGGACGGCCTGGGCTTTACCTTCCAGAGCTACAATGCCGACGACTTTATGGGCGCACTGAAACGGGCGCTGAACCTCTACCGTGCCGATCCCAAGGCCTGGAAGGCTCTGCAAAGACGGGGCATGGATCAGGACTTCAGCTGGGATAAGCCCGCCGGCAAATATATGGAACTATTCAATAGAATGCTGCAGTAATACAACAGCACCAATGCCTCCCCTTGTCAGGGGAGGTGGGTGAGCGAACGCGAACCCGGAGGGGTAGTATCTCTCCCTCCGTCTTTTGCTTCGCAAAATCCACCTCCCTCCTCAGAGGGAGGCATTCCGCTGCGGTGGGACTGGGTATAGCGAAAGCTTTTCGGAACCGCCAGCCGGTGGTTTTCTTGATACAAAAAGCAAATCCCCGGGAAACCCCGGGGATTTTTGTGCGTTATTTGGTCTTTTGGTATTCCACAATTTCTCCAAAGCTGTCTTCAATGGAGAGGGTTTTGCCGCTGATGGTGTAGGCAAACACATTGGCATTTGTGTTGCCATCATACAGAATGCTGATTTTTTCTCCGTCATCGGTGTAGGTGAAGGGCAGCTCAGAGCCGAAAAAGCGGTAAGCACCGGTGCCGTCTTCGTTGAATATGTAGGCAGCATCCATGTCCTCATATTCCCAAGTGCCTACAATGGTGACAGGCTCATCCTTCTTGTCCTTGCCGCAGCCTGCAAACAAGCACAGGCATAGGGCGGCTGCCAGTACAATCGCAATCCATTTTTTCATTGTGTTTCATCCTTTCTGTTTGTATTATTTACCTTTTTCTTTTTACAGAGCAAGGCAATTAACAAGATGAGTAAAATGCCGGTGCTGCCGATGAATACATACAGCAGCCAATTGGTTTTGGGGGCTTTCTCCCCGGAAGGAGGGGTATTTTCCCCATTCTGTTCCGGGTAAGAGGGAACATCCGTGGGGGCAGGCTCCGTTATGTCCGCTGTCGGTTCTTCTGTGGCTGCCGGGGTATTCTCCCCCTTTTCCATCACATAGCCGCAATCCTTGCAGACCACATCAGCGCCCGGTGTGCCGGCTGGACCGGCTTCGTGGGGGATGACCTGGCTGTGCTGCTTACAATCGGCACAGATCCAGGCGTGACCGGTCTTATCCTGATATAAGTAAGTGGGACTCCATTTGTGATCCGGCTCATTCTGACCGTAAGGCTCGCCACAAACTTCGCATTTGGCTTTCTCGGTGCAGGTGGCTGTGCCCCCTGTATGATCTTCCTGCTCCAAAAAGTCCCCGCATTCCGTGCAGGCCTTATAATGATACGCCCCTGTTGTGCGCCATTCGGAGGGCGTATGGGTATGCTCTTCAGCAAGGGCAGGATATTCTGCCGCCACCTGACAAAAACCAGGCTGGTCATAGCTGACCTGAACTTCGGTGAGGGTCGCTCCGGTTACGGACGCCTGCATATTTCGGGGGAACTCATACCCCGCCTTTGCTTGAACAATAACGCCTGCAACATACACATGGCCTGCCACAAATTGGTCACCGGATGCAAGAAGCGCTCCCGCAGTTTTGTCAATCCAGAAAACACCGTTGTTTACCGGCTCCTGATCTACAAGGAACACATTACAGGTGTCTTCTCGGATGCTGGCGGAATAATCCGGCGTATTGCCCACCTTGGGAGCCTCCAGGCCGGTGATGGTCACATGGTTGATGTACAGATTGTCAGCGGTCAGGGTAATGGACGCTTTTGCCCGGTTTACATCCAGCACCGTCAAAGAAACAGGGTCACCGTTTACCGTGACCGTGGTTGCGGAAGCGGAAAAGGCATAGCCGGTTTTGGAAAGTAACAAAACAGACAGCTCATACTGTTTTCCACCCACAAAGGTGTCCGAAGCACCCATGGTTTTGCCGGAAGCGATTTCTTTCCAACGCAGACCGTTTTGAAAACCATCGGAATTGTAAGTGGTATCCACCTGGCAGTTGCCGTATACCTGCAGGAAGGGATCGGGATTTGCCAAATGGACAGGATGGGTGATCGCAATATCAGCGCTGTCAATCGTGGTTGCCGCAAAGACAGTTGCCGGTGGCAGGCATAGAAAAACCGCCATTGCAAGAACGATGCTAAATAGCTTTTTCATAACTGTTCCCTCAACTTTCTTTTTTCTTTTTTCGGAAAATCACAAAGAGCAAAACAAGGAGCAGCACTCCGCCGCCTCCAATGATGCCATAGAGCAGCCAATCGGACTTGTAAGCATTCTGATCGCCTTCATCAGGCTTATTCCCTTCTCCGGGGGTAGGTGTGATCTGCTGCCCGGGGGTGGGGGCGACTTCCTGCCCGGGAGTGGGTGTAATCTCCTGTCCGGGAGTGGGTGTGATCTCCTGCCCGGGAGTGGACGTGATCTCCTGTCCGGGGGTGGGGGCGGTTTCCTGTGTGGGCGGCTCCGTCTTCTGTCCGGGTGTGGGGTCTGCTTCGCCCTTTGCAGGGGACATTACATAGCCGCAAATCTTACAAACCACTGCTGCATCGGGGGTGCCGGCAGGGCCTGCTTCGTGATCTTCGGGATCACAGTGCGCGCCGCACAAAGTGCAAAGATGGGCATGGTACAGATCGCCGCAGGCCGTCCATTGGGTGCCGGGGGTATGTTCTTCCGTAGGCTCTGTAAATTCATAGCCGCAGACTTCGCACAACTTGCCATGGGCGCAGGTGGCATCCTCATTACTCCAATGGGCACCGCCTGCCAATGCAGTTCCGCAGGTTATGCAGTAATTTTTATGTCCGCTTTCATCACATTGCCAGGGTCCTGCTGTGCAGATATGATCCCGGGTTTCTGCGGTGAAGGTTTTGGTGATATAGATCAGTTCTCTGCCACGATAATCGTCGTAGCCGAAGCGATAGCTATCCACATCCCAGCCGGTGATCTGGGGGCTATATTTCATTTTACCGTTGGCATCCCGCTGGAACTTATAGGCATAAGCAGCCGTGCATACCACTTCCACCCGATACTGCTTGCCCCCCACAAAGGTATCGTAAGATGTGATCCGCTCACCGGTTTGTACATCGTACCAGCCTTCAACAGAGGCATAATCAATATTTTTGCACTGGGGATAGACATAGGTCGCACCATAATCCGGGGCATTGCCATCCTTGGGCAGGATCACCACCGGCCGGATGTCATTGCCGCCAATGCTGCCAAAGCAGGTGACCTCCACGCTGATCTCCGCATAGGTTTTGCCCAAACTACGGATCTGGGCGCTTTTGCCGCCAATGGTGGCGGTAAAGTCATCTGCAAAAGTAAAGGCACTATCCCGGGGCTTTAAGGCAATGGTCACATAATAGTCGCAGCCGCCCTGAAATCGGTCACCGCTGTAGGCTAAGGTATCCTTGGTTGCATTTGCCCAACGAAATCCATAGGGGTAATAGCGGGTGTGCAGCTGCGGATTGAGCGCCACCTTTTCATCACCGCTTTGGATGGAAAAAGGAACATACTGACCTTGCTCCACCCGGAGACCATTGCCTGGTTTTGTAATTCCCTCCAGCTGGAGGTCTACAGATTTGATCTCTTTTTTTCCGCAGGGCGCAAAGGTATAGGACACCACGATCATGGCCCAGGCTTGATACTCGTAAGCCTTGGTGACCTTAGCAGTCTTTCCCACTACCGTGGCAGTCACATCGGGAACTGCACCGTTTGTGCGGAATTCATAGCCGCTCTTGGCTTCCACCCACAGCTGCACCTCATAGACATGGTTTTCTATGAAATGATCGGTGCTTTCCAAAAACCGTCCTGCCGTCTTATCGTACCAGTCCAGGGAATAAAGCTGCGCGCCGGTTGTGTTTACAGTAGCAGAAACAGAGACTTGACTTCCCGCATATGGTGTCGGCACATTGGTGATGGTGACGGTACTGATCTGTGTGGTTGCGTGGGTACTTACCGCCACAAGGCAGCAAACCAGCATGAACGCCAAAGCCATTGCGAAAGTTTTCTTCATAGTATACGCTCCTTTCTTTCTCCTTTCTTGACGGACAAAGGGTTCTGTGATAAACTAAGACTACCCTTATTTTACAACCTCACCCACCCTTTTTCCCCACCCCTAAGGGTAGCTAAGTGTGGGTTTTTGAAAAAAAGTGTGGGAAATTTTCTTTGAAAGGCGTGATCCTATGGGTAAAGCCCTACCGACGATCTGTCTGCTTGCCCTGAGCTTGGCGGGCTGCTCCGCTTCTGAAAAGTCCGGCAGTCTTTGGGCAGTTTACGGCGCGGCTGTCTTTATGGCCTTTGCCATTTTGGCGATCTATGCCTTTTTGAAAGGAAAGAAAGACCCCTGGTTTTTCCTTTTGCTGGGCTCGGTGCTGGTTGTGAACTGCGGCTATCTGCTTTTAGCCCTCAGCCAAACACTTTCCCAAGCTCTTTGGGCAAATCGCCTTTCCTACTTAGGCTCTGTCTTTTTACCCCTTTCCATGTTTATGACCGTTGGAAATGTGGCCGGTTTGCGCCGCCCCAAGCATCTGCCGGCCCTGTTGATCGGCTTGGGCATTTTCGTATTCCTTCTTGCCGCCAGCCCCGGTATTCTCCCTGTCTACTATAAGGAAGTATCCTTTGCGGTGGTAAACGGTGTCGGCACCCTGCAAAAGGTCTATGGACCTTTGCACCGCCTTTACTATATGTATCTTTTGGGCTACTTCGGAGCGATGGTGGCAATCATCGCCCGGGGAACTGCGAAAAAGAAGATCAAGTCCTTTGGCTACAGCCTGATTTTAGCAATCGCTGTTTTTGTCAATATCGGTGTTTGGCTGGCAGAGCAATTTGTGAAGTTCCAGTTTGAATTACTTTCCATCTCCTACATCATCAGCGAGTTTTTCCTGCTGGGTCTGCATTTGTTTATGGCAGAAATGGAAAAACGGCCTCCTCTGCAGGAAGATACCCCTGCTGTAGACGAGGAGCAGCTTATGCTTTTCCGGGAGGGTCTACCTACCCTCACAAAAAAGGAAAACGCCATTTTGGATTGCTATGTGGAAGGCCTTACTACCCAGGAAGTGCTGGAAAAACTGCAGATCAAAGAAAACACCCTGAAATACCACAACAAAAACCTCTACGGCAAGTTAGGGGTTTCCGGCAGAAAAGAACTGCTGGTAGTCTATAAAGCTATCAATTCCGGGAGATAGGTATGCGGATTTTATTTAACTCTAAAGAAAAAGAGCATAAAAGTCCCTTTGGGTGCGTTACCCCGGGGCAAGAATGCAAACTGAATATTCACATTCCCGTTTCCGTTGGCACCAAGAAGGTGGAGTGTATTCTGCAGCAGGAGGATGGCACCTTTTACAAAGCCAAAGAGCTTCCCTATCTGGACAGAAAGGGCGCTTATGAGCGGTATGAAGGCAGCTTCACTTTGGACAAGCCCGGTCTTTACTTTTACTGGTTCCGGATCTTCAAGCTGAACAGCTCCTTCTGCCTGTTTAAGGCCGGGGATGACACCAATATGGAAGCCGGCGAGCTGTGGCAGTTAAGTTGCATTCCGGAGGACTTCACCACCCCGGATTGGGCAAAGGGCGCTGTGATCTATCAGGTGTTCCCGGATCGGTTCTGCAAAAAGGGCGATTGCGATCTTACCGGCAAGCTCCAGCCTTACAAGGTGCATCAAAGCTGGAATGAGGAAGTGGACTGGGAGCCTACCGAGGACGGTTTGGTGCTGAATAACGACTTTTATGGGGGCAATTTCCGGGGTATTACCGACAAACTCCCCTATATTGCCTCTTTAGGCACCACCATTCTGTATTTAAATCCCATCAGCAAAAGCTTCTCCAGCCACCGCTACGACACCGGTGATTATAAGACCCCCGACCCTATGCTGGGAACGGAAGAGGACTTCAAAACTCTCTGCGAAACTGCCCACGAGTTGGGCATTCGGGTGATTTTGGACGGGGTATTTTCCCACACCGGCTCGGATAGCCTCTACTTTGACCGGCAAAGGCATTTTGGAGGCAAGGGCGCTTACTGCGACCCGGCTTCCCCCTACAGAAGCTGGTACACCTTCCAGCACTGGCCCAACACCTACAACAGCTGGTGGGGCTTTGACACCCTGCCCACCGTGAACAAAACGGACCCGGCCTTTATTGACTACATCATCACCGCAGAGGATAGCGTCATCGCCCACTGGCTTAGCTTGGGTGCGGACGGTTTCCGGCTGGATGTGGCTGACGAACTGCCGGATGCATTCTTAAAAATTCTGAAGACCCGTCTGCGGCAATTAAAGCCCGATGCCTTACTCATGGGCGAAGTTTGGGAGGATGCCTCCAACAAGGAAGCCTACGGCATTCGCCGCCGCTACTTTACAGACGGCACTTTGGACAGCATTATGAACTACCCCTTCCGCACTGCCATTTTGCAGTTTATGCGTGACCGGGACGATGGCAAAGCCCTGAAAGACCGGGTCATGTCCATCGCAGAAAACTACCCCAAGCAGGTGCTTTCCTGCAATATGAACCTTTTGGGTACGCACGACACTGCCCGCATCTTAACCGCTTTGGTGGATGATTTCGACGGCAGCCGGGACTTGCTTGCCAAGCGGAAGCTTTCCCGCAGCCAGAAAGATACTGCCCTTTCCCGACTGGAAATGGCTACCTTCCTGCAGTACACCCTCCCCGGCAGCCCCAGCATTTACTATGGGGACGAAGCCGGTATGGAAGGCGGCAAGGACCCCTTCAACCGCCGCACCTTCCCTTGGGGCGCAGAAGACACCCTCCTGCAAAAGCATTATATGCAGCTGGGTCAGCTGCGAAAAAGCGCCCCCGCTTTGGGCTTGGGTAACATTTCCTTCTTCCAATCTGCAGACGGCCGTTTGGGCTTTGCACGAAGCACCGAAAGCCAGAAGTTAAAGATTTATGTAAACCGTTCTTTGGATAGCTGGTCTGTGCCTGCAGGAAAGCTGCTTTACGGCAAGAAGCTGCGCACTGCCGCTCCCAATTGGCTGGAACTGGAGCCTATGGGCTTCTGCGTTGTGGAGGAATAAGATGGAAAAAGAATTGTTCTTCAGCGGCTACTGCCGGGTTTTGGACAGCAGCCGTACCGTGTGCATCGTGATAGAAGACGGCAAGCTGACCGATGTGGATTGCAATTATGAAGTCTGCCCCTATGCCAAGGAATGTACCATTGGGAAAAACATCACGGAACAAATTGATAATGGATAATGGATAATGGAAAATGGATAATTATGGTGTGGGCTTTGCCCACAGATTTCAATCATTTGCGCAGCAAACACCTTCATTATCCATTATCAATGAAACAATTATCCATGAATAAAGAACAAAAGAGGTGCTTTCGCACCTCTTTTTATTCTTTATTGATGAAGGCCATCAGTTCGTCGCCGGTGATGGTTTCCTTGATGAGAAGGTGCTGGGCGATCTGATCCAGCAGCTCCCGGTTATCAGAGAGAATTTTCTTGGTTTCTTCGTAGCACTTATCCAAAATCGCCTTCACTTCCCGATCTACCCGGGCAGAAGTTTCCTGAGAGCAATCCAGGTAGGCCTGGTTGTCAAGGTAAGCATTGGCTACGGAAGCAGGTGCCATCAGACCCAATTCGTCAGACATACCGTAGAGCGTCACCATATGCTTGGCGGTGGCTGTTGCCCGCTGGATATCGTTGGAAGCGCCGGTGGTCTGCACCCCGAACACCACCTGCTCGGCAGCTCTGCCGCCTACCAAAGTCCGCAGCTCCGTTAAAAGCTCTTCCTTGGTGTGCAGGTACTTTTCCTCCTCGGGCATCTGCATGGTATAGCCCAATGCACCGGAAGTATGGGGTACGATGGTGATTTTGGAAACGGGCTGGGAATGCTTTTCCAGCGCCGCCACCAGAGCGTGACCTACTTCGTGGTAGGCAACGATCCGCTTTTCCGTGTCGGTCAGCACGGTGTTTTTCTTTTCCGTGCCGGCGATCACCGTTTCAAAGGACACCAGCAGGTCTTCCTGGCAAACCGCCTTTCTGCCCTGGCGGACAGCCCGAAGGGCAGCTTCGTTTACAAGGTTTGCAAGGTCTGCGCCCACTGCGCCGGCAGTTGCCTGGGCGATCTTCTGCAGGTCTACATCTTCAGAAAGCTTGATCTTCTTGGTATGCACCTTCAGAGTATCAAGTCTACCCTGCAAGTTGGGCTTATCCACCTCGATCCGACGGTCGAACCGGCCGGGACGGAGGAGGGCTTTATCCAGAATTTCCGGGCGGTTGGTTGCCGCCAGCACCACAAGACCCTTGGAGCTATCAAAGCCGTCGATCTCACCAAGCAACTGGTTCAGGGTCTGTTCCTGCTCGGTATTGCCGCCGTAACGGGAGTCACGGGAGCGGCCCACCGCATCGATTTCATCGATGAAGATGATGGCAGGTGCTACCTTTGCCGCCTGCTGGAACAAATCTCTTACACGGCTTGCGCCCACGCCCACAAACATTTCCACAAAGTCAGAGCCGGAAATGGAGAAGAAAGGCACATTGGCTTCGCCTGCAACTGCCTTGGCAAGGAGGGTCTTACCCGTACCGGGAGAGCCTACCAGAAGTGCGCCCTTGGGCAGCTTTGCACCGATCTCTGCATACTTTTGAGGATTGTTCAGGAAATCAATGATCTCCTGCAAAGATTCCTTAGCCTCATCCTGACCGGCTACATCCTGGAAGGTGATGCCGGTCTTCTTTTCCATATACATTTTGGCCTTGCTGTTGCCAAAACCACCCATCATGCCCCCACCGGACATTCGCTTTGTGATGGAACGCATCAAAAGGAAGGTCACAAGGAACATACCTGCGTAGAAAAGGATCATAATGATGGTGGAGTTATCCTCCACGATCACCTGGTTGACGATGACGCCCATATCGGTGAGCTCATCTGCCAGGGCCAGCATATCTCCGCCCTGGGGCAGGCCTGTGAAGCAGGCTTTTCGCTGGGAAGCCGGTTTTTCTGCCTCCTGCCGGGTCAAAAATACGATCCGGTCGTACTGCAGCTCCACTTCCTCCAAATCGCCATTTTCCATGGCAGTGACAAAATCGTTATAGTCCACTTCCCGGTACTGGCTGCTTCTGAACATATTATAGGCAATGCTGATCACCAGCACCACCGCAATGGTGATCACCAGCGCCGGCCATATACTTTTCGGTTTTTTGCCGTTTGGCTCTTTTTCGTTTTCGTTTTTCTTCTGATCCAAGGAATACCCCTCCTTTATTTTCTCTACTATATCACAGTTTGCACCTGCTGGCAACGAAAGATGTAGGTATTTCAAGTAAATTTTCTGTGAATTTCCAGTTGTAACCACGTATTTTATTTGTTATAATGGAAGCAAGTATACGAACAAGGAGATTTTCCTATGAAAGAGAACTTTCGCCGTCAGAAGCCCCAGGAAGTGCCGGAAGAGAATGAAAACCAGCTGGAAGGCCGCAACGCCTTAACAGAGGCCCTTCGCAGCGGACGGACTATTGATAAAGTATTTATTGCCAGCGGTGATACCGACCGGGCTTTACAGCGGCTGGCCGCACAGGCAAAGGAAGCCGGTGCTGTAGTCGTGCCTGTGGACAGACGGAAATTGGATGCTATGAGCACCACCCGGGCTCATCAGGGCATCATCGCCCTTGCCGCCGCCCGGGAATATGCCACCATTGACGAGCTTTTGGAAGTTGCCAAGGAGCGGGGGGAAGAACCCCTTTTGGTCATCTGTGATGAGCTGTCTGACCCCCACAATTTGGGTGCGATCATGCGCTCTGCCGAATGTGCAGGCGCTCACGGTGTCATTATCCCCAAGCGCAGAAGTGTGGGTCTGACCGCCACCGTGGCAAAGGCCTCTGCCGGTGCTATCGAATATATGAAGGTTGCCCGGGTGGGCAACATCAATAACGCCATTGAAGAATTAAAGGAAAAGGGCGTTTGGATCTTCGGCACTGCCGCTGAAGGGTCTATCCCCATGTATCAGGCAAACCTGACTGTGCCTGCGGCCATCGTCATCGGCAACGAAGGTGACGGTATGAGCCGTCTGGTACAGAAGAACTGCGATGTGACCGTTCACATTCCCATGAAGGGCCGCATTTCTTCTTTAAATGCCTCTGCCGCCGCATCTATTCTTCTTTACGAGGCTGTGCGTCAAAGACTGTAAATCGGAGGTGTATCCTATGAGCAATCCCAACACCGACCAATTTGATATTGAAGACATCATCCGGGAATTCAGCGATGCTGCCCCGGAGGAGATCCCGGAAGAAGTGACCGAAGAAGTCACGGAAGAAGTGGCTGCCGAGCCGGTGCAGATGGAACTGCCTGCCCCGGAGCCGGAGGAAGACCCCATTGGGGACGAAGAGTACGAAATGGACTTTAGTCTCCCCCAGGAATTCTTTGAAACACCGGAGCCTGCCATTTTCGAGGACGAGGTGGACACCATCCGGTTAGATGATGTTGCCGACCTGCAGGAGCCTCAGGAAAATCTGAGTGACACCCAGGCACTCCCCTCTTTGGAGGAGCTTCGCACCGAAGATGCCCCCCAGGCAGATCTGGAAGATACCCAGCGGATCGATCCGGAAGAAGTAAAGGTGGCAGATCTGGGCGACACCCAAAAAGTGCCGGTACAAGAACCCCAAAAAGCAGAAAAGCCTAACCGCTTTGTGCTTCATCCCCAATCCAATCCCATCAAGGAGCTGAAAAAGCAGCTGACCGCCGGGCCGGAGCGGCTCTACTACCAGCTGGCTGAAAAAGGCACCGGCAAATTGGCAGCCGCCATTCTTGCAAACCTTGTGGTGGTGCTGCTGTGTGCTACCGTAACGGCTCTGCAGGCCTTCGGTGTGGTTGGCGCTACCTATCTTCGGGCTGTGATCTTCGGGCAGATCCTTGCTATGTTTGTTTCTGCCTTGCTTGGCAGCTTCCAGCTGATCGAGGGCGCTGCGGATCTGCTGCGAAAGCGCTTTTCCCTGAACACCCTTTTGGGCTTTAGCTTCCTTGTGTGCATTGCCGATGCCTTGCTGGCGCTGCAGGCTCTCAGAGTGCCTTGCTGTGCCGCCTTCTGCCTGGCAATGACCTTCTCCCAACTGGCGGCTTACCACAAGCGAACCACTCTTTCTTCCCGGCTGGACACTATGCGCAAGGCCACTTCCCTGGAAGGCACTTACGCCGTCAAAACCGAGGACGGACGGAAGCTCTTTGTCCGTGGAGAAGGCCAGGTGGATCACTTTATGGGCAGCATCTACACCCGCTCCACCCCGGAGAAGCTTCAGGGCATTTATGCCATGGTGGTCCTGGCGGCCAGCTTCCTTTTGGGTATGGGCACCCTGTACTGGAAGAGCAGCACTTTTATCGGTGTGCAGGTTTGGGCTGTGAGCCTGCTTCTTGCGCTGCCTGCAGGCAGTTTCATTACATCCACCCGTCCCGTTGCCATTCTGGAACGGCGGCTTCACAAATTAGGCACGGTTCTTTGCGGCTGGCAGGCACTGCGTGCTGCCAAGGGCAAGGCCGATTACCCGGTATTCTATAAGGACCTGTTCCCGGAAGGCTACGCCAAGCTCAACGGCACCAAGTTCTTCGGCTCTCTTACCCCGGAAGAAGTAGTTTCCTATGCCGCTTCTTTGATGCAGGCAACGGAAAGCGGTCTGACTCCCCTGTTTATGACCTTGCTGGATAATCACAACGGCCGTATTTTGGAGGCCGATGATCTGCAGGCTTATGAGCATGGTGTGGGTGGGCAGATCGGCGATGCGGCCGTGCTGGCCGGCAGCCTTTCCTTCCTGCGGCAGATGGGCGTGGAGGCCGATGAGAGCCTGTATATGGGGCAGAGCATTTGCGTGGCAGTAAACGGTGAGCTTTCCGGTATGTTTGCCATCAGCTACGATAAAAACCGTGGCTCTGCTGCCGGCTTGCAGACCCTTTGCGCCTACCGGGGTCTGAAGGCAACCATCGTGGCAGCCGACCCTATGCTCACAGGCTCTTTCCTGCAAAACAAGCTGGGCGCCCGTACCCGGCGCTTACACTTCCCCGACTATCCCACCCGGCAGGCGCTTCGCAATGTACAGCCGGAAGAGGGCAGCAAGCCCATCCTGCTTGCTACCAAGCCGGGTCTTGCCGTTTCCGCCTATGGTATCACCGGCGCCCGGAGCGCCTACACCGCTTCTATGCTTGGCACCATCGTGCAGATGATCGGCGGTTTTGTAGGTCTTGTGATGCTGGCGATTTTGGTGGTCATCGGTGCGCTGCACCTGATCACCCCCGTGAATATGTTCCTGTATCAGCTGATCTGGCTTGTGCCGGGCTGGTTGATCACGGAATGGACACGAGCAATCTAACGCAGAGAGCCCAGAAGCCACCAACCGTCAAAATGCAAGCAATTCATTTGACTGCACCTCAAAGCCTTCCCCCTGGGGGGAAGGTGGCAAAAATCTCTGATTTTTGACGGATGAGGGGTAAAAAGCTTGCTTCGCAAGGCATTTTGACTTACATCACAAAACGGACCCTCACGTACACCAAGTACGCTACGGGGTCCGTTTTGCTTGTCTTGGCGGCTTCTCGGCCTCTGCCGGGTTGTTTTCAATCGAAAGAACGGATTTTTCTATAGCAATTTGCCTGCAACTGTGCTACAATGGTCAAAATGCGAAAAGGAGGTGTCCTATGGAAACGAAAGTGCTTTCTGCCCAGGAGCCGGGAACGGCGAAGCTGGCGGCGGAGCTTATCAAAAAGGGGCAGTTGGTTGCCCTGCCCACGGAAACGGTTTACGGCTTGGGTGCAAACGGCTTGGATGAAAACGCTGTTGCCAAGATCTTTGTTGCCAAGGGACGCCCTCAGGACAATCCCCTGATCCTCCATGTGGCTGATGCAAGCCAGATGGAGACTTTATGCCACTCCATTCCGGAAAGTGCCTATAAGCTGGCGGAGACCTTTTGGCCCGGCCCGCTGACCATCGTGCTTCCTGCCCGGGACATCGTTCCCAAGCGCACCACCGGCGGTCTTTCCACCGTGGCAGTCAGATGCCCAGACTGCGAGATTACAAGAAAAATCATTTCTTTGGCAGGTGTGCCTATCGCTGCGCCCTCTGCCAATCTTTCCGGCAAGCCCTCCACCACCACCGCCCAGCACGTGCTGGACGACCACAAGGGCAAGATCCCCTGCATTGTGGATGGCGGAGCCTGCGCTGTAGGTGTGGAGTCTACCATCGTAGACCTGACGGAGGAAAGACCCCGACTTCTTCGCCCCGGCGGTATCGGCCCGGAGCAGCTTTTGCAGGTGCTGGGAGATTTAGTGGTGGACAAGGCGGTCACCGCCCAGTTAAGTAATGACGATGTGGTAAAAGCCCCCGGTATGAAGTACCGCCACTATGCCCCACGCTGTCCCGTGATCATCGTGGCAGGCAGCCGGGATGGGGCCAGCCGGTACATTCACAACCATTTTGTACCCGGTGACCGGGTGCTGTGCTTCCAGGAAGAATTGCCCCTTTATGCAGATTGTCAACCCCTGCCCTACGGCAAGGAAGAAGATCCTGCCACATTGTCTGCCGGTCTTTTTGCCGCCCTTCGGGAGCTGGACAAAGAAGACATCGGCACGGTCTATGCCCGTTGCCCGGAAGGGGGCGGCATCGCCTATGCGGTGCAGAACCGGCTGAAGAAGGCGGCAGCCTTCCAAGTGGTAAACGGGGAGGAATGCCTATGATCATCGGTATCACCGGCGGCACAGGCTGCGGCAAAACCACCGCCCTATCCTTGATCGCAGAGCTTGGGGGTCTGGTCATCGATTGCGACCGGGTCTATCACGACCTGCTGAAAAAGGATGAAGCCTTGCTTTCTTCCATTGAAAACCGTTTCCCCGGCACGGTGGAAAATAAAGAACTGAACCGAAAGAAATTGGCTTCCATCGTTTTTTCTGACGAGGCTGCTTTGCTGGACTTAAATGCCATTACCCACAAAGCGGTAAAAAAAGAAGTGCTGCGGCTTTTGGAAACTGCTCCCAAGCTGGTTGCCATTGATGCCATTGGGCTTTTTGAAGGGGCGCTTTCAGAGCTGTGCCACACCACTTTGGCGATCACCGCACCGGAAGAAGTCAGGATTTCCCGGCTGATGGCAAGAGATGGCATCACAGCCGAACAAGCCGCTGCCCGGATCCATGCCCAGAAGCCACAGCAGTGGTTTATTGAAAAGTGCCAGCATCATTTGCACAACGACAGCACAATGGAAGCATTTCGGTGCAAATGTATTGCCCTTTATGAAAAATTAGGTATAATAGAAAAATAAGCAAAAGAAAAGGAGAACTACTATGACAAACGAAGAACTGAAGAACACTTTGCTGTCTGCCCCCAAGAATGGCTATGCAAATCTGACCGAGGAGCAGAGAGCAGAAATGGAAGGCTACTGCAAGCGCTATGCCACTTTTATGGACGCCTGCAAGACCGAACGGGAAGCCACCGAATGGACCGTGAAGGTTGCCGAGGAACACGGCTTTAAGGCCATCGTTCCCGGTGCTGCCCTGAAGCCCGGCGATAAGGTCTACAAGGACAACCGCGGCAAGAGCATTATGCTGGCTGTTATCGGCAGCGCAAGCCTCAACGAAGGCGCCAACATCTGCGCCGCCCACGTGGACTCCCCCCGTATGGACCTGAAGCCCAATCCCCTCTACGAAGACGGGGAGATCGCCTACTTCAAGACCCACTACTACGGCGGCATCAAGAAGTACCAGTGGACCGCCATCGAGCTGGCTATTCACGGTGTTGTTTGCAAGAAGGACGGCACTTCCGTTACCGTCACCATCGGTGAAGAGGACACCGATCCTGTATTCTATGTATCTGACCTGCTGCCCCACCTGGCTGCTGACCAGATGCAGAAGACCGCTGCCAAGGTCATTGAAGGCGAACAGCTGAATGTGATCTTGGGTTCTGAACCCCTTCAGGGTGAAGGCAGCGACCTGGTTAAGCTGCACATTATGAAGCTGCTGAACGAAAAGTACGGCATCGTGGAAGCTGACTTCCACAGCGCTGAACTGTGCATCGTGCCTGCAGGCAAGTGCCGTGAAGTTGGCTTGGATCGCAGCCTGCTGGCTGCTTACGGCCACGACGACCGGGTCTGCGCCTATGCAGAAATCGAACCTATGCTGGATATGGGCATCCCCACCCACACCGCTGTGTGCATTCTGGCTGACAAGGAAGAGATCGGCTCTGTGGGCGTTTCCGGTATGCTGAGCCAGGCATTTGACACCTTTATGCAGGATCTGTGCGATGCCACCGGTGCAAATCTGAACCGCTGCTTCGAAAATTCCTTCTGCCTGTCTGCTGACGTTTCCAATGCCTTTGACCCCAACTTCCCCGAGGTCAGCGACCGTCGGAACAACAGCCGCCTGAATTATGGCGTTTCCATCTGCAAGTACACCGGCTCCCGTGGCAAGGGCGGCGCATCTGACGCTTCCGCTGAAGCAATGCGCCACATTCGCAAGACCTTTGACGAAGCAAATGTGCTGTGGCAGCTGGCCACTCTGGGTAAGGTTGACCAGGGCGGCGGCGGTACTGTGGCTGCTTATATGGCAAACCGGAACATCGTTACCGTGGACGCAGGCGTGCCTGTTTTGAGCATGCACGCTCCCATGGAGCTGGTCAGTAAATTAGACTGCTACATGACCATGCTGGCATGTAAAGCTATCTACCTGGCGTGAGAAGCCCCCAACCGTCAAAATGCATGAATAGCTTGATGGCTGCCATCTAAGCCTTCTCCTTGAGGAGAAGGTGGCAAAAATCTCTGATTTTTGACGGATGAGGTGTAAAAACTTGCTTCGCAAGGCATTTTGACTTACTGCGCAACTCTCCCCTCTCGAGTATCCATATACACTTCGGGGTCGAGTTGCTTGTCTTGGTGTCTTCTTCCTGCCAGGTTGGCTTAATCTAATATTTAAAAAGCAGGGACTTATGTCCCTGCTTTTTTCATAGGAATTCTTCTGCATCGATGGGGCAAAGGTAGGAAACCGGCACATCCAGTGGGGTCTTTGCGCCGAAATTGCCCTCCTGCTCCAGCCGCCAGGCGGCTCTTGCATAGGCGGTCAGCACCGCCCCGGTGAACTGGGGATTGGAGGTAAGAGAGAAAGAAAGCTCCATCTGCCCTCCCCCGCCGATGACCCGTCCTCCGTGGGCAAGGGATTTAGACAGTTCCTCCTTGGGAACAAAATGGACATCCGTTTCGTAGGGAGCAAAATAATGGGGCATATTCAGGATTTCTTCCCGAATCCTATCCCGGTCTGCCCCCGGCTCGATGGCCACATGGCAGACTCTGCGGTGCATTTTTTCTTTTAAGAGATATTTGCCTTCTCTCGCCTTTTGCAGGGCGGCTTCGTTGGGAATGGTGTACTGCCGGGCATCTATTACCCCGTCTATTTGCCGCAGGGCGTTGCTGTGACCCTGGCTGATGCCGGGCCCCCAAAAAGTATGTATTTGTAAATGGGGAAAGACGCTTTTGCACAGCACCCTTTGGATGCTGAAAAGCCCCGGATCCCACCCGGCACAGACGATGGCGGCGTGGTGTTCGTTATTGCAAGCGGCAATATGGGCTGCCGCATTTTCGTGGTCATCAAAGCTGTCCACAATGGGAAATTCTTTGGAAAGCTCTGGGCTTTGGGTCGGCAGATCCTTGGCACTGCCGCCGCACAAAATAAGTACATCCAAATACTTCCGCAAGTCCATAATGGCATCCATAGGATAGACCCGGACACGGGAGGCACTCATAAGCCCCTCCCGACGGGAGAAAAGACCCACGATCTGCATATCCCCCTGCTGCATCACCGCCGCCTCTGCCCCTTTTCCCAAGTTGCCGTACCCTACAATTCCAACCTTCATCCGCATAGCAAAACCACCTTTCTACAATAGTATATGTGGTGGCAGCAAAGTTTGCCCGTGTGGGTTTTCCTCTTGACGGGAAGGGAAATTTGTGGTAATATCATTTCTACGCCGGCATGGTGGAATAGGTAGACACAAGGGACTTTAACGAAGGCTGTTGTGTGTTTGCAGGAGTTTATGTAATATGAAAAAGATAAACGAGCAAATATTTATTACAACGTGCCAAAATTCTTTGACAATGGCAGAAGCCGCCAGAAAATTGGGTATGCATTTTAATACTTTTAAGCGCTACGCTGTAAAGTTAGGATGCTATGCCACAAACCCCAGTGGTAAGGGACTGTCCAAACCCAGAACTCCCAAAATCTCCACAGAGGATATTCTGGCAGGAAACTATCCTGACTATGAAACCTATAAGCTGAAAAGACGGTTGATTCGGGAAGGGTATTTAGAGGACAAATGCCAACGTTGCGGCTGGGCAGAAAAACGGAATCCAGAAGATGAATTTACTCCTTGCGAGCTGCATCATCTTGATGGAAACCCGAGAAATCATGCCCTCAGCAATTTGCGGCTTTTTTGCCCCAATTGCCATTCGTTACAAAACTACTATCGGTCAAAGAACAGAGCAGATAGCCAGGGATGACTATTCTGAATGTCAGTAAATTCGGTGAAACCTTTGATAGTGGCAACGCCGAGCCAAGCCAAGGAAGCTCCTTGGAAGGTGTAGAGGCCAGACACTGACCACCTAGAACAGGTGAAGGCATGGTCCAGACCACAAACCAAACGGGTAGCGAAAGCTATAGTGGTAAGAAAATCCCTCGGAGTAAAATCCGTACCGGTTCGATTCCGGTTGCCGGCACCAAAAAAGACGACCTTTTCAGGTCGTCTTTTTTGCATTTATTCCTTTATTCGGGAACAGAAATATCTTTCTGCCAACACGACACCCACAGTGAGCAAAATGCTCACGGCTGCCACCAGGGCAGAAAGGGTGGCCGCCTGGGAATACCAGCTGCGCACCGTGTTATTTCCTATGGTTTCCATGGCGGCTGTCACTCTTTGCAGCTCCCCTGCATAATGGGAAATATCCAAAATGGAGGTGGGCGGCATCAAGGAAGCCGGCAGGTTAAACTGATCACAAAGCAGGGGTATTGCCCCCAAAAGAGCTGCGGTCAGGCCGGTATTTCCCAGCCAGATCCATTTGTTGCTCCCCTTTCGGGTCAGCAGGAAGGTGCCTGCCCACAAAAGAATGCTGCAAAGCAGGGCAGAAAAGATGGCCGCCACCCAGGGAAGGGCATTTGCAAAGCTCTCCACATCCCGAAGGCTATACACCCGGACCTCTTTCCCCACCATATCCTTAAAGGTGAACCACATATTATGCTCAAAATAGGGGTTTGCAGCGTTACGGCTGCGGACATGGGCCACATTCTCCCCCCGGGCGATCACTGTGATGGAGTTGGGAAGCTTATCAAAGTCCCCCAAGGTCTCCGGATGCCAGATCAGGTATTCATCGTTTCCGTACTTGACTTTTACGGAACGAACCGTGCCACCGGCCACCGGAGGACGGGAAGCTGAATAGATATACAGATACTCCACACCGGGGCCGATAGTGGCAGCGCCATCATACCAGGTATACGCCCGGCGGGGCATTTCTGCGATCCGCAGACCCGTTTCCCAGCCTGTGCCTTCCGTCAGGGTGTAGATCATATCCTGACCGTGTTCCCAGCGCAAGGACATATCGCCAATGGAGGTATTCATTTTGGACTCCGTCCGTTTGGCTACCACAAGGGTCTCCATCTCCTGTGCCGCCTTGGGACTGATCATGGTGCAGAACACCAGCAGGATCAAAAGAAGAGAGAAGATGCATAAAACCGTTCTTTTCATCTTACTTTTCACCTCCCAAAGCAATGCCCTCCGTCAGTTCCCGGTTGAAGAAGGAGAACAAAAACAGGGGCGGCAATGTGACAAGGACACAGGCTACCAGCAGCACGGTGGGATCTCCGGGCGGCACAGATGCCAATGCCACCGCAATGGGGTAATCTGCAAATTCCTTCAGATAGGTAATGGGCTGCTCCACCATATTCCAGGCATCCAAAAAGGACAGCAGGAAAATACAGATCAGGCCGTTTTTGCTCATAGGCAGCACGATCTGCACCAGCAGACGGGGCAGCTTACAGCCGTCCATCCGGGCCGCTTCCACGATGCTATTTGGCACTGCCTTGAAGCTTTGGGTCAAAATGAATGTACCCAAGGGCAGAATGATGGCAGGCAGCGCCAAAGCCCAATAGGTGTTTAAGATGTTGGCCTCTTCCAAAACGATGTAATTGGGCATCAGGGTGACCTGCAGGGGCAGGATCATCAAAATCATCAAAAGGAAGAACAGCAGGAACTTGCCGGGGAACTTATACTTTGCAAAGGCATAAGCCGCCAGCACAGATACCACCACTTGCCCTAATGCGATGGCAAGGCTCAGCCCCACGCTTTTCCAGAAACGGAACAAATACTGGGTCTGGCTTACAAACACCTGGTAGTAATACCGGAGGGTAAAGCTGCCCTGGGCGCTTTGCAAACTGGTCACCAGCACATACAAAAAGGGCAAAATGCACACAGCGCACAGGAAGAAGGAGACCGCAGCCCCCAAAAGGCTTCTTTTTTTCTTCATTCTTTGTACGCCTCCTTCCGGTTCACCCAACGATAGCACAGGATAAACAGCAAAGAAACTGTTGCGGTCATCAGCATACTGGCCACCGCCATCTTGGAATAGCTCAGCTTTTCAAAGCAGTTATTGATGAAGTGCTGGAGCATATAGATGCTTTCGTGGGGGTAGGTGCCGCCGATGAGGAAGATCTCCCGGAAGCACTTGAAGGCATTGAGCAGAGAAAAGACCCCTGCAAAGAACACACTGTACCACATCTGGGGTGCGGTGATGTAGCGGAAGAGTTTAAGACCGCTTGCTCCGTCTATAGCAGCTGCTTCATACTGCTCATCGGGGATGGTGGCCAGGCCGGAAAGCAGCAAGATCACGCTGTAGCCGATGTTTTTCCAAAGGTACAGCAGCACCACCACCCCAAAGGCGCTGTCGCAGTGGAGCCAATCCTGCACAGGAAGTCCCAAGGCCTTTAAGAGGAGATTACCAAGGCCTGCCTGGGAGAACAGAATATCCACCAGCAGCACCGTTCCCACCACCGGCATTACATAGGGAAGCAGGATCACAGATTGGAGCGCCTTGTGCTTTTTCACCTTGTTCTTTAGGAACAGGGCGATGGCATAGGCAAGGAGCAAATTCAGCCCAATGCCCAGCACCAAAAATTTCAGGGTATTTCCCAAAGCCATACGGAAGATCTCATTGGAAAACAGAGTTCCGTAGTTTCCCAGCCCCACAAAGGCTTGGGAGTAGCCGCTGCCCCTTACCAAAGAATAGTAAAGCACCATTCCAAAGGGCAGGGCGTAAAAGATCAGACAGCCCAGCAAAAGGGGCAGGATCAGGCCGTAGGCTGTAAGGGCGTTTTTTGTCTTTAACTTCATAGTTATCCCTCCGCCACGAACCAGCGCAGCGACCACAAAAGCTCCTCTGCCAAACGGGGAATATCCACCTGGATGGGCGCTTTTTTATAGTCCTGCTGGTTAAGGCCGGCCAAAATATCTGCCAGCTTATCGGATATGGTGGTATTGAACCGGACCTGGTCGATCTCTATGTCAAAAAGGGGCATTCTCCCCTCTTCCAGGGTCATCAGGCCGATCTTGCGCATCCGATCCTGGGCAGCCTCGTTGCTCATATAGGCCGGCTTCTTATAGATCTGTATTCTGCGGGCATTCCAGAGGGTCTGCAGGGCATTTCGATCCCGCACTGCCCAGCCCTCTTCGATAAGTCCCGGGTACTGGGTATCTCTGGAGGTATCTCCCGGCCCTTTCAGAGGCTTCATATGATTGCGAACCGGGCGGGTCTTTTCCCACTGGGCATCCTCCAGCAAAAACTGCCGCAGAAAATCATAGGCCAATTCCGGATCGCTGCAGCCGGAGCCAACCGCCCCATAGTAGGTCACTGTGGCGACCACATCTCCGCCTACGGCTCGCATAGGCAGCACTGCCATATCCCCATTGTCATACTGGGCAGCAGGCACATAATCAAAGCCATCCTGCAAAGTACCGATCCAAAGGGGATAATAGGTATAGATCCGCTCCTGGGCGTTTTCGTAGATGACCTCTCCGTCCATGACCTTGATGTCCTCTGCCTTTTCCACCCACATGGTGGTTTTATCGTAGGAATCGTTGATAAATGTGCTGATATCCAGGTTCGTTAATACATAGGCTTCCTGGCTGCCCAGCAGCGCCATCAGCTTTTGATAGGCTTCCATATAGGAAGCAAGCTTATCTTCCGTCAGCAGCACATTGCCGGTGCTATAGTCCACAAAGTCAGAAAAGGCGCTGAAGCTATGGTGGAAAATACCCCCCGCCAGCACCGGATCACCGGATGCCAGCACTGCTTCCATAATGGCAAAAATATCCTTTTGCAAAACCGCAGGGTCAAAGCCGGTTTCCTGCAGCTTATCCAGCCGGGCATAGATCACCGGCAGATCATAGCGCAGAGGCAGCACATAGCGCTTGCCGCCTACCACACCTGCATCCATAATGTAAGGGTTCAGGCTTTCCTTGCCCAGGGCATCGTCCTTGTCATAAAAGCGGCTGATGTCATAGAAAAGGCCGTTGCGCATGGCAAGCTCCACATCGGAAAACAGCGGCTCTGTTTCCACACGGGTATACTGGATAGGCTCGTCCAAGACAAGGGTATTGTCCGTGGGCAGAAGATATAAGTCCGGGCCGCCGCCACGGAGGATCTGGGTGCGCAGCTGCTGCAAATACACATCCCGCTCCTGCTGCTCCGTGGGAAGATACTCCACCCGGATATCCACATCCTTGTGCTGTTTTTCATAGGCCTGCTCGATCATATAAAGCTGCCCGTTCATCCGGGACCAGGTGGACTTTTCCGTCACCACCCAAAGCTGCCGCTTGCCGGTGGTCGCCGGGGTGCAGCCCCAAAGAAGCGGAAGCACCACAGCAAACAAAAGGCACACAGAAACAATGCCTTTGATGCCCTTTCCTGCGCTTTTTTTCTTCACTGCGATCCCTCCTGTTCTAAAATAGTAAAATTTTCGTTATTTTATCACACCTATATAACAATCGCAATAGGCAAACTATCACAGCGCTTGTAAAAAAAGCAGATACCCCGAAGGGTATCTGCTTTTTTGGCATATACTACACAATTTGATACAATGCAACGCTAACGGTGAGAGCGTTGCATTCGTTAAACAACCAATTCAACAGAGGTGAAATTGCCGTTTGTTTGATTTTGTTCATTTTCCGTGTAAGCCTTCCACATATTATGACGATGGATCCTATGATGAAAACGAAATGGAATTAATTATTGCGAAAGGTCTGCATGGAGATCCTGCAATTGTTAGGATGTATGCTCCCGGTGATATCACCGGCATTTTTATGTATGAAAGCAACAAATGAACAATAGAATACAGGACGCATTAACGAAGACAGGGTGATGGCGGATTTTCTCCGTCATCACCCTGTAAATGCTTATTGAACAATAAAGTAATACCGAGCCTCTGCTATACGGATCAAGCCCTGATCTGTGGTGATCTGTAAACAGTAACTACCGTTACTGATACTCGCCAGCGAGATATTCACAGGCATCGTTCCGGTGCTGTTGCTAAAGTGGATCGGCTGGGTAATACCGGTGCTGATATAATTGCCGTCTGCGGCCTTCACCAGCAACACAACTTCCATGTCATAGGTTACGGGTATATCTGCCCAGCTAATGGTAGCATGTACCGTGTCTGCCACGGCATAGAGTTTCGCGTCGGCTGCGATCTTCAGGGATACAGGCTTCTGCTTTGTACAGGAAACGGTATACTCTATAGCTGCTACCGCCGGAGCATTCATAGGCGAGTGTTCCACCAAGGATTCCGCAACGATCCATTTGACATCAAAATCGTAGCTGCTGATGCCTTCCGGGAGCAGGCTGGAAACCAGGGAAACAGAAATAGTTCCCACTGTATCTGCAGGGAGCGAATACACGAAATGCCCGTTGCAATTTGTGCCGATAATTTTTGTTGTATCAACGCAAACCAGTGATAGTTGTGCATCAGCGGGCAGGGTGGTTTTGGGGATCAGCACCAATGCGCTGTCCCGGTTTTCCCACTTGGATGCAAAACCGGCAGAGGAATTGCGTTGGAAGGTCAGCGCACCGCTGGCTTCCTCGGTCAAAGAGAAGCCATCCACCGCCCTGAGGCTGCATTCTGCCGCAGCTTTTGTTCCCCCGGATGTGGTCTTGCGGGTAATCCGCAAGGTGACGTTTACGGCATCACCGGCCATCCCGCTTTCTGTCCGGGAATAATCGATGATGAACTGCAGCTTCAGGTCTCCATCGGTCACCGCAAAGGGTGTTTTATTGGCATCACCCATCCGGACAAAGGCAGACAGGTTGAGTCCCGTTACGCCACCGGATTTACCCTGATCCCAGTAGTACTGCCCGGTTTGCTTGTCCAGCATAATAATGGTCGTTCCGGCAGGCATCGCAGTGTTAAAGGACAACACAGGTGCCTCATATTCTGCGCCCACGAAATTCGTCACACGGTAGTAAACCGTAAAGGCAGAATCCCGGCTGATGGTTGCAGCATCCGATGTTACATTACCAAAAACCTGTCCTTCCGTGATCCGGGAGGATACCGTTACCAGCTTGTTCGCATTGGGAAGGGTAATGACGATACGGGTGGATTCCTTGATATTATGAACGGAATACTGAGAGCAGGACGATTCTATAGCAAATTGCACGCCTTCAGCAGGCTGACCATCCGGTATCGTAGTTGCTACACACGTAACTCTGCTGTCGTAGTTTTGAGGGAAGTAATAACCTTCCATCAGCTCTATGGACAAAGCTGCGCCGTTTTCCACGATGCTGTCTCCGCTGTCGCTTGCCAGCTTCAGTTCCTTCAAAATGCCCACGGGATTATTGACGATGATCTCGACATT
The DNA here is from genome assembly GCA_045122735.1 of Faecousia sp. Classification (GTDB taxonomy): domain Bacteria; phylum Bacillota; class Clostridia; order Oscillospirales; family Oscillospiraceae; genus Faecousia. The sequence goes on from JBGVHZ010000014.1 coordinate 97,261, forward strand.
TTCACCTGCGTAGAAATACACGCTGTCTGCCGGGGTCTCAGCGGATGCTTTGTAGTTGGCGCCCTCTGCATAGCTGACATAAACATAATAGTTCGTCAGCACCACATCTACGGTAAACTGCGCCGCATATTCCACACTGGGGTCAAGCTTCTGCGCTGTGGTTTGCGCCTTCGTATGCTTTTCGCCGCCCACATAATAGACCAGATTATATTCGATCAGGCTGTCATAGCCATCCGGATCGGTCTGTGTCAGTTCAGAGGGAGCCACCGGTTTGACGCTCAAAACCGATCCGCCATCCACCAGTTGTGTGGTATAGTCCGGTTTTGCAGGCGCAGCTTGCTCCGCCTTTTCGATGGTGTAGGTTATGCTTGCGGTCACCCCTCCTGCTGTTGCGCTGGCTTGATACAGGCCGGCATAGTAAGGCAGCTCATTTACAAGAGCATCGCCATCCAGCGCTTCATAGGTTACCGAGGGTTTCCAGGTTTCAGAGGTGTAGACCACATGGGCAGGATGGTTTGTTTTGTCATACACAAAGGAATCTGCCGAGAGTCTGACTTCCTCGCTGTAATTACCGCAGGAGCAATCCCGTTTGATGGCGGTTCCGTCACCGATCAGACGATAGGTGTATGTGTGAGCAGGCTCTGTGTGATCACATTCCTTCCACTGGGCATACAAGGTGACGACAGCGCCCTTTTCACTGGTCAAATTAATGACGCTTTCCTCATCCTTATAGATAACGGAAGCTTCCGTCGGTGTTTGATCTATGCACCAACCCACAAAGTCATACCCGGGTCGTTGGTATGCATTCTTTTTCAGGGCGCTTTCGGTGTTGTACAAGAACGCATCATTGCCCATTTCGCCCCCATAGGAATCGGCATTGGGATGATAGATTACGGTATAGCCGTTCGGCTCCCAGATGGCATAGATCTCCAAATCGCCGATGGGATCACCGTCGAAGAGGTATTTGGAGTTGATCTTATACCAACCGCTGGCCTTCGCATCTTCCGGAGGTCTGGGGCTGGAAGGCTCTGTTCCCTCCACATCTTCCGGGTAGTATAGTTGCAGGGGAAGATCGTAACCATTGCCGGTATTCCAGTTTTGGATGGTATAGCCCGGGTGGCTGTAGATATTGGAACTGATGATAATCTCTGAGCCGTGGAGGATCTCGTATTCTTTATATTGACCGGTGATAACACCGGTAACGGGATCCTTGAAGTTTTCAAAGTACTTCAGCTTATAGCGTTTGTCTTCTATCTCAGTATTGAGACGATAGTCATTAAAGTCATCGCCTTCTTTTGTAATGTCCACCGTGATCACCTGGGTGATACTGGGGTTGGTCATTTCGCCCCAAAGGGCCATATTGCCACCGGTAACATAGATGGTGCTGGTGATCTGGGTGTTGCCATGGTGGGCATCCTGGTCGTTCAGGTTGTCCTCCTTCATGGTGTTGGAGGTGGTGATGGTAACCTTGCCGCCCTCCATCCTCATGAAGTTACTCTGATTGTTGTCACCGGCTGCATTGTTCAGATTATCGGGATCTTCTGTTAGGCAGAAAATGTTCAGGCTGGTGTTGGTGCTGCCGGTCACATAGATGCCGCCGCCGGATTCGCCGGCTTGATTGCCGCTGAACTCGGGACACTTGGTAATGGTGCCATCCAAAATGTTTACACCGTCATGGTCGCAGATTATATTGCCCTCTGTGTCAAAGTGATGCTCCGGAATACCAATCTGCACCTGAATCGTCTTGGCGCTGTCCGCTTTGCCGACCACCGCCAAAGCACCGCCGTCCACAGTGCCGGTGTTGTTGAACAATGCACCGCTGAAAATGCTGACTTTCACATCGGTTTCATTGGCCGATACATAAATACCGCCGCCGCTGCCGCTTAGCGCCTTGTTGCTGCTCACATTGCCGCCGACCATGGAATAGTTGCCATCGTTCACTGCAATACCGCCACCATTCTTGGCTGTAGTATTGCCCGTCACATCACCGCCGGCAATATAAACATTGCCGCCGTCAATGTAGGCTGCGCCACCGCTGCCCTCTAGTGCCTTATTGCCAGAGATCTCTCCTGCGTACACGGTCATTTCGCCGCCACCCAGGTAAACTGCACCGCCGTCCAATTGGGCGGCATTATTCTTGATCGTTCCGCCATCCACAGTCAATGTGCCACCACCCATATAGATGGCACCACCGTTTTGGGTGGAAGTACAGCTTTCGATGGATGCTGCGCCTGAGATGGAACAGCTGCCTGCAGTCATATAAATGGCGCCGCCATTTTGGGCCGCACACTCTTTGATCGTACCGCCGGAGATGTTTACCACGCCGTTGGGGTCATCCATATAGACCGCAGCGCCATCTCTCTGGGCATAGGCCTCGTTTTCGGTGTTTACACCGTGTAGTACACCACCGGTCATGGTAAAGGAGCAGTTTTGTGTGCCACCGGCAGCCATCAGGAACTGACCGACGATGTCACCGCCAGAAATATCGGCTTTTGCGTAACCCAACTTACCATTGGGGTTATTGGTCTTACCGCCGCCGATGGAGCCGGTTTGGATATTACCATTTGTAACCGTTACGATTGCGGCACCACCGTGACCGCCGACACTACCGGTACCGCCGCCAATTGATGCGGCAGTAAGGTTACCGCCATAAATATTTACAGTGGCATCGCCGCCATTTCCCGTGCCGCCGCCTTCACCGCCACCGATGGAGCCGTCAGAGTGGATGGTACCGCTTTTCACAGTAATGGTCGCTTGGCCGCCGTTCCCGGAAAGACTGTTACCACCGCCAATGCCGCAAAAATCGCAATCGGTTCCTTCTTTGGTCAGTCTAACGTTAGCATAATTATCAATGGTGATCGTTGCGGAGCCGCCATCGCCTTTCGCACTGTTTCCGCCACCAATGGAGTTGGCTTTTACGGTGCCGCCGGTAATATAAATGGTTGCACTGCCGCCTGCGTAGGAGGAGCTGTTGCCGCCGCCAATACCGTTACCGTAAGCGCCATAGGCTTCCACATCGCCACCGGTAATCGTAACGGTACCGCCACTACCGGTTGAATGGAAGGTGCTGCCGGAGCCGATGGCCACGCCGCCAACCGTATGATTGATTCCGTCTTTGGCTGCGGTAATTCTTGCGTGGTTTTCCGCAAAAATTTTACCACCGGTGATCAATATATCTGCTTTACCGGCCGCAGCGTTCCAGCCAATGCCACCGCCGATGGCAGCGCCGGTGCCGTTACAGTGTGCAATGACTTCACCGCCGGAGATCTCCATCTGGCAGTATCCGTTACCGCCGGCACCGATTGCCGTACAGTTATCGCCCAGCGTGGTTACAACCTGGATTTTACCGCCTGCAATATGCAAATTCTGAACAAGAGAGCTTCCATCTGTTCCACCAATGCCGGCATTCCAGTGGTTGTAGTTGGTTTTGCTGTTTACAAAGTCTTCGATTTGTTCGGGAGCGAGCTTGATTGGAACATATAAGCAGCCGCCCTCCACTTCACCGTCGCCGTTGATGTTTGTAATTTTCAGGGAAGAGGCAACCGTTGCAGGTGTGTTTGTGTCACCACCGTTGTAGTACGAAATATAGCGGACGATATTCTCATCCCGCAAACGTAAAGTAACTTTCTTTACACCGCTACTGGTGGCAGGGATCCGGATCTCACCACCTGTAGGTGTCCCGACGCCGCCATTACCCGGCGCCTGATTGTGATTGGTAGGCGTAGAGCCCATATTCACGCCTGCCAGTGTTACATCAAAAGGCGCATTGGGAAGATTGCCGCTGAAGACAAGGTTATTCTCGGTCTTGATCTCGTTTTCCTTATGGACGATCACATAGATATTGGAAGCGGTATGTGTTCCGGAAACAGAATTACCATCCGAATCTTGACCGCTGTAGGTCGTGCCCAGGGAAATAGCACCCTTGCCGATATCCATAGTAATCAGTTTTCCAATTGGGCCAACTGTTTCTGTTTCAATGCCGTCAATAACTGCCTTGATGTATTTTCCTTCATCACTTGCCGTGATGTCGTAGTACCTTTCTGTAGCACCCTCAATGGTAGAAAAGGTGCCATCCGCCGTATCGGCTATCTGCCACTGATAGGATGTAGGTGTACTATCCGATTTGGCAACGAGTCTTGATCCGTTGTTTTCAATGCTCACCGCCGATGTGGCAACAACAGACGGGATAAGCACGCAAATGCATAGAGAAACATACAAAAGAAGCGATATGCCCAGGATCGCAATGGCAGATTTATTCTGTTTTATTTTTTGCATTGCGTATCACTCCTTTTTATTTTGGGATATTTGCCTTTACTGCCAGATACTCCGTTTCGTCTTGGGTTATGAAAGCAGCAAAATCATCCGCAATAAAACCGTCGTCGCTGATAAAGAAGCGGTATGTATAGGAGGAATATGCGCCGGTGAAGTTTGCGTTGTCTATAAACTGCATCGCACCATATCCTGTGCTGCTGTAATTGTAAGCCGTCTGGAGGATCGGGTCGGTATTGTCGGGGATTAAGCCCGCCGGGGTTGTGACCGTCAAATGCCCGGTCACATTATGTGTCCACACTGTCAGCGCCACGAAGGCATCGTTGGAGGTATCTAAATGCCAGTAGACATTTTCGTCGCTACCGGACACGGTAAATTCTGCTGTTAATGTCTGTTTATAGCTATTTTTTCCCGTGGCAGTAACAATATAGGTCTCTCCTTTTTGGAGATTCTTCAAAGTTACGGTGGTTTCGCTGACCTGATCGGCTAAAAGCAAACCGCCGGCATTGCTATCCAGGATCTGCGGCAGCTGTCCGCCGCTTTTGGTCTTAACGGAAACGGTATATGCAATATCCATCTCAGAAACACGCAGATTATCCGCATAATTTCCCAAGGTAAAGGAGACCTCTGTTGCGGTGGAATTCAGAATATATTTTTTGGTTTCTTCCTGCAGTAAATTGCTGGTGAAATAAAACTCCTTTGCAGATAACAGCATTCCGCCGCCGGCATCGTGAATATATTTCGCAAAAACGCCGCCGATGCCAATGATCAAGAGTACTGCTGCGATGGTCAGAATCATCCCTATGCGGACCGAAGGCTTTTTATTTTGAGATTGGTCTTTTGACATCCAACATACTCCTTTTCGTTAGTCTACTTGCACTGCCCGGATAGACAGCTTGATCAGATCTACCATGCCCATATATTCAAGCGCTCCGTCTTCGCTCCAAACGGAAGAAACGGCAATGTCGCTTGTGGAGTTGGGCTCCAAATAACAGACAACGCTGCACAGATCCTGCACGGGCTCACTTCCATTCACAGAAAATGCAAACGGAATATTTTGTGTTGTATTTTCCACGGTCACTTTATAGGCAACTGCTACCTCACTGTTATTTGTAACGGTGATCCTTTGGGTGGTGGTTCCGGGAACCACGGTTTCGACTAAATAATCCGTAGACAAGCATGCGCCCACTTCAGATACATCAAAGCGGGCCACTCTTGCATAGTCGCTGCCAGTGGCGGTCGATGTATATCTGGCATATAGCCCGCCACACAGATGAAACGAAAACAGTGTCAGGCAAAGCAGAACGCAAGCTACGCAAATAGGAATATTAATTTTTTCTTTTGGCTGCTTGCCCATATTTCCGATTCACCTCCTTGGGTTAGTCTTCCTTTAAGCGCTTGATCTCATCAATGATTTTTTGTTTTTCCTCGTCGTTTTTCTTCTTTTCATTCCTGCGGGGGATTTCCAAAAGAAGCAGGATCGCGGCAATGATGCACAGCGTACCCACCGGGGTTTTTATGAATTCAACCACATTTCCCATGTAGGGAATCCAGAAGATCACTTCCCCTTTTATAGCGGAAATATGGATGGGAGCATCTGCTGTGTTGTTGGCATCTCCTTTGGTGGTTACCGTTTCGCCGTCCAAGCTTATGATCCGGTGAACAACAAGGCTCCGTCCGTCTTGAAAAACCACTATGTCATTTTGCGCATATGCCCCTGTCTGCTTTACAACGATCAGATCGCCTGCAGCAAACTCCGGCTCCATACTTCCGGACAAAACAACTGCCACGCCATATCCAAAGGGAGTAGGCAGTGGATTGCCTGCCAACCGGGAGGCATTGAGTGAATACAGGTTTATGCCGGCGATTGCGGCCAAAACACCCAGCAGCAGATAGCGAAGCAAGCACTTTTTACAGTTTTTCATCTTTGTTAACCAATTTTCCATCAATCAGAAGGCCATGCTCTTCCAGCACTTCCTCATATTCCTCCAGTGTTTCGTACTGCTTTTTGACCTTCCGGTGCAGGAACCAGAGTCGTGCCAGCAGAATCAGAATGATCAGCAGCAAGAGCCACACCAGGTAACAGCACCAGCAGCAACCAAAGCCTTCGCCCAGCAGGTGCATCATATGGGAATTGGACTTGACAGGTGCAGGGTTTGCCACGGCCTCTGTGGAAATACCGACCCGAACACCGGGTACGATCTCTCCGTTTTGGTTGCCAAGATAAGTGTCGTATTCATTCTGCTCTTGGTTGACTTCAAACACCCACCGCCAGGAAACATGATAAGTAAAGACTTCACCCGGATGGATGCTGCCCTTATGCATCATAGCGTTCACGTCGTCGGGTTTAGCCCATTCGGTTTCGCTGCCCAAAAGGTAGTTGCCATAGGAATCTACCAGCTTGAATTCCACGGGAACCTCATCACCCGTAAGAAAATCCACAGCAGGGGTCATCATAAAGTCAATCACCACATCGTCGTGATTGCGCAGATAAATATCGTAATTGACCGTAGTGCCGGGAGCGACCACGTTGTCGGCATTGACACCCTGCACGGTAACTTCGCCTTTCGCATTGGAATACTCGATGCGGAACAGCTCAATCTTACCCTCCGGTTCACCCAGGCCCAAATCTACCGTGTACTGATCCCGGGTGGTCAACTCATAGAGCCGGGAGCCGAGAATAATCGTACTTAGTAAAAACAAGATCAAAATAACAACCAGCAGTATGACAAGCACTACACTGTGGTGCTTTTTTTCTTTCTTTTCGTTTTCTGCATCGACATTTTTCTGAACATCAGTGTCCATACCGATCCGCTCCTTTCCTTAGGCGGGTTATGCCCTTGCAAAGGCCATTTGCGTGAAATGACTTTTGCAAAAACAAAACCGTTAAGAAACTCCGGCACCCGGCCCGGCCACGATAAGCCGGGTGCCATTGTTAAGTAAATTCAAATGTGAACTCGTGGGAAATCAGTCAACCTGAGTTGCGGTAATGGTGATCTTGATGGAGCAATTTGCCAGAGCATCATCATTGCCCATAGCGGTGTCCAGATTGTCGCCATTTACAGTATCGGCTTCCTTATTAGCTGCAGTCTCGTCAAAGATCCACTTCCAGGAGATGGTGTGAACCTCATCAGCATCTGTGAAAGCTTCGGGCAGAGTGTTGGGAGCATACTGCTGCGTGCCGGTAGTAGAACCGGACAGCGCAGTGATGTCTGCGATCATCTTCTCCCAAGAACCATAGCCCTTGTCGTCCAACTGCCACAGAATGTTTTTATTTGCAAGGATAGCATCGGCGCAGGAGGCGTCGACCTTCACTTCAAAGGTGTAAGCAACTTCAGGACCGGTGGTGCCGTTCTTGCCGTCATATGCAAAGCTGAAAGTAGTGGAGCCTGCGGTGCCGGGAGCGATCACATCGTTGCCGTTATTGGAAACGACATTGTCGTAAGAACCCAGGAACAGATTGGTCAGATCCATGCTGTTGGTTCTCTCAAAGCCCCAGTTGGCAACGCGTGCCCTGTCCTCAGAGGATGCAGAGGTGGTGTACTTTGCGAAAGTGCCGCTGATGACGCTAGTGGTCAGCAGAACTGCAACCAACAGAACAGCGGCAGTGCGCATCATTCTATTCTTCTTCATTGATTTGTCTCCTTTCAGATTTCAGACAATTTTCTATCCCCTGTTTTGTGAAACCGGGGAATGAGTGGTTTACCGGGCTTTCGCCCATGGGCGTTCCCGCCCGGTTATATATTCAATCCCCGGTCGTGGCCCGGTAGATAGAATGTACATATTACTGCCCCTGTTGTTCCTTCTCAGACTTCAAACGGCGGAGCTCTTCCAGTTCAGCAAGTAGCTGGTCGGTATCTTGTTTGTTTGCTTTTTCATACATTCTGCGGCGGAGCATATCGTATCCCACCAGCAGCAGGATAGGACAGACAACACATACGATCAGGCCGGGTGTGGACTGCATAAACAGTGCCACATTACCAAAGCCGGGAATCCGGGTGCCTTCGTAAACGGCCACCAGCTTGTCTGCCGTGACTGCCAGGCGGTCTTCGGTGTTGTTGTTATCACCCTTGGTGCGCCAGGCAAGCTCGCCATTCTGCTCCGTTACCTCAATCACCCGGTGGGTCACGATGGTGGTGCCGTTGCCTGCGGGATCAAAGAAGGCAATCACATCGCCAACCTGAATCTCTTCGGGCTCTGCGCCCTGGCAGATAATCAGGTCGCCGCTTTCAATGATAGGATACATGGAATCCGTCAGTACGATCAGCGGCGTGGTGCCACCAATATTGGGGACATCATCCTTATTGATATAGCTTTTCGCAATCAGGGTCAGATTGATCAGCAAAATGGGAATCAAAAGGATGCACAATACGATTCCTACAATTGTCAATACCTTGTGCGTTGCAGAAGCTTTTTCTTTTGCCATAATACTTACCTCTTTTCTTGCAGGTATGACCTGCATATTTGATAAATTTTACATATTGCATATACACTCGAAGAATCTGCGAAAACCCAATCGTAGCAATATGAATTAGCTATTTTATCATACCGCTGCCTCACAACGAAGCCAACTAATTCAGTATTTTGGTACACCATAATAGCACACAAAATTGTCATAATATTTGTGGAAGGATGTGGTGAATAAGTGAAATTCAGCAGTCGTTTAAGAGAATTGCGAACACAAGCGGTCTTACACAGCTCCAGCTTGCCCAGCGCTTAGGAATCACCAAAAGTGTTATTTCGTTTTATGAGCTAAATGAACGCGCACCTTCTCCTGATGTGTTGATCCGATTGGCAAAGATTTTTCCATGTAAGTACAGACTATTTGCTGGGTTTAGACAAATGGGAGACCATTGATGTTACCGGACTTGCAAATTATGCTGTAGCGATCCTGCGTACCTTGGCCGACAGCCTCCGAAGTAAGAAGAAATAGCTCCGTTTTAAAATGCACTTCAACCAATGTGTTACGGTGCGTTTTTTGTTTTATCGAAGACCATTTTTCGTTACTATATCTTATTTTATCATTATAGCCCAAAAAAGAATCGTTTCTTAGAAAACGGAATGAACTGCATAATCTAGGGAATGAATGGTAAACGCAAATGATTGATTGTTTTTTCTGACTATGATATAATTATATTGTAAAAAAATGCAAAGGAGGGACGAAAGTGATCAGAATCGGTATTTGTGACGATTCTTCTGCCTTTTTACATCAAACAAAGTTCATGATTGACCACTGGGACAATCGACCGCAGGATATCATTACAGAACTTTTTGAAGATGGCGATGCTTTGATTTTGGCACACTCTCAAAACCCCTTTGACATAATTTTGCTTGACATTGTTATGCCCATGCTTAACGGTATTGATGCCGCAAAGGAATTGAGGGAGAAGGATAAAAATGTCAAAATCGTATTCTTGACTTCTTCTGCTGAATTTGCGTTAGATTCCTATACAGTTAAAGCAAGCAACTATTTATTAAAGCCACTTGAGCCTACCCAGTTTTTCACTTGCCTGGATGAATTGATATTCGATATTAAAAGTGTTTCAAAATGCATAATCGTAAAAGGACTTGACGCTGTCTACAGAATACCGCTTTCGAATATTGAACACGTGGAATCCCAAAGTAAACACATCATCTTTTATACGTCTGATAATAAGACGATTGAGTCTACAGATCCTCTTTATACGTATGAAAACATTCTTCTTTTTGAAGATGGTTTTTTTAAATGCCATCGCAGCTATATTATAAACATTCATCGTGTTGACAGCTTTTCGCCGTCAGAAGTTATTATGCAGTCAGGATGTCGCATTCCCATTTCTCGCAGCCATCAAAAGAGTTTTGAAGATATATATTTTCATACAATTTTTGAAAAGGCGGGTGATAATTTGTGACTGATACAATTCTTTTCTTTGCGCATCATTCATTAACGCTTCTTTTTGGTATCGCCTTGTCTGTAACATTTTGTGGCCTACGGTTCACAAAGAAGAATACCTGCATTTTTCTGTCTCTCTTTGCCCTTTGCGGAGTTTTACAGCTAATCATCTTCAACACACTTGGAGAGCAGGCGGTATGGGAATTGTATCCTTTAATCACGCATCTTCCGCTTTTGCTTTTGCTGTGTTTCGCTTTTAGGAAAAGAGCTGCAACAGTAATGGCATCCATTTCGTTAGCCTATTTATGTTGTCAGCCTTGTAAATGGATTGGCTTGTTACTTGAGGGATTTATTCAAAACAATACTGTTGTTGGCATCATACGCATCTTGGTTGTGTTATTGGTTGCCTTCATTGCTATTCGCTTTCTTGCAACCTACATATCCGAGATCTTCAACAAGGATACTCGTAGCGTTTTGATCTTTGGCAGTGTACCGCTGATCTATTATGCATTTGATTATTTTGTAGGTGTCTATACGGATTTGTGGGCAAGCCATTACCGCGTAACTGCAGAATTTTTGGCATTCTTCCTCTGTATCGTCTTTATGACTTTTTGCGGTGTTTACTATAAGGAGTACGAGAAAAAGGCGGATGCAGAGCGTAAAGAACAAATTCTTAGTATTACCACTCAACAACAAGCCAAAGAAGTCGAAGCCATAAAACAAAGCAACATGGAAACCAGTCTACTTCGCCACGATATGCGGCTCTTACTCAGTAACCTTGCATTGAGTATTGAGAAAGATGACAAGGAAGCATCCCTCAAAATGATATCCGGCTTTGTCACGCAGGTAGAAGCCGCCTCGGTACACAGATATTGTAAAAACGATACCATCAATTATGTTCTTGCAAGTTTCGAGGGTAAGTGCAGAGTACAACAAATAGATTTCTGTGTGACAATAGAACTCAACGAGCTATCGGTTGATGAAATGATGTTTTCATCTATTGTTTCAAATGCATTGGATAATGCTTTGAATGCTCAAAGAGAATTACCTCCTGCAGATCGCAAGATAACCCTGATGCTTAAGGATTCCGATGGCAAACTGCTTCTTTCTGTGAAAAACACCTTTAACGGAACGCCTGTGTTTATAGATGGTCTTCCCACAACCAACAGAAAAGGTCACGGTTATGGCACACAGAGCATTCGCTATATGACCGAAAAACTCGGCGGTAAATGCCAATTCAGCACCCACGATAATATATTCATATTACGAGTGGTTCTGTAATCATCTTTTAACATTAAGAAACGACAGTATGGCTTTGAAAGCTGTACTGTCGTTTTTTATTAACCACTGGTATCAGCTTCGTTGAAGTTACACCTTTTAGCTCTTTCCTTAGTTGTTGTTTTGCTCTTGGCCATTTTTGAATATTGCTCTATCGAACGATTCAGTATCCTTGCGCGAACAAAGCAAAGTCAATACAGTAAATGATAAACAATTATGCTAATAATATGTCCTACCATTATATTAACGATATAATTATATCCGAAGAATATAGGCTTTGCAGATCATCTAATGCACGGAACCTTCCGTAGCTTTTGCAAAGCCCGGAAGTAGTCAGAACATACTCCATTGGGAAGTGCCTCCTTTGTTAGTTTACCGGTGCATTATAATCATAAAAGGTAAAGACAGCCGTAAAGAAAAAGGTAAAGATTTCGTAAAGATTCAGTCTGCAACCAGCTTATAGCCAATGCCCCACACAGCTTCAATCATATCCTTGTCGCTTGCCTTGCGGATTTTGACACGGAGGTTGCTGATGTGCTGCTTCAAAGAATCCTCTGTACAGTCGGGGGTGTCCTCCGCGATTCTTTCCAGAATAACAGACTTTGCAATGGTGCGGTTCTGATTGACCATGAGCAGTTTCAAGATCGAATACTCTGTCTTACTCTATCTTACTAATCCTATGTTTGCATTGTTTGCATTGTCGTCATATAGTACATTTTATTGTACATATACCTTGCTATATTTGGTATCACCAAGATTGGAGGTGCGGATATGGCAGAGAAGAAAAGCAGGCGCGTGTACGCAGGCTACTATAATCGATATGATGGCAAGCTGATTTATGTAGCCAGGGTCGTAACTGATATCGATACCGGCGAGGAAATCGTAATATGCCAGTATGCCAATTATTCCGATACGGGAGAGTATTATACAATTACCAAGGAATCCTTCTGTGAACGGATCGAGCGAAACGGGAAAATGATATACAAATATTCCCGCCGGACGCAGCAGAAGATTGACTACCAAAGAATTCAGAGCCAGGAAGCAAACAATATGCCTGAACCCAAACAGAGAAAGCCAAAGCGTCAGCTGGACGAATATGATAATCGCGGTTACCGCAGGTCAAGAACTTACTATGCCTATGCTAAGGATCTGTGTGAGCATTATTTGCTGGATTGCCGGAAACATCAGCTTTGTATCGCAAAGAAAGAGTATGTATTCATGTCGCAGGCAGAATTTAAAGCTATGACGGAAGATATTATCTTCCTGCAGCAATGCCTCAAAACCGTGCTGCGGGACTATAATAAATATTTCAAGGAGCGGTTTGTGGATAGGCTCTCTATCCGGAAATATGCGCAAGAGCATAACCTTAACCGGGGCAGCGTGGATTACATCCAAAAGAAAATGTTCACAGCCTTGGCAGCAGAACTCAAGGCCCGGGATGAAGCAGACGGCAAATGTCGGCTGTGCGATCCGAATACAGCACCAAAATATTGGGATTAAAACAATCAAATATCTAAGGCACTTACCCATTGCGGTAGGTGCCTATTTTTTATGCCCATTTTTGAGGTTTATGTCATTTCTGTGTCAGTTACCAGCGCCGTGAGCTACCGGTGAGGGAAACCCCTAAGCAGCCAAGTTATGCTGATTATGTCACTTTTCTGTCGAACGCTAGTGCGCTCTGCGTATTATGAAGGACCTCACAGGGATTATGTCGGTTTTATGACAGAGCCAGTGTCATGTCCGGTGGTGGGTGAAAGGCAAAAAATATTTTTTCTTACAGACGGTTAACATTTGAGGTCGCATCATTTTTCCTGATGCGACCTCCTTTTATTATTTCTAAACAAAAAATCACATGAGCCCCATACAAATAATCACCACAAGGGCAGTTATCGTAACTAGTGTGTCGATTGTAATACCATAGAACATAGGCTTAAATCCGGCTTTTTTGAAGTCGGCAAGGCTGGTATTCAAACCGATGGCTGCCAATGCCGTGACCATCAGAAATTTGCTGGCGCTCTTCATCATGCCGGAAACCGTTGCCGGGATCAAGCCAACGCTATTGATGATAGCAAGCAGCAAAAATCCACCAATAAACCAGGGGATGATTTTCATCATGTTCACTTTCTTACCGTCACCGGTGGCACGCATTTCTTTCTGTTTCATGCGCACACCGATCCAGGCAAACACCAGCACAGTGGGAATGATCGCAATGGTGCGGGTCAGCTTGACCATGGTGGCAAAGTCACCGGCGGCTTCGGAAAAGGCATAGCCGGAAGCCACCACGCTGGCGGTGTCGTTCACAGAAGTACCTGCCCAAATACCGTAGGCAATGTCGGACATCCCCAGCGCCTTACCCATCAGCGGATACAGTGCGATCATCACCATATCAAAAAGGAAGGTGGAGGACATGGCAAATGCGATATCTTTGTCATCGGCGTCAATGACCGGCGCAATGGCTGCCACAGCAGAGCCGCCGCAGATGCCGGTACCGGCAGAAATCAGGTTACTCAGCTTCCAGTTAAGGCCAAACAGCTTGCGGATAAAGAAGCCTGCGCCAAAGCACATGGCAAAGGTGAAGATCATCACAAAGAAGGTCATCTTGCCAACGGACAAAATTGTGCTAACGGACAGAGATGCACCCAAGAGAATGATAGCTGCTTTCAGAATCTTCTTAGATGTAAATTTAAGTGCAGGCTGAATCCATTTAGGATGGAAAAAGCTGTTGATGATCGTACCCATAAACAAGGCGATGATGGATGCACCCAGAAGCTCTCCGGGAATCAGCTTTTCTAAAAGCACAGACAGTCCAGCTACTACAAAGCAGATGGCAACGCCCAGCAAAAACAGCAAGCGTTCTTTTGTTTTCGGGATCATAATGGTACTCCTTTGAAGTTTTTCTTTATTTTACCATGGGAATGTGATAAACTGAAGTTATTATATGGAATATATCGATTCCTTAAAATTATTGGAGGGCAATATGGATCCGAAACTACATACCTTTCTGACACTCTGCCAAACGATGAATTATCGAATGGCGGCGGAGCGCCTTCACCTTTCTCAGCCCGCTGTTACCAAGCAGATTCAGGCTTTGGAACAATCGCTGCAGACAAAGCTCTTTACTTATGATGGCCACACGCTGCATAAAACAGAGAAATGCCTGCTGCTGGAACGATATGCCATTACCCAGCAATACCAGTTTGAGGAACTACAACTGGCGATTGCCGAGAAAGAACGCTCCTTACTGCGGATCGGTGCAACCAAGACAATCGGCGATTATGTGCTGATTGACGCCATCAAAGGCTACCTCCAGGATCCCTGCCACGAGATGTCCCTTGTGGTAGATAACACAAAACATTTGCTGCAAATGCTGGATGAAAATCAGCTGGATTTTGCCATCATTGAAGGTACATTTAGCAAGACCAAGTATGATTCCTATCTGCTTCGCATGGAGCCCTTCGTGGGAATCTGCGCAAAGGATCATCCACTGTGCGGAAAGCAAGTCGCAATTGAGGATCTACTGAAAGAGACTATCATCGTCCGGGAAGAGGGTTCCGGTACACGTCGCATCTTTGAGGAGCGGCTGACCGCCTCCGGCTATGAGTTGAACAACTTCTTCAGAACGGTATCCATCAGCAGCTTCGTTTCTATCAAGGCATTGGTTGCAAGCGGGATCGGCATCAGCTTTTTGTACGCTTCCGTTGTTACCAAAGACGAAAATATCGGAATATTTACTGTCGATGGTTTGACTGAGCCCCACGCATTTCATGTCGTATATACCCGCAATACCAACGCAAAAAAGTATTCAGAAAAATTCCTTGCACAAGATGTCTAATTTCTGCGATAACAGAAAAAGCCTCGCACCCGGATCGTTCGTTTCTAGGTGCGAGGATTTTTCTGTTTGTTCAGTTATTTTAGTTCTTTCATCAGCTGAAATCCATAATGGAAGCCGTCGATGAAGGCTTTGTGTTCATAGGCCATGCAGATCCGGCAGCAGAGGTTGAATACTGCAATGCGTTGCAAAGTTTAGGAAATGGCCCTGTTTTCGGGTAAAAATGGATATAAAAATACCTACCCTTGCTGAACGAAAAGTATCAAATAAGGGTAGGTATTATGGTGCCGGTGTCCTGTTGCGGTGCCCGGCATCTGCCTGCGTCGACGGTGCGGCTGCGTTACTTGCCGTCCGTTTGCGATACTCGGTGTCCTCGTCGGTGACAAAGCACCTTCCTCGTTCACCGATCGCAGCACACACTGCGATTGCCCTTGACTCCGCCACTGGCGGCGGGCAATCTCGTGGCCGCTGCCACTCGCTTCGTCAAAGCACAAGCCACAATGTTACATTTTCCGCAAGCGGAAAATTTCACCTGTGCCTTGGCTTTTCCTCTCCCCACAAAGCAGGCTTTGCGGGGCCCCCAAGTAGTCCGCCACCGGCAGCGCTCCCCTCGCTCCCCGGACTCTCACCTGCGGTTCGAGTCCGACCGACAAGCAAAAAAGCAGACACCCCGAAGGGGGTATCTGCTTTTTTGGTGCCGGTGGCCGGACTCGAACCGGCACGCTGTCGCCAGCGGTGGATTTTGAGTCCACTACGTCTACCAATTCCATCACACCGGCAAGTGTGAATAGCATTTTACTTTGTCTAACTTTGCTGCACCATCGCCCGTTTGCGGTGCCCGATAAAATCTTCGGGCTTACGCCTTTCCTCGATTTTATCGACCGCGGCACACACTGCGCCTTCGCTTCATCTGCCACTGGCAGCGCTCAGGCTCGTGGCCATCACACCGGCAGGTGTTGACTTGGGTATTATACACCATTCATTTCAAAATAGCAAGGGGAAATTTTATTTACGGACAAAAAAACAGATACCCCGAAGGGTATCTGCTTTTTTATGTACCTATCAGATAAAGAGATCCAGGACGCTCATGATCACCAGCGCACCGCCAGCTGCCAATTCCACATATGCGATCTTGCGGTTGGAAGCCCAGGCAACAGGTACCTGCAAAAGGCTGGTGATGCCCAAAAACAGCAGGGGAAAATCCATATAAGGCAACTTTTTACCTGCAAATTCCATACAAACCAGCACCAGCGCAATGGTGGCTGTCAGGGTTGCCAGGATGCCCAGCACCTTCTGCTTGGGGTTCATATCTTTCCAGCGAAGTTCCATAATAACACTCCATTCCTATTGGCAAAAAGCGCCCGGAAGATCTTCCGGGCGTTCTTTGCTTAATTTTCAGCCTTCAGGCTCTCGTATGCCAGAGCAACGGCGGTCTTGTGGTAAGCCTGGACCCACAGGGTACCAATGCCCAGGCACAAAGCGCCTACGATATACCAGCCGATGAAGCTCAGGTCCAGGATGAACAGCTCCATCTTGTGACCATAGGTCATCTTCTTGCTTTCTTCGATGCACTGTTTCCAGTCATACTCGGGGTGATCCACACGGATGTAGGTAGCCATGCTGTAGCTATAGGACTTCACAATGCCGGGAACGACCAGCAGCAGGCTCCACAGGAAAGTGAAGACGGAGATCACGATGCCCAGCAGAATGTTTTCGCCAATGCCGGAGCGGACGCCATCCAGTGCGTTACCCACTGCAAAGGGCTCATTGGTGCGAATACGCTTCAGGTAGAAGCTGTTCACGCCCACGGAAACAGGGCCAAGCAGCAGGAGCATACCCAGACCGGGAATGATGCTGGAGACGACGTTTCCCAGGAAGATAACCAGCACTACGGTCAGCCAGGCTGCGCAGAACAGTTTCTGCCCAAGAATGGATTTTGCTTGATTTTTCATTTGAATACGGTTCATAGTATCCCTCCTCGCAGACAATTATATGTCACACAAAGACAGATTTCAAGTATTTTCTTGCTTTTTTTCGTGCTGGGTGCCGAAGTAGAAGCTGATGACCGAGGTGACGATGAGCATCACATTCTCTGCATCGATCTTCCCCTTCAGGGCAAGGACAGAAAACACCCCAATGACCACCAGGGTCACGATGGTTTTCACCTTGATAAGCTTCGCTAAATTTTCCTTTACTCTTTCCATAGTTCCTCCAGATCTGCCAGCCGGTGGTTGATCACCTTGATCTGCTCCTCCACCACCGGCATACGCATAGCAAAATTGTTATGGAGCCTTACCTCCCGGGTCAGCTCCTCCAGCTTGGTTTCGGTGACCGCCTGGGAGGTTTGGATCTTGGCCTCCGTCTTTTTAGAGGTGGCAAAGTTGGAGAGCACCACCCCCAAAAGGGAAAGGCCGCCACTGATGAGTGCCACCAAAATGGCCTCGGTCATCTTTTGTCACCTCCCGTCAGGCCTCCACAAGAAAGCCTGCTACGCCCACCTTTTTGAGAAATTCCACCATGGCTTCCGCATTTTCCTTCACGGTATATGCCCCCACCTGCACCCGGTAGATCTTTTCTGCCTGCGCAGGAACATAGGCCACCTTAAAATGGTCGCAGATGCCTTTGCAAAGGGCCTCCCCCACTGCTTCCGGATTTTCCGTCAGCCACTTTGCGGCCTCCTTGTTATCGTGGAAATCCACCTCCACATACACCGCCGGGGCTTTGGGGGTGTTCAGCTCATACAGCTGGGGATAGGCGGAGATGTTTTCGCTCTTGCCGGGGGTGATGGGTGCCAGCTGGGCAAAAATAGCCTTGGCCGCTTCATAGGCCTGCCCCTTCTTTTCATAGACCATAATGCGAGTACCAGCCACCTTGCCATCAAAGGCGTTGGTGTGGATGGGCAGATGGAGGTCTGCCCCCCACGCATTCGACACCTTGCACCGCTCCTGCATGGTTTCCCACTGCATGGTCTTGACCTCAAAGCCGCAACGCTTCAATGCTTTTTCCGTAAAGGCGGCGATCTTTTCGCAGACCGCCGCTTCGTTGGTATCCCCGTAGGCATAGGTATTGCCCGACTGGTTAGACGGGGACAGAAAGATCTTCTTCATATAGTGCCTCCTTTTCAATGGCATCATATGCTTCTTTTGTAATTTCGTGCCAATTTGGCACATCTTCTGCCGAAGGTAGGACTACCGTGGTGCCGTAGGTTTCTCCATTGGTCAGGTAATGTCCTTCCTCCGCTGTCAAAATAAACTGCTTGATCACTTTCATATCAGTACACCAAAATCCAATTCTTGGCGGTGATAGCCGCCTTTTGTTCCTCTGTCAATTTTTCTCCCACATCCTTGTGCAGTGTCAGCGTTAGGGCGGTCTCCCCGGTCAAGTCCTTTAAGGCGTCAGTGACAGATTGCACAGCGTCGCTGGAGAGATTGCTTGAGGCATTCAGCGATATATTTGCCGCAATGCAACCCTCTGAAACACATACAATGTTGATTTCCTCCAATGAAATGCAGTTGGAGAAAGCACTTGCAAGATCCGTCACAGGCACTTCCAGGATCAATAAGGGAATGCGCTTCAGGCTTTCGCAGTAGTTAAAGGTCGCTCTCATACTGCCGTTTTGCAGGATGAGCGGCACTTTTGTATCGGTAATCTTGCTGGCATTGGTAAATGCCTGTTGCAGCCCATAAGAGTATCCAACGATAGGATATTTGGGCGCATAGGTACTGTCTGTCCAACCGACTTGGGCAAAGGCGTAGACATACTGATTGCGTTTGCCATTATCTTGGTAGGCATCCCAAAAGCGGTCATATTCGGCCTTTTGGCCGGCTTCAAAGGCCGGGGTCAGATCCACCGCCACCGTCACCGGGTCAAAGCCATAGACCCCCTCCTCTTTTGCAGCGTAGGTGCCGTTTTCTGTGATGCGCTTGGGGGCTATTACCGGCTTTACCACCGGCTCTAAAACCTGCAGGGAAACTTCCCTTTCCGGTATGATCTCCAGCTTAATCATCCTGCTCCCCCCATAGGGTCTGCCTGCAGGAAAACTGCAGGATCCCCGTTGCCGGGATGCTGCCCCCTGTCAGGGTAATACGGGGGTCGCAGTAGAAGGGCTTTCCCTCTTCAAAGAGCCGGCTTTCTTCTACCGTGAAGGGAATTTCAAAAATGCCCTCCCTTTCTTCCACCTGTCCGCCTGCAGGAAGCCAGGTCTTTTTCAGCAGAGCCGGGGCAGCTTCGCTTTGCGCCTGCTTGAAAAGAAAATCGATTCTTTCCACCCCGGAAAGCTCCAATGTATGCCCCAGACGCAGCCGGGGCGTTGTTCCTCGTTTCATATAGTTCCTCCTTCGATAAGACCCAGTTCTGCCAGCAGAACCATCAGGTCATTTCTGGAAATTGCCGGTGAGCCGTCGGAGAGCACCACCGGCACATGGAAGGCAAAATCCCCTTCGCCCCAATCAAACACCGGCACACCGGGCTTCACAGAAATGAGAAGGCTGTGTGCCATCAGCGCATCTGCCACTTCCACCGTCAGATAGCTGGTTTTGTCGTAGGCAAGCCCCTCGATGGTGGCGGTGGCAGTGTAGCTGTCCTCCCCATAGGCGATGGAAAGGGGGATTTCCCTTTCCCCCACCCGGCAGATGACCGACAGGGTGTTCACCTCTGCCCCAAAGTCCTCCGGCCAGTAATCTCCAAAGACGGTCAGCTCCACCCGGTCAGAGGTGGCATCCTGCCGCTGGAGGGTGTAGTTGGCGGTCAGCTTTCTGTAAGGCAGAAGCTGTTTTTCCACCACGGCATCTGCCAGAAATCCCCGGCTATCGGTGGCTAAAAAGGCAAATGCACCCGTTTCCACATGGGGAATTTCCAGTACATTTTCTTCCATCTGTATGCCATTTACCGATTTTTGGGAAATGGTCGCGCCGCACATACCGTAAGCATCCATCTCGCACTTTGCCCGGGAGAAAAACCGCACCAGCACATTTGCATCCCCGGTAAGCTGCAGGGTCTTTTCGTTGCAATCGGTCACACCGCAGATAATAAACGGCGCACAATCCTCCTCCCGGCAGAGGGCTTGGAAGGTGCAGCTTTGGGTGCTGCCGATGGGCAGCTCTCCCAAATAGGTATCGCAGATAAGGGTGCATTCCAGTTTTCTGTCATTTGGAATTCTGTCATATAAGTACATCGGCACCTGAAAGGGAATGGTGGTGGCCTCCAGCTTCACCGGCTCTTGGCTCAAAGTGCCGTCTGATTGCAAAAAGCCCTCCAGACCGGGGGCGCAAAAGCCGATGGTGTGGGTATATTGGCTGCTTTTTCTATCCACCAGCACCACGCAGGTGCTTCCAATATAGCTGTCCGTTGCCAAAACCGTGCTGGCTCTGGGAATGGCATCCAAGTCCCAGCTACCCTTGGCGGTGCGCAGCACACCATCGTAAATGGCGGTTTCTATGGCGCAATCAATGGTCATTGTGCCATCGGTTTGGTGAGGAATTTCCACCGTGCCGCTGACAGAGCCTTTGGAAGCCGGGAATTTGGGGGCATTGTAATAGACGATGGGGCTGTAGTACACCTGCTTGGCCCCAATCGTGACGGTGGTAGGGCCGGTGGTGTAGTGATTGGAAGTGCCACCGGTGACCGTCAAAGTCCAATGGATAATAGAGCTGTTCTTCTGCACATCCGGCTGCTGGGTGCAGCTTAAATACATATACCGCCCGTTATAGGTCTTGTGGGTATCAATTCTAAATTCCGTCATCATTTCCTCCTATGTAGAAGCAAGCGGTGCGACAGCCATTGTAGTCCTCCAACCGGGAGCATTGTCCCACGGTCAGATAGTTTCGCACGGTCACATCCGCTGCTTCCACGCCCCGGTTGTTGGCCTGCAGGATCAGCTGACCGGATCTTCTGACATACATACCGGTGTGATCCAGCTTGTTTTCCATTTCCTCACCGGATTTGGATATCCACAGGCCGTCCTTATCAAAGCGGTAGCCTGTGTCAGTTGTAACTTTTCCTGTGCCGTTTTCCGTGATTTGTGTAATTTTATAGGTTAATTTCCCACTTTCCTGCTGCAGTGCGGAAAGCTGGGTGAAAATTTGCCCTGCTTCCTCCTGCTGCCGGGAGACCTGGGTGCGGATGCCCTCCACATCTATTTGCAGCCGGGACAGATTCCCCTTTGCCTCCCGATTTTCTGCCTGGATGCCATCCACATCCATTTGCAGATGCAGCACCTTGCCGGAAAGGCTCTGCAGGCTCTGCCTGCCGGTAATGCGGGCTTGCTCCCGGTTTTGCACACCGGTGCAGGTGAGAATGTCCTTTCCCCCCTGCCGCTTTCTTCCCATGACGAAGAAGGTGTGCAAGCTTCCCCGGTCATCCCGGATGGTGATGATCTGTCCCGGAGCAATTTCCAGATAACTGGGAATTGTCACCTGCCCCGGGGTGTAGGAAACGCCTTCTAACTGCCCATACAGCCCTTGGGCAACCCCAAGAAGAGACCCCCCGTTTTGGGCGGTCAGCAGAGGATTGCCCTCCACCACATAGACATTTCCTCCCTGCAGCTCCTGGGGGTAGATCGTACCCACATCTGTTTCCTCCCGGCGCAGCTGCACCTGGTCGATGGCAGGAACGATCTGCCCAAAACGGAAGCTGCCCCGGAAGTACCAGTTTTCTCCTCCCGGCTCCAAGGTCAGCTCCCTGAGGGTGTACCAGGCAAATTCCACTTCCCCATCTGCATTGGCTCTGCAAAAGCGGCCTGCGGCCTGTCCAACCCAGGAAAGCACCATTCTGCCGGTGATGCCCCGGCCTTCAAAGGCATACACGGGAAGCTCCCCGTTGGGAATGGCCTCCTCTTTTAAGGAAAGGCCGCATTCTGCGCAGATAAGGCCTGCCAGTTCCTGCAAGGTATAAGGCCAGCGGGAAAGGGATGCAAGGTAGCCGCTTACATCCTTATCAAGAAAGCAAAGGCTGTCAAGGCCGGTAAGCTTATAGACCCCTTTTCCCGCTTTTTCCAAGTTTTCGATATAGAAAACCCCTTGTTTTTCCCCATCCCGGTAGACTTCTATACCATCTCCCACCGTAAAAGGAAGGCTGTCCGCAGTGGAGAAAAGCTGGGCTTCCAGGCAGGAAGAAAACACACTTCCAAAGCTGAGTGCCTCCTGGGTGTTCACCTGCTGGGTAAGCACCACCTTCTGTATGACGATGCTTTTGCCCGGACCGGAGGAAAGCTCCCCACCGTCCGGCAATAGAAAGGTATGTACTGCCATAATGCCCTCCTAACAGCCGATGATTTGGAAGGAATAGCCCATCCACAGACCGTTTTTGGCGCTTTTCCAGCTGATGCCGTACTTACTGCGATAGCAGGTCATCTGCTGGGGAACAGCCGCATCCTCCTCTGAAGGAAAGGTGAAGGTAAAGGTGGGGGCTTTGGGAAAGAGGCTTTCCATATACTGCCGCTCCTCCTCCGTTAGATGGGCATAGGAAAAGCTCCAAACCGGCACCTTGTACCGAAGCACCTGCCGGTGCATAAAGCCACTTTCGTCACGGCCGGAGGTGCCGTCGTCCAGATCTTCGTAGCTGACCCCCACTTTTTCATCGGGGGCGAGCATAGGTTTGCCGTCCACTAAAAATAACTCTGTTGTATTTCTCATAATCCACCCCCTGCAAGGGCCATTCTCCTTTCATATCGTTTCACCGCACCGTGGAGCGCGCCGTCAGAAACATCCAGACCCAAAATGGCATCCAGAATCTGTTCCTGCCGGGTGGTGACTGCGTTAAAGCCTGCCATCATTCCCTCCAAACGGTCGTTCAGCGCCAGCTCCAGCGCCTGCTGGATGGTGGCAAGGGGGGCTTCCACATTGGTGCCGTGGTGTTGATCGCCCACCACCGCCATAAAGGGCTTGTTGGCAGGCAGCACCGCACCCTGGGCAAGCCGGGGAATGGTGGGCATAGAAAGGCTTGTAAACTTCAGGCTTCTTGCGGCACTGCCAATGGAGGGGGCAACCGTTTCCAAATTCTGGAAGTTTGCCCCCAAGCCGGCAAACAGCTTGTTGTATGCCCCGGAGATGCCGCTGATAGAGCCTTCAAAGAAGCCGATCATGTTGTTCAGGAAACTTTTTGTGCCTTTTTCTGTGGGTGCTATCACCTTTTCCTCGGTAAAACCCCACAATCCGCCCAGCATATCCCGGATGCCTTCCAGGGCGGACAGAGCGTTGCTTTTCAGACCACCGAAGCCATCAGCAACCGCACCCAAAATATGCAGCAGCGCCCCCATAGGGCCAGGCAAAAGGGTGCTTGTGTTGGTCAGCTGGTCGAAAATGGGAACCACTCTTTCCAAAATCTGCATCCACAGCCCCGTATCGGTGCGAAGGCTCTGCCCCAGATCCATAAGCTCGTCGATTGCCCCGGTGATGGTCTCCACCGTGGGAATGACCCCCTGGACCTTGCCGCCCATTTCCACGAAGCCATCGCCCATAGACTGAATGTGGGCGATGACCTTATCCCCATACCACTGGGCGATGTGCTGCAGCCAGTTCTCCCAAAGCCATTGTAAGGTTGGCTTCACATCCTCGATCACCTGCCCCAAGGTCTGCAGTACCTGGGTCAGCTCCTCTATAAATGCAGGCAGCACCTTTTCTGCCGCCCACTGAATGGCCGGCGCCAAAATCTCGGAAACCACCCAGGAAAGGCCATCGGCCACCCCATTCAGCACCGGTTCTAAGGCCTTTAAGGCCTTTCTTGTGGCATCGATAGCCGGGGAAAAATCGATCTGCAGCTCCTTAATAGGCTTTAGTATCTCCACAAGCTTGGAAGCCAGTGCTTCCCAACCGGGAATGACCTGCTCCACATCCGGCAAAAATGCGCTGGTCAGACCGCCCCCTTCCGGGTTTCCCAGCCGCTGGATCTGGTCGAAGCCTGCCAAATGCCGCTGCAAAGTGCCGGTGGTGGAAATGGCACTTTTCAGGCTCTTTTCGTAGGCTTTTACCCCCAGAACACCCTCTGCAAAGGCAGAAACGATCCGTCCAACGGTGTTTGCCAAAGTGGTCAGCGCCTTGATGGCGGTGCTGACCAGAGGGGTCACCGCCTGGGCGATGGGAGCCGCCGCCCGGATAATGGCGTTTCGCAGACCCTCCAAACGCAGCTGGGTCTCATACAGAGCAGTTGCCAGCTCTTCCCCGTAAACCTCCGCCATTTTTGCCGCCTTTTTGGGGCTATCCACGGTGAAGGCCTCGTCGATCATAGGAGGAATTTCCTTCAGGGTTCTTCGGGTGCTGTCACGGAACTTGGCAACGGTGATGCGAAGCTCCCGTTCCAGCTTGAAGGAGGCTTCCTGCACCCCCTTTTTCACCTGCCGTATCACCTTTTTCACCTGCTTGCGATAGGCACGGATCTGCTTTAGAGTCTTGTTAACAAATTCTCTCCAAGCGTTCTCAAAATAAAATGTCATAGTTTCTCACCTTCTTTGTATCCTCCCCTTGCCCCCCACACTTGTGAGGGGGGGTGTCACCGAAGGTGACGGGGGGAGTTAGTCAGTTGCTTCGCAGCAGCCCCATCAGCCGTTCTTTTTCTTCCTTTTCTTCCCGGCTGAGCCTTACGGGCAGCTCCACAAGGGCCTTGTTTCTGCGGCAGAAATCCGCCTCCCAATCGGAAAGCTTCTTCCCTTCTGCCCGTTTCTGCCGAATGGAAACCACGGTGGAAAGCTGCCCCTCCCCAATGCCGTGAAACCAGGAAAGAAAGGTCCACCAGTGAACCTCCGGCAGCTCCCGGATCTCCTTGCCTGCCACCTTGTTCACATCAGCAATGATCAGCTGGGCATCTTTTTCCCAATCCAAAAGCTTTGGGCCGTTGGCGGTGTCCTCCTGACCGCAGCTGACGAACCGGGCGAAAAAGTCCGCCCCTTCCTGAAAATAGGCATCCGGCAGGCTCTCCCCGTAAAACAAGTGCAGTGCCACCTGCCAGCGGATAAATTCCGGTAGATCCGGGTCTTCCAAATAGGAGAAAATCTGCAAAATCACCCGAAAATCCGTGTGCAGGCGGTACTTTTTGCCCCCGATCACTGCCTCTCGAGGCAAAGTAAAGCCTCTCATATTGATCGCTCCTCACATTTGAAAATCGTATGCTGTATCGCCTTCGGCGACGTGATGTTATGCCAAGCATAATGATGTTGCTTCGCAATGATGAAATGATTGCCGTAGGCAAACATCATTTCCGAAGGAAACATCATTTCCGAAGGAAACATCATTTGCCGCAGGCAAACATCATTCCCCCTGCACCTCAAGCCTTCTGGGCGATCTGACGGGCGCACAGCTTTGCCCCCTCCACCAAAATAGGCTCCAGGGCGGAAAGCAGATTGGAAATCACCTTTTCCCCGTTCTCCCCGGTGGCCAGCAGGCTCACACCGCCCAGGATCTCATCGAAATCGTTGCAGCTGCCAAAGACCCAGGAAAGCATATCTTTCAGCTTCTTGTCTGCTTCGGAAAGCAGCTCCAGGCTCTTGCCCTTTTTGGCCTGTTGGGACAGTTCTTCCTCGATGATTCGCAGTTTTTCGCCACACTGCAAAAAGCGGCTGTACACACCGGGGTCTGCCGGGTTAAATCGCAAAACCCCATCCCCCAGCTTAAAGGCTCGCATACCGCTGTCAAAACTGATTTTCTCCATTTGAAATTCTCCTCTCTTTCTCGCCTCCCTCTTGGAGGGAGGTGGATTTTGCGGAGCAAAAGACGGAGGGAGTGCCGTCTCGGACGACAGGACACTCCCCCAGTCTGCTTCGCAGACAGCCCCCTCACTGAGGGGGCCAAGACTTTTTAGTCCTTGGTAAAGGTCTTGGTCTTTACATCAAAGCTGCCCTTTTCCCGGTTGCCGGTGTAGTGCAAAGTAAAGGGGATCTGATAGCCGGTGGTGTCACCGCCATAGCTGACCACTTCCACATACACTTCCTCCCGGATGGCAGGATACACACCCTCCTGGGTGGCATCCCACAGCTTCACTTCCACCACATCGGTCTTCAGGTCATCCAGCACCAGACCATCATCAATAATCTTCTGGAGCTTTTCAAAAAGACCGGTGCCGGACTCTGCATAGTAAGGCTCAACGGTGGCCTTCTTTTCGTAGCCGGAGATCAGAATGCTGCTCTGACCCAAAATATTCTTCTTGGTCTCCACCTGGGCGGACAGCTCAGGGGTAAAGGCCTCCAAGTCCTTACCCAGCTGCTCGTAAACCGCCTCTTCAGAGCCGGTGTTCATAAAGTGGGCCAAATACTTTCGCTCAATTTTCGCCATTTTCATTCACCTCATAATAGATTTCATAAGTAAGTTTCAGTTGGGCGGTGTAAAGATCCAGCCCCAACTTATTTTTCGTCAAGTGCCTGCCATCCTGCAATTTCGCACTTTTTCGCCCAAAGCCCAGCTGGGGGGAGGGCTGGGTCTGCACCCAGTGCTGCAGATCCACCAGCTTCTGGGCGCAGCCTGTGCCGGAAAAGGCCACTTCGCAGGTAAACTGCAGGGTCTTTTTCCGGTTGCCCATCACATCCTCCATGGTGTCCAGCTCCTGGACCCCCTTGGGAGTCAGGGTCACCATCTCTTCTCTGTGGGGCAGACAATCCGTGGCCCAGCACATTCCCCGAAAGCCGGGAAAAGCCGAAAGCCATGCCCAAATTTTCGTCAGTTCCATCCTTGCTCCGCCTCCCTGTGGAGAATTTTTCCGTTAAAGCGGAACTCTCTGACCTTGCCCACCTCCACCAGCCAGGGAAAATGGATGGGCAAAAAGGTATCCCAATCCACTTCCTTGGGGCCGATGCCCCAATGGACCCGGTCACCGGGGAAAAGCTCCGTTTTGTCCCCGGGAACGATGAGCAGAAACTTCCGCACCGGCTCCCGGTCCGTCCCAACAAGACCATCTTCCATAAAGAGCTTGACCCCAAAAAGCACCTGCTGGGTAACTTCTCCCTGCCGGTTTCTATATAGGGTAGCCACCTCGTTGCAAAGGGAATAATCCATCAGCCCACCCCCCGGTAGATGTCCAAATACAGCAGTGCCTGCTCATAAAGCCGCCGTTCCAGCCGTCTTTTGCCCTCCTGGGCATAGCGGACAGACACATGGCCCATGGTGGTGCTTTCCACATCCCGAGGACGAAGGCTGTCCGCATAGACCTCCTCTGCCATAGCGCAGAGTGCCAGCTTTTGGGCATCGGGGGCGGCGGTCACCTGATAAAGCCGCTTAAACCGGGTCAGGGCTCTGGCGGCTCGTTCTGCAGCGCCATAGAAAGCCGTTTCCGGAATGGCGCTGCCCAGATAGGTATTCACATAGAACTCATAATCCACCATAAGGCCCTGCCCCCTTTTTAGGCCTGGATGGCGATGCCCTTCAGTACAGCCGCCTTCAGGGTATTCTTCAGGGCGATGCCTGCAACCAACTCCACTTCACCGGTCTTGACCGCACCGGGTGTGTGCATATCGGGCATGTAGGAGTTGATCACACCGTCACCGGTGGGAGAAATGCCGTGGAAGCCGTCCAGACCCATGGAGATGGCATAAATGGAAGTCTTGCCGCCTTCCGTAGCCACCACATCCTTGGGAGAAACGCCGTCAAAGTACTTGCCCATGTCCACCATAGGCACACCGGCATAGGTCTCCACCATTCTGCCAAAGCTGTCGGTGGAGCGTTCATAGTAGCCTGCACGACGGGCGATGGAGCGGAGCTTGATGAGCATATCTCTGTTCATCAGCAGCATGGAGGGTGTGCCGTCCAGAGTGCTGATGAAGGCATCCATCTCGTCTAAGAAGGCGTTGTAGTTTTCGTCCAGCTTGGTGGAGGTAGTCAAGTCCACCTGGCTGGTCACCTCGTTGCCGGTGCCGGCAAGGAGCTTCCGCAGACCGTCAAAGGTGCCGCCCACAAAGCCATCTTCCTCTTCGGCAGAGCCGTTGATGACCAGATTGTGGAAATAGTTGGCGGTTGCCTTGATCTTCTGCTCTGCCTGGAAAGCCACCTCATCGGCAGCGCCGGCAGTGTTCTGCAGGACTCTGTCCACCTGGAATGCGCCACCCATAATGATAGCGCCGGTGGTCTTCTTTTCCCGGATGGCCTCACCGGGGGTGTACTCGCCGTTGATGGTACGCACTGCCGCCGTGGAGGGGGTCTTCAGCTGAATGTAGCCGTAGGTCAGGGTACTGCCGCCTGTGCCGGGGGAAATGGCGTTGTCAAACACCATGTTGTCCAGTAGCATAGAATTGCGGCGGAACATATCCACCACCTGCTGATCTACCTTGTCGGCCATAGAAATCTTAGCCTGCTCTAATGTAATTGCCATAAATTGTTACTTCCTTTCAAATTTTTCATTTTCGTCCCTCTCTTGCCCCCCACACTTGTGAGGGGGGTGTCACCGAAGGTGACGGGGGGTGTGTCTGAATAATGGATAATTGATAATGGATAATGGATAATTACCCACCGCACCCAAAGCCTTCCCCTTGAGGGGAAGGTGGCACGGCGATAGCCGTGACGGATGAGGTGTCCGGATAATGGATAACGGGTAATTACCCCACCGCACCCCTTGCCCCCCGCATTTATGAGGGGGGTGTCACCGAAGGTGACGGGGGGAGTTCAGCAGAGGCTTCTTTCAAACCTCTCCCGTAATGCGCCCGCTAAAGTAGCAGGTGCTAAAGCCTTCTCCTTGAGGAGAAGGTGTCAAAAATCTTTGATTTTTGACGGATGAGGTGTCACAAAGCCCTATTTAGGAAATTCTCTTTTCAAACCTCTCCCGTAGTGCGCCTGCCAAGGTGGCAGGTGCATTTGCTTTTGGGTTCTGTGTCCCCGTGAATGCCGCATAGGGCGGAGGTGTTTGGGTCTGAAACAGCCAAGGATGTTCCTTCTGCAGCGCGTTCATGGCATCTTGGAGGGCAGCTTCCGGTTTATCCGCCTTCTGGAGATCCTCAAGATCCAAAAGTGCCTCCACTGCCTTCTGATTTCTGCCACCACTGTCCTTCACCGCCTGCTTTAATAGATAGGAAAATTCCACCTGCCTTGCTTTCTCTTCCAAGGCTTTTTGGTTTCCTTCTTCCAGCTGGGCGATGGTCTGCCTTGCACTTTCCAGCTCCTGCTTCAGACCTTCATAGTCTGCAAACAAGGCTCTGGTTGCCTGAATGTCCTTGCCGTTTTCCGCCATAATGGCATCAATGACCGCCTTGCTCAAAGGCTGGTCTTCCTGTAGGGATTGCAAAAACTCTCTTTTCATCTTTCGTCCGGGAAACGCACCGCATCAAATAAGCCTTCTCCTTGAGGAGAAGGTGTCAAAAATCTTTGATTTTTGACGGATGAGGTGTGGATTGCTCCCTTTCTCCTTTCTTTTCTACGCTTTTTCCGGGGTTGCATCCCGCTTTTTTGCCCCTTTTTACGACCGGGCAAGTCAATGTATGAAAAAGCCTTATTGGCTTACTTCATCGGGCATATAATTCCTGCGGATAAAGGCTCTCTGTTCCTCCGTTTCCCAAGGCAGGTCAAACCGCCAGCCAAGGGCAATTTCCGGCTTCAAAATACCCTTTGCCACCATTTCCTGGTAAGCTGCCCAGGTGCTGTCCTCGTCGTAAAGGACGCCGTTGCCCCAATCCACGCTGAAGGAGGGATCCTTGATGGCTCCCAGCTGATAAAGCGCAGCCAGCTTGCCGCAAAGGGTCAACGCCTTTTCCAAAGCCTCCTGCCACATTCCCTGAAAATCGATCACCGTTAGGTTGTACTCTGCCGCACTGGAAGCAATTTCCGTAGCCGTTCTGTCCTGGGCGTTGGCATCGGAGAGCATACCCCGTCGCAAGCCCAAAATGCTTTCCACATTCCGCAGATATTCCTGCTTTCGTGCCAAATAGGATTCCTCCCGAAGCTGGGGAGAAAAGATGGTGATGCCCACCTGCTCCGGGGCATCGTCCAAGCCCACAAACAGATGATCCTGCAGTGCCCCATCCCGTAATAGATCCCGGGATGCCAAAATCCGGCTCTGCCCACGCTGGAACTCTCCACGAAGCTGGGCTTCGTTTTCATCGATGAGCCGAATCAGACCTGCCGCCGAAGCATAAACGCTGACCCCATCGGTGCTGCCATCCACACAGTTGCACATAGGGGTCTTTAGCTGCACCAAGCCCACCGAGCCAATGGGCTGGGGGTAGGTGTAGGAAGCAGGCAGGCTTGCATAGGCTTCCACCTCGGAAAGTGGGACTTCCCCACCCAAAGACTCTGCGTTAAAGGACTTGTACAGCCGATTTTCTATGGTCAGATAGCCATATTCATCCACCTTCCGCCGCTCCAAAAGGGTGTAGTAGCACCGCTCCCCGGTGGTTTTCTCCACCATACCCACATCGGTGGGAACGCCCCACCCATCCCTTGCAAACACCAAAAGATTGTTCCGGGGTACTAAAGTAAAGGAAAAGCCCCCCTCTTTGATGCAGGGCTTTAAGTAGCACTCACCGCCGATTAGCGCCAGTTGCATGGCCTGCTTTCTGACCTTTCCCAGTTCTTCCAGCACCAAGGCCGCATTTTTGTCCTTTGCCGCCGCCTTGTACTCCCCAAAAATGGTTCTCACCAGCTTGGTCACCACCGTGTAGGCGATCCGCTGGGCAGGCTCGGCATCCGCTTCTGCCTTGCCGTAGTAGAGAGAAAACCAATCCTCAATGGCGCTTCGCATAGCCTTGGAAGTCTGATCCCAAGCACCGAAAGCGCTCTCATAGCCATAAATACTCATTTTGTTCCTCCTGTCCGCAGACCCTTGTGCAAGCCTGCAATGTAGGCATCCAGCCTGTTGATCTCCTGCTGCAGCTTTTCATTTTGCCGGGTCAGCTCCCGGTTTTCCCGCAGCACCGTCTGCTTTGCCCACATGGGCAAAAAGTGGTCAGTCAGCCATTTTTTCATCTAATTTCCTCCAAATTGTATTGCAAAAGTACCGAATATCGTCCATAGCGTGGTCATTTTCCTTCCGGGGCTGATCCTTGGGAGCGTTCTCCTCCCAGCTATAGAGGGAAAATTCCCGAATGGCATCCTTGCAATCCGGGCTGATCTTGAGCTTTCCCGCCTGCAAGTAAGACGCCACCTGATGAATGCCCTCCACCACCGCATTTTTGGCTTTTCGTACGGAAAACCTCCCCTTTCGCCGAAGAAGGGCAATAAAAGAAGCCGCCGAAGGATCCACCACCACAGAAGTGATGGGATGATCCCCCGCCAGCTTTTCGATTGCTTCATAATATTCTTCGTCGGTTAGGGTCTTTCCCCGTTGCCGTCCGTCATAGTAGTACTCCCGCAGCCGATAGGCAACGCCCCCATTTACGCACCAAAGGCCAGCCGAAAAGGGGTTCATGGTGCCGTAGTCCACAGAAATGTAGTAGCTTCCGGTTTTGGGAAGCTCCGTTGCCAAATGCTTTTCCGGCTGAAAATCATACACAAGCCCCTCCGCCACGCACCACTGCCCCAAAACATACCGCCGGTGAAACACCCCGGTGTATAAGGTTTCATACCTTCTGCGAATGGCTGCATCCAGCCCCGGATTGTCATCCATGGTAAAATGCAGCCGCAACGCCTTCTTTTGCGCTGCCTTGCAGACCCATTCCTTGTAAAACCAATGCTCCGGCCCTGCCGGGTTGCAGTTAAACCAAAGCTTGCTTCCAGCCACCGAGCAACGGGCGCAGGTCTGCTCCACAAAGGAACGGGGCATCAGCACCACCTCGTCCAAAAACGCCCCCGCCAAGGTGATACCCTGAATTTGCTTGTAGGAGCTTTCGTCCAAGCCCCCAAAGAGATAGTAATTGTTCTCCCTGCCCCCATAGGAAAGGGTGAGCCGATTATCCGCCCGATGCTCCCGAATGGTGAAAAGGCCCCCCAGCCAGGCAGGCAGATTGCTGACCACATTCCGCCTTAAAGAGGAAATGCTCCTGCCGCAAAGGGCAAAATTGCAGCCGCTGAAGGAAGCCATACTCCAAATAAAAAAGCCGTCTGCCATACAGACGGTTTTCCCGGAACGGACTGCCCCATCGCAAATGATGGCGTCCAGCCTTTTAAATTGTGGGCGATTCCACCAGGTCATAGCAAGGTTTTGCCGTTTACTGAAGCTCTGATAGATCATCGGTGTCCAGTTCCTCCCTTGTGCCATCTAAAATGGCCTCCAAAAGGTTGCAGTTTTCTGTTTCCCTGACCGTATGCTCCCGGAAAAGCCCCAAATGGTCGCCCAAAAGCTCCAAAGCCTTCAGCTTGTCGCAAAATTTCACCTTCCAGCCCTTTTCCGTGTACTCCAAGGAGAGAATACCTGCCCCCTTTTCCCCTTCCAGAGCCTCCGGCTTCAGCTCCACCCGGCCATTTACAATGTGCAGACAATCCGTTGCCCGACATAGCCCCACCGACCGCAGCTCCTGTAAAACCTCCCCGGCAGTAGGTTCCTTCTGGATTTCTTCTTCCAATCGCACCACCCTTTCTCTTTCTTTGCCTCTCCCTCTTGCCCCCCGCTGGCCCCCTTGCCTAAAGGGGGCTGGATTTTTGCGTAGCAAAAAGACTGGGGGATACTGAGGGGTAGAGCGCCTGAATAATGGATAATTGATAATGGATAATGGATAATTACCCTCCGCACCCAAAGCCTCCCTTGTGTAAAGGGAGGTGGCTCGAAGAGCCGGAGGGATTGCCCCTGCCCCTCTTTCCTCCGCACCCAAAGCCTCCCTTGTGTAAAGGGAGGTGGCTCGAAGAGCCGGAGGGATTGCCCCTGCCCCTCTTTCCTCCGCACCAAAGCCTCCCTTGTGTAAAGGGAGGTGGCTCGAAGAGCCGGAGGGATTGCCCCTTCCTAATAAAAGGGACGGTCTTGCCTTTCAGTGATATAGTCCCCTTAGAGTAGACACTCAAAAAAACAAAAGTTTTTTGAGACTATTCTAAGGGGGCTATTTCTATGTCTAGACAAGGACGGAAAAAGTATAGTGCGGAACTAAAGTTATCAGCAGTTCAAGCATATCTGTCAGGAGAAGGAAGTTTGCGAGAAATTCGTAGACGATACAATATTTCTGGACATCATACACTACAGGATTGGATTGTATGGTATAATGGTCATAAAAAGTTTAAACAGCCCAGTGCTGCGAGAGGAGCGCTTTATATGACCAAGGGAAAGAAAACAACACATCAGGAACGGGCAGAGATTGTCGCCTTCTGCCTGGAACACGGCAAGGACTATTTGCTGACGGTGGAGCATTTTGGCGTGTCCTACCAGCAGATATATTCCTGGGTTCGCAAGTATGAGAAAAAGGGCATCGACGGTCTGACAGACGGCAGAGGACGCACAAAGCCGGAAAGCGAAATGACCGACACCGAAAAACTCCAGGCCCAGGTGCGGATGCTGGAAGCCCAGCTCCGGGACAAGGAAATGGAAATTGAACTGTTAAAAAAAGTAAAGGAACTGGAAGGAGGTGTTTGGTAGGCGAAGTAAGACAGGAGCCATCCTATCTTGCGATTCAATACTTACACGAAACAAAGAAGTATCCTGTAGCCAAATTGTGCGCCGCCCTGCACATACCCCGTTGCTCTTATTACAAGTGGACAAAAAGAGAGAAAAACAGTAATGAGTTATTAAATGAGCAGATTATTGAGTGGATCAAAGCACTTTACATAGAAGAAAACGGGATTTTAGGATATCGTCAAATGACCATTGCCATTAACCGGATCCACCACACCACCTATAACGTGAAGCGGATCCGAAGGCTGATGCGTGCTTTGCACCTACAATCTGTGTGCAGAAAGAAACGATACAACTATACACCGTCTACACCGGAAATTACTGCAGAAAACATCCTGAACCGGGAGTTCTATGCGGACAAGCCTAACGAGAAATGGCTGACTGATGTAACGGAGTTTAAGTGGTATGAGGGACCGGTGATTCACAAACTGTATCTAAGTGCGATATTTGACTTATATGACAGACGGATAGTTGCATACAAGATCGGAATAAGTAATAATAACAAGTTGGTGTTTGATACATTTGATGAAGCGGTTGCCAAGTATCCCAATGCACATCCGTTGTTTCACAGTGACCGTGGTTTCCAGTACACAAGTAAAGTGTTCCGGGCCAAGCTGGACAAGGCAAAGATGGTGCAAAGTATGTCAAGGGTTGGCAGATGTATTGACAACGGACCGATGGAAGGCTTCTGGGGCATTCTAAAATCTGAAATGTATTACCTCAGAAAGTTTACAGATGAACAAGAATTGACTGCTGCTATTGAAAATTACATTCTCTTCTACAACACCAAACGATACCAAAAACGGCTGCGCTGCATGACGCCTATGGAGTTCTATGCTGCCGCATAAAAAGATGGCCTCTGCTTTCACAGAGACCATCTCCAACAAAATATTCTTTTGCTTTTTTCACTGTCTACTTGACAGGGGGGCACTTCAGATCGGGTGTCCCTTTTATATTATTCCTGGGGTTTCTTTTCCACCTGTTCTACCAGGCCGGCGGTATCGGTTACCGGCAGGGAGAAAGCAATGCCCTGGGCTTTCTTCGCCATGCCCATCTCTTTATAAATGGCGTTAAGCACATTGTCCTTAATGTCTTTGGGAACCACCATCATAACCATTTCCTTTTCAGTATGGACGGTGATTCCAAAGAAGGCGGCCGCTTCTTCTTTAGCAACGCCACGGGCATTGATTATGGTGCCACCTCTGACTCCCTGCTCCCGGGCAACTGCCATTACATCATCGGCATAACCGTCATTGACAATGGCAAAAATCACTTCATAGTTGTTGGATTTCATTGCACGCCTCCTAACTGCATACGATTATCGCTCATAAAGCGGTAAAGGTTTGCGCCGATCACGCTACTCAAGGGCACAGCAAAGGCAATGCCCCGACCGTTTTTAACGGTTTGGAATTTATCTTCCAGTGTGTTCATCAGGTCTTCCATCAGGTCATCTCTGACCAGGGACAGAACGACAGATTTTTGATTGTTCAATCCAAGAAGACTGACCACTTCAGATGTTGCAGTACCCTTTCCTGACAAGAGCATCTGCAAATTCACAGGAAACTGGCTGATCACATCCATATAAAATTCGCCCTTTTCTCTATCAACCACTGTGATAAGGAGTTTTAGCTTTTTAATTGCAGAGAGTTCTTTTGCCATACCGCAACCTCCTCACATAAAGTTGATGATCTGCTGATCGTCCGCATCCAGGATCTTCTGCATAGCAATTCTTTCCCGGACATGCTGGGAAACAATAGCACGGAAGCCTAAAAGCTGAATGGTGATCAGAGGTGTCATCGCAACGACAGCCACCACGCCGAAAGCATATTCCATAACAGCACCACTCCCCTGCAGGCTCATACACACGCCAATGGCAAAGGGCAGGATGAAGCCAGAAGTCATAGGACCACTGGCAACGCCGCCGGAGTCAAAGGCGATGGCCGTATAAACCTTAGGAACGAACAGGGAAAGAAGCAACGACAGGAAGTATCCGGGCACTACATAGTAGATAATAGAGAAACCCAGCACGATCCGAAGCATAGAAAGGCCAATGGCGATGCCGACACCTACGCAAAGTCCAAAAATCATAGATCTGCGGGTAACAATGCCGCCAGTAACCTCTTCAACCTGATGAGTCAAAACATGGATAGCAGGTTCTGCCAGCACGACCAGCACACCGACTACCACACCGAAGCCCACGAGCCAATAGGGATTTTCACCAAAAGCAGCGCCCATAGATTGACCCAAACGGTAACCAACAGGCATAAAGCCCACATTGACACCGGTAAGGAAAATCACAAGGCCCACATAAGTAAACACCACACCAATAGCGATCTTCTTCAGTTTCCGCATTGAAAGCCGCAGGAATGTGACCTGACAAATCAGGAAGAACACTACAATAAGTCCCAGCGCGATGCTAACTTCTTCCATCATTGCAAGGCCCGTTTCCAGGTACTGCCCCAGCACATCTTCCACAGGCGCATAGGAAACCTGGTAAGCGGAAAACTCGCCGCCGGACAGCAGACCAAGAGCCATAACTGCCAGGATAGGGCCGATGGAGCAAAGGGCGACCAGGCCGAAACTGTTCTCTTTACTGCGACGGTCACCCAACACATGGGAAATACCAAGACCCAGCGCCATAATAAACGGCACAGTGATGGGGCCGGTAGTTACACCGCCGGAGTCAAAAGCCACCGGCAAAAGCCAGTTCTTTCCCTGAACCACCAAAAGAAGTGCCAAGGCAAATAGGAACATGTAGAACATGGAAAGCAGCTCCGAAAGGGTCTTATGGAATATGATACGAAGGATAGATACAACCAAAAACAATCCTACACCCAACCCAACAGTTAAAATCAAAGCTGTTCCGTCGATCACACCGGCAACTTGCTTGGCAAGGACTTGCAGATCCGGCTCTGCCACTGTGATTAAGACTCCCAGTGCAAAGCTGACACCCAAAAGAAGGCCCAGCTTTCGTTGCTTGGAAAGGCCGGAACCCACCTGTGTACCCATAGGGGTCATAGCAATGTCTGCGCCCAAATTAAAAAGGCCGATGCCCAAAATCAGCAGCACAGCGCCAACTGTAAAGGACACAGCTTCCAATCCCGTAAAATTGAACCAAGGAGTCAGCGCCATAATATATACAATTGCCGTAATTGGCAACGCAGAAATCAGCGCTTCCTTAATTTTACTGATCAATTCCTTCATAGGCATCTCCTTTCTTGGAAGTTTACATAATTGTATCACGGGATTTTTGAAAATGCTATAAGTAAATGTAAAATTAATATTAAAAAATGGTGCGGAAGTCCGCACCATTTTCTGTTATAGATCCAATTTCATATCTCCTTCTTTGACCCATCCCAGCCTGCGAAGGACCACATCAAAGACATAGGAAAGGATTGCCGGAAGTACGATGGCGATCAGCGCCAAGCCGACCCAATCCATAGCGCCGGGGATCATTGTGGATTCCGGTGCAAACCAACCGGAAATCACACCAATAGGGCCTACCATACCGCAGGTACCCATACCACTGGAAATTGCCGCACCGTTCATTTCCAAGCGGAACAGCATCGTGGCAACAGGGCCTGTAATGGCAGAAGCCAATGTGGGTGCGATCCAAATTTTCGGATTGCGGAATATATTTGGAACTTGAAGCATAGAAGTGCCCAATCCCTGGGCCACAAGACCGCCCCAACGGTTTTCCTTAAAGGAAATCACTGCAAAGCCAACCATTTGTGCGCAGCAGCCTGCAACCGCCGCACCGCCTGCCAGACCTACAAGGCCCAAGCTGGCACAGATCGCAGCAGAACTGATTGGAAGAGTCAGGATCATACCCATTACCACAGAGATCACAACGCCCATAATAAAGGGCTGCTGGTAGGTTGCCCAACGAATGATCCAGCCCAAGGCCTGTGCGCCATCCCCAATGGGTTTGGCGATCAGCATTGCCAAAGCACAGCCCACAAAAATGGTGACAAAGGGTGTTACCAAAATATCCACCTTAGTCTTTTTGCTAACAAGCATACCGATTTCAGAGGCAACAATGGCGACGATCAATACTGCCAGAGGGCCGCCTGCGCCCCCCAATGTGTCAGTCGCATGACCCACGGCCGCCAGTGAGAAAAGCACCAGAGGATGGGCCTTCAGGGCATAGCCAATGGCAATTGCCATAGCGCAGCCGTCTGCGCCGGAAGCAAAGGTGCCAATGTCCACAAGCATTTGGCTAAATTCCGGCAGAACACCGAAGCCAAGAAGCTGCTGACCAAGGGTTTTGATGATCGTACCGATGAGCAAGGATGCAAACAGGCCGCTTGCCATAGCGCCCATTGCGTCGATAAAGTACCGTTTTGCGTACTTGCGAAGGATCGCATTTAGGCTCCCCTTCTTGTTTTCTTTCTTCAATAGAAACTCCTTTCATATTCGGGGGCCTCCCCCGTATGGGGATATTATAGCACCAGCGAATACGGGATGCAACTGATAATTTGCAAGAAAAAGGCGTTCATAGGATTCGCATTTATTATAAATTTTTGCAATACAATCAAGAGTAGTATTGTAAAATCGTCAGTCACACAAAGGCTACAATTTAATTTGTTGCTTTTTAATATTACATGGATTATAATGTCATGCAACATATACTGTAACACACATTATCTCTAAACAATAGATAAGATCATCGAGACAATCTTTGGAATCTACAGCCGAAAAATGCACAATTCCAAATGCCTTAGTCTATATGTCGCTGCATTTTGACGGTTTTATAAAACGTAACCATTTTGGGGAAACTATAAGTGAGGTGAGATAGGAAATGCTGAAAGTAAATACTCCCTGGGAAAAAGCACTGGGTGATGTACCGATGCATCTTTCCTATTTCAGCGGAAGTTTATTTGACGCTTTAGAGCAGACAGCAAAGATATATCCAAAGCAGATCGCCTTTGATTTCATGGGCAAATCTACACGGTATGATGCCTTCATTAAGGATATCCGAGCCTGTGCAAATGCTTTGTGGCATTTAGGAATCCGGCCCGGTGATCGGGTGACCATTGCCATGCCCAACTGCCCCCAAGCCCTGGTCTTTTTTTATGGAATAAATC
This sequence comes from Faecousia sp., assembly GCA_045122735.1. Lineage (GTDB taxonomy): Bacteria > Bacillota > Clostridia > Oscillospirales > Oscillospiraceae > Faecousia. Next base: position 136,031 of record JBGVHZ010000014.1, read on the forward strand.
TGCTGGGCGGCGTTGCCAATATGATCCATCCTTTATCAGCTGAAGCCGAAATTGCATTTTATCTCAAGCAAAGTAAGTCTGTTGCCCTTCTAACCTTGGACGACTTCTACGAGAAATTTCATTCCGCCTGCAAAGGATCTGCTGTCAAGTATTTGATCGTCGCATCCATAAAAGATGCGCTCCCCTGGCCTAAAAACATAGCTTACTCCTTGGCAAATGGTAGAAAAAAGCCCCGTTTCAAAAGCGACGGGTTCACTGTTTCCTGGCAGCATTTTATGTCCTTTGGTGTGGGGAAGACTACCACCTTCTCCAAAGGAGAAGGTGGCCGTGTCTCCGTCATTCTCTATTCCGGTGGCACAACCGGCACAACGAAAGGCATCTTGCTGACCAATGAAAATTTTAACGCTCTAGGTCAGCAAATAGTCGCCGCCAATCCCATGTTTTGTCCCGGTGATAAGATGCTGGCGGCAATGCCCATTTTTCATGGTTTTGGCTTGGGAGTTTGCATCCACTCCATGCTGATGAACGGTGGCCGCTGCATTTTAGTTCCTCGTTTTACGCCCAAATCCTATGGGAAAGATCTTGTGAAATATAAATGCAATTTTATTGCGGGTGTTCCCACCCTTTACGAAGCCTTGTTGGGACAATCTATGATGGACGGCAAAGATCTTTCTTTCCTTAAGGGCGTTTTCTCCGGTGGCGATACTCTTTCTGTAGAACTGAAAAAGAAGCTGGACGCCTTCTTGGCTGCCCACAATGCGCCTGTATCCGTACGGGAGGGTTATGGCACTACCGAAACTGTTACCGCCTGCTGTTTGACTCCTGCTCATAAATCCAAAGAAGGAAGCATTGGCATTCCCTTCCCGGATACCTATATTAAGATCGTAAAGCCTGGAACAGAAGAGGAACTGCCCTACGGTCAGGAAGGAGAGATCCTTCTTTCCGGCCCTACAGTTATGCAAGGATATATGGATTGCCCGGAAGAAACCGCCCAAGTCCTTCGCAAGCATAAAGACGGCTTGACATGGGTATACACCGGTGATCTGGGCATTATGGATGAGGAAGGGTTTCTTTATTTCAGAGGACGCTCAAAGCGGATGATCGTCTCCTCCGGCTACAATATTTACCCTGCCCAACTGGAAAATATTCTGGATGCCCACCCAGTGGTACAGATGAGCTGTGTAATTGGCATTCCGGATCCATACAAAACGCAAAAGGTAAAAGCCTTTGTGAAGTTGACTCCGGGAGTAAAACCGAATGAGGAAACCCGCCAAATGCTTTTCGCATACTGCCGCAAGCACATTGCAAAATATGCTATGCCGGCCTATATTGAATTCCGTGATGATCTCCCCAAAACCCTTGTTGGAAAGGTTGCTTACCGGATTTTAGAGGAAGAAGAAAACAATAAGTAAAAATCTCCAAACAATAACACATACCCCCAATACTGGATGACCAGTATTGGGGGTAGAATATTCATTACATTTCCTGTCTGCCTTCCAAGGCACGGGAAAGGGTCACTTCGTCAGCATATTCCAACTGGCTGCCCACCGGGATGCCATAAGCAAGCCGGGTAACCTTGATCTCCATAGGACGGAGCAACCGGGAAATATACATTGCAGTGGCTTCACCTTCCGTGTCCGGGTTGGTTGCCATGATCACTTCACGCACATTACCCTGCGCTACCCGAGCAAGAAGCTCCTTAATGCGGATATCCTCCTGCGTAACATGGTTCAGAGGAGAAATCACACCATGCAGCACATGGTAAGTACCCTTGAACTCCCGGCTGCGTTCCATGGCGATCACATCTTTCGGCTCTGCCACCACGCAAATAACACTTTGATCCCGCATATCATCCCGACAAATGGGACAAAGGTCTAAATCCGTCAGGTTCTGGCACACAGGACAGGTATGAACGGTCTTTTTTGCCTCTACAATAGCTTCTGCAAAGGCATTCGCATCCTCTTCAGGCAGACCTAGCACATAGAATGCCAGGCGTTGGGCTGTCTTATTGCCGATGCCGGGAAGGCGACCAAAATGGTCTGCCAATTCCTCTAAGGCTGCAGGAAAATACTGTATAGCCATTAGAACAGACCACCCAGGTTCAGGCCACCGGTCAGGCGGGACATATTATTGGCAGAGTCGGTATCTGCTTCACGGATCGCCTCATTGACAGCAGCGATCACCAGATCCTGGAGCATTTCCACATCATCGGGATCCACAGCCTCTTCCTTGATCTCTAAAGCCATCAACTGATGCTTGCCGTTGACAGTAGCCTTTACCATACCGCCGCCTGCTGCAGCTGTATAGGTCTTATTCTCCATTTCTTCCTGCATCCGCAGCATATCCTGCTGCATCTTTTGAGCCTGCTTGATCATTGCGGCTTGATTCATACCGCCGGGCATACCCCGAAATCCACCTTTTGCCATATCATTCACCTATTCTTTCTTACTTAAAATTCACAATGCCGGGAAATTCCTGGCCGAAGCGCAGGAGCTGCTCCATATCACCTGAGGGGCCAACTGCAGATGCATCATTGGTTACAACCACAGTAATGGGTCTGCCCATATGGGCAGAAGCCTTACGGGCTACAAGGGCATTTATCTTGGGATCATCAAAAATTCCCTTTACAAAGGGATTATTGCATACTAAAAACAGTTGCGGGCCTCTGAAATAGCCATTGACAGCGCTTTTATCAGAAAGCACATTTCGCCATTGGGGCAGGATTTCTTTCGCTACCTGCTGGCAAACCTCATCCCAAGCTTCATCGGGCTGAAGTGCAACTTCCGGGGCTATTGGCTCCGGTTCGGGCATTTGCTCTGAAACAGGAGCATTTTCCTCCACCGGCACTGTAGCACTGACAGGAGCAGCGACAAAACCACTTTTTACCTGATCTTCCAGCCGGGTGATCCTTGCATTCAGTGCTTCTGCTTCCAGGGTCAGTTCCGGGCGGCAAAGATTCACAATACAAGTTTCTACATCCAATCGACGGCTCACACTTCTTGTAAAGCCTGCAACAGTCTGCTGGATAAGGTTTAGTATACGAATCAATTCTCCAAAGGAGAACACATTGGAAAGGGCCATCACCTGCTGGTCAGATGCAATACCGGACAGCATACTGATGCCTTCCTTGGGGGCGGTTTTTAAAATCATCAGGTCACGAGCCAGGCAAGCCAGCTCGTCCATCAGAGCGCCCATATCCTTGCCCTCTGCGTAATAGTGACTTACCATCGCAAGGGCAGAAGCTGTATCCTGTTTGCTGATATGTTCCATCAGTTTGCCGCAATCCTGAATGCCTGCAATACCCAAACAGGCATACACCTTTTGGGCGGTCAGTTCTCCGGTGGTTGCAGAAGCGCACTGATCAAGAAGGCTCAAGCCATCACGCATACCGCCGTCTGCAAGCCGCGCCAGAACACGGGCAGCTTCTGCTTCCAGCTCGATATTCTCCTGATAGGCCACATACTGCAATCTGGCAGCAATATCTTCCTGGCTGATCCGGCGGAAAGAAAACCGCTGGCACCGGGAAAGGATGGTAGCAGGCACCTTGTGCAGTTCCGTTGTTGCCAAAATAAAGAGCAAATGCTCCGGGGGTTCTTCAATGATCTTCAGCAGCGCATTGAACGCAGACAGCGACAGCATATGCACTTCATCGATGATATACACACGCTTTCTTACCTGAGAAGGAGAGTAGATCGCATCATCCCGCAGGGAGCGGACATTATCTACACCATTGTTGGAAGCGGCATCGATTTCCAATACATCCATGCAAGAACCGTCATCGATACTTCTGCAGGCATCGCAGCAGTTGCAGGGATTGCCATCCACTGAGTTTTCGCAGTTGACCGCCTTCGCCAAAATTTTGGCGCTGGTAGTCTTACCTGTGCCACGGGAACCGGTGAACAGATATGCATGGCTCAGTTTCCCGGATTGAAGTTGGGTCTTCAGGGTCTGAGTAATAGCCATTTGGCCCACCACATCGTCAAAGGTTTGTGGTCTGTATTTTCTATATAATGCCTGATACAATCTGCTCACCTCCTAAAAATGTATAGACCGGCTCATAACAAGATCGCACACCCACATTTGAGCAAGTCAAATACCTGGTATCCACACAGCCAGCTCCGGTACGGCAACCCTGCGGCACACGAAAAGATCCGCTTAATGCTGCTTGGTTCCCCACCTGACATGGTTCACGGGATTCCGTTGCGCAAGACCGTCCCTTCGACACCGCTTATGCGGTCCAAACGGCACTTGGCTTGCCCGGGTGTGGGAATTCATCCCTGCTTTAGCGGATTGCAGGAAACAGGGCACCGCTATCTCCCCGACTAGTGCGACCTTGTTACGAGCCGGTCCTGCCGTAACATGGCAAAAAATTCAGTTTAACTTTGCCTCAATAAAATCGGCAAGTTCCTGGAAAGTGGCGATCTTCTGATCTTCAATTTCCAGTTCAACACCCAGTTCAGACTCCAGATCCATAATCATTTCAACAATGTCCAGAGAGTCGATGCCCAGGCTTTCAAAAGTGCTTTCAGGGGTAATGTCGTCAGCAGTCAGATCCAGTTGCTTGACAGCATAAGAAACAAGCTTCTCGTACATGTCTTGAAACCTCCTAATTTCTATCGGTTAGATGACCTTAGTATTTTATTACATTCCACTGATTTTGTCAATGGTTTTCACATTCACAGGTTGCACCCTTGGCGGCAGCATAAGCAGTCGCCCAAGCGATCTGCAGATTAAATCCGCCCGTATAAGCATCGCAATCCAGAATTTCTCCGGCAAAATAAAGGCCGGGAAGCTTCTTGGATTCCATTGTTTTGGGGTTCACTTCTCCTACCTTAATACCGCCGGTGGTAATAATCGCCTCTTCCACCGGGCGTTTTCCGGAAATGGTGAAAGAGAAGTTTTTAAGCAGGGTCACAAGGGCTCTGCGTTGTTCTTTTTTTAGGGAATTGGCTTGCAGCTGGCTGTCTATTTCCGCTCTGCGAAGGGCAACAGGAATCATAGACCGGGGAAGCAAGTCCGTCAGGGCGTTCTCCATCGTCCGGTTTTGATACATTTGCAGGTCCCGCAAGATACGGTCGTTGAGTTTAGCTTCGTCCAAAGCAGGCTTCAGGTCAATTATCAACTGGCAGCCCTCCCCTTTCAAGTGGGCAGAAGCGCTTAATGCCATAGGCCCGGACAGACCAAAATGGGTAAACAGCAGTTCTCCAAAGTCTTTATAGAGGACCCTTCCTTTCCCATCCAAAAGCTTTACAGCCACATTCCGAAGGCTCAAACCCTGCATATCCGGGCAATCAGATCCATCCACGCAAAGAGGCACCAAAGAGCCTTCCAGGGCAGTTACGGTATGCCCCACTTCTTCTGCCATTCGATAACCGTCTCCGGTAGAACCGGTGGTAGGATAGGAAAGACCGCCCGTTGCCAAAATCACCCAGTTTGCATAAATGTTTTCCGCATCCGTCTGCACACCGGTGATCCGGTCATCTTCTATTAAAAGAGATCTCACTCGGGCGGTTTTCACTGTCACATGGGTTTTCCGTAGCTCATTTTTCAGCGCATCCAAAACAGAATGGGATTTGTCACTGACGGGGAAGACACGGTTGCCCCTTTCAACCTTCAGGGCGCATCCGGCATTTTCAAAAAAGCTTTCAATTTCTTCAGGTGGGAAGTTTTCCAAAGCGCTAAACAAAAACCGTCCGTTTCGGGGGATATTTTGCATCACTTCCTGCCAGGAGCAATGGTTTGTTACATTGCAGCGGCCTTTACCGGTAATTAGCAGTTTTTTGCCCAAGCGATCATTACGCTCCAAAAGCAGGACATTTGCGCCATTTTTTGCGGCGGTAATTGCGGCAAACATACCCGCAGGGCCGCCGCCCACCACGATTCCGTCAAATTTCATTGGCGCCACCATCCTTTCCGCAAATCACAGCAGCCAGCAGTTCTTCTACCAGTGTCATTGGCTTTAATAAAGATAGGCCGTAGGGCTTATTATCAGCATTCGCAAAAAGGCAGTGATCACAATCAGCGTAAATCGGTGCATTCTCACCGTTCGTGATCCCAACCACTTTTGCACCGGCATTTCGGCTATGCGCAGCCATTTCTGCAACAACCGGATCATAAGGTGGAAAACTGAAAACAACAGCCACATCCTCTGCCCCAATATGACGGAGCTTCCCGGAATCAGCCGAAAGGATATGTACATCTGCAAAGGTCTTTTCAAGGCAGCTGCCCATATAGTCTGCCAGCAGCTTTTCAGCACCTTGTGCAATCAGATAAATCCGACGGGCAGAAGATATTGCATGCCCAGCCTTGGTAACGGCTTCTTTTTGTACAGTTGCAGGAGAATTGCCGGTATTTCCGTCACAAAAACGACCTACAAGGGCATCCTGCAGTGCCTTTTGCATTTGGGGAAATCCATCGTAACCCAATTCTGTGGCAAAGCGAACGACCGTTGATTCAGACACTTCCGTTTCTTTCCCGAATGCTGCGGCTGTCAAAAACGCTGCCTTGGGAAGGTCAGAAAGGATGTACCGGGCGATCCGTTTTTGCCCCTTGGAAAAGGAGGAGATCCGCTCTTCCAAAATGGAGAGAATGTTCTTATCCATCAGACTTCTCCCCTTTCAGCATATCCACTTCCGCTTCCGTTAAGTATCTCCATTTACCTGCAGGTAAATCGCCTAATTTCAGATTTCCTTCCTGCACACGGGCAAGCCGCTGCACAGGTAGATCCGCCTGTCCGCACATACGGCGGACCTGCCGATTTCTGCCCTCGTGAATGGTTACCAGAATCCGGGCAGAATTGCCTTCTACAGAAAGAAGCTTCACAACAGGAGGGGCGATTGGACGACCATCTAAGACAATGGGTTCTTTCAACGCTTCTATCTTTTCCGGGGCAAACCCTGTTACCAATACCAGATAGGTTTTCTCCATTTCGTGTCGGGGGTGCATCATATAATTTGCAAATTCACCGTCATTGGTAAATAGAAGCAGGCCTTCAGAATCCATATCCAATCGGCCCACAGGGTAGACCCGTTTCCCGCAAGCTTCCACCAGTTGTGCCACATTCTTTCTGCCTTTTTCGTCAGAAAGCGTCGTTACATAGCCTCTTGGTTTATGGAGCATCAAATACACATACTCCTGCTTGTTAAGTACCTGCTTGCCGTCTACACAAATACAATCTGTATCGGGGTCAGCGCTTTGACCCAAAACACAGATCCGTCCGTTACAGGTAACACGGCCTTCCGTTATCCACTTTTCCGCCTGTCTTCTGGATGCCACACCGGCATCGGACAGAATTTTTTGAATTCTTGCAAGCATAGTTACTCCTTATGTACTTCATTGCAGCGCAATGAAGTTTAGCGAAATAGGTTTAAAAACCGCTGTATCAGCGTTACTTTCTCTTCTTCTGTGCGTTCAATAGTCTGACCGTACACAAGCGGAATTTTTCCTACAGATGCACCGTCCACCATTACATGGGCATAGCCTGCAAACGCGCCTTCCACCACCGGTGCATACACAAATCCCGGTGCCGGCAGGTAAAAATCCACCTTTTCATCCGGGCGAAGGGCAAACGCGAAGGTTTCCTCTGCTATGAGTTCTACCTCCCCGGCATCTCCTCCGGCCACTTCCGCAGAGCCAAGTATCTCCCCCTTTGTCACAAGGGTTTTTACTGTGAACTTGGAAAAAGCATCCTCAATCAGCCTTTCATGATCCAACCAATCATTGGGGTCATCCATGGTCACCACGATAATGCGTCTACCCTGCCGGGTGGTACTGGACACCAAAATGCGACCGGCAGCTTTTGTAAAGCCGGTTTTTACACCGTCTGCCCCTTCCACCCGCCACAAAAGTTTATTGTGGTTCTGCAGCACCCGATTTCCTGTGGTTACGGATTTCGTGGAAACCGTCTGTCGAAATATAGGATTTTCCATGGCATAGGCCGCCAAAATCGCCATATCCTTCGCTGTGGAATAGTGTCCCGGCGCATCTAATCCGTTGGGATTGACAAAATGGGTGTTCTCCATTCCCAAACGGTGTGCCTTGTCATTCATCAGTTGGGCAAAGCCTTCTACCGTGCCGCCACAGTAAATTGCGAGTGCTACCGCCGCATCGTTTCCGCTGCGGAGCATCAATCCGTATAGCAGTTCCTGAAGCGTCAACACTTCCCCTTCCTGCAGATACATGGAAGATCCTTCAATGCCAACTGCTTCTTTGGGAATTTTCATTCTGTCCAGCACATTGCACTGCTCGCAGATGATAAGTGCCGTCATAATTTTCGTGGTGCTGGCGATCAGTGCCCTGTCGTTCTCTTCGTGGGCATATAAGACTCGACCGGTTTGGGCGTCCAGCACGATGGCTTTCTTTGCAGAAATCGCATTTACCTGTGTACTTGTAAAAAGGACGGCAGCCAGCAGTGCGGCGGCCGTCCCGGCAATCCATTTTTTCAAATTCCTCACCCCAGGGTAGTGTTCCCCCGGGCAGGAAAATTATTCTGCCTTTTGGGTTCTTGCGTCGATAAAATCCGTGATCTTATCCAAAGTTTCCGGGATCATCTCCACAAGGCGGTCCACTGTGGTGGTAGCAGGGGTGCTTACGGGGAGCATACGAACGCTGTCACCCTTTACAACCAAGAATGCAACAGGGGTCACCTGTACACCGGCACCAACACCGCCGCCAAAGGGGTTTTCCTGATTGTTGGGGTGCTTGGACACATAATCAGCACCGCCGCCAGCCACACCGAGGCTGATCTTGGAAATGGGAATAACAGTAACATCTTCACCAACATGAATCGCATCCCCGATAATGGAGTTGCCATCCACCATTTGACGAAGCTTTTCCAAAGTGCCATCTAACATATTGGGTAAATTCTTGCTCATATTGTGCACCGCCTTTTTAGGTTGTAGATAGTAGTTTTCTCAATAATTGGTAAATTATGCCTCTGCTTCCGCAGGTGCTTCCTCAATGGTCATTTGATCGGGGTCAACGATGGGTTCGCCAAGGCTTACCTTTTCGATGGCCGGCAATTCTTCCAGAGAACGCAAACCGAAGGTGCGGAGAAAATCAGGGGTGGTTTTATAGAGAATAGGTCTGCCGGGTACGTTCAACCGCCCAGCTTCTTCAATAAGTTTCTTATTTAGCAATGCGCCTACGGAATAAGAGCTGTCCACACCGCGAATCTGCTCCACCATAGCCTTGGTTACCGGCTGGTAGTAAGCCACAATCGTGAGAGTCTCCAACTGGGAAGCAGACAATCTGGGGGGCTTTCTTGTTTCCAAAGCCTTAGTCACATAATCTGCCATCTCACCGGAAGAAACCATCTGATAGCCGTTTTCCAGCTTCAGAATACGCACGCCACGACGGTTAAATGCAAACTCATCTGCCAAAGCATCCACAGCTGTTACGATCTCCTCCTGGTCAACTTCCAGGACAGCCGCCAACCGGGAGATTTCAATGCGCTCACCGGCGGCAAAGAGAATTGCCTCCACGATACGCTGAATTTCAATTTGTTCCATCCGGTGAAGCCTCCTCGGGATTGTTTATTAAACGGACATTGGGATTTTCACCAGAAAGGTCATCTTCCAACGCCACAGAATTGGTTTTGCAAAGTTCCAGCACCGCAAGGAAGGTCGCAACGATTTCCGAACGGCTTCTGCTGCCTTTAAACAGGTTTTTCAGTTTCTCGATACCACGCAAAATAAGATTGCGGATCACTTCCGTTGCCTTTTTGGTAACAGGATAGGGTTCCTTACCCACAATACCTTTAAAGTTTACCGTGGGAGGAGGTAACCGCCGCTCATTACGCTCCGCAATATCATCCAGCGCCTGCAGCAGGTCCAAGGATGTGTGAGAGTAACGGTAGCCCGTTTCCTTCGGAAGCGGTTCCGGCTGCTTTGTAAACAGGCAGCGCCCCACATCGTTACGGGGTTCCAGCACTGTGATCGCCATACGGATCTGCTCCATAGCCTCTCTGCGCTGGCGCTCAATCAGGGACTGGCGCAACAAATCCAGCTCAGTCTGGGCTTCTGCAGCCTCTGCAGCTGACAAAAGCATCTTTGTCTTGATCAGCATCAGGTGGGATGCCATGGTGATAAATTCACTGGCGATCTCCATATCCAGCCGCTTCATTTCATCCAGGTATGCCAGATACTGCTCCAAAATTGCCGCAATGGACACATCCTGAATCTCTATTTTGTTTTTATTCAGTAAAAGAAAGATTACATCCAGCGGTCCCTCGAAATCCTCCATGCCCTCGTTACGGGTGTGGACAATTCCCTCCAGCCGGTATTGGGGTTGTGTCATAGGCTTTTCCCTCTGCTCATGGCAATACTTTTGTTCATTATAGCATCATTTCTATCTGCTTGCAAGCAAATATATAAGATTTTGCAAGAAATATTGCAAGTTTCCTGTATGCAAGCGATCTGGTTTTTGTTGCTTTATGGCTAACTATGTCGTATAATAGTAGCATTCTAAAAGTGTGGAGGTTACTATGATCCGCGGCGTTGTATTCGACCTTGATCACACCCTGTTTGATCGTTACGGCACCTTACAAAAAGTGCTGCCCACTTTTTATCATCACTACCGCAGCCGAATCCCGGAAGAGCTGTCAGTAGAAGCCTTTATCGACCGTTTTGTTCTTTTGGAAAAGAAGTACATCTATTATGGTTGGCGCAGACAGCTTCAGGGCTGCGTTGATGACGGCATCCTGTTCCCCATTGCTGATGAAGACTTTAAAGAAATCATACATTTTATTCTTCATTCCTGCTGGACAATGGACGCTGTTCCCTACCCTTTTACAAACCCTACATTGCAAAAGCTGCGGGATATGGGCTACAAGATTGGTCTAATCACCAACGGCAGTCACGATGTGCAATCTAAGAAAATCCAAATTCTTGGGCTTGAAGCATACTGCGATGAAATTATCATCAGCGGCAATATCGGTGTGCATAAGCCGAATGCGCAGCCATTTCTTTTAATGAGCGAACGGCTGAACATCCCCCCGGAAGAGCTTATGTATGTTGGCGACAATCCTGTAAATGATGTGGACGGCTCCAGAAATGCCGGTTACATTCCCGTTTGGGTGAAGACTACCGGTTATTGGTGCTTTGAGGACATTCCCCACGCTGAATACGAGGTAGAGACTGTTGAAGAAATTCCCGCCCTTGTAAAGCGGATTAACGGAAAATAACCTTTGCTTTTTCGACAAAATATGCTATAATACCCCAAAAGGAGGGATATTTTATGCCCCAAAATGATTATAAAGATTTAGACAAGTATATGACTTATACCCTTATTGGCACTGGTATCGCCTTTGTGCTTTATCTTCTGTTTGCTCTGCTGGGCATAATTTGGCTGAAGGTGGTGCTAAGCATCCTTATTTTCTTGGTTTGCGCAGGCGTGCTGACAGTCTTGTATCTGTCCGGTGAGATCAGCAAGCTTCGCAGCCGCTGGATGACTTTGGGTGCTGCCTGCACCGCCTTGTGCCTTTTTGTGTCTCTCATTACCGGCTGTCCCTAAAAACGAACTACCCGAGGAAATCCTCGGGTAGTCTTTTTATTTGCCACAGCCGCTGCAGTGCGCACAATTTCCACAGCACTTTTTCTTTTTAGGTCTAAGCAAGTAGATGCAATAAGCGCCGATCAGCGCAAGAATGCCCCAATCAAGAATACTCATAACAACACACCTACCTGATATACCACCAATGCCACCAAGTAAGCAACAAGGCACTGGGCCACTACCACACCTACAGTTTTGGGTGTGGATTTTAATTCTCTGCGAATGGTGGCAACCGCCGCCACACAGGGAGTATACAGCAAGGTAAATGCCAGGAAGCTGCAAGCTGCAGGCAGCGTAAACAGGCTATGCAGAGCAAGGGGAAGCTGCTCACTTCCAACACCCAGCACAACACCGAAGGTACCCACAACCGCCTCTTTTGCCGTAAAGCCGGATACCAGAGCCGTTACCATTCTCCAATCCCCAAAGCCCAAGGGTGCAAAAATAGGTGCCACCCATCTGCCCAGGGATGCAAGAATACTGTTGGATGTATCGTTTGCAATATTAAACCGCATATCAAAGGTCTGCAGGAACCAGATCAGCACCGTACAAAGGAAAATAACGGTAAAGGCTCTTTGCAGGAAGTCCTTTGCTTTCTCCCACATCAAAAGGCATACGCTTCTGAAAGAAGGCAAGCGATAATTGGGAAGTTCCATCACGAAAGGAATGGGCTTGCCCTTAAAGGCCGTATTCTTCAGCAGCAGGGCAATCAGCACGCCAACCGCAGCGCCACCGAAGTACATAATAAGCATTACCGGCAGTTCCTTTCCGGGGAAAAAGGCAGAAGAAAATAGCGCATAGATAGGAATTTTCGCAGAACAGCTCATAAAGGGAGTCAGCAAAATGGTCATCTTTCTATCACGATTGGAAGAAAGCGTCCGGGTTGCCATAATGGCGGGTACGCTGCAGCCAAAGCCGATCAGCATAGGCACAAAGCTTCTGCCGGACAGGCCGATCTTCCGCAGGAGTTTATCCATGACGAATGCTACTCTTGCCATATAACCGGAGTCCTCCAAAATGGAAAGGAAGAAGAACAGAGTGATGATGGTAGGAAGGAATGTGATCACACTGCCCACACCGGCAAAAATGCCCTCAATAATCAGGCTATGTACCACCGGGTTAATGCCGTAGTCTGTCAGCCAATTATCCACAAGTATGGTTAAGCCGTCAATGCTATAAGCAAGAAGTTCATCCAGCACCGGACCGATCACATAAAAGGTCAGCGCAAACACCGCCGCCATAATTGCCACAAACAGAGGTATAGCAAAGATCCGGTGAGTCAGCACACGGTCGATTGCCATACTGCGGCTATGCTCTTTGCTTTCCTTGGCTTTCTTCAGACAGGAAGCGCAAACACTTTCAATGAAATTGTACCGCATATCTGCCAAGGCTGCATTGCGGTCCATTCCCGTTTCCGTTTCCATTTCCACAACGGAGTGCTCGATCAGTTCCTGCTCGTTTTCACTCAGTTGCAGCATTTTCGCAAATGCCTGCTCCCCTTCGATCAGCTTGGTGGCGCAAAATCTGCGAGAAATGGAGACCTTCTTGGCATGGTCTTCAATAATATGACTTACCGCATGAATACAGCGGTGAACAGGGCCATCGGGGCAAAAGTCCTTGATCCTGGGCTTTGCACCTTCCCTTGCCGTAGAAATCAGCGCATCCATAAGGTCGGCAATACCTTCGTTTTTTGCCGCACTGATCGGCACTACCGGCACGCCCAACGCCTTGGACATTTTCTCCACATCCACACTGCCACCGTTGCCTGTCAATTCGTCCATCATATTCAGGGCGATAACTGTGGGTACACGCAGCGTAAGCAGTTGAAGCGTCAAGTATAAATTGCGTTCCAGATTTGTCGCATCCACAATATTAAGGATGGCATCCGGCTTTTGTCCCAAGATAAAGTCACGGGTGACAATTTCCTCCTGGGTATAAGGACGGATAGAATAAATACCGGGCAAATCCACGATTTGATGCTCTGTCCCTTTAATGACACCGATCTTTCGGTCAACGGTCACACCGGGGAAATTACCAACCCTTTGATTTGCGCCGGTCAAGGCATTGAAAAGGGTGGTTTTGCCGCTGTTTTGGTTGCCGGCTAGCGCGAAAATCATACCGTTTCCTCCCGCAAAGTAATCTTCCCTGCATCTTCCAGGCGTATGGTCAGTTCATACCCCCGCAGGTTGATCTGGATGGGATCACCCATGGGGGCAACCTTCTGCAAAGTCACCTTTGTGCCCGGGATCAACCCCATATCTAAAAAGCGCAGGCGAAGCGCTCCTTCTCCACCGACGGCGGAGATAGTTCCGCTCTGCCCTACCTTCAATTCTGCAATCGTCATATCATTTCCTCCTTGGTTAGCATATGCTAACCGCAAATAATAATATGCTAATTTGCAGTATTTGTCAATAGTTTTTTGCAAATTTTGTCAAACCCACACCGCATCTGCAGCCATTTCACTCTATGAACCCTTGCCTGCACGCGGAAAATATAAGGATTGTATTTTTTGTAACAAAGTGGTATAATAACCGGGATTATACGGAGAAACGGGGGCTATCACCGTGGAAGAAAATATGACACCTGCAGAAAACAAAGGCCTTTTTGCCAAGTGCAAAGCGGCATTTCAGTTCTGCAAGGAAAAAATAGCAACCAGCAAAAGCAAGATTTGGCATTTCCTGCTTTTGTTCCTTGCCTTTTTCGCTATCGAATTTTTAGCATTCATTATGCTGCTGCCCAGCGTGGGTTTCTGCCTGCTGTTCGGCCTGTTCTGGTCGATCCTTTTTGCTGCGATCCTTATGATCATTCCCCGAAAAGCCAGCCGGATCGTATTTGGTATTCTATATTTCTTATTCTTAATCTGGACGCTGTCTCAGCTGGGCTATTATCAGGTCTTCGATAAGCTTATGTGGCTATCTGCTCTGGCTTACACCGGCGAGGGTATGATGTTTTTCTTCGATGTGCTTAGTAAGTTCCCCATTCTTTGGTGGATCGCCGCCGCAGGTCTGATCGCCTTGGGCGTGGTGATCATTGTAAAGTACCCCGCCACAACCAAGGGCTGGAAGCAGAAAATCCCCTACCTTGCCATTTGTGTTGTTTCTGTCGTGACCATCGCCCTGATCCCTAAGTTCATTGTGGCTATGGACGCCGTTCCCAAGCCGAAAGAAGAGAACTATACCGATGTTACTTCCTATGAAGATACCTATGAGTCCCTTTACGATGTAAAGAAGATCTACGATCTTTGCGGCATCTATCATATGACCTTCCGGGATCTTTGGACCTATAATTTCTATAAGTGGACTCCCGAGTACGAGGAAGAGACCCAAGGAGATATTCAGGAGCTGGCCGACTACTTTGCCGGGCGTCCGGATCACACAAGCAATGATATGACAGGTCTTTTTGAAGGCAAAAATGTTGTCTATGTTCTGATGGAATCCATGGACGATTGGCTTATCACTCAAAAAGACACTCCCACCATTTATCGGCTGATGAATGAAGGTATCCAATTTACCAACTTCTTCACCCCCGGTTATGGCAGCGCCCGCACCCTCAACACCGAGTTCTGCATGAATACCGGCATTTACCTGCCCACAAACGGTGAATTTATCTTCAACTACACAGATAACTCCTTTGATCAGGCCATTGCCTCCCAGTTTGCCCACGCAGGCTACACCGGTTATGTATTCCACTATAACTCCCCCGACTATTACAACCGGGGAACGATGGAACCCATGGTTGGCTATGAGGCTTATCTGAGTTACGAAGATTATAACGAAACAGAAGATGATCTGTTTAACGATTGTTTCCTCTTTGACAACCAGGAACTGAAGGACATTTTCTTCCGGAATGGTGCGAAGTTCAACACCATTATTACCCGTGCCGCTCACCTGGGCTACACCTACGATGAGGTGCTCAGTGAATATGCTTTGAAGCAGTATCCCAACTGGAAGGGCTCCTACCCCACCGAAGAAGAGGATGTTGCCCGACTGAAAGCAAGATTGGTGGACGATATGTTCACCCGTCTCCTTGCAGAATTGAAAGCTGCCGGAGAACTGGAGAACACCGTGATCATTGGTGTAACCGACCATTACACCTATGGCTGCAAAGATATCCCCGCACTTTACTACCGCTCCGGTGTGGATACAGACCACAAACTTCTTCTGGAACGTACCCCCTGCTTCATTTGGTCTGCAGACGGCCCTACGATGAAGGTCGAAAAAACGCTGCATACGGCTGACCTTGTTCCCACCATTTTGAACCTTTTGGCCATTGAAAGTCCCTATGAATATTTAGGTCAGGATGCCTTCGATCCCAGCTATGAAGGCTACGCCCTGTTCCCCAATGGCAGCTGGATCAGCGACGGTGTAGTTTGCGTGGTCGACACAGACGGCAAGTATGACATCCTTTACAACGAAAAGGACAAACTGCTGACACCTGACTATATTGACCGGATGTGTAAAACCGCTCTGGATTTCATCCAGGCCGGCAACAAGCTCATTACCACCGACTATTACGGCATTACAAATTAACAAATGTGCCTTGTGTTATTCACGAGGCACATTTTTTTCTTGCACTATAGTCGTTTTTTTGATATATTCATCTCATAGAAATAATTCCTCAAAGGAGAGAACACAATGCTAAAAAAAGTAACAGACACTATTTTCTATGTTGGTGCCAATGACCACGATGTGGACCTTTTTGAGGGTCAGTATGTGGTTCCCAACGGTATGTCTTACAATTCCTATGTGATTTTAGACGATAAAGTTGCCGTTATGGATACCATTGATGCATCTAAGACCCAGGAGTGGCTGAAAAATATCGCTACCGTTCTATCCGGTCGTCAGCCGGATTACCTGGTCGTCCAGCACATGGAGCCTGATCACGCCGCCTCTGTAGAGGCTTTTGTAAACCAGTACCCCAATGTCACTGTGGTGGGCAATGCAAAGACCTTTGTTATGATCGGTCAGTTCTTCCCCAATCTGAAAATGCAAAATACCCTGGCCGTTGAAAACTTCGGCACACTTTCCTTGGGTAAGCATCAGCTGACCTTTGCCTTTGCGCCTATGGTCCACTGGCCGGAAGTTATGATGACCTACGACAGTTACGAAAAGGTACTGTTCTCCGCTGACGGCTTTGGCAAGTTCGGTGCTCTGGATGTAGATGAGCCCTGGGACTGCGAAGCACGCCGTTACTACATTGGTATTGTGGGCAAATACGGCAAGCAGGTGCAGAACATCCTGAAAGTTGCCGCAACCCTGGACATTCAGATCATCTGTCCCCTCCACGGACCTGTCCTGACGGAAAATCTGGGCCATTATATCCATCTTTACGATCTGTGGTCCAGCTACACCCCTGAATCTGACGGTGTTGTGATCGCCTATACCTCTGTTTACGGTCACACCAAAGAGGCGGTTCTGCTGCTTGAAAAGGAGCTGCTCCGTCGCGGTGTTCCCAAGGTAACACTTCACGATCTGGCCCGGACCGACATGGCAGAAGCTGTAGAAGATGCCTTCCGGTACGACAAGTTGGTGTTGGCAACCACCACATACAACGCAGATGTATTCCCCTTTATGCGGACATATTTGGATAAGCTGACCGAAAGAGCATTCCAAAATCGCACCGTTGCCTTTATGGAAAACGGCTCCTGGGCGCCTATGGCCAACCGGATCATGAAAGAAAAGTTTGCAAAGTCCAAGAATCTGACTTTCGCTAAGAATGATGTTACCATTCTGTCTGCCCTTAACGAGGACTCAACCAATCAGGTGATCGCCCTGGCAGAAGAGCTGGCCGCTTCCTATGCACCGGTGAAGGTAGAGGAGGATTTCATTGATCCCACCGCCCTCTTCAACATCGGCTACGGTCTGTATGTGGTTACATCCAATGATGGTGCAAAGGATAATGGTCTGATCGTAAATACCGTAACCCAGGTTACCAATACGCCTAATCGGGTAGCAGTTACGATCAACAAGATGAACTACTCCTGCGAAGTCATTGCTAAGACCGGCAAGCTGAACATTTCCACCCTCTCCCAGGAAGCACCCTTCAAGATTTTCGAACACTTCGGCTTCCAATCCGGTCGGAATGTGGATAAATTTGCAGATTTTGAACACGCACAGCGTTCTTCCAATGGGCTTCTGTTCCTGGATCGCTATGCCAACAGCTATATTTCCTGCAATGTGATCAGTCAGATCGATCTGCAGACCCATATGATGTTCATCTGTGATGTAGTTCAGTGTGTAAACCTCAACGATGTTGAAACCATGACCTACACCTACTATCAGAAGAATGTAAAGCCCAAGCCTGAAACAGAAAAGAAGGGCTTTGTTTGCAAGATCTGCGGCTATGTATATGAAGGCGATACCCTGCCGGAGGATTACATTTGCCCCCTGTGCAAGCACGGCGCTTCCGACTTTGAACCCATCGGCTAAAAAATAGACGGGACCTCATTTTGATATAGTCCCCTTAGAGTAGACACTCAAAAAAACAAAAGTTTTTTGAGACTATTCTAAGGGGGCTATTTCTATGTCTAGACAAGGACGGAAAAAGTATAGTGCGGAACTAAAGTTA
>JBGVHZ010000015.1:0-4732 GCA_045122735.1 Faecousia sp.
GCGATGGGCAAGAAAAGCTCCATTACCGGAAATGTCTCGCTCACACCAGATCAGTGCGATACGCTAAAACGCTATGCGGTCAACGGCATTATCGCCAATGCTGACAACAAGCGACTGAAAGAAAAACTGGCTTCCGCAGAAAAGACGGCTTCCATCTGGAAGCAGCGGTATGAAGCGGTAAATGAAAAATATATGGAACTCAAACAGAAAGCCCAACCCTTTCTGGATGCACTGGAAATCGCATCCGAAAGAGTTCGGTCTTTTATTTCTGCCATCCTCGCCAGAGGAAAGGAAATGCAGGAACACAAACAGCCTGACCGCAAGCGTGGACAGGATATTGAACACTAAAAGAAAGGAACTATTTGTCTATGGTCGATATTGTAACAAGAATTAACAACATGATGTTTGAGGGTGCTCCCCTCTGGGATGTGATCGACGCTTGCTCGATAATTGATATTGAGTCTTGCTTCGATCCAATTTTTGAGCCGCCGCTGGCTTTTCTGGAAGAATGCCATAAACGGCAAAAGGCTGCACAATCTCCGTTCCACACCACCATTGAACGTAAGATTGGCAACACATGGTATATCGTTGAAACTGAATGTGATGGAAATGAGCCGCTTGCCGACAAGGTAAAACGGCTCATTTTTTCGGATAAGGGGGTGACTTGTTAATGACAGCGACACAAAGTTATGGTAATATAAATCCATGCACAACGGTACTGTCAGCTGACCAACTATCGAAGGAGGAAACAATGTTGGATCAGCAAAAAATAACCATTCTCTACTGCCGTCTTTCTAACGAAGATGCGCTGGATGGAGAAAGCAACAGTATCGCAAATCAGAAAGCAATCTTAACTAAATACGCAAAGGAACACGGGTTCATCAACATCCGTATTTTCGTGGATGATGGTTATACCGGGACGAACTTCAATCGTCCCGGCATACAGGAAGCACTTTCCCTTGTGGAACAGGGATTGGTTGAAACCTTCATCGTCAAGGATATGAGCCGCTTCGGTCGAGACTATCTGCAAGTAGGACAGTACACGGAACTGGTTTTTCCAAGCTATGATGTTCGTTTTATCGCAATTCATGATGGTGTGGACAGTGCCAAGGGAGACAATGATTTCACGCCTTTCCGCAATCTGTTCAACGACTTCTATGCCAAAGATACCAGTAAAAAGGTACGCTCTGTCATGCGGGCGAAAGGTAACAGCGGAAAGCATCTGGGCAGCCCTCCCTATGGTTATCGTACCGATCCGGAGGACAAGCATCACTGGATCATCGATGAAGAAGCTGCTCCTGTTATCAGAAGAATCTTCGATTTAACCATTGATGGCAAAGGCCCTACCAAGATCGCAAGAATTCTGGAACAGGAACAGGTGCTTACAACCAAAGCTCTGTATGCCAAACAGAAAGGAAAGCCGCTTCCGGATAAGCCCTACCGCTGGAATGAAAATTCTGTTGTTGGCATTCTGGAAAGAATCGAGTACACCGGATGTACTTGCAACTTCAAGACTTTCTCCAAATCCTACAAGCTGAAAAAGCGGATAGCGAATGATCCGGAAAATATGGCAATTTTTCCGAATACGCAGGAAGCCATCATCACGCAGGCTCAGTTTGATCGGGTACAAGAACTGCGAAAAAACAAACGCCGACCTACAAAAGCAGATCGGCAGGGGTTATTCTCTGGACTACTGTTCTGCCCGGACTGTGGAAACAAGCTGCATTTTGCAACCTGTAAGAGTTTTGATGGCAAGCAGGATCACTATGTATGCTCCAGCTACAAGAGCAATCGTGGTACCTGTACTGCACATTATATCCGGGAAGAAACGCTCCGTGATCTTGTTCTGGAACGCATCCGGGCTGTCTGCGAATATATTCGTAGTGATGTGGAGGGTTTTCAGGAAGAATGGCTGCAATGCCGTCGTACAGATCAGGAGAAAAGCATTCTGGAGGATCAGCGGAAAATTGCCAAAGCAAAGAAGCGTCTTGCTGACTTGGATGTTCTGATTACACGTATTTATGAGGACGCTGTTCTGGGTAATCTCAGCCAAGAGCGGTATCAGAAGATGTTGCAGAGCTACGAGGAAGAACAGGAACGTCTGAAGCTTGAGATTGAAGTAACAGAAGAATGGGTTGATCAGCAGATGGAACTGGAGGACAATCTGGATGCTTTCCTCGCTCTGACAGAAAAGTATGTGGATGTCCGAGAACTGACACCGACTATCGTAAACGAGTTTATCAAGAAAATCCTCGTTTATGCACCGGATAAATCCAGCGGAAAGCGTCAGCAGAGAGTTCGCATCTTCTTCAACTTCCTTGATGAAGTGGAGATTCCAGCTGTATTTGAACCCATTATCTACGAAAGACCTACGAAAAACAGAAAAACGGCGTGACCTTTCGGTCACACCGTTCTTCTGCAACTTAAATAGTTACTTATCCCTATTAAGCCTTGATTTTTCAAGGTTTTCGGCTTTACTTTTTTGTCGGGTGTCCTTGTTTTTTCTGCTCGGCTTCTTTACTGTGAGCAATCCTTTTTACTTAGGTTGCGGACTCCCTATCCCTTGAAAATCCTGCTAATCAAATTAGCAAGAAAACCCCGTTTTTGCTAATGAAAATCGACTTTCTGCTAATCGCCACAAAAATCTTGCTAAAAATCTTGCTAATTGAAAAGTGTGCTTATAATAGTTCGACCTTGTTTTATCCCGTACCTTTTAATCCCTTTGTTATGTAGTGTTATCCTATCCCAAACCGCACATTTCACAAAAAGCCTATCCTTATATATAATGAAAGTGTCAGGAGGTTATGGATATGAGAAACAAGAACTACTACATAAATCTTAATGACCGTGAATACTTAGATGTTCTTTCCTCTTTGATGAACAAGAGAAATAAATTGATCCAAAGCGGCAAGTATACCGATGGTATTGACGAAGTAATTATGAAGATTAAGAAGGCTAAGAAAAGGACTTTTCGTGTCCTCTATATATAAGTATATGAGGTTGATATTCAAATTTCAATATAAATATTACTGATGTGTATTCTCACATCATAGACGAGGACAGACGGCTCAATGCACAAAGGTTTGAAGAAACCTTCTACCAAAAGAAAAACCCGTAAGAGGTCAATGGAGCGACCGTAGAGCCGAAGAAAGAGCCGCAAGGCATAACCGAAGAAGCAATGCTTAACTATATGGTTCAAAACCCTGACTTCTTACAGAAGTTCAAAGTCCTGCTCGGTGTTGGAAACTAAATACAAAGCATAACGGCAAGATCACAAAATGGTCTTGCCGTTTTCTTTTCGCTTTAATGTGTAGAATTTTTAATATTTATGTGGTATAATCAATTAGCTAAATAAGAATTTGACGGAGAATAAGTAATGAAAATCTACGATATTTCCCAAGAAGTTTTCGGTTGCCAAGTGTATCCGGGCGACCCAATGCCGGAGAAAAAAGAACTCAAATCGATGGAAAAGGGCGAAGTATATAATTTGACGGCATTTAGTATGTGTGCACACAACGGCACGCATATAGATGCACCGTGTCATTTTATTAAAGACGGAAAACCCGTGGATGAAATGTCATTGGAAGCATTTATCGGAACGGCTTACGTAGTAGAGCACAGTGGGGTTGTTACCGATAATGACGCCACAGAAATAATCGAAAAAGCCAAAAAGCATAATGCGGAAGCAGCAAAAAGAATTCTAATCAAAGGAGATGTCGAGATATCTTTAGAGGCGGCAAAGGTATTTGCCTCTTCAAATATCTTACTTCTCGGAAACGAGCCTCAGTCGGTCGGACCGCAAAACGCGCCAATGGCGGTACATCTTGCACTACTGTCTGCTGATGTTATCTTGCTTGAGGGGATTCGTTTGGCAGAGGTGTCCGAGGGAATATATTTCTTAAATGCGGCTCCGCTGAATTTGGCGGGGGCAGACGGTTCACCGTGCAGAGCGGTGTTGATAGATAATGAGTAAGTAAATTCCAATTTAGCGAACTGATAAGGGCGCACTTCTATACGCGTTCGGTGTGGTGCTTTATGTGCGGTTTTGTGCCGCGCCAAGGTTCCCTCGTCAGAGGGAGCCTTGGGCGTTGATATATCAAAATAATAAGCAAACAACCTCCCTACGAGAAATCTCATAGGGAGGTTTCACTGTTTTACAAAGTTTCACCGAACGGTGGATTTTTTCATTTCATAGAATATTGCTCAAATCGTTCTCGCTGTTATTCCCCCAAAAGCTCCGATACCGTAACGAATTCATAGCCCTCGTCAAGGAGCTTGGGGATCAAAATTTTGAGGGCATCGAGTGTATGCGCGGTGCGTGCGGTATAATCGTGAAACAATAAGATGCTGCCGCCGCGCACCTTGCTTTCTACGGTGCTTACGATTTTATCCGTAGATGCAAGGTCCCAATCGCGGGTGTCGACGGTCCAGAGAATGACGGGATATTCTGCGTGTCTTGCCGCGGCGAGAACGGCTTCCGAGCAAGCGCCCTCGGGCGGTCGAAAAAGAGAGACCTTAACGCCCGTCAAGTCCAAAATGACCTTTTCCGTGTCGGCAAGCTCCTTTTCCAGCATCGGTGCTGACATTTTGGAAATGCCTTCGTGCCGAAAGGTGTGATTGCCGATCTCATGCCCGAGAGAAACCGCACGCTTCAGCGGCTCGGGATAATAGACTGCATTTTGCCCGATTACGAAAAATGTCGCGTGAATGTTATATTCTGCGAGCAAATCCA
>JBGVHZ010000016.1:0-8040 GCA_045122735.1 Faecousia sp.
CTTCTGGCTGTGCAAGGGGGATTCCTTTTCCGTAGCAGCGCCGGCAAACCCGTCGCTGATTTGGAAGATTACAAAATAGCCACTGCGCTCCCGGGCTTCAATGTAACCCTCGTCAGCCAGCAGAGCATAGGCATGTTCCACCGTTACAGTACTGACGCCAACCTCGTCTGCAATGATTCGTTTAGATGGCAGCTTGGTATTGTGAGGATAGATGCCCTGAACGATATCCTCCCGGACCTGCTTATATAGCTGCAAATAGGCCGGAGATCCGACCTCTGTATGAATTGTGTATTTCATCTGGTTATATAAACTTCTCCAATTCTGATTATTTTCATATCACCAAAATCATTATATAATGCATTTCATCAGAAAGCAAGGAGGCGACAGAAAATGTCTCATAATCGGCAAAAGAAAATCGCGGTCATCAATGATTTCTGTGGCTTCGGTCGTTGTTCCATAGCGGCATCCTTACCCATCATATCAGCGCTTAAGATTCAGTGCTGCCCGCTCCCAACCTCAATTTTTTCCAACCATACCGGTTTTGAAAGCTTTTTCTATACGGATTACACCGCGCATATGCAGCGCTATATGCAGGAATGGGAGAAGCTGGATCTGCAGTTTCACGGAATCCTGACAGGTTTCTTGGGCTCTCCGGAGCAGATTCAGATCGTGAAACAGTTTTTGGAGCGTTTCAAGACGGACAGCAATATCACCGTGATCGATCCGGTAATGGGTGATTACGGAAAGCTCTATCCTACATATTCTCCCCGTCTTGCGGAGCAAATGGGGGAGCTGGTGCCCTATGCGGATATCCTAACACCCAATCTCACAGAAGCCTGTATTTTAACCGGTACGGCTTATGATCCGGATATGGGGGAACCCGAGCTGGAACGGCTCTGCAGGAAGCTGAGCGAAATGGGACCGAAAAAGATCGTGATCTCCGGCCTGTCCAGGGGAGAAGATCTTGAAAACTTCATCTATGAAGCAGGATGCCAGCCTCATATTGTGCGGGAACATAAGGTTGGCCCGTGTCGGTCTGGAACAGGTGATGTATTCTCTTCCATCATTGCGGCTGATTCGGTCAATGGAAAAGATCTTGTAAGCGCTGTCCGCCATGCGTCCGGCTTTATCGCCAAGGTCCTGCGCAGAACGGTGGAGCTGGATCTGCCGGATACGGACGGTATCTGCTTTGAAGAATATCTGACGGAAATTCAACAGGAGGCATAAATTATGAAAGATCAGAAAATTCGTTTGATGTGCATTGCCGGCATTTTTACTGCCATTGTGTTTGTCTTTACCGCATATCTGCACATTCCCAGCCATACCGGTTATAC
Organism: Faecousia sp.; assembly: GCA_045122735.1. Lineage (GTDB taxonomy): Bacteria > Bacillota > Clostridia > Oscillospirales > Oscillospiraceae > Faecousia. Next base: position 1,335 of record JBGVHZ010000016.1, read on the forward strand.
CCATGTGGGAGACGGCTTTATTTATCTGGCAGCTTGTATGTTGCCGCTGCCTTATGCCATGTTCGTGGGTGCCGGCGGTGCATTGCTGGCTGACTGTTTGACTGGCTATGCCATTTGGGCACCGGGCTCTATCATTATCAAGACCGTGGCGGTGCTGTTTTTCTCCAGAAAGAGCGCCCGTATTATCAGCATTCGCAACCTCCTGGCATTGATCCCCGCGTGGGCTGTTTGCATCGGCGGTTATTATCTGTATGAGGCTCTGATCACCGGTAATTTTGTGGCACCTCTTTCCGGCATTCCCGGCTATATTACCCAGTCTGTATTGAGCAGCATCCTGTTCGTAATGGCAGGCTTGGCAATGGATAAGTTGAATGCCAAAAATACATTCGTTGGTGGAATCCAGAAATGATGACTATTACTTACCCTGTAAATAAGGGCCTGTACATTAACATGACGAACCGCTGTCCTTGCAATTGTACCTTCTGCCTGCGCCATAATGCAGAAGGAGTCTACGGTTCGGACTCTCTGTGGCTGGAACGGGAGCCAACTGTCCAGGAGGTGTGCGATAGCGTTGATACCTGGGATTTGACTCAGTTTGACGAGGTTGTATTCTGCGGATATGGCGAGCCCACAGAACGGCTGGAGGATCTGCTGCTGGTTGCAAAGTATATTAAGGCTAAGGGCGATATCAAAATACGCATCAATACCAATGGCCTGGCGGATCTGATTTGGCAGAAGCAAACAGCCCCCAGCTTGAAAGGTCTGATCGACACGGTTTCCATCAGCCTGAACACACCCAATCAAGAGGATTACCTGAAGGTGGTTCGCCCGAAATTCGGAGCGGGATCCTACGACGCTATGCTCCGCTTCGCAAAAGACTGCACCGCCTATGTTCCCAACGTAGTTATGACCGTTGTGGATGTGGTGACCTCCAAAGAAGAGCAAGAGCAGTGTAGGAAGATCTGCGAGAACATCGGTGCAAGACTCCGTGTCAGACCTTTTGAAGAATAAGAGAATCAAAATAGGGTGCCGCGTTAAAAGCGGCACCCTTGTTGTTTTGTTATATCAAATAATTTCAATACAACATTCGTAAAACAAATGGCTTAAAATAATACTATTCTCCCAGAGGTAGAGAAGGTAAATCTACCATTCTACCGTCCTTTTTTCTTCTGCTACGAGATGTAGAGGATGATCCCCTGCGGTAGGTTGCGTTAAAGGACTTCCGGTTATATAGTAAGCATTGTTAGATCGCAATCGCGATCTGGCAGAACCAAGCGCAAGGAGCGATGTTTATGAAACGAATTAAATTAGCGGATCGGAAACTCCCGGATTACACAAAGGGAGAAGAGATCATGAATATGGTTACCCACATTGTCGGCGGCGCTCTGGGCATTGTAGTGTTAGTTTTATGCTTGTTTCGGTCTATTTGTCAGGGAGTCACACTGCGTGTCATCGGCTGTGCAATTTATGGTGTGTCGATTGTGGCGCTGTATACGATCTCCAGTGTGTATCACGGATTGCTGCCCGGCACCGCAAAGAAGGTATTACAGGTCATTGACCACTGTACCATATACTTCTTGATCGCAGGCACCTATACGCCCATCCTGTTGTCCGCTTTTGTACCTGTCTATCCCTTGATCGGCTGGAGCCTTTTGGTAGCAGAGTGGGGTCTGCTTGCGGTGGCTGTCACCCTTACGGCCATCGATCTAAAGAAATACAATGTCTTTTCTATGGTCTGCTATATCGGTATGGGATGGGGCATTATCTTCTTCCTTCCGCAGGCTATAGAAGTTCTGACCAAGCAGGGATTCCTTGTGCTGCTGTCCGGAGGCATTGCTTACACCATTGGCGCTATTCTGTATGGCATTGGTTCCAAGAAGCACTGGATGCACTCCATATTCCACATCTTCGTGGTCATCGGAAGCTTGCTGCAGTTCCTTTCCATTTATTTCTTTGTTCTGTAAACGAAAAAAAGCGCGTCGCTTCCTGAAGAGATTCATCGAACCGACGCGCATTTCTTTTTTATCATCCGAAGCAGCCTTACACACCAAATGCTTTTCTGCCCAAATAGGTTGCACGGTCACCCAACTCTTCCTCAATGCGAAGGAGCTGGTTGTACTTGGCCACACGGTCGCTTCTGCTGGGTGCTCCGGTCTTGATCTGACCTGCGTTGACCGCCACAGCAAGGTCTGCAATAGTGGTGTCCTCTGTCTCACCGGAACGATGGGAGATGATGGCCGTGTAGCCGGCGCGGGTTGCCATGGCAATGGCTTCCAGTGTCTCGGTCAGCGTACCAATCTGGTTGACCTTTACCAGAATGGAATTGGCAATACCTTTATCGATACCTTCTGCCAGACGCTTGGTGTTGGTTACGAACAGGTCATCACCAACCAACTGCAGCCGGTTCCCCAATGCCTTGGTAAGCATATCCCAGCCTGTCCAGTCGGTTTCTGCCATGCCATCTTCCAGGGAAAGGATCGGATATTTTTCAGCCAAGTGTTCCCATTTGCAAACCATTTCCTGCCGGGTAAGCACATCGCCCGCCTTGGGCAGTCGATAAGTCTGGCTATCTTCATCATACCATTCGGAGGAAGCCGCATCGATGGCGATCATAAAGTCCTCACCGGGCTTGTAGCCGGCAGCGGAAATGGCCATAACGATATAAGACAGCGCATCTTCATCCTTCTGAAGCATAGGCGCATAACCGCCTTCATCGCCCACACCGGTTACCGGGATCTGGTTATCCTTGAGTACCTTTTTGAGGGTATGGAAGACCTCTGTGCAGCGACGGACGGCTTCCTTCCAGCTGGGTGCTGATACGGGGATGATCATAAACTCCTGGATATCTACGTTATTGGTTGCGTGGGCACCGCCGTTGAGGATGTTCATCATGGGCACCGGAAGCACGTGGGCATCCGCTCCTCCGATATAACGGAACAAACTCACTCCCTGTGCCGCAGCGGCTGCCTTGGCACAAGCCAGGGAAACGCCCAGGATCGCGTTGGCACCCAATCGGCTTTTATTGGGTGTGCCATCTAACGCAATCAGGATCTGATCGATCTGGGACTGGTTGGATACATCCTTTCCTACAAGTGCCGGGGCGATCTCCCGATGGATCCCATCCACAGCGTGGGACACGCCTTTTCCGAGGAAACGGGGAGAATCTGTATCTCTTAACTCATAGGCTTCAAATACACCTGTGGAGGCACCGGAAGGCACAGAAGCCCTGCCCATCACACCGTTATCCAGAAACACGTCCACCTCTACCGTAGGATTGCCACGGGAGTCCAGGATCTCACGACCAACAATTTTTTGAATATATGCTGCGTCTTTTATAACAACTCACCTCAAAACCGTATGTATCTTATAAAACCATCAGGAGCGTACCGACTGCGATTAATACGCAGCCGATAATAGATTGGGTGTATGCAGCAAAACCGCTGCCAGGATCATCGTGATCACGACGCTCAGTTTATCAATAGGCACCACTTTGGAAGCTTCCCCAAGCTGTAGAGCCTTATAATAGCATAACCAGGAAGCGCCGTTGGTCAAACCGGACAGAATCAAAAAATCCAGCTTTTCTTGGAGAACTCCAGAATACCGCTTTGCGTATTGGTGAGGAACACCATTCCCCAGGACATGAGCAAAACCACAAAGGTTCGGATTGCGGTAGCCAGATTGGAATGACGCCGTTAATACCGATCTTGGCAAGTATGGAAGTAAGAGCCGCAAAAACGGAAGATGCCAGAGCCAGAATCAACCACATAAGCGTGCCCTCCTTGATGTGTCTATAATAACAGAGAAATCTTGCCATTTCTGTGATATTCTCACATTTAGTATACACCCAACGAAAGAATTCTGCAAGCCACCCATATGCTGCCTCTTGACTTTTCTTTCTGCCACTGTATACTAAAAATATACCGTTCTCTTTCTCTATCTCTCTTTGCAACGCCGTCCCTTGGGCATAAGGGGCGGCGTTACAATTTGAAAAGCTCTCCCTCGGAAGGGAGAGCTTTTGCTGTATTACTGGTTGCAAATCGCAATATAGGCATCCCGGATGGAGCCAATGGAGTATAGCGAGCCAAAGCAAAGGATCACGCCGTCATCACCGGCAATCTCCAAAGCCATTTTAACACCGTCCTCGATTGTCTCAGAACCGACCGCATCTGCACCCTTATCACGCAGATACTTAGCAAGCTCCATACCTTCCAGTTTTCTGGGATTGGGAGGTGTGATGCAGACGAACTTCTGGATGTAAGGCATAACCGGCACATACATATCGGCATAATCCTTATCGGCAAGAACGCCCGTAATGGCCACGACCTTGCGATCCTTCAGGTAATCCTCAATGTTTTTAACCAATGCTTCAATGCACTGGGGATTGTGGCCACCGTCGATGATAAACAGCGGAGACCGGGTAATGATATCAAATCTACCGGGCCACTGAACATCCCGCAGGCCATCCCGAATATTCTGTTCGCTGATATTCCAGCCGATCTGCTTGAGTGTATCCACAACAGAGAGCACCACAGATGCATTGTGCAGCTGGTGGTCGCCCAACAGTGGGAGCACAAGATCCTTGCGATCTCCGCAGTCAAAGACCTGGCCATCCAATGTATGCTTCTTGAGATTCAAAGAATCGAAATCAGCCTTTTCCAAGACGGTATTCTTTTCCGTGCATACCCGTTCAAACACAGCTTCCACAGAAGGAGTTCCACGGTAGATAACCGCGTGGCCGTTTTCCTTGAAAATACCGGCTTTTGTTTCGGCGATCTTCTCGAGCGTATCGCCCAGGACTTCCGTGTGATCCAGGCCAATGTTGGTAATGACAGCGACTTCAGGAGTTTCGATGACATTAGTTGCATCAAAGGCGCCGCCCATACCGACTTCCAGGACTACGATATCACACTGCTTGCGCAGGAAATATTCAAAGGCAATGCAGCACACCAGCTCGAACTCGGTGGGAGATTCCTCCATGGAATCCGCCAGGGGTTTGACATATTCTGTGACAGCCACCAATTCTTCATCCTTGATCTCTACACCGTCCACCTGCATCCGCTCGTTGAAGCGGTAGATATACGGAGAGGTGTACAGGCCAGTACGGTATCCGGCTTTGCGGAGAATAGATGCTGTCATAGCAGCGGTGCTGCCTTTACCGTTGGTTCCGGCGATATGTACGAACTTTAATTTCTTTTCGGGGTTACCCATCTTTTGGAGAAGCTCTTGGGTTCTGGACAGGCCGGGGATACTGCCCTTCCAAAACACGCTGTGGATATAAGCGATGGCTTCATTGGCGTTCACAGGAATGACATCCTTTCTTTTTTACCGGGGGCCAAATGCCGATCCGGTTGAATACATTCATTTTCATCAGAGCAGAAATCAGCAGCACTTCTACTACAAACATGATGGAGAACTGGAATGTGCGGGTGCCGAGGTAGTATAGAATACCTTCCATGTAAGTTCCGCCGCTGAAGTAGAAGTAAGCCAATGCAAAGCTCTGATAGAGAATAGAGCCCAGTACTACTGGGAACAGATACGCGATACCAACGCGGACTACTGAGAATTTCTTTGCCAAATACCAGCGGAAAAGACCTCCGAACAGGCCGTAGAGAATAGCAGGCGGGCAAAGGAAGGGATTGAAACCGAACTGCATGATACTACCTAGCAGATCTGCGACAAAGCCGGTCATTGCGCCCATCAAGGGGCCGAACAGCATACCTGCAAGAAATAGCGGGAACTTATCCGCAGACCAGCGGACACCGTCCGGTGTGGCAAAGCTGAGCAGACGGGCCATGACAATGCTGATGGCTGCCAGCAGTGCGCAGCTGGCAATGGTTTTTACGGTTAGGGTTGCTCTTTGGTTTTTCATAGGGATTCCTCCTTAGTATTGTGGCTGAAAAGCCGACGACACTGCTCTCCCGGCACCCATAAAACAGAAAATCCCTGACATATCGTCAGGGAGTAAATGCAGTATTATGGATACGGCGGGAAAGGGCAGATAAACAGTCGACCTTTCGCCCGACCGAGTATCGTTGCTACATAAAGGAGAAATCCCATATGCAACAGCGGGTGCGGTAACCCCATCGCGGAATAAATCCTTCGTCCGTCACACAACTCCCCATCTTGACGGCACTTTACGCGAGGTTTCCTACTCTGTTCGCGATTACTATACATCAACTTTTTTCTTTTGTAAATACCTAATTTATCTTTCTCCATTTTTTAAGCTATGAGGATTAGCAAGATGTAAATCAAATCGTTCTTTGATATTTTGTGCGATGACGATGATATGGACGATATGGAGGCTAACGTTTAATTGTTTTGACGTATTATTTGACTAGAGTGAGTGGTACGTTACTCCCTTAAATTGGTTCTTGATTTAACGAACAGATGTTCGTATAATAGCTGCACAAAGAAAAATCAAAATGAGTATGGGAGGGATTCAGGTGTCATCGCAGTTTCTCGTGATCGATCTGAAGTCATATTATGCAACCGTCGAATGCGTAGCCCGTGGTCTGGATCCCATGAAAACCAATTTGGTGGTTGCCGACCCAGACCGATCTCAAAACACGATCTGTTATCTTTAGTTGAAAATGTCTAGTCGGTATTACAACTTTGTATTGCTTTGGATGGGATGGCAGATTATAATGTAAATACACACAGTTAAGAAAACTTGAATATGTCGAACAGTTAAACAAATAAGAATTTG
>JBGVHZ010000017.1:0-72865 GCA_045122735.1 Faecousia sp.
GGGGCGAGTTGCGCAGTAAGTCAAAAAGCCTTGCGCAGCAAGCCTTTTAACACCTCATCCGTCAAAAATCAGAGATTTTTGCCACCTTCCCCTCAAAGGGGAAGGCTTTGTTAGAAATCGTTTCTTTATCCTGCTTTTTGACGATTGGCGGCTTTAGGGCACTCTGAAAAGTGGGAGCCAAACGGCTCCCACTTTTATTATTTATCCAACCAGGTCAACCTGTGCAATGGCGATCAGATCGTATTCGGTTTTGATCGTATAGCTTTCAGCAAATTTCTCCATCTCGGCAGAGACGATCTCATTTGCGTAATTGGCGTTGCAGTAACGGATCCAGGCTTCTTCTGTATCCACATAGAAAATAATGTGATAACCGAAAACCGTTTTTACCATTGTATGGTCGCCATAAGCACGGCCATCTGCAAAGATCCAGGCATCAAATTCTTCAACAGATTGACCCTTCAGAACATTGCCGTAAAGGCCACCGTTCGCAGCAGAGCCATCGGCGGAATTTTTCGCAGCCAGTTCTGCAAAGGAATCTTCTGTCTTTTCACCGTTCAGCCACAGATCATAAACAACCTGGGCCTTTTGACGGGCAGCTTCCCACTGAGCGTCGGTATAGGTATAGGTGCGGCCATCACTATTCAGAACGCCGCCTTCAGGCTTGATGAGAATGTGGCGTACATCTACAAGCTTGCCCACATCCTTGCCAAAGCCATTGCTCTTAATGGTTGCCTCATTTGCAGCATAGTACTCCTCGATCTGGGCATCGGTGGGCTGGTTCTTTTCACGCAAATAGGTTACATAGGCAGTGCACAAATAATCCAGCTTTACATAGGTGTAATAATCTTCCGGAGTGGCACCCTTACCCATTTCCTTTGCTACCATCTCTTCCATGTCCTTATAGCCATAGGAAGGAGCGCTCTTTGCAAAATTCTCAATGATGGTGGCCAGCTCTTCCTGCTGTTCCTCACTCAGGATAAAGCCGTCTTCTTCTGCCATAATGGAGATGGTAGCCATTTGCGCCCAGGTATCCAGTGCCTGTTCCAGGAAGAATTCTTCCCAAGTACCGCCATCGCCCAATGTGCAGGTCTGCTCGCTGAAGGGCTTTGAAATGTCCAGGCCAAAGTAAGAAAGATAGCTGCCGTAGTTGCTAAGGAAATTGTAAACCTGAGACCAGTAGTGGATCTGCAAGTGGCCGTTGGTCAGTTCCACATCATCCACAGTAGCCACAATGTTTTTATTGGCTGCCACTGCCGCATCATCTGTCACGATGTAGGAATCGCCCGTTTCCACAGGGGTGGTCTGTTCAGACTTACCCACATTGACGGTGATCATGCCGGACATAACCATCCAAACCAAAAGGCCCACCAAAGCCAAAACCGCCACACCGGCAGTAACTGCAAGGACAATTTTGGTAGTGTCCCATTTCATTTTCTTGTTTTCCTGTTCCATCTATATCCTCTTTTCTCCCCCGATTCGGGGGCACGAATGGGTGTATTCTATCATAAACCCGTAAAGAATGCAAGATATGTTACCATTTGTTTACATTCTTCTATTTTTATTGTAAGAGCCCTTGCAAAAAGGAAAGAAAAATGGTATTATTTTATGTTGAAAGATTATATCGAGGAGCAACCCTATGAATACCAAAACCACTGTCATTTCTCAAGAGCAAGTGAATGATCAGCTGCTCTTTTGCGATAAAATTTCTGCCCTGTGGGTAGCCGAAGGCCGCACACCCCGTGCCTATGTGGAAACCTATGGCTGTCAGCAAAACGAAGCCGACTCCGAACGCATTCGGGGTATGCTGGCCCAAAGCGGCTATGCCATCGTGCAGGAAGCTGAAAAAGCCGATGTAGTGGTGATGAACACCTGCGCCATTCGGGAACACGCTGAGCAGCGTGTATTCGGCAACTTGGGCGCACTGACCCACACCAAACGCCGCCATAGCGCCCAAAAGATTTTCCTCTGCGGCTGTATGGCAGGACAAGAAACGGTGGTAAACCGCATCAAAAACAGCTATCACCATGTGGATGGTGTCTTTTCTACCCATCATCTTTGGCAGTTCCCGGAAATTTTATACCGGGTGCTGACAGGAAAAAAGCGAGTATTCTTCACCCAGGACGAGCCCGGCTCTATTGCCGAGGGTCTACCCCAGCTGCGGGATCAAACCCTGAAAGCATGGGTATCCATTATGTACGGCTGCAATAATTTCTGCACCTACTGCATCGTGCCCTATGTAAGAGGCCGGGAGCGGAGCAGAAAAATGGAGGACATTCTTGCCGAGTGCCGGCAGGTTATTGCCAATGGTGCAAAAGAGATCACCCTTTTGGGTCAGAATGTAAATTCCTACGGCAAAGACCTTGCTGAAAAGGTAGACTTTGCAGATCTTCTTGCTGAAATCGCCAAGATCCCCGGTGAGTTTCTTATTCGGTTTATGACCAGCCATCCCCGGGATGCTTCCAAAAAGCTTTTCGACACCATGGCAGCTGAACCCAAAATTGCAAAGCAGCTTCATCTTCCCTTCCAATCCGGTTCTTCCCGCATTTTGAAGGCAATGAACCGGCATTACGACCGGGAGCATTATCTGGAGCTTGTAAACTACGCAAAGTCCGTAATGCCGGATTTGGTGCTGACTTCCGATGTGATCGTAGGCTTCCCCGGTGAAACGGAAGAGGATTTCAAAGAAACCCTATCTTTGATTTCCGAAGTTCACTACGACAGTCTTTTCACCTTTATCTTCTCCCCCAGACCCGGCACACCCGCCGCATCTATGGAAGACCCTACTCCCAAGGAAGAAAAGAACCGTCGGTTCGATGAACTTTGCGCATTGCAAAACAGCATTTCCGAAAGCATTCACAACGGCTATGTGGGAAAGACACTCCGTTGCCTTGTAGACGGCAAAGATAAAGACCTACTGACCGCACGGACAGAAGGCGGCAGATTGGTCCGCTTCTGCGGTGACGAAAATCTGATTGGCACATTTACAGATATTACCATAACTGGGGCTACCACATGGAGTCTTACCGGTAAACTGCCTGAATAAAGAAAAAGAGAGTTGATTTTATGGCTACACCTGCCAACGAAATGACGCCTATGCGTCGCCAATATTTCCAAATTAAAGAGCGCAACCAGGATTGCATCCTGTTCTTCCGCCTTGGCGACTTCTACGAAATGTTTGACGAAGATGCTAAAACTGCCGCCCGGGAACTGGATCTGACACTGACCACCCGGGATAGAAACAAGCCCAAGGAAGAACAGACCCCTATGTGCGGTGTGCCTTACCACTCTGTGGATGCCTATATTGCCCGTTTGGTGGCAAAGGGCTACAAGGTGGCTATCTGCGAGCAGATGGAAGATCCTTCTCAAGCAAAGGGCATTGTGGAGCGGGATATCACCCGGATCGTTACCCCCGGCACCGTTACGGAAAGCTGTATGCTGGAAGAGCGGAAGAATAATTATTTCGCTTCTTACTACGGCAAGGGCGGTAAATTCGGTGTTGCCTTCTGTGATCTTTCCACCGGTGCATTTTACGCCACCTTGTGTGAAGATGCCCAGGCAGTTGCATCGGAATTGGGCCGTTTTGCACCAACGGAAGTTATGCGTGGCGGTGAAAACTGCAAGGATGCAGTGCTGGAAGAGGCGCTGCGCCACCGTCTTGTGTGCTGCGTGGATGAAGAAAAGCCCGGTCAGTATGACCTTCCTGTCTGTACAGATATTCTGCAATCCCATTTTGGACAGGATCTGGCTTCTCTGGGCATTGCCAATATGGAGCAGGTGGCTATGGCTGCAGGCGCTTTGCTGAAAACCCTCTTGGAGCTGCAGAAGAATGACCTTGCCCACATTCGTCAGTTCCAGTATTATGCCTCCGGCAAGTTTATGGAACTGGATCTGGATGCTCGCAGAAATCTGGAGCTGACAGAAACGATGCGCAACCGGGACAAAAAGGGCACCCTCCTTTGGGCCATTGACCGGACTTCTACCGCCATGGGCGGCAGAATGCTCCGCAGCTGGCTGGAAAAGCCCCTTTTAGATGCGGCGGAGATCGGTCGCCGTCAAAGCGCTGTGCAGGAGCTGGTGGATAACACTATGCTTCGGGCTGACCTGATGGAAGCGCTGAAGGATATTACAGATTTTGAACGGGTCATGACCCGGATCGTGACCGGCACGGTCAACTGCCGTGACCTTTTGGGTCTTGCCCAAGGCTTCCGTCCCCTGCCCCAGATCAAGGCGCTGCTCCGCAACAGCCGCAGCTCTATGCTGCAAAAGCTTGCACAGGCCATTGATCCTTTGACCGATTGTGCTGACCGGATCGAATACACCATTGTGGAAAATCCCCCGCTGACCGTCCGGGAAGGCGGTATCATCCGCAAAGGCGCAGACCAGCAAGCCGACTTCCTGCGCAACTTGATGGAGGGCGGCACGGATATGATCCTGAAGCTGGAAGCCCAGGAACGGGAAAAGACCGGTATCCGCACCCTGAAGATCAGCTACAACCGGGTATTCGGCTACTATATTGAAGTTTCCAAGTCCTTTATGGACCAAGTTCCCAACCACTACATCCGCAAGCAGACCCTTGCCAACTGCGAGCGTTATATCACCCAAGAAATCAAGGAACTGGAGGACCAGGTGCTGAACGCCAAGGATCGGCTGACCGCTTTGGAATATCAGATCTTTACCGCTTTGCGGGAATGGCTCTCCGCCCAAGCTGCCCGGGTGCAGCTGACCGCTGCCGCCGTTGCCGCCTTGGATACCCTTTGCTCTATGGCAACCTTGGCTGTGCAAAGGGGCTACTGCCGTCCGGAAATCACCGTGGGTAACGAAATCCAGATTACCGACGGCCGTCATCCCGTGGTAGAGCAAATTCTTACCGACTCGCTGTTCGTTCCCAACGATACCCAGATTGGAAGCCGGGATCACCTGGTTTCCATTATCACCGGCCCCAATATGGCAGGTAAATCCACCTATATGCGGCAGGTGGCACTTATCGTACTGCTTGCCCAGACCGGTAGTTTTGTGCCTGCCCGCAGTGCCACCATCGGCATTGTGGACCGGATCTTTACCCGTATCGGTGCCAGCGACGATCTGGCTTCCGGTCAATCCACCTTTATGGTGGAAATGTGGGAGGTTTCCAACATCCTCAAGTATGCCACCAGCAAGAGCCTGCTGATTTTGGATGAGATCGGCAGAGGCACTTCCACCTATGACGGTATGGCTATTGCCCGTGCAGTGCTGGAATATGCAGCAAATCCCAAGCAGCTTGGGGCAAAGACCCTCTTTGCCACCCACTATCACGAGCTTTCCGCCATTGAGCAGGAACTGGGGAATGTCCGCAACTATAACATTGCTGTGAAAAAGCGTGGGGATAAAATGATCTTCCTGCGAAAGATCGTTCCCGGCGCCACCGATGATAGCTACGGTGTGGAAGTTGCCAAATTGGCAGGTCTGCCAAATCCCGTTGTAAACCGGGCAAGAGAGATCCTTCAGGAGTTGGAGGCCGAGAGCGGAAAACCCGTTGTCATTACCCAGCACACAACGGAGGACGACCAGATCTCCATGATGGATCTGAGCGCCCAGCAGATCCGGCAAACTTTGGAATCCATTCAGGTGGAAACCTTGACCCCTATCGAAGCTATGAACGAGCTTTATAAGCTGAAAAAACTTTTGGATTAAGGTGATTTTATGTCCAAGATCATAAAACTGTCCCCCCATGTGGCGAACTTAATAGCCGCCGGTGAAGTGGTGGAACGGCCTGCCAGCGTTGCCAAGGAGCTTCTTGAAAACGCTGTGGATGCAGGCGCTACCCAAGTCACCATCGAGATTCGGGACGGCGGTATGACTTTCCTGCGCGTGACCGACAACGGCTGTGGTATGGAGGCAGAAGATGCCCGCACAGCTTTCCTGCGTCACGCCACATCCAAACTAAAAACCGCAGAAGACTTAGCGGCCATTTCCACTATGGGTTTCCGGGGTGAAGCTCTTGCGGCCATCGCATCCGTCAGCCGGGTCGATCTGATGACCAAGACGGCAGGGGCTCTGAGCGGCACTGCCCTTTCTCTGGAAGCCGGTGACATTACGGAAGAAACGGAAGCCGGCTGTCCCCAGGGTACGACCATCATTGTCCGGGATCTGTTTTATAACACCCCGGCCCGTATGAAATTTATGAAGTCTGACACGGTAGAAAGCGGCAGAATCACTGCCACGGTGCAAGCCCAGGCTTTGGCCCACCCCCAGGTTGCTTTCCGTCTTTTGCGGGATGGCAAAGAAGTGTTGTCCACCCCCGGCACAGGAAAGCTTCAGGATGCGGTCTTTGGCATCTACGGCAGAGAATTCGGCCGTATGGTGCAGGTAGAAAGCAGTTGGGAAGGCTACCGCCTTCATGGTTATGTGTGTAAGCCCACAGATGCCCGTCCCAGCCGGACTATGCAGACCTTCTTTGTAAACGGACGGCCTGTAAAATCCAGAATTTTAATGGCCGCTTTGGAAGAAGCCTACCGCAATCAGATCATGGTGGGCAAATTCCCCTCCTGTGTTTTGCATTTGGATTTCCCTGCCCATTTGGTAGATGTGAATGTACACCCTGCCAAAACGGAAGTAAAGTTTCTCAATGAAAAGAATGTATTTGACTGTGTTCATTACGGGGTTTTAGGTGCCTTAAATCAGACCCCGGACAGACCGCAGATGCAGTTCAAAACACCTTCTCAGCCTGCGCCCCAAAAGGCCGCTCCTGCCAAGCAGGAAACCTTTTTCCGCACTATGGATGCCCAGGAATTTCGGGCGTTCCAAAGTGCCATCAAGGAAGCGCCTCGGCCTGACCCTGTGGCAGCGGCCAAAACTGCAAATGCAGTTTCTCAAACGCCTGTTGTTCGGCAAATGCCGGTTATGCCCATCCGGGATGTGACCCCACCTCCTATGCCGCCCATTCCTGCAGAGCCTCCCGTCCCCCCTATGCCGCCTGTACCGCCTATGCCTCCTGTTCCCGAACCGGAGCAAATGGTTATGGATATGCCCAAAGAGATCCCCTGGCGAGTGGTTGGGGAGCTTTATAACAGCTACATTATCGTGGAGCAGGGAGAGGATGCATTCTTAATTGACAAGCACGCCGCCCATGAGCGAATTCTGTTTGAAAAGCTGAAGGCCAATCAGGAGTCCATCAGTTCCCAGATCCTTTTGTCCCCCCAGCCCCTGCGGTTGCAGGCAGATGACCGTGCCATTTTGCTGGAAAACCGGGAGCTACTGTCTTCTCTGGGCTTTGAAGTGGAAGAATTCGGCACAGACACTTTGCTCATCCGTCAAATTCCTATGGACATTTCCCAAGAAGATGCCGCTGCCACTTTGGAAGCTATGGCAGCTGACCTTGCTATGGGCAGACGGGAAAAGGCTACCACCGTACGGGATGAAATTCTCCACACAGTCGCCTGCAAAGCCGCCATCAAGGCAGGCTGGATCACCGACAAAAAAGAGCTTACCGCCCTTGTGGAAACGGTGATGTCCCGGGAAGAACTGAAATACTGTCCCCATGGCCGTCCCATTTGCATCAGTTTGAGCAAAAAACAGTTAGAAAAGCAATTTAAACGATAAGAAAGGGTGAGGCCCGTGAAAAATATCATATGTATAGCCGGGCCTACCGCTTCCGGAAAAACGGCCCTGTCCATTGCTCTGGCAAAGGAGCTGGATGCAGAAATCATCTCCTGCGATTCCATGCAGGTTTACCGGTATATGGACATTGGCACTGCAAAGCCTTCTTTGGAAGAAAGGGAAGGTATCCCCCATTATATGCTGGATGTGGCTGACCCCAACGAGGCATTCTCCGTCAGCCGGTACTGCCAAATGGCTACCCCCATTTTGGAAGACATTACCGCCCGGGGAAAAACCGCCATTGTGGTTGGCGGCACCGGTCTTTATATGGATGCCCTGATCAGGGGCAACGCCTTTGCCCCCTACCCTGCCACCGGCCGTCGGGAAGAACTGGAAGCCATTGCCGCCAAAGAGGGCATTGAAAAAGTGATTGAAATGCTCCGCCTTGTTGACCCGGAGTCTGCAAACCGTTTGCACCCATCTGATCAAAAGCGGATCATCCGTGCTATGGAAGTATACCTGGAAACAGGAAAATCCATCACCCAGCACAATTTAGAAACCCAGGCGATCCCGCCCCGTTTTGAAGCTACCTGGTTTGCCCTGCAGGATGAAAACCGGCAGGATCTTTATGACCGGATCGACAGTCGGGTAGATAAAATGCTGGAATTGGGACTGCTGCAGGAAATCAAAGACCTTTTCGGGATGGGTATTTCCCCAAAGGCCACCGCTATGCAAGCCATCGGTTACAAGGAGTTTGTGGATTATCTTGCCGGAAACTGCACTTTACAAGAGGCTGCTGCCCAAGTCCAGCAATCCTCCCGCCATTATGCCAAGCGGCAGCTGACCTGGTTCCGCAAAAATCCCCAAATTCACTGGCTGACCCGAAAACCGGGGCAGCAAACCCAGGAAATTCTCCAATCCCTTCGACAGGTTCTTGTCGAATGTGACAACTGAGCCGTGATAACATAAGTACATCTCAAAGAAAGAAGGAGTACTTATGTTGGAAAATAAAAAATTAGAGGAAGCCATTTTGCAGGAAGTTTGTCGGGACAAAGTACCGGTGACCTTATTTCTGATGAATGGTTTTCAGCTCCGGGGCACACTAACTGCCTTTGATGGCAACTGCGTGGTTCTGGTGAGCGATGGCAAACAGCAAATGATCTATAAGCATGCCATCTCTACCCTTGCCCCCATTCGACCTGTAAAAGCCGCAGCGATCACTGCATAGTAAAAGGGCGACGGAGCATATCCGTCGCCCTTTTCTTTAAGAAAGAGAGGATCCTATGTCGATTGAAGAAAATGTAAAAGCCATTAAAGAAAAAATGCGGCAAGCCGCAATTTCTGCCGGTCGGGACCCTGATTCCGTCCTTCTGTGCGCAGCCACCAAAATGAACGATGCAGAAGCTGTGCGTCGTGCCATTCGGGCAGGTGTAGATTGCTGTGGGGAAAACAAAGTCCAGGAACTGACAGAAAAACTGGCTCAAAATGCCTACGAAGGCGCTCCCGTCCACTTCATTGGCCACCTGCAAACCAACAAAGTAAAATTTGTTGTGGGAAAGGTAGACCTGATCCAAAGTGTTGACTCTCTTCGTCTGTTGGAAGCCATACAGAAGCAGGCAGAAAAAATCGGCTGTACCCAGGATATTTTGCTGGAAGTAAATGTGGCACTGCAGGAAAGCAAGTCCGGTTTCACTCTGGTGGAACTTCCCTCTGTTTTGGAGAAAATGGGTGCTTTTTCCAACATTCGGGTCCGGGGATTTATGGCAATTCCCCCAATTGCAGAAAATCCTACAGGAAATCACAAATTTTTTCAAGAAATGTGCAACCTTTCTGTTGACATAACGACAAAAAAATACGATAATGTATGGGTAGATGTATTGTCTATGGGTATGTCCGATGATTACCCCGATGCCATTGCCTGCGGCTCTACCATGGTCCGGGTCGGCACCGCCATCTTCGGCAAACGAAATTATCAAACGACGCATTCTTAAGAATGCCAGAATATCAGGAGGAATCACCAATGAGTTTTTGGGATAAGATGAAGAACTTTACCCAGCCCTATTCCGATGAGGATTACGATGATTACGAGGACGGAATGGACGAATTTGAGGACGCTCCCCAGGAAGCTGCTCCCAAGGCTACCCGCCGCCCCTCTCCTTTCAGCAAGCTGGGCGAAACCGAGCCCACCGCTGCCGCACCTGCTGCCCCCAGCAACAACAGTGGCTTTAGCGGCCAGGTTCTGAATATGAACTCCGGCAAGCAAGAAGTTGTCCTCTTCCACGCAAGAACCTTTGACGATGCCGCAAAGGCCGCCAATGAGCTGCGTAAGAAGAAGGCTGTGATCCTGAATATGGAAAATGTGGACAAGGCTTTGACCCGTCGGGTCGTTGACTTCCTGTCCGGTGCTATCTATGCTCTTGATGGCAGCGTTAAGAAGGTTGCCCAATCCACTTATCTGTTCTGCCCCCATAACATGGGTGTTGTGGGTGACCTGGAAAATGTCCAGGTTGAGATGGAAAGCAGCATTTAACGGGGAAAGGAAGCAGCGCAGATGTTTACTCCCCAACAGATCGAACAGATTTCTTTTAACACTGCTGCCTTCGGCGGTTATGATAAGGCCGGCGTAGATGCAGTGCTGGAACCCCTGACCGAGGATTACATCACCCTCTACAAGGAAAATGCACAGCTGAAAAGCAAGATGAAAGTGCTTGTTTCCAAGCTGGAAGAATACAGAGCAAATGAGGTTTCCATGCGGGAATCTCTGGCAAACACCCGGCAGGAATGTGAGAAGATGGTGCAGGAAGCAGAAGCCAAATGCGCCCAGATGCTTACAAATGCCACTGAAGAAGCCGCAGAAACTGCCAAGAATGCAGATGCCCTCATCGCCGCAGAAAATGACCGTGTGGAAGAAGCACGGCAATCTGCAAGCGCTGCAATTGAGGAGCTGAAGGCACAGATCACTTCCTGCCTGGAAGAGCTGACTCGCATTCAGCAATCCAATCGGCCTGCTTACCGTACTGCAGGTGTGGGCGCCTTTGATTACGAGCAGGAAGAAGGCAAAAAGACTTCTGCCGATGCATTGGCAGATGAAATTGCCGCCAATCTGGAAACCCTTGTGGGCACAACAGAAGATGTTGCTCCTAAATTAGAACCCCGTCACCCCATCAGTGACACCACCACCAAATTTGCAAACCTGCAGTTTGGTCGGAACTATGATGTAAAAAATCCCTAATAAGCTATGATGAGGACAGGTAAAGGTCTTCTCCCCCATCAGAGAGCTGCCGGTTGGTGCAAGGCAGTTGGAGGTATTCCTTTATATCCCCTCTGAGCTGTGCACCGAACAAAGTAGGCTGCACCGGGTTCGCCCGTTATCGCGTTTTGAGTGTCGGCGCAAGCCGGAACGAGAGTGGTACCGCAGAGGTTACAATGCCTTTGTCTCTTGATAGGGACAAAGGCATTTTTATTTTGTTATCAATATGGAGGTAATTTCCAATGGATTATAAAAATACGATCATTACGCCAAAAACAGACTTTCCTATGAAAGCCGGTCTTCCCAACCGGGAACCCGGTATGCTGGACCGCTGGAATGAACAGGAGCTTTATCAGCTGATGCTGGAAAAGAACAAGGATCTGCCCCCCTTCATTCTCCACGATGGCCCTCCCTTCAGCAACGGCTTCATTCACATGGGTCACGCGCTGAACAAGACTCTGAAGGACTTTATCGTCCGCAGCCACGCCATGATGGGCTTCTACACCCCCTATGTGCCCGGCTGGGATAACCACGGCCTGCCCATTGAGCGTGCCATCGAAACATCCAAGAAGAAGCTGAACAAGGATATGTCCGTCCCCGAATTCCGCAGCGCCTGCGCTGACTTTGCCGAGGACTTCATCCAGAAACAGATGGGCGGCTTCAAGCGGCTGGGTGTTGTGGGCGATTGGGAAAATCCCTATCGCACCATGGACAAGCATTTTGAAGCACAGGAAGTCAAGGTCTTTGGCCGGATGTTTGACAAGGGCTATATCTACAAGGGCTTAAAGCCTGTCAGCTGGTGTCCTTTCTGTGCAACTGCCGTTGCAGAAGCTGATATCGAGTACAAGGACGATCCCTGTACCACCGTCTATGTGAAGTTCCCCGTGAAGGACGATCAGGGCAAGCTTGCCGGTTTTAATCTTTCCAAGACCTTCTTCGTTATTTGGACCACCACCATTTGGACTCTGCCCGGCAATATGGGTATCAGCCTGCATCCCCGTGACAGCTATGCGCTGGTAAAGGCTGACAATGGTGAAACCTATATCATGGCAGAAGCTCTGGTGGAAAAGACCATGAAGGCCGGCGGCTTTGAGAACTATGAGATCGTGGAAACTCACCCCGGTCAGTTCTTTGAGTACATGGTTGCACAGCATCCCTTCCTGGACAAGACCTCTCTGCTGATGAATGCAGAGTATGTCACTATGGAATCCGGCTCCGGCCTTGTTCACACCGCCCCCGGCTTTGGTGCTGATGACTA
This sequence comes from Faecousia sp., assembly GCA_045122735.1. GTDB lineage: Bacteria > Bacillota > Clostridia > Oscillospirales > Oscillospiraceae > Faecousia. The sequence continues at coordinate 12,084 of JBGVHZ010000017.1, forward strand.
TCACACCTGTATGCGCTACGGCATTGAGCTGGTGGTTCCCGTGGACGACTACGGCCGCCACACCGATTACGCCGGCAAGTACGCTGGTCTGAAAACAGAAGAAAGCAACCCCATCATTCTTTCTGATATGAAGGAAAGCGGTATGCTGTTCGCTGCCGAAGATATCGTCCACTCCTACCCCCACCACGACCGCTGCAAGAAGCCTACCATCTTCCGTGCAACCCCTCAGTGGTTCTGCAGTGTGGAATCCTTTAAGGATCAGGCTGTGAAGGCTATTGAAAATGTTAAGTGGTATCCTGCCTGGGGCGAGGACCGGATGACCAGCATGATCCGTGAGCGTGCCGACTGGTGTATTTCCCGTCAGCGCCGCTGGGGTCTGCCCATCCCCGTATTCTACTGCGAAGACTGCGGCAAGCCCGTTTCCACCCCCGAATCTATTGCAAAGATCTCTGCTCTGTTTGATGAATTCGGTTCCAATGTTTGGTTTGAAAAGGAAGCGATGGAGCTTGCTCCCGAAGGCTTCACCTGCCCCCACTGTGGCGGCAAGACCTTCACCAAGGAAACCGACACGCTGGACTGCTGGTTTGACTCCGGCTCTACTCACTTTGCATCCCTGATGCACCGGACACCCGAACTGTGGCCTGCCGATGTCTATCTGGAAGGTGCTGACCAGTACCGTGGTTGGTTCCAATCCAGCCTTTTGACTTCTGTTGGCGCACTGGATCAGGGCGCTCCCTTCAAGCAGGTTCTGACCCACGGCTGGGTGGTTGACGGCCAGGGCCGTGCAATGCACAAGTCCCTGGGCAACGGTGTTGACCCTGCTGACCTTATCAAGGACTTCGGTGCAGACATCGTCCGTCTGTGGGCAGCCTCCTCTGACTACCACGCAGACGTCCGCTGCTCCAAGGAGATCTTCAAGCAGATCGCACAGAACTACCTGAAGTTCCGTAACACCGCCCGTTACTGCCTGGGTAACCTCTGCGAGTTTGATGCCAACAATCTGGTTGCTCTGGAAAACATGGAAGAGCTGGATAAGTGGGCACTGACCAAGCTGAACGGCCTTACCAAGCTGGTTCGCAAGTCCTATAACGAGTACGAATTCCATGTTGTTACTCACGCTATCAACGATTTCTGTGTGGTTGAGCTTTCCAGCTTCTATCTGGATATTCTGAAGGATCGTCTGTACTGTGAAGAAGCAAACGGCCTGCGCCGCCGCTCTGCACAGACTGCTCTGTTCCTCATTCTGGATGCTATGACAAAGCTGTTTGCTCCCATCCTGGCCTTCACCTGCGATGAAATCTGGCAGGAAATGCCCCATCGTGATGGTGACGACAGCCGCAATGTTCTGCTGAACCAGATGCCGGTGGACTTCAGCGCCTATATGCTGGATGAAGATGCTATGGCTAAGTGGGATACGGTTATGAAGCTTCGTCAGGATGTGAACGGTGTTCTGGAAGTTGCCCGTGCTGATAAGCGGATCGGCAAGGCTCTAGAAGCCCATGTGACTCTTGCTACCGATGATGAAGCCATTAAGGCTGCCTGCGAAGGCAAGAATCTGGCTGAGATCTGCATCGTTTCTGCTGTGGATTGGGCTGCTCCCGAAGAGGGTGCTGAGACCGCTCAGGGCGTAAACTTCCCTGCTTTGACTGTTGGCGTTTCCGAAGCCAAGGGCGAAAAGTGCCCCCGCTGCTGGATGCACTCCCTGCAGGCAAACGAAGAAGGTCTGTGCCCCCGTTGCGCTGCTGTTATTTCCAAAATGGATCTGGATATCTAACCAAAGAAAAATGCCTGCAACCAAACGGTTGCAGGCATTTTTTCACTTATGATTAGAAGATTCCGGGCAACCAATTAGCCAAGCACAATCCCAAGCCAAAAGATGCTCCATTGGCAAGGAGTGCATACGCTGCCATTATCCACCACTTTTTCGGTTTCTCGCTTATCTTGTTGATGAGTACCAGCAGCAAAGCTGCCTCCACAAGAACCACGATTGCTTCAAACAAAATATAGTAAATTACAAAGGCAATTTGTCCGGAATAATGCATAATACTGTTTAGAAGAACATTGAGTATTATCTGTGTTGCAATATTCATACCGGCAAGGCAAAGCAGCTGTTTTTTCTCACGGAACCCAAACAGCAGAGCAATCACCATTTCAATCAGAAGCGTAATAAGGATCCGTGATAAAAAAGCTGTGCCTTCTATGCGATAGTTGTAGGATTTCCAAGCATTTATACGCTCATTGGAGCTCATTGCCTCATCATAATCAGCAAACAGCATTACCCCGTCCATATTCACGGTAAAATAGCTGTCAAAGGCGTATCGTTCGTACACATCGCTAACTGCATATTCCTTGGTTTCAGGGAAATATAAAAGAATCTTAAATTCCCTTGGAGGGTAATATGTCCAGGCCAATTCCTTAGTGTTGTTTACCTGCCAAGCCTCCTGTAAAAAATAGAAGTCGTCATTCTCCGCATAGTCTACAAAGGCTTTCCACACATCATAACCAAAGGGCTTCCAGTCATAGTGGCCGCTTGGATTTTCATTATGACGCGCATCCTCCTCATTGCCGTTCCATGCAGAAGACGGGCCGGTACTCTCTTCTTTGGAAAGCAAAGTGCCGTAGCACAATTCATCACCAAGGTTTTCAAAAGTAATACGCACCGATGGCTTCGGACCGGTATCGGCACTTGCAGTGATCGGGAAAAGCATTACAACCAGAACAGTACAAAGGAAAGTCGTAAATAGCCTTCTAAATCGTTTGTTTTTCATGACCATACCTCCATTTCATCCTGTCACTTATCCAAAGCGGCTTGCGAATCAAATGATACTGTCTTTTCTGTTATATTCTTGTTTTTCCTTTGGGGGTTCTCTGCTTTTCCTTTCTGCATTTACTTTTTATAATTTGCAAAGGTTTCGTCCACTCGCTTCAGCATCTTGCGAATAGGCAGATTGTAGGGACAGCGGCTTTCACAAAGACCGCAATCCACACAAGCATCCGCATGAACAGGCAGCGCCATATATCGGTCGTATGCCCAATCTTTCAAGTCGTAGCGGTTAAAGTAGCCTTCAAACAGGATGGAGCCGGAGATATTGATGCCGGCAGTACAGGGGGCGCAATAATTACAACGGCGGCAGAATTCTGTACCCAAAGTATTGCGAATATGGGAAATCTCCGCCATTTCCTCTTCCGTCAGCGGTGCATTATCCAATGCGGCAGCAATATTTTGAGTAATTTCCTTTTCTTCTGCCATGCCGGGGATCACAACGCTCACATTGGGATTTTGCATTATAAACCGGATCGCTAAGTGTGCATTTTCCAACGCGCCGCCAGCTAAAGGCTTCATACAGATAAAGCCGATGTTCTTTTCTGCGCAGCGAGCGATCAGTTCTTCAGCCTGGGTCTCCACGATGTTATAGGGGAACATAATGGTTTCTACCCAAGGAAGCTCCAAAGCTTCTCTGAACAGGTCTACACTATGAAGTGTAATGCCAATATGTCCGATCTTTCCGACCTTCTTGGCCTCCTGCAAAGCTTCCAGCGCCCCGCCGGGAGCGCAGACCTGCTCCAGATCCTTTGCAGAAGGATTGTGGACCTGGTAAAGGTCAATGTACTCTGTCCGCAGATTGCCAAGGCTAATGGAAATATCCTTTTCCATCCCCTCTTTTGTTCTTGCCATGCTCTTGGTGGCAAGGATAAACTTATCCCGAAGGCCTTCCAAGGCATAGCCCAAGTATTCTTCACTGACCGTATAACCCCGGGCAGTATCAATATAGTTGACACCCTCCTGCGCCAATCGGGCGACCAGGGGCTTTGCCTGCTCCTTATTCACTCTTTGGATGGGAATGCCACCAAAGCCTACCCGGGAGATCTTCAGGCCGGTTTTTCCAAGTACTGTATATTCCATAGCCATTAACCAAATACCTTGCCGCAATCCACCTTAAAATCGTGGGGTACGATCGCACGGGGAATGACCACTGCATTGGCATCAATGTAACAGCCATCGCTGACGTGGCTATTATGCTTCAGCACACTGCCGGAGCAGATCAGGCAGCCTCTGCCGATGGTGGCATTGGGCTGGACTACAGCATAGGGCTCGATAATAGTACCGCCGCCGATACGGCTGGTGGGAGAAACATAGGCTCTGGGGTCGATCAGGGGATCCAGATGGTAGCCTGCGGCCCGGAGCTTTGCAAGCCACTGCATACGCACAGAGGTCTTGCCGATGGCAACAACTGCGTGGGTGAATTCTCCCTTCAGCTGTTCGTACATGCTGAGCTTGCCCAAGGCCTTTTCGCTATTGTCATCCAAAAAGGCAATTTTCTCAAAGCAGTTCATAGCGTTGGCAATTTCATATGCCACGGAGCCATACTGGCCTGCGCCTAAAATAAGCAGCGTTCTTTTCATAGTGTTCCTCCTCTTTTTTTGCTATAATTCCTCTTCCTCTACGGTCATACTATGTATGATACTGTAATTATAAAATAAGTCCTTCCATTCGTCAACCATAGGAAACAAAAAAATAAACCGCCCAAGGCGGCCATAAAAAAGAAATAACCCTTGACGATTCGGCTTTCGCTCCTTCGTCAAGGGTCATTTCTGTGCACTCTTAGTATCTAACATCATTGGTTAACCTCTCTTTCTGCAGATTTTTCGATGGCCGCTTAGTTGACAAAATTTGAATGGTTCCGTAAACATTCTTTTTGGCTTACATTTTTATTTGATCGGATTTTTGAAGCGTCCATCTTTTTTCAGGGGTTTTTACCTGTTCATTGGTATCACCTCTTTGTGTCTATAAGATAACACAGATTTTCCATCTCTGCAAGATGGCAGGTTTTCTAAAAAAATAAATTCATTTCTGTGCAGATCAGAGATTATTTTGAACAAATCAGCTTTTCTATTGACAGCATCACATCGCATGTGGTATGCTAATTATGTTGTGGGGCTGAAATCAGCCCTCTTTTTTATGCCAAAAGGCCCTGCATTAGCAGGGCCCTTCTCTTTCAGCGTTTCTTTTTGCGATTCTTTCATCGTCTTTCTTTTTCAGTATTCGGAGAACAACAAACAGCGCGATCATAGCCGCTGTTGCACCAATAATGATTGGTGCCCATTTGCTATTGTCACCATTGTCCCATTCCGGCTGCTCCGGCACTTCCGGTTCCACAGGCACTGCTTCCGTATAGACCGCATTGACAGTTATATGGTCCGTCAGCACATCAATGATCGTATCCCATTTGGCAGTATAGCCTGCTTTTTCGGGAACCGGGATCATAACCACATTTTCTCCATGGATATAGGTCAACGCTTTATAGTTCTGGTTATCCACCTTGTAGGTCACAATATATTCATTGACAGTGTACTCTGCTTCAATAGTGGTATCTTCCGTAATATTCTTGCCGTCGCTGCTCCAATGGGGTGGAATTTGAGTATAACCAAACTTGGCAGGAATTTCCGGGTCAACCGCATCGGCACCGTGGGCCACCTCCTGGGTGGATAGAACTTCCCCGTCAACAATATAGGTCACCGTATGGGTATCCTCTGCGGCAAACGCCCCAATGGGCAAAGCTGCTGCAATAAGAACTGCAAAGAGCAAAATGTGCATCTTTTTCAGAATGTTCATTCCTTATTCCTCCCAGATGTTGATAGCGGGCAGCTGCCGGAAATTCTCTATATAGAAGTCTGTGGCTTCTATCATTTCCTTAGTGTATTCTGCAGAACTGGCATCGTAAACACCGCAGACGGGCATACCTGCTTCCTTTGCCGTTTTATCTGCATTCAGATTATCATCCAAAAAAAGAATGTTGTCAATGGGCTGTCCTATCCGCTGGGCTGCCATTTTGTAGATCTCCGGGTCCGCCTTGGTAGTGGCAAAATCATCACAGGACCAGACATTATTGAACATATCAAAGATCCCCAGCCGTTTCAGGCAGGCATCCAAAGTAATATGAGGGCTGGCAGTCAGCACATTCAGGCTTGCGCCTTCTTCCTTCAGTTTCTGCAGGACAGAAATCACATTGTCCTTTGCCGGAATATGGTAGTAATAGGCATCCAGCATCAATTCGCCCATTCGCCGCATAATGTTTTCTTTTGTCTGCGGTACACCCAACTGAAGGTAATACTCGGCAGTACCGTTCATACCAAGAGGCGTTATGATCTTAATTATGTCCGGGCCATATGCGATCCCGTTTTCATCCAGTATCTGCAGCATCGCACTGCAATAAGACGGCATGGAGTCTACCAAGGTTCCGTCAAAGTCAAATAGATAGGTTTTCATTTGCAACACCTCCGATGGATTATATCACAAAAGCCCAACAGACGCAAGATTTTACTAAAAATACAGAAAGGACATCCTTTCGGATGTCCTTTCTTCTGGTTGTTTGAACTATGTGACACAAATAAATATGCCTGAAAACCGGAAAATTTCAAAAATTAAGTTTGGTCTATTCTTATATCGATCGACACAAACTTATGGTTTTTTGCATACTCATATCCATCTGACTTGCGTATAAAATCAAAGAAAATCTCGTTGGTATAATCATTCCATAAGGTATCATGAAGATCACGATTTTCTTCGTCGGGCGAAAACATAATACTTACTCGGAGTTGATAATATTCATCTTCTCCGTCAGGATATTGCCTTACTAAATCATAATAAAACAAATCTTCTCCTGTAAAATCATAAACACCATACTCATTTAACAACAAGTCTTCTTCAATTGGTGTTTTGCACATTTCTTCAAATATATTTATTATTTCATCTATTGTGTTATTGTCTGAAATATTATTCTCTAAATATTGTAATAAATCCATTCCATTCACCTCATTATTCGTAACGAAATGAGTCAAATTTCTATAACCGTCAAAATCACAGACAGCAAAGCTTAATATAAAACTAAAAGAATGGCAATTAATTTTCTCATATCGTCACCGCCTTCGGTTATTTTTGCTCTATTTTCTTTTCGATTGTAATGCAAGAAGAAGTTAACAAGCGTTGTATTCTGCCACAAAGGTTTCTATACTTTTTGAACGTTTCTTCATCAATAGAATTATTAGAATATAAGAGCTTTAACCAACTCTCTGTTTCCACACATTCCTTACGAGCAATTTTAAATTTCGAAAGCATATCGGGTAAACTTTGAGGATATTGCGCTTCGGTAATATTTGCAAATACACTTGAAGAAGATTTACGAATTTGAAAAATAACGTTTGAATTTCCTTTGCGCACTAAAAGTTCAGAAAGAGATTCAATATCAACCGCCAACTGTTCGGCATATTTTAGCAACGGATTATCTTTCATACTCTCACCTCTTATTGGCAGTATAGCAGAAAACCGTCTATAAATCAAGGCGAAGCCTTGTATGTAATCCGACGAAGTCGGAATGGAATCATTTCGCAGAAATGTATGTAATCAATCCGAAGGAGAGAAACATACAAAGCATACGCTTTGATGACATACAGTTCGCAAAGCGAACTGATTACATACTCCTTACGGCAATAACATGCCAATCCTTCGGATTGGATAAAAATAAAGCACTTCGTGACGAAGTGCTTTATTTTTTGGAGGTACCGCCCAGATTTGAACTGGGGAATGAGAGTTTTGCAGACTCTTGCCTTACCGCTTGGCCACGGTACCATGTTTAATTATGAAATTAGGAACGCCGGTGCGTTCCTAATTTCTTTTTGGAGCGGGTGACGAGGCTCGAACTCGCTACCTCCACCTTGGCAAGGTGGCGCTCTACCGGATGAGCTACACCCGCATATGGTGCCTCCGGTCGGAATCGAACCAACGACACGTGGATTTTCAGTCCACTGCTCTACCGACTGAGCTACAGAGGCATATAGTGGAGAGCTTTCGCTCTCCACATTTTTTGGCGACCCGGAACGGACTCGAACCGTCGACCTCCAGCGTGACAGGCTGGCGTGCTAACCGACTGCACCACCGGGCCAAATATGGTGGGAACAACAGGGCTCGAACCTGTGACCTCCTGCTTGTAAGGCAGATGCTCTCCCAGCTGAGCTATGCTCCCGAAGAGTCGCACTCGGTATTTCGTACCAGCGACGGGTCTTATTATACACAAGCAAATCCCTTTTGTCAAGCAGTTTTTTTCAATTTTTTTGACAGAATTTATTAGTCAAAAAAGCCCGGCATTTCCCACCTTTTTCCTTAGCGCATCAAACTTTTTTCAGGAGTTTTTTAATGTCCTCAGGGGTAAAGGTATAAATGGTATCGCAGAACTGACATTCCACAGGGAAAGGTTTTCCTTCTTCCATAATTTCTGTCAGTTCCTTCCTGCCCAAACTGATGAGGGCAGCCTCTACACGCTCCTTGGAGCAGTAGCATTTATAGGATACTTCTGTAGTTTCCAGGAACAAAATGCCCAGATCACCGCAGACCTGACCCAGGATATCTTCCGGGGTCATCCCCTGCTCCAGCATGGGGGTAACTGCACCGGCTCTGCGGATGCCTTCTTCCAATTTTACGATGGTTTCCTCAGGCGCACCGGGAAGCAGCTGCAGAATGTAGCCACCTGCCACTTTTACGCTGCAATCGGTATCGATCAGCACACCCAGCGCACAGGCTGTGGGCGTCTGCTCACTTTGGGCAAAGTAAGCGGTCACATCATCGCCGATCTCACCGGTTACAAGGGGCACAGATCCCACATAGGGCTCTTTCATCTGCAAGTCACGGATCACCGTCAAAGTGCCGTCTGTACCCACAGTGGCACCCACATTCAGCTTACCGGGATATTTTTCCTCAAAGGGTACATTGGGCTCATACACATAGCCCCGCACGTTGCCCACCGAATCAGACACACAAACGATGCTGCCGATAGGACCGCCGCCCTTGATCTGCAAGGTCATAGAGCCATTCTCGGTCTTCTGCATATTGCCCATCATAGAAGCCGCCGTCAGCGCCCGTCCAAAGGCCGCTGTGGCATTGGGCGTTGTGCGGTGGATACGAGCCGCTTCCCCGACAAGCTCGGTAGAGCGGATCGCTACGGCCTTCACAAAGCCGTCCATGCTCATACCTCTAACCAAATAATCACTCATAGGATCTTTCCCTTTCTTCCGTAAAAATACATTCGCTGCTCCCCTGCTTCCGGCGGCATCATTTTCCGGTCACCAAAGCAGTGGATGTGGGTAAAGCCTGCCTCTTTCAGGTAGCCGGTCAGCATTTCCCGGCTGTAAGCATATTCCTGATGCTCTTCAAAGCTGCGGTTCCAACGATTTCCTTCTTTTTGGAACAGATCCATTCCGTAGGAGCAGATGTTGGTTTCCTCGTCAAATTCGCCCCGCCATACGCAGAACACATCCTCGTCTTCATCCAAAAACACCTGTCCATCCATGGCACGGAGCTTTTCCGGTGTGTTCACATCGAAAATGAAGATGCCACCGGGATTCAAAGCCTTGTAGACGCGGCGGATCGCTTCTTTGCAATCCGCAGAGTCCAGGATATAGTCCAGGCTATCCAGCGCACACACCGCCAGGTCAACGCCCCTGGGAAGGCACAGCTTCTGCAAGGGCTGGCATACAAACCGAGGTGGATTGGGAAGATCCTGTGCCTTCTGGCTGGCCACACAGAGCATATCCTCTGAAAGGTCCACGCCTGTTACGGCGAGTCCCTGCTTTGCAAGCAAAACAGCAACAGAGCCGGTTCCGCAGGCCAAATCCACCGCTGTGCGGGGTTGCAGCCCCAGGCTGTCCAGTATTTCATTATAAAAGGCAACGGTGGCTTCGTAGTCCACATCCCGGGTCAGAACATCGTAGCTTTTTGCCAGATTTATATAGGCATTCATACTTTACTCCATAGAAAACATCCCGGACAAAATCTGTCCGGGATGCAAAAACGGTTTGATTAGCGGTTGAAGATAGCGAAGATATCGTCGATCTCAGCGTTGTCGCCGGACTTCTTCTCTTCCTTTTCTTCTTCTGCGCTGCGCTTGGGCTCGAAGCCGGTAGCAATAACAGTAACGCGCATTTCATCTTCGAAGTTCTCATCCCAAGTAGCACCGAAGATGATGTTTGCATCGGGATTAGCAGCTTCCTGCACGATGCCGGCAGCAGTTTCCACATCTTCCAGAGTCAGTTCGGAAGAACCGGTTACGTTCACCAGAACGCCGGTAGCACCGTTGATAGAGGTCTCCAGCAAGGGGCTGGAAACAGCGGCATGAGCAGCCTGCTCAGCCTTCTCACGGCCATTAGCGGTGCCAACGCCCATGTGAGCGCGGCCAGCTTCTCTCATAACAGCGGAAACGTCAGCGAAGTCCAGGTTGATCACAACATTGGTGTTGTCGCCAACCAGTTCGGAAATGGACAGAACAGCCTGCTTCAGCACATCGTCAGCGATGCCGAAAGCGTTGGCAAAGGTGATCTTCTGATCGGTAACATACTTCAGGCGGTCGTTGGGAATGATGACCAGGGAGTCAACCTTTTCAGACAGAGCAGCGATGCCCTCTTCAGCCTGACGCATACGGTTGGCACCTTCAAACTTGAAGGGCTTGGTTACAACGCCAACGGTCAGGATGCCGGCTTCACGAGCCAGGTCAGCCACGATGGGAGCTGCGCCGGTGCCGGTGCCACCGCCCATACCGGCAGTGATAAATACCATATCGGTGTTTTCCAGAACCTTAGCGATCTGGGCTCTGCTTTCTTCAGCGGACTTCTGGCCGATTTCAGGCTTGGAGCCTGCGCCCATACCGCCGGTCAGCTTTTCACCGATCTGCACCTTGTTGGCACAGTTGGACTTGTTCAGGTCCTGCTTATCGGTGTTGATAACAACAAAATCGACGCCACTGACACCACCGGCGATCATGCGGTTAATAACATTGTTGCCGGCGCCACCAACGCCAATTACCTTAATTTTTACTACACGCTCTTCAGACATTTGCGATTCCTCCTATGTGCAATTTGCAGGTGGACATACCTCCACCGCATAATTTACAATTTTACCTTTATATTCTACCTTGAAAATCCCATTAGGTCAATAGAAAAATCGTACTTTTCTACAAAGATTTTCGGTTTTTTCCAAAATTAGTCCTCTTTGAAGGGTGACAAAATCACTTCCGTGGCCGAAACAGTGAAACGAACATCCAAAGTGCCGGTATCGTAGCTGCCGAATTGGCTGATCGCACTGCTCATCGCGCCGATCTTATAGTCCAGGCGGCTCTTATCCCCCAACAGCACCTTATACTGACTGCCGTACCACATGGTCAACGCACCCAGGTCTGTTACATCTACAGAGGCCATATTTCCCAGAATACCGTTTTCTTCCAAAACGCCGATCATTTCAAGGGCCAGCGCCAGCCGTTCACGACCGTAAACCGTGACGGGAATTTCATTTCCTTCCTCGTCAGTTGTAGGTTCCGGTTCTTCTGCTACTGCGTAGCTTCCCAGCTGGGGATTTACGATCCGTACGCCCTGAATTTTGGTGATATCCATAGCTTCAGCGGAAGTAGTGGTATCTGCCACCCTGCCGTCAGAGCCGATCAGCCACCAAGTCCCTTCCGTATCTTCGATGGCATAGACCACCGGGAACTCCGTAACCTCAATATGCACCGTTCCGGGAAGCTTAATACCGATCCGGACGGTTTGCACATAGGGCAAATTTTTCAAAATACTGTCGCTGATTTTTGCTTTACTGATGCCAAGCAGGTTTTCTCCGTCGGAAATACCGGATGCCTGTCGTACATCCCAGGCGGTATATTTTTCCATACCTGCCACTGTTACGGTTTCCACCTTAAAGAACAGGGACATACCCAAAATGAGCGCTACCACAACCGCCAAAACGGTGGCCATATGCAGAATAAAGCGTCTTCTGAGGAAGGGCTTCGGTTCGGTATACACCACATCGTCGGGCTGTTTAGGCCGTTGACGGCGAACAGCATTTTCCCGTCTTTTGTTCTTATCTTCCATAGTTTGCTCCTTTATCGGGCATTTTTCTTTGCTAAATCTTCCATAATATCGCAAAGCCGCTCTGCAGAATCCGGAACGGAAATGCTCTGCAGTACACTTCGCATATTGCTGTAGCGTTCCTTATCGGCCAGAAGATCAAGGATCAGCTGTAGCAGTTTTTCAGGTGTTGCATCCTTTTCCAGAAGCAGCACTGCACCCCCTCTGTCAGAAAGAGCGCGGGCATTTTTCTCCTGATGGTTATCAGACACATTGGGAGAAGGAATAAGGATGCTGGGCTTTCCGGCGGCGGCGATCTCATTGCAGGTGGATGCACCGGCACGGCTGATCATCACATCAGATGCAGCCATAACCGTAGGCATATTATAAAGATATTCAACCAATTGGATATCCGTATCTACCGCAAGGTCAATTCCCTTTTCTTTCACCATATTCGGCATCCATTCCATGGCCCAGTTGCCTGCAGCGTGGATATGGCGGAAGGGAAATCCTGCTTCTTTTTCCAAACGGAACAGCTCTACCACCAATTTATTCATTTCGCTGGCGCCTTGAGAGCCAAACGCGGAAATGACCAAGGGCTTTTCATCCAATTGCAGCTCTGCCCGGGCATCGTCCTTCTTAGTGTAGACAAATTCCCGACGGACAGGCATACCCACCACTTCAATTTTCTTGGCTACGCTCTTTTTATAGTGCTGAATGCTTTCAGAGAAGCAGACCAGCACCTTATCCACAGAAGGTGCCAAAATCCGGGTGGTCAACCCGGGCATGGCGTTACTTTCGTGTACACAGGTGGGGATCTTCATCATTGCGCCGGCCATCAATGCAGGGAAACAGGCATAGCCACCGGTGCCGATGATCACATCGGGCTTAAACTCCCGGAAGAGCTTCTTGCATTCTGCCACGCTCTTACGGGCATGATTGATGGCATGCATATTATATTTGACAGCCCACCAGGCCTTCACGCGCATAAAGCCAAGGGTGTGCAGACTTACCATTTTGTAGCCTGCCTGGGGCACCAATTTCTTTTCCAAAGGATCGTCACCGCAAATAAACAGAATGTTGCTATCCGGGTGGCGCTCCCGCCATATATTGGCGATGGCAATGGCCGGGTTAATATGGCCACCGGTGCCGCCGCAGGTAAAAACTACATTCATACTACATCCTCCTGGGAAACAGGCGTTATGCGATAACGCTGCCTGGAAATACTTAATACCACGCCCATTTGGGCAAGATTTACCGCCAAAGCGGTACCGCCGTAGGAGAAGAAGGGCAACGCAATACCGGTAGAGGGCAAAAGATTGGTAACTACCCCCAAGTTCAGCACCGTCTGCACCCCGATCAGGGTTACAAGGCCTGCACCCAATACAGTAGCAAACCGATCCCGGGCATATAGGGCGATCCGGTAGCCCCGAACCAAAAGGGCGATAAATAAACCGATGATCACCAGCGCGCCAAAAAGGCCTACTTCTTCACAAATAACGGCAAATATATAATCATTGTACTGGAAAGGCAGATACAGATATTTCTGTCTGCTTTTCCCCAGCCCCAGACCAAATACACCGCCAGAGCCAATTGCATACAGAGATTGCAAAATTTGATAGCCCGTATCCCGGGGGTCTTCCTCCGGGTGGAGCCAGGCAGTGACCCGGTCTCCGGCATATCCCATAAAGCTGATATACACGATCACGAACACCACTGCCACACCGGCACCGGCTAAAAGCCAGCGCACATCTGTGCCGGCAACATACATCATGATCACCGCTACCATACCCATAAGCAGGATGGCAGAAAGGTGCTTTTCCAGAGCCAGCGGCACCAAGATCCCCAAAAGGGCAGCGCCAAAGCCCAGAACGCCGTAACGGAACTGTTTTGCCTGTGGCCCAAATCCTTTGGTTAAACGAGCAAACAGCAAAATGAGGGTAAATTTCGCAATTTCAGAGGGCTGAAACTGGATCCCTGCAATATTGATCCACCGTTTTGCCCCATTTACGGATTGACCGAACAGCAAAACCCCCAACAGAAGGGCGATACTGATGCCATATAAAGGCCAGGCAGCTTTCAGCCAAAAGGCCGGCTCAATGCGGCTGCAGACCCACATAGCACCCAAACCGATCAGGGCGCAGGCTGCCTGCTTTTGCAGGTAACGGGTGGAAACAGAATATTTTGTATCATACAAGCTTTGGGCCGAGCTGGCCGAGTACAGCATACCCAAGCCAATTGCCAGTAAAACAAGCAATATGATGAGAAATGGTCGGTCGATACCTTCGCCTTTGGGACACCAAAAGCGGTCCTCCTTGCCGTGCAGAATTCTCTGCCCAGCCATAAGACCCTCCTTTTAGAAGCCAGTTACCGCAAACCAGGCAAGCACACACATAAGTGCGGAAACGGCAGAAAATACCAGAACGATTTTGACTTCCTTCCAACCGCACATTTCAAAATGGTGATGGATGGGTGCCATTTTGAATAGGCGCTTGCCGTGGGTCAACTTGAAGTAGCCCACCTGCAGGATCACAGAAAGGGTTTCCATAATGTATACAAGACCAACAAGCAGCAAAATCAGGGGCATATCCAGCGCAAATGCCAGGGCACAAACCACACCACCCAAAAACAGGGAGCCGGTGTCACCCATAAAGACCTTTGCAGGATGCCAGTTATAGAACAGGTAAGCGATCAGGGCGCCCACCAGGCTGGCAGGCAGAAGGGCAATGGCAAACTCCCCTTTCAGTACAGCCACCGCTGTAAAGAACACCATAACAGGGATGGTCACAGAGCTGGAAAGGCCATCCACGCCATCGGTCAGGTTCACTGCATTTACGCAGCCCACCATCACAAACATAGCAAAGAAAATGTAAGCAATGGGATGGATCTCAAAGGTCACATTCCAAAAAGGAATGTAAAGATTACACATATTGTTATCGTTTGCCAGGGTGCCTTCCCGGAACAGTACATACAGATAGATCGCAGAAACTGCCATCTGCAGAGCTGCCTTCTGAATGGAGGTCAGACCCAGATTGCGCTTATATTTGATCTTGGTGAAGTCATCCAAAAAGCCCACCAGACCAAAGCAAAGGGCCGGTGCAAGCACATAGAACACCGTATAAGAGCCGCCCATAGAAGGAATATTGCCCAAAAGGCACAAAATAGCGGCAAAAATAAACATCAAGCCGCCCATCATGGGGGTGCCAGCCTTATTGTTATGCCAGGTAGGTCCAACCTCCCGGATAGACTGACCGGCTTTCAATGCACGCAAAACAGGCAAAAGCAAGTAGCCCAAAATGCCGGAAAGCGCTGCGCCAACAAGCCCTGTTACGATAATTCTTGTCATGGATGGTTCCTCCAATTACTCTTGTGTCTTCAAAAAGATATCCAGCACCAGTTCCATATGCATACCGTGGCTGCCCTTAAACAAAATGGTGTCGCCCGGTTTTGCCATTTGGCAAAGGATATTTGCAAGCTTTTCCCGGTCCGTAAATGCCTTGGCAAAATTGCCGCTCATACCGCCGGTAATCGCGCCGCTGCACATTTTGTGGCTGTTAGGACCGTAGGAAAGGAGAATATCTGCCTGTTCTGCAGCCATTCTGCCTACCTTGTAATGCTCTGCCGCGGTAGTTACGCCCAGCTCCAGCATATCGCCCAAAACTGCGATCTTTCTGCCGGGGCGGTTGCCCAGCACCGCCAGCGCTGCCGCCATGGATTCAGGGCCTGCATTATAGCAGTCTTTAATAATCGTGCAGCCCTTCGCCTGGAAAATTTCCTGGCGACCTTCCATATTTTGGAAATGAGAAAGGCTTTCTGCAATTTTTTCTGCAGGAATGCCCATATGCAGACCTACGGCAACTGCTGCCAGAGAGTCGATCACATGGTGCAGACCCTCTACAGGCATCGAAATGGAGAAGGCTTCTTCTCCGCAGTGAGCCACATAGGAAACAGTACCATTTCCCTGTTCAATGTGATCTGCCCACACCTTGCATTTTTCGGGGTTCGTGCCAAAATACACCGCCCGATCGCCCAGTTTATCCTTTTGGCTGTACAGAAGGTTGTCATCACCGTTGAGGAACAGCTTTCCATCCGGGTGCAGACCTTCCAGAATTTCCATTTTTGCCTGAAGAATGCCCTCCTTGGAGCCTAAGATCTCCATATGCATGGTGCCGATGTTAATGATCACAGCCTGATCCGGCTCACCGATGTTGGTAAGATAGGCAATTTCACCGAAGTTGCCCATACCCATTTCCAGCACTGCCACCTGGGTGTCTTCCGGCATATCCAAAATAGACATAGGCATACCCAGATCGTTATTGAAATTGGCAGGAGTCTTTGCCGTTTTGTGGCAAGCGCCCATTACGGTGGCGATCATTTCCTTTGTGGTACTCTTACCCACAGAGCCGGTAACGCCCACCGCTTTAAAGCCCAAGTGCTTCCGGTAAGCATTGGCGATCTTTCCTAATGCGATCCGGGTATCTTCCACCACGATGGCAGGTACGCCCTCAGGAGCGTGATTGCAAAGCACTGCAGCTGCGCCCTTTTCCATGGCATTGGGGATAAATTCGTGACCGTCCCGTGCTGCTTTCAGCACCACAAACAGCTGACCGGGCAGCAGCTTTCTAGTGTCATTGGTGGCACCCAGGAATGCTACCTGTTCATATTTTTCTTCTACCCGGCCACCGCACCAAGCTGCGGCCTGGGCCAAAGTAATTGCGCCCATATTATTTCTCCATTTCCAATAAGTGCTGGCGGATAACTTCCCGTTCTTCAAAGTAAATCTTTCCGCCGGGCATTTCCAGATAATTTTCGTGACCTCGACCGGTCATTACAATTATATCATCCTTTTGGCCAATGTCCATAGCATATCGAATGGCATCGGCACGGTTTTCCACAACCACATAATTGCCCTTATCCATACCCACAAGCACTTCTCTAATGATCTTCTTGGGGTCTTCTGTGCGGGGGCTGTCGGAAGTAAGAACCACCAAGTCTGCAATATCGGTGGCGATCTTACCCATAATGGGGCGCTTCATAGGATCTCTGTCACCGGCGCCGCCAAAAATGGAAATAAGTCTTCCCTTGCAGAAGGGCTTTAAGGTACTCAGGATATTTTCCAAACCGTCAGGGGTATGGGCATAGTCAATGATCATGGTATAGGGCTTGCCGGGGGTGGGAATCACTTCCACTCTGCCCTTCAGGGGCTTTACTGTTTTAAGTGCCTTTGCACCGTCTTCCAGGCTCACACCCAACTGCATAGCAAGACCTAAAGCAGTCAGGGAGTTGTATACGGAAAATCTGCCGGGAGTGGATACTTCCACCTCTGCCTTTTGGTCGCCGTATACTGCAGTATAACGAATTCCCGCAGCATGGTAGTCTACATTTTCTGCACGCAGGTCTGCCTTTTTGCCGTAGGAAGTGGTAAGCACATTGCCGCTGCAAGCGCTGACCATCATATCTACCCATTCATCGTCAGCGTTCACAACCGCCTTCTTGCAGTGATGGAACATGCTGGCTTTTACTTCACCGTAAGCTTCCATCGTCTTATGGAAGTCCAAATGGTCTTCTGTCAGGTTGGTAAAACCGCCCACTTCAAACTCTACACCATCGGTTCTGTTCAGGGAAATGCCCTGGGAAGAAACCTCCATCACCACATAGGCGCAGCCTGCATCCCGCATTCTGGCAAACAGCCGCTGCAGGTCCAGGCTTTCCGGAGTAGTTCTCTCGGTGGGGATCACTTCCTTGCCGATGTAGTTTTCCATTGTGCCGATCAGACCCACTTTTTTGCCTGTGGCAACTTCCAGAATATGTTTCAGCCAGCAGGTAACGGTGGTTTTGCCGTTAGTGCCTGTTACGCCGATAATCTGCATACTATCAGCAGGATGGCCGTAGAAGTTCGTTCCAAGCCGGGCAAGGGCCAGACGGTCAGAGCGCACCAGCACAGAGGGAATATCCTCCTTACAAGGCTGAGCAGAAACGACTACAGAAGCTCCCAATTCCTTTGCCTTGGGGATAAAACGGTTGCCATCCGTAACATAACCAACCACAGCAACAAACAAATCACCGGGCTGCAGTTTTCTGGTGTCGCAGCAAATGCCGCTAACTTCCATATCCAAATCAGCAGTTGCGCTGATCACATCGATACCTACGAGCAATTCTCTTAATTTCATATTCTCTACTCCTTTGGTTTTTCCATAGAGTCCTGTGCAAAATACAATATCATTTGGCTGTTCCCCGGCACGGATGCGCCGCTATAGGGAATTTGGTGGGTCACCGCCGGGCCGCTGCCTTCCAAAATGGCGGTAATGCCCAGTTTTTTCAGTTCTTTTTCGGCTTCCTTTTTGGTAAATCCGGTAAAGTCCGGAATTTCTATTCTTTTACTTGCCGGGTCTTCCGGGTCGTAGCTGTTGGCAACGCCCAAATAGGGCAAGATATCTGCCATCACCGCACCCACAGTTGGGGCGGCCATCACGCCGCCGGAAATATAAATCCCCGTGCTTCTGGAGGGAGTGTCCAACGCTACAAGTACAATATACTCCGGATTGTCCATTGGCGCAACCCCTACAAAGGAAACAATTTTATCCAGTGTTGGATTTCCGTTGGCATCCAGCACATCGATCTTCTCGCTGGTGCCGGTTTTTCCGCCTACGGAGAAGCCATAGGTGTTGGCATTTTTTGCCGTTCCCTCCGTGACCACACTGCGAAGAAGGGTGCACATGGTTTTAGAGGTTTCTTCCTTGATCACCTGCCGTAAAGCGGTAGGGGTCTGCTCCAAAACCGTGTTGCCATCGCTATCCATCACCTGGCTGACCACATAGGGTTCCATCAGGTACCCACCGTTTACCACGCAGGAGATGGCACGCACCAATTGCAGAGGTGTCAACTTAAAGGTCTGACCGAAAGAGCCAGAAGTCAGGCTGGCTGTTCCCCATTTATCTGTATTGGTCACTAAGGCTTTGTCAAAGAAAACCCCTTTGCTCTCTCCATAGAGGTCGATGCCGGTTTTCTCCAAAATGCCAAAGTCTTTCACATAGGAATAAAACCGCTCTCCGCCCAACTTTAAAGCAATATGGGCAAAGGCAATATTGCAGGAGTTCTGCAGCGCCTGGGGCGTTTGTTCAGAGCCGTGACCGGCAGAACGCCAGCAGTGCAGCAGCTGGGATCGACCGGGAATATGCTCTGCACCTTTGCAATAAAAGCCGGTATTTAAATCTATGGCACCGCAATCCAATGCCGCCGCCATGGTCAGCACCTTGAATGTGGACCCCGGTTCATAGCCATCGGAAATGCATCGGTTTCGCCACTGCTTTAACCGTGCCTCCTGCAATGCCTGCTGGTAGGCAGCCTTGGCCGCATCATAGTCCTCTGTTCCCTGCTGCAAAGCCATATATTCCTGTTCCATTTGAGAAAGCAACTGAGCGGCAGAAGGATCTGCTATTTCTAAATATTGATTGGGGTCATAGCCCCCGATGGTAGCCATTGCCAGAATTTCCCCGGTTTTAACATGCATCACCATACCAAATGCGCCGTTTTGCACATCATAGCGGGAAATAGCAGCTTCCATCTGCTTTTCCAGACAGGCCTGCACGGTGGCATCAATGGTCAGCACCACATCGTATCCAGGCTTTCCGGAGAGATAGTCTTCATAAGAAAAGGGCATATCCATTTCGTTATTGCCCTTGGTGGTGATCACTTGGGAGGATTTTCCTTCCAGGTAACTGTTATAGGCCGCCTCCACCCCTTCGCAGCCTTCCATAGAGGCATTCACAAAGCCCAGCAGTTGACTTGCCAGGGTGCCGTTGGGGTAATATCTCTTACTTCCCGGCTCTAAATGAATACCGGAAATGTTGTTTTCATTGATAAATATACGGATTTTCTCTGCAATTTCTGTAGAAACGCCGGCAGCTACTTGTTTATAGCGTTTTGTCAAGTCCTTTCCCTGCTCCAAAACCCAGGTTTGGTCCAGCTCCAAAAGCTCCGCCAAAAAAGAGGATACTTTTTCCATATCCGCCTGGGATTGTTTCAGTTCGTGGGGGTCTAAGTACACATGCTCGACAGACGTGTTCGTTGCCAGCACATTCATATTCCGGTCGTAGATCTGCCCCCGTTCCCCGGTCACCCGGGTGATACGGGTCTGATTGTCCAGAGCAAGGCGGGTATAGTAACCGTAATCCACTACCATCAGCTGTACAAGCCGCACCGACACCGGTATGAACGCCAAAATTCCCAGTAAAAGGCTTACGATCAGCACTCTTCTTCTCTGTCCGCTGTCTCCCCGGATACGACCGAACTTCCTTTTATCCGGTTTTTTCTTCATAACCCCACCTCTTCCTCAAAGCCTTGAATGGGCAGCAAGGGAAACCCTCGCCGCCCATTGCACCTCTATTTGAAGTTTATTGGTGGGTATATGCTTTATGCAAAGATGTTGGTGAAAAACACCACAAGATTTTGCCAGAAGTTCATTTGGGGCTGCACAGATGCTTCAGCTTGCACCTGGACAGTTGCGCCACGGTGGCTGGCCTGGTCATTATGCACCATGCCCAGCGCCATAGCAGTTTTTTCAATTTCATGCAGATCATAGCCTGCGGCATATTCCTGTGCCAAGGCTTCGCTCTTTTGGCTCAGGGTCTCCACATAGGCTGCCATACGGGCATTTTCCTGCTTAGCCTGCTGAATTTTGCCAATGCCAAGACCCAAAGTAATGGCCAATGCCAGGCAAACTGTCAGACTCAAAATTGCAATAGGATCAATGCGGATCACCTTCCGCTTGGCTCTTTTTGCTGCGGGCTTTTCTGCCACCCGCTTCTTGGGGAGCGGTGTGGCGATCTTCTTTGCGGCAGAACCTTCTGTATAAAACTGGACATATTGAATTTCTACGCTGTTTGCCATATCCGTTCCCTCCTTTTATAAATTCTTAAAGTTTCTCGCACACACGCAGCTTTGCACTGCGGGAGCGGGGATTTGCTTCCAATTCTTCCGGTGTTGCCACAATGGGCTTCCGGGAAATCAGTTTTACAATGGGTTTCTTTCCACAGACACAAACCGGGAATTGAGGCGGACAGGTGCAGCCCTTTGCTGCTTCTGCCATGGCTAATTTCACAATCCTATCTTCCAAAGAATGGAATGTGATCACTGCCAGCCGTCCGCCGGGGTTTAATAAGGGGATTGCCGCTTCCATGGCTTTCTCCACAGAGCCGAGTTCATCGTTTACTGCGATGCGGATCGCCTGAAAGGTTCGCTTTGCCGGGTGCTGCTTTTCCCGAAGGGCAGAAGCAGGCATTGCGCTACGGATCACATCCACAAGTTCCAAGGTCGTTTCAATGGGTTTTTCTTCACGCCGTCTGCAAATGGCGGCTGCAATTTGGGGGGCATATCGCTCTTCTCCGTAATTCCAAAGGATACGGCGAAGCTCTTCCTGTGACCAGGCGTTCACCACTTCTCTGGCGGTGAGGGCATCTTTGCCATTCATGCGCATATCCAGGGGCGCATCTGCCATGTAGGAAAAACCACGGCTCACTTCATCCAGCTGGGGAGACGAAACACCCAGATCCAGCAGGATGCCATCTACACCGGGAAGTCCCAATTCCTTGACAACATTTGCCATTTCACAAAAGTTACTGTGAACCAATGTAACCCGGTCACCATAGGGAGCAAGTCTCTCCCCTGCGGCCTTCAGCGCTACAGGGTCACGGTCAATGCCGATAAGTCGTCCGGTGGTCAGTCGCTTTGCGATCTGACTTGAGTGACCTGCGCCACCTAAGGTGCCGTCAATATAGATGCCATCCGGCTTTATATCGAGTCCGTCCAGGCATTCCTGCAGCAGTACGGAGATATGGAAAAATTCACTCATAGGCCAATCGCCTCAAGGGAAGCCAGCAGTTTTTCCGGGGTGAGGTTTTCTTCCTCGAACCGGGCAAATTCTTCTGCATCCCAAATTTCTGCCTGGCCTGCACGACCGACCACCATCACATCCCGACCGATACCCGCATAGTCCAAAAGGAACTGGGAAAGGCCGAAACGGAATTGCTTGTCCGGTGCGCACTGGTTGGCGCTCATGAAGATCAGGCTGGTTGCAGCGCCCCGCTGGGAGATGGGCAGTGCATTGTAGTTCTGCTCCAGGGTCTGCCAATCAGGTGCGGTGTAAACGGTGAGGCACCGATGACCGCAGTTAACGCCTAATGTGACATAAAAGTCCTGACCCAACTCAGCACGCAGCTTCGCAGGCACGAACAATCTGTTTTTATCGTCCAGTTTTGCAGGGTACTTTCCGATCATTTGCGGTCACCTCCGCTCCATTTTACTCCACTTCACTACCATTTTGCTCCATGTAATGACAGTATAACTGATTAAAATGCAAAAAGCAATACTTTTTTACAGTTTTTTGCTAAATTTTTTCGCTTTTTCCCTGTGTTTTTCTAATTTTAGAACACTTGTTCTAAAATAATGTTCGTATACGGGTTTTGCAGGAAAAATGGACGGGCAAAACCGTTTTGCCCGTCCATTTCAAGTGAATTGCAGCTGTCCGTTTTTCCATATTCCGCGGATCTTTCCGGACCGCTTTCCAGCCTGGAGAAGGAACACGGAAAGGGGCTCCTCTACCCTATCCTGGATAAGATGCCGAATCTGTCTTGCGCCGTCTTTTGCGGTGCAAAGCCCTGCAAGATCATCTGCCAGTTCTGCCGGCAATTCCAGCTCCATTCCACCGGCTCTTGCCCGGACACAAAGCCCGTTTAACTGCTGGGCAGCTATTTTCTTCAGGCTATCCCTGCTCAGAGGATGGAACACGACCACCTTATCAAGTCTGCCCAAAAACTCCGGAGAAAACCGGTTTTTCAGTTCTTCTGCTGTCCGGGCACTTTGCCCGCTTGGCTGAAACCCCAAGCCGTCTGAACGGATCTGTCCGCCTACATTACAGGTCATAACCACTACTGCATTTTGGAAGCTCACCTTTCTGCCGGTAGAGTCCGTAAGCACGCCCTCCTCCATGATCTGTAAAAGTAAGCCTGCCACATCCGGGTGGGCTTTTTCCATTTCATCCAGTACCACGATGCAGTAAGGACGGCGCCGGACCGCCTCTGTCAGTTTGCCCCCTTCTTCATAGCCTACATAACCGGGAGGCGCGCCGATGAGCCTGGCAACTGCGTGCTTTTCCATAAACTCCGTCATATCCAGACGGATCATTCCGTCCTTGCTTCCATAGAGTTCCCGTGCCAAAATGCGGCACATTTGGGTTTTTCCCACGCCGGTAGGACCGGTGAACAAAAGGCTTGCCACAGGTCGGTTCTGATCCCGAATGCCGGAAAGGCTTCGTCTAAGCACCTGAGATACCTGTGCTACTGCCTCGTCCTGTCCCAGAATAGACGCCCCAAGGACTTTCTCCAGTCCCAAGAGCCGTTCTCTTTCATCTGCACGAAGTCTGCCTACAGGAATACCTGTTCGCTCAGACACCGCCCAGGCCACATCCTGCGCTGTTACCTGCTTGCTTTTCTGTGCCTGTGCCGAGCGGCCCGTGAGCTTTTGCATCCTGTCACGCAGCTGTGCTGCTTTTTCAAAATGGCTCTGCCGCACCGCTTCACTGAGTGCTTGCTCCAAGTCCTGCCGTGCAAGATAACATCCGGCATAGAGGGCTTCCATTGCCGCATGGCTGGCTCCCTCGTCCAACAGATCGATGGCCTTATCCGGCAAATACAGATCCGGCAAATACCGCACAGACAACCGCACCGCCTCTGTAAGGGCTTCCGGGCTGATGGCAATATGATGGTGCCGTTCCAAGGAGGGTTTCAGGCTTTGCAGAATTGCCATCGTGGCATCTTTATCCGGCTGCTCCACCCGTACCGGGCGAAAGCGCCGCTCCAGAGCAGGGTCTTTTTCAATGTACTTTTTGTACTCTCCCGGTGTGGTGGCGCCCAGCATTTGCAGCTCTCCTCTGCCCAAGGCGGGTTTGAAAATATTTGCCGCATCAATGGCCCCTTCTGCAGCACCGGCACCCACAATGGTGTGCATTTCATCTACAAACAGGATCACATCTCCCAGCCTTCGGATCTCTGCCAACACATCCCGAAGCCGCTCTTCAAATTCTCCCCGGTATTTTGTACCTGCTACCAGATTGGACATTTGCAAACTTACCAACCGCTTCTCCCGTAGCTGCGGCGGCACATTGCCTGCAGCCATTCTCTGGGCCAAGCCCTCTGCGATCGCGGTTTTTCCCACTCCCGGTTCTCCAACCAGGGCCGGGTTATTCTTATTTTTCCGGCACAAAATGCCGATAACCGTATCAATTTCTCTGTCTCTGCCGATGACCGGATCCATAGTTGCAGCCTTTTGTATCAGATCCTCACTGAACTGTTCCAGCAGCTTCGTACCCAATCCCTCCTTTTTCCTTCCTTTTCCTAAGTTGCGGCTTTGCTCTACCGCCCTTGAAAACAGCATATCTGCATCCAGGGCGCTTAATAGCAGAAGATCCCGGGCGCAGGTTTTTTCCTGACGCAAAAGTGCCAGCAAAATATGCACCGTTCCCACTTCCCGGCTATCCTGCAATTTTGCCTGACGACCTGCTTCCATAAAAATGTTCTGCGCCTGCGGTGTAAAGCCCATGGGAAGCGGCAAGCCCTTCGTGCCTTCCCCGTATAGCGCCCGAGCTATTTCTGTGGCCTTTATAGGGCAAAAGCCGCAAAACCGCAAAAATCTGCCCCAGGGATCGGGCATTTGGGAAAGGGCAAGCAGCAGATGGGCGCTTCCTACACTGCTGTGACCCAAGTCCCGCGCCACCTGCCCCGCATCCAGCAAAAGCCGTTTCGCCTGCTCTGCATAGTGCATAAGTACCCCTCCCTGGGGGAAATTCTCCCCCTCGGGAAAATTTTTATACGTTCCACGAAGAAAACCCCTTGCATTTTATGAAATCCATGTTAGAATAATCTTGCATTCCATAAGATGCACAGAATAAACATATTGGAGGGAAAATCATGGCTTACAAAATTACCGATGCTTGCGTCAAGTGTGGTTCTTGCGCTGACAACTGCCCTGTAGAGGCTATTTCTGAGGGCGAAGACCAGTTCGTCATCGATGCCGACGTTTGCGTCAGCTGTGGTGCTTGCGCCGACAACTGCCCCGTTGAAGCAATCGAAGAAGGCTGATTGACCGTTCTTGCTTTCAGCCTGCGTACCGCTTTCTGTACGCAGGCTGATTTTTTTATCATTACGATACCGAGGAAATAGTATGGAGACCCTACACAATGGCTTTACCCTTTCCCTATCGGAAGGTGCGTTCCCTCTGAGCACCGATTCCATCGCCCTGGGCGGTTTTGTACAGCTGAAAAAAGATGCCCGGGTGCTGGACTTGGGAAGCGGTTGCGGTACGCTGGGGCTTCTCCTGTGCGCCAAAGAGGACACTTGCCATGTAACAGGCATTGAATTAGACCAAAAAGCCCACGAAATGGCGCTGCAAAACGCAAAAGCCAATGGTCTTGACGCTCGTTTAACCAGTATATGCGCTGATGTGAAGTGCCTTTCCAACGAGATCACACCCGGCAGTTTCCACTGCTGCGTTTCCAATCCTCCCTATTATTCTGCAGGACCTCAAAGCCAAAAGACACCTTTGGCGCGGCGGGATGACAGACTTCCTATGGAAGAGCTTTTTCGTGCAGCCGCCCGATTCCTTCGTTACGGCGGAGATTTCTATTTGGTTCATAAGCCCGAGCTTTTAGCGCAGATCTGCGCTTTGGGAAGTGCCAATTCTTTAGAGCCCAAAAAGCTTTGTCTTTTGCGGCACAGAGAAGGTGGTCCTGTTTCTTTGATCCTCGTGCATATGAAAAAGGGCGGAAAGCCCGGACTTATCTGGCAGGAAGAAGCCCTTCACTATACAGATGGCAGTTTGACACCCTATTACAAAAACCTTTATCACATATAGGAGAACATATATGGCTGGAATGTTATATCTTGTCCCCACCCCCATCGGCAATTTGGGAGACATTTCCCTGCGTTGCCGGGAGACTTTGGAAAAGGCAGATTTTATTGCTGCAGAAGATACCCGGGTCACCTTGAAGCTTTTAAACCATTTGGGAATAAAAAAGAGCCTTGTCAGTTACTTCGAACATAACAAGACCCAAAAGGGGGATTGGATCGTAGAACGGATCTTAGCCGGCGAAACCTGCGCCCTTGTTTCCGATGCAGGCAGCCCTGCTATTTCTGATCCCGGTGAAGAGCTGGTGCAGCAATGCGCACAGGCAGGCATCACTGTATGCGCTATTCCCGGTCCCTGTGCTGTGATTACCGCATTGAGCATCTCCGGACAAGCCACCGGGCGGTTCTGCTTTGAAGGCTTCCTGTCCACCGCTAAAAAAAGCCGTCGGGAGCATTTGGAGTCCCTTGTAAAAGAGGAGCGGACGATGATCTTCTACGAAGCGCCCCATAAACTGCTGACGACCTTAAAGGATATGGCAGAAATTTTCGGCCCGGAACGGCCCATCAGCCTTTGCCGGGAACTGACAAAGCTTCACGAAGAAGTCATTCGCACCACTTTGGGACAGGCTATCGGCCTATATGAGCAGGCCCCTCCCAAGGGAGAATTCGTTTTGGTGGTTGCCGGTGCGCCCAAGGAAGATAAAGTACTTCCCTCTCAGGAAGATGCCAAGCAAATGGTCGCACGCCTGATGAAAGAAGGGCTGAGCCGAAAGGATGCTGTCAAGCAAACTGCTCAGGCACTAAGCCTTCCTAAAAATGTGGTGTACGATGCCGCGCTGCAAGATGAATAAAACAAAAATCGCAACCGATCTCGGTTGCGATTTTTTACAGCTTATCCATTTTGGAAATGCACTCTTTACAGATGTGCTTGTCGCAATACTGCACAAGGGTGCGGTTAGCACCGCAGAAGATGCAGGCAGACTCCAATTTCTTTAAGATGATCTTATCTTCATCCAGGCAGATCTCCAGTTCATCCCGTTCTGCAATATCCAATGTGCGGCGCAGTTCGATCGGGAGAACCACTCTTCCCAGTTCATCCACTTTTCTTACGATTCCAGTTGTTTTCACAGACTCTCCACCTCTTTGACAGTTAATAACACAAATCGACTGATGTTCCGTATTATACAATATTCTTTTTACTCTGTCAATGTTTTTACGCAAAAGATTGCCCTTTGCCGCATAGATTTTTCCAGAGGGGGTTGGGCTATGGTAATGACCTATGTGTTTACGGCAATGGTGCTTTTGTCTGTGATCGGCAGTTTGTTTTTAGGCACAGGCAGCGCCCTGTCCGCCGGTGTTGCTTCCGGTGCGCAGACAGGCATTACTTTAGCCATCTCCATTGCCGGTGCTATTTGCCTTTGGTCCGGTGTGGGAGCGCTTATGGAAAAGACGGGTATATCAACCGCCCTATCCCGGCTTTTGCGCCCCGTTCTTTCCCGGCTCTTTCCTTCTGTAAAAAAAGATCCAAAGCTTTCTCATTATCTAAGTTCCAATGTATGCGCCAATCTTTTAGGGCTGGGAAATGCCGCCACCCCTATGGGTATACAAGCCGCAAAACACCTCGCCATAGGGCAAAATGGCATCGCCTCCAAAGAGCTTTGCCGTTTAGTGGTGCTGAACACCGCGTCTATTCAGCTAATCCCTACCAATGTGGCTGCTCTGCGGGCCAGTTTAGGCTGCAGCGCCCCTTTTGATATTCTGCCCTGTGTTTGGCTTACCAGTTTCTGCTCTGCAGGCATGGGCCTGCTTGCCGCCTGGTTGCTTTCGAAAGTGTGGCCCCATGCGTGATTACATCGTTCCTCTTATTTTGCTCTTTGTCTGTCTGTGGGCATTACGCAAAAGAGAAAATGCTTATGAGCATATGCTCTTAGGCGCACAGGAAGGATTAAAGCTTCTTGTCAGCCTTGTACCTACGCTGGTTCTTTTACTGACCGCAGTAGGGATGCTCCGTGCCTCCGGGGTAATAGATTATATAAGTTCCTTGCTCTCCCCTGTTTTTACCTTTGTGGGCATTCCGCCGGAAACCGCTCTTTTGGTGCTGATCCGACCCATCAGCGGCAGTGCGGCTTTGGCGGTCGGGGCGGATTTAATGACGACCTACGGGGTAAATTCCTATATTGGAAAAACGGTTGCCATCATGCTTGGCTCCACGGAAACCACCTTCTATACCATTGGGGTCTACTTCGGTGCCGCCGGTATCAAGAAAACAAAGTATACCCTACCTGCGGCTCTTATTGCCGATTTGACCGGCTTTGTGATGGCCTCCCTTACTGCAAGATTTCTATAAAAAAGACCAGGCGCAAAAGCGTCTGGTCTTTCTCATTAGAATGTGGCTACATCAGGATCTGCAGGGTCTGCAGGACTAACCTCGATAGCTGTCAGCACAGGGCCTAAATCTCCCTGATACAAAGGGTGATTTTCTGCGCTGATGGTGGCTTTTACATTCACCCAGCTGCGGGGTGTCAGGGACTTTGCCTGGGGATACCGGCATGGTACACCACAGAACTGAATATCGTCCACACAGCAGGTCATTACGAACCGACCGGGTGCAAACATACCCTCTTTTTCACGGCGCAGGAGCGCCACCTGACCCTTGAAGGAAACCGTTTTTCCTGCATACTTTTGGGGTTCTTCCGTCACATCCCGGTACCAAAGGGCATAATCTTCGTCCTTAACGGTGATCACCGGGGCATTGATGTCGAAAGGCAGAGGGTCTTCAATTTCATCAAAGGCAGTGGTGCCGTCCAAATAGTCATAAAGAATGTCCATTTTCCGGTTAGCTGCCCGCACCAGCTTATGCAGGTGCATCGTATCTTCACCGGGCTTCAGGCGGTTAAATACCACCATCTGTCCACCCACCAGCTTGTCCATTACCAAGTTACGCATATTGGCATTGTAGGACATAATGGTGGTAGCATCGGCAAACATCACTTCCTGGGCAACGACCCATTCTTCCGGAAAGCGGCTGTAAATATCGCCAACCAGCTGCATACCGTTCAGCTCTGCCACCACCCGCTGGGCCTTGTACTTTTTAGCAAGGGCTTTCAGTTCCTTTTGGGTGACGGTCTGCTGGTCCAGCACTTCCAGATAGACATTTTGGTGAGGATAGGCAGAAATATCGTATTCCTCTTCTCCCTCTTCAAAGATCAAGAGAAGTGTCCGTTCTCCGGCATTGAAGCGGGTGTCTTCCAGGGTTTCCTGAATGAACTTGGTCTTACCGGAATCCAAAAAACCGGTAAATACATAAACGGGAATTTGTACCATAGATTACACTCCAAACAGGGCTGCAACAGCTGCTTCGTTCAGGTTTGCGCCAATCACACAAAGCTTACCGGTCACATCGGCACCGCCCTTACGGACGTTGTGTTCCTCAGGCACATAGTCGAAATGGATCCAATCACCGTCCACACAGGGAACAATGCCCTTGGCACGCAAAATCATGCCGCAGTGACCTTCGTCCAGTTCGTGCAGTGCCTTTTCAATGTCTTCCACCCGGAATTTCCGTGCTGTTTCCACGCCCCAAGAAGTAAAGACTTCATCAGCGTGATGATGGTGGTGGTCGTGGTGATCGTGGCCGCAGGAGCAACTGTGATCGTGGTGATGGTGGTGCTCTTCTTCGTGGTGGTGATGACCGCAACCACAGTGATGCTCTTCTTCCTCATGATGGTGGTGGCCGCAGCAGTGGTGTTCTTCTTCCTCATGGTGATGATGGCCGCAGCAGTGGTGCTCCTCTTCCTCATGGTGATGATGGCCGCAACAGTGATGCTCTTCCTCATGATGGTGGTGACCGCAGCAGTGGTGCTCTTCTTCATGATGATGGTGGTGATGGTGTTCTTCTTCCATCCGGGCAAGCTCTGCTTCTACAGAGGCTTTGCCCTCCATTGCGCTCAAAAGCTGGGCGCCGGACAGTTCATCCCAGGGTGTGGTAACGATAGCAGCATTGGGATTCTGCTCACGCAGGAGTGCTACAGCAGTATCCAGCTTCTCCTGGCTGATACGATCGGTACGGGAAAGGATAATGGTTGCAGCGGTTTGCACCTGGTTATTGTAGAACTCACCGAAGTTCTTCATATAAACCTTCACCTTGCCGGCATCCACCACCGCAACGGTAAAGCCCACTTCCACCTGAGAACCGGTAACCTTTTCCACAGCGGCCACCACATCGGAAAGCTTGCCAACGCCGGAAGGCTCGATAAGGATTCTTTCGGGGGCATACTGGGCAATAACCTGCTCCAGAGCCTTGCCGAAGTCGCCCACCAGGCTGCAGCAAATACAGCCGGAATTCATTTCCGTGATGTTGATGCCTGCATCCTGCAGAAAGCCGCCGTCAATGCCGATCTCACCGAATTCGTTTTCGATCAGCACCAATTTCTGACCTGCGTAGGCTTCCGTGATCATCTTTTTGATGAGGGTAGTTTTACCTGCACCAAGGAAGCCGGAATAAATATCGATTTTTGTCATAGTATACACCTTCTAAATCAAAGTTTTTCTTATTATAGCACCAGAAAAACTTTCTTGCAAGGTATATTCTCGACAGATTTTCCTTGAATAATCCCTCTTTCTTTCGCTAGAGTATAAAAAGAAACGACAGGAAAACATTCCCTGGTTTTCCTGTCGTTTTACAGGGCGGTTTCAACCCCAATGCGACAACCGCCACCACCGTCGGTCTTTTACCGGCGGTGGCTTTTTTATTCGATTGGAATAAGCAGCATCCGTCCCTCTTCCGGATCACTTTGTAAGTCGTTGGCCTTACGAATCGCTTCCATAGAAGAGCCGGTCGCTTTGGCGATCTCCCACAATCCGTCTGATGTGGCACGACGCAAAATAACGCTGGGGCGATTGGGGTCTTTGGGCATAGGCTGCCCCATTTCCAAGCCCGTTACCATAGGCAGACCCTTTGTGCTTGTCACCACGGTTTCCAACATCACATTGGTTTCTACCATCATACCGTTTTCAGAAGGTTCCACATTACACTGGCCTGTGGGAAGAATATTTACTTCCATCTCCCCGTCCGTTACAGGCTCTGTATAAATGCTTTCTTCCCAGCGAGAGGTTGTGCTCTGCAAGCCGCCTTCCAGGTCATAATAGAGAATTTGCCCCAAGGCCGGGATCTCCAGGCGGACTTGCTCCGGCAGACTTTGCTTGCGAACCTGATCACAAAGCGCACTCACATCCACCGGCATCCCTTCTGCGCTCATAGTATGCTGCAGAAGCAAGGTTTGGGTATCCATACTTTCAATGGCGGGAAGCATCAGGGTTTCCACCTGGGGCTCTACCTTTCTAACAGGGCTGTAGGCATCTTCTACCACCTGGATGTCCTTCCGGTCGCATGCCACATACTGGCAGGTCAGCCCCGCCTTCAGCCGAATACGCCCCTCTTCGTCCACATCCGTTTCCAGACCTGTCACCTGGGGCATCAGCATCACTGTCGCATCCTCAGAGAAGCTCCCGTCCAGGTCTGCATACTGGGAAAAAGGCACTTCAAAATTCCAGCCATAGAGTCCCTCATCCTGCCCCTGGTATAGGGTATGCAGGTCAGCTACGCCCCGGAAAACGACCTTATCAGCCATTACCCGTTTATCCACAACACGAGGGAAAACGCGGTGCTGCAGGTATGTTCGGGCTTTGGGGCAAGATGCCGGCAGTTCCAGCTCTTCATCCAATTGGAAGGACTTCTCCCCTGCTTCCACAGGCAAGC
This sequence comes from Faecousia sp., assembly GCA_045122735.1. GTDB lineage: Bacteria > Bacillota > Clostridia > Oscillospirales > Oscillospiraceae > Faecousia. The sequence continues at coordinate 43,623 of JBGVHZ010000017.1, forward strand.
ACACCTGATGGGTCTTTTTCAAAAGCTCCACATCATCTGGGATTCCTTCTGGCTGGGAAATTTCAATTTTATCCGGGCAGTAAGCCTGCATCCGTACTGCCATATTGGCCCGCACCATCAGCCTTCTTGGCCCTGTCATCCGGGCATCCACACTACGAAGCAGGCAGTTCACCCACATCTTTCCTTCCTGCTTTGTTCCGGCTATCTGCCATCGCAGCTCCATAGGGATCCAGGTTTCCACCATTCTGGGATAGCTGCCATCCTCCGGGGCATACAGCACCCAAACCATTGCTCCGCAGCTGACGCTTGCTTCCTCCCCTTGCCACTGCTTGCCCCGCAGAACACTCTGTCCCCAGGCTCCCAGAACTCTGCCCATATCCGGCAGACCTTCAGAGAGCTTTACCTCCTGGGTCTGTTCCTGGGTCTGCACATCCTGTTTTACGGTTTTCAGGCAAGGAACGCCTGTGTTAGAAAAATGCAATTCCAAATCCATCACTCCTTATTCCGGTTGGCTATTGCATTCTATTCGCCTGTGGACAAGGTTATGACTTGAAAACCAAAAAACCTGCTCCACCCAGTCCAAGGCCAAAGCAATAACAAAGAAATCCCCCCGCCATCCAAGTCCCAAGCAAGATACCTGCTCCCAAAGCGATCAGCACAAGACCCCAAAGTTGGTTGTATCGGCACATAAAAACACCCCCTGCACAAGTATATGCAGGGGGTATTCCTTATTATTAGCCGCCCAGATAGGCTTTGCGGACTTCGTCACTGGATGCCAGTTCCTTACCCGTACCTTCCAGGGTGATTTTGCCGGTTTCCAAAACATAGGCTCTGTCAGCAATTTCCAAAGCCCGGTTTGCGTTCTGTTCCACAAGCAAAATGGTGGTGCCTGCTTTGTGCAGGTCCTTGATGATGGAGAAAATTTGGTCAACCAAGATGGGCGCCAAGCCCATAGAAGGCTCATCCAGCATCATCAGTTTAGGCTTGCTCATCAGCGCCCGGCTCATCGCCAGCATTTGCTGCTCGCCACCGGACAGAGTGCCTGCGATCTGCTTGCGACGCTCTGCCAATCTGGGGAACAGGGTAAAGACCTTTTCCAGCTCTGCAGGATCCACATTCTTCTGGGTAAATGCGCCCATTTCCAGATTATCCTGCACGGTCATTTCCAGGAAGATCCGTCTGCCTTCCGGTACGTGTGCCAAGCCATTACGAACCAGCTTATGACCCTCAGTATGGGTAATATCCTGATCCAGAAATGTGATCTTACCTGCCTTGGGGTGCATCAAACCGGAAACGGTCTTCAAAATAGTGCTCTTACCTGCGCCGTTGGCACCGATCAGTGCCACGATCTCACCGGGTGCAACATGGAAGGAAACGCCTTTGATAGCATGGATCGCTCCATAATATACCTGAATATCTTCTACTTTCAGCATAGGTGCGCTCCTTTCATCCCAAATAAGCTTCGATAACCGCAGGGTCTTCCTTGATCTGCTCAGGTGTACCCTTTGCGATGACACGACCGTAGTTCACCACCACGATACCTTCACACACATTCATAACCAGGTTCATATCGTGCTCGATCAGGAAAATGGCGATTTGGAAGGTGTCACGAATACGGCGGATCTGGTGCATCAGCTCTGTAGTTTCGCTGGGGTTCATACCGGCAGCCGGCTCGTCCAGCAAAATAATAGCGGGGTTGCTTGCAAGGGCTCTTGCGATCTCCAGACGGCGCTGCACACCGTAAGGAAGGCTGCCTGCCTTTACATTGGCAATATCGCCAAGACCCATAAATTCCAGCAGTTCCATCGCTCTTTCATTAGCTGCCCGCTCTGCCTTATAGTAGCCGGGAAGGTGCAGCAAAGAGGAAATAAAGGAACACTTGATGCTATTGTGCATACCCACCTTTACATTTTCCAGGGCCGTCATTTCTGTAAACAGACGGATATTCTGGAAGGTACGGGCAACGCCCAGCTTATTGACCTTGGCATTGTTCATACCCTTGGTGTTGATGCCGTTGACAAGAATACTGCCACGGGTGGGCTGATACACACCGGTCAGAAGGTTGAAGATGGTGGTCTTGCCTGCACCGTTAGGGCCGATGAGGCCGGAAATTTCTGTAGGGCCGATGGTCATATTAAAGCCATCCACAGCAGTCAGGCCACCAAAATCAATGCCCAAATTCCGTACATCCAATACAGGCTGCTTGTCCTTATCCTGCTCACGAATCAGGTTTTTGGTGGTGATCTCGATCATATGCTTGGGATATGTATCACGCATCTTCGCCCACCTCCTTCTTTCCGAAGAGCCGACTCTTTACATTTGCAGTAAATGCAGAGATCTTGGATTTCACCTTGGGAGACCAGGTGCAGATCATCAAAACAATGAGAATTGCCGCATACAGCAGCATACGGTACTTTTCCACAAAGGCAGCAGCGCCTGCCATGGCGCCATTGCCCTCCAGTGCCATCTTCTTCATAACTTCAGGAAGGATATACAACACCGTTGCAGAAATAACAGAGCCAAGAATATTACCAAGGCCGCCCAAAACCACGAACACCAGGATATTGATGGACTCGTTATAGCCCAGCTTGGTGGGAGAAACATTGGTCATATCCAAGCCGTACATAGCGCCTGCCATGCCGGCAAGTGCTGCAGAAATAACAAAAGCCTTCATACGGAAAGCTGTTACATTGATACCGACAGATTCAGCGGCGATCCGGTTATCCCGGACAGCCTTAATGGCCCGGCCTTCCTTGGAGTTGATGATATTAAATACCACAAAGAGGGTAAACAGCACCAAAATGAAACTCATAAGGAATGTGGCGATCTTATTATCCATGGGGATACGGGTACCAACAGCACCGTTGACAATATTGGCTTTCCAATCCGGGGGCTGATCGGAGAAGGCAAACCGGACAACACCGTCCGCATTGCCCACATACAGATTCTGCAGAATATTCCGCAAAATTTCACCGAAGGCCAGGGTCACAATAGCCAGATAGTCGCCACGCAGGCGCAGAGCAGGAATACCTACCAGGAAGCCCACAGCACCGGCAGCTACGCCGCCACACAGAAGGCTAACGATCAGACGAATGGTTGGGTCAGGCAATAAGCCCTTGAACAAAGATGCAGCTATTACGCCTGCATACACGCCCACGCCCATAAAGCCGGCGTGACCCAAGCTCAACTCACCACAGATACCAACCAGCAGGTTCAGGGAAACTGTCAGACAGATGTACACACAGATACGCACCAGCTGACCGCTCATGAAGCGGGAGAGCATACCGGCCTGCAGCTGGATATACATAACGGCAAATGCCACAATGACCACCAGGAAGGTCAAACACTTTTGGGTAAAGTCCCGGTTTTTCAGTAATTTGTTCATCCTGATCACCTCAAACCTTCTCTTGGATCTGCTTGCCCAAAAGACCTGTGGGCTTTACAAGCAGAATGATGACCAGCACGGAAAATACGATGGCATCGGAGAACTGGGTGGAAATATAGGCCTTGCTGAAGGTCTCAATGATACCCAGCAGGACACCGCCCAGCATAGCACCGGGCATAGAACCGATACCGCCCAAAACAGCTGCGGTAAAGGCCTTGATACCGGGCATTGCGCCAAAAGTTGTACCCAAAGTGGTAGTCTTGTGCCACAACAAAATGCCTGCAACTGCTGCCAAAGCAGAACCAATGGCAAAGGTAGTGGCGATCGTATTGTTTACATTGATACCCATAAGGGCAGCAGCCTGCCTATCTTCAGACACAGCACGCATTGCTTTGCCCATTTTGGTCTTAGTTGTGTAAAAAGTCAAGCCAAGCATGATCACCACAGTGACCAGAATGGTCAGAGGTACATCCCGGCTGATGTTCAGGCTGCCGCCAAAAAGGCTGATGGCACCGATCTGACCGGAATAGCTCTTGGGGTCTGCGCCCCAAATCTGTTGTGCTGCATTTTGCAGGAAAATACTCACACCGATAGCAGTGATCAAAACTGCCAGGCTGGGAGCGCCACGAAGGGGGCGGTAAGCCATAGCTTCCACCGTGATACCCAAAACGATACATACACCCATTGCCACAATAATGGCCGCCCACTCAGGAACAGGCATATTGCTCATAACGGTATAAACCATATAAGTACCCACCATGATCACATCGCCGTGGGCAAAGTTCAGCATCTTGGCAATACCATAGACCATGGTATAACCCAGAGCGATCAGCGCATAAATAGCGCCCATACTGATGCCGTTTACTGTATATTGCAGAAAAGACATATCCTTTCCTCCTCTCATTCTTTAGCAGTCTGTGAAAACTGTCCTTCCGGGCAGCTTTCACAGACTGCGGAAGAAAACACACAGAGGGATGGGAGAAAAGCTTCTCCCATCCCCAACTTGTGATTAGTTCATTACTTCATATGCACCGTTAACGATCTTAACGGCAGCGGGAGTCTTGGAAACAGTACCTTCAGCGGACCAGGTCAAGCCGGAGCCGGTCAGGCCGTCAAAGGTCTTGGAAGTGAAGTATTCAGCCACAGCCTCGCAAGCATCGGATGCGGAAGTGTTACCATTTACACCGGTAGCAACGCAGGCATTGTAGATGGCGTAGATAACATCGTAGCCGTCAGCAGCGAACTGGTTGGGCTCAGTGCCGCCCATCATAGCCTTGAACTTAGCAACAAAGTTAACAGTGGCAGTGTCGGTATTGGATGCGGAGAAGGGAGTCATCAGCATCAGGCCTTCAGCTACTTCTGCATTGAAGCCATCCAGGGTCAGCAGGCCGTCCATGCCGTCGCAGCCCAGGAATGCGGGAGCGTAACCGATACCGTTGGCATAGTTCAGGATCTGTGCAGCTTCCTGATAGTAGAAGGGCATAAATACCATATCGCAACCTGCGCTCTTGCACTGCTCAACCTGGGTAGACAGGTCAGCCTTGGTGCTTGCGCTGAAGGAAGTAGTAACAGCAACATTCAGGCCCAGCTCTTTTGCCTTTGCATCAAAGCCCTTCTGCAGGCCGATGGAGTAGTCGTCAGAGGAGTCGTAGATCACGCCGATCTTGGCATTGGGGTAGTACTTCTTAACCACTTCAGCAGCGCTGGCGCCCTGGTTGGGGTCGGTGAAGCACATCTGGAAGATGTTGTCGCCAGCCTTGGGCACATCCACGGAGGAAGCAGAGGGAGTCAGCATAAGGACATTGTCCTGTGCAGCGTAGGGAGCAACTGCCAGTGCGGGGCCGGTGGTAACGGTACCGGCAAAGAACTGCATACCCCAGTCCATCAGGGAGTCGTAACCGGTAACAGCCTTATCGCCATTGTGCTCATCGTCAACAGCCTTGAATTCGATCTTCAGGCCATTTTCGCCGGCAGCAGCATTGATCTCTTCCACAGCGATCTTCATACCGGCTTCAACAGCAGTACCATAGATAGCAGCTTCACCGGTCAGAGGACCGGTCATACCGATCTTGATGGTGTTGTTGTCAGCGGCGGGCTTGTTGCCTTCACCGCAACCGGCGAACAGGGCGGCTACCATCAGCACGCTCATCAAAATTGTAAATACTTTTTTCATAATTCTTTTCTCCTTTTCATTTCCTTAAAGGAATGGTTTGCTATATAAAAAAGCGGCTGATACATGCAGCCGCTTCTCCATACCGGATTACGGCGCTTTACCCCAAAATAGGCAGGCAAAGAAGCAGAATGGACACTGCTAAAATAGCAGTGTCCATTATAACGGCAAAACGAGCACGAGAAGTAGCCACGGCAAAAGTGCTGCCGCAGTTAGAAGAATGGCTATAAGAAGAATTGAAGCCAGTCATAGTTGCTACCTCCCGGTTGATTTGTCCCTATTGTACATCGTACACGCACATTTGTCAACCACCGAAAGTACACTAAATACAGATTTGCCTATAGCCTATTTTTGTGCAAATCATACAACATTTTTTCAATTATCCAGCACATTCTTGCATTCGGCCAGAACTTTTGAAGCAATTGGCAAGGCTTGTGTGATGCCATATCCGGCATCTTGCACACATACCACAAAAGCCAAAGGATAGGCTTCGTCCATCACGAAGCCTGCCAGCATCGCATTATGATCGCTGCCTGCCACTTCTGCTGTTCCGGTCTTGGCGCAAACATTGAGTCCGGGGAAGTAACTGTCAGAATATTTGCTTGCCACATTGTTGCGCATATACTCTTTCAGTACAGCAGCCGCCGCCTCGCTCATCACCCGATCCCGGAGCTGGGTCTTTGCCTTGTAGGCGACTCCATCCTCTGTGGTGATCTTCTCTACCACATAAGGGGTGACCCCCTCTCCCCCGTTGGCGATGGCGCCCACATAGGTAAGGAAGGAACAGGGGTTGATCAAATCGGTATACTGACCGATGGCGCCCCATGCCAAATTCACAGGAGAAGCATCTGCCTGGAATTTACCCTTGGCGGTAGTAATGCCGTCAAAGCTCACACTATCCACCACACCGCAGCTATCTACATAGCTTTGGAGGGCTTCAGCGCCTAATTTCTCAGAGATCTGGGCAAAAGCGCAGTTGCAGGAATTCCGGAATGCCTGCTTTGTGTTTTGTTTGCCATGGATCTCCCCGCAGGTAACCACATCCACGCCCATTTGGTAACTGCCCGTGCAAGTGAAGGTCTCTTCCAGTAAGTGGGGAGCTTTTTCCAGTACCGTTGCCATAGTGACGATCTTAAAGATCGAACCGGGAATGAAGGTGGCTTGGGTAAACCGGTTCAGATACATACCGTCCTGGGTTTCAGGCACATTATCCGGGTCGTAGGTAGGGGTAGTTACAGAGCAGAGCAGCTGACCGGTCTTATAGTTATAGACCGCAACAGTACCTTTTCTGTTGCCCAAGGCCGCCAAAGCAACCTTCTGCACAGAAGCGGACAGAGTCAGGGTTTGAACTGCCCCGTAGCCACCATAGGTGTAAAGGCCGTTGAGTAAGTCAAAGCCGGAGCTTTGGGACAGATAATTGGGAAGCGCCGGGGCAGAAATCATACCATATCGGTCTCCCAACCAATGCAGTGTGGATTTTCTAAGTGCCAGATCTTCCGTATAGGTTCTGCCGTCATTCAGATCCAAAAGCAGATAACCGTCCCGGTCCACCACCACGCCCAAACCGATATTGCCGGCGCTGTAGACATGGGGAGAGCGGGGAAAGACCACCCAACGGTCTGCATTGGCACAGAACTCGCCCACGAAGAAGGCAAAGCCGCCTAGAAGAAGGGCAGCCAAAAGAAGAAGAGATTTTGCGCGACCTGCAATTCTATTCATCCGCTTTTCCTCCCTTCCGGGGCAAACGGACCGCAAAACTGGCGTTTTGCCGTGTATCCGCAGCCTTCACAAAGGCAAGCAGACCCCAGGAGCAGAGCATACTGGAGCCACCGTTGGACACAAAGGGGAATGTAACGCCTGTCAAAGGCACTACATCCACCGTTCCCAAAGCGTTGAGCAGCGCCTGCACCACAAAGATACTGGCAGCAGTACAAGCGCCGATGGTATAAAAGGCGCTTCTGCTCACCTGAGAAGAGCGGGTTGCAAATAAGGCCAAAGCCAAAATACATGCCACCAGCATCAAAATCATCACAAGTCCCCATTCTTCGGAAAGAGTGGCTATCACGATGTCAGAGTCCGATGCAAAGATATATTTTGCCTTGCCGTTTCCGGGGCCAAGGCCCAAAAAGCCGCCGGCTGCCATACACATAATGGCCTGGGTCTGCTGTTGATAGCTGGTATCCTCCCAGATATGCCGCCAGGTAGAGAACCGCCGTGTAGCCGTAGGAAGCAGCTGCACGCCGATCACGCAGGTATAGCCAAGGCTTGCGCAGGCAAGCCCTATTGTGCCGATACTGCCGGATCGCATATAGGCACCTACCAAAAATGCCACAAAGAATATCAGTGCCGTACCAAAATCACTCATAATCGCAAGGCACAGACAGATCAATGCGGAATAAACGATAAACACCACTAAGTTTCGCTTGGTAACGATCACATCCATGGTAGATGCCGCCACGAAAGCAAAGCAGATCTTGCTGAATTCAGAAGGCTGTACCGATAGGCCTCCCAACATCAGCCAGTTTTTTGCGCCATTATAATTGGTGCCAAACAGCAGGGTGATCACCAAAAAGCCAACGCCTGCAAAAACGGCAATTTCCCGGACGATCTTTGCCCGATCCAGATCCCGGAGACACCAGCCCACGCCCAGATAAATTCCCAAGCCCAGGATCATAGAGATCAGCTGCTTGCTTGCTTCCCAAGGCACAACTACCGCAATGGCGGTCATACCCATTGTGCAGAGGAAAAATGCAATGGTTTCCAGTTCAAAAGAGGTTCTCTTTATAAGCAGGTAGAAACCGTAAAGCAGCCACTGGCAAAGGACTATTCCGCCGAATCCCATCAGCACATCCATCCCGGAATCGGGTCTGCCATTCATCAGATAAGCAAGACAAATAAGCACTTGGATCGCCGTCAGGCAGGTCAAGTTGAAAATGCCATCCATAGCCGTTGCCGCCTTGGTGCGCAGTGTGCCAAGATGGGCTTCCTGCTGCTCCGTAATGGAGAACAGGGTCATAGATACATCCCCAATGGTGATCACATCCTTGGGATTTAAGGCGTGCATCTTGATCTTTTTGCCGTTTACACGGATATCACCGCCCCGGTGGACACTGCTGATGCTCCAGCTTCCGTCATCATACCGGGTCAAAACAGCATGGGTTTTTGAAACCTTGGGATCATTGATAACAATATCGCTGCGCTTTGCTCTGCCAATCACATTTTCCCAATGGGTCACCGGGAGTCTTTCCCCGTTGGCAAAGCGGATCCACGCCCAGATCTCAGGTTCTTTCCGGAAAGAAACCAGGGGTTTGATGCAGCGGAAAAGGAGCAGCGCCACAAGTGCCGGCACCAAATACCGCAAAATGGCAATATACACATTCACAACCGTTACATCCATATTTTCCAAAATCTTCAGCATCGGTGCCGTCACCTCCTTTGTCAGATTTCCATTTGGCGCAGAGCCGCAATTTCTTCTGCATATCCGGGTAAATCATTGGGGGTTTCTAAAATCATAGGTTTGCCCCGGAGTGCTTCACAGTTTACAATATTCTCAAATGTTTTTAGACCCAAGCTTCCCTGTCCCAACAGTTCGTGCCGGTCTTTATGGCTTTTGAAGGGATTTTTAGAGTCGTTCAGGTGCAGGGCATAGAGCCTGTCAAGGCCGATCACGCGGTCAAATTCCTGCAGGACTCCGGGAAGGTCATTTACAATATCATATCCGGCATCGTATACATGACAGGTATCCAGGCAGACGCCCACCTGGTCACTGCCTACGCCGTCAATGATGGCTTTCAGCTCTTCAAACCGACCACCGATCTCGCTGCCCTTACCTGCCATGGTTTCCAGCAGTACTGTCACCGGATACCCTGGCGCAAGGGCCTGCTTCAGCGCATCGCAGATTTGGCTGATACCTGTTTCTGTTCCCTGCCCCACATGGCAGCCGGGATGAAAATTATAGTAGTTACCGGGCAGTGCCGCCATTCGGCGCAAGTCATCTGCCAAAACACCGGCGGCAAAGGCTCTTGCCTCCGGATCTGCCGTGCAGACATTCATAGTATAGGCGTCATGGGCAACCAGCGGGCCAAAGTTTTCTTCTTTTAAAAGTTCCACAGCCCGTTGGCAATCTTCGGGATCTTCAGGCTTTGCCTTGCTTCCTCTGGGATTGCGGGTAAAGAAGGCAAAGGTATTGGCACCGATCTGACGGGCCGTCTTAATCATTTCCACATTTCCGCCACTTGCGGAAAGATGGCATCCAACATAAAGCATTCTATCACGTCCTTAAAAGATACTATACCACACAGGGCGGAAAAAAGCAAATAAAGTGCTTTTCAAGCTCTGCAAAATATAGTATGATAGAGTTAGCACACCTCTCTCCTTCGCCCATAAACTGGTAGCGAGGTGAGTAGGATGGTTCTTTATATTATAATAGGTACATTGGCCGCCTTTGGGCTTCTCTGCTTGTTGAATTTTCTGCCCCTTTGGTTTAGCAGAAAACACTCCGGAATGATCCTTCTTTGCATAAGCCGAGATCCCCGGCAGGAACTGCAGGCCATCTGCCGATACGGGCGGCTCTGGGGACTGGGTTTTCTCAAATGTCCCCTCTGGGTGGTTGGAAGCTTTCTGTCCTATGATGCCAGACAGCGTCTGCAGGTCAAGTACCCGAATATCGTATTTTTCACGGAAGAGGAGTTTTCGCATTATGACCCAACCGGAACTGGAAATTCTGCAGGGCACCATTGGGGCCATCGTATTTCAGAATTATGAAAACGGCTATGCGGTTTTGCGGCTTGCCTGCGACAATGGGCAAACTGCAACGGTAGTAGGCACTATCCCTATGCCCACGGTAGGTGAAAAACTGATGGTTACCGGCAAGTGGGGCTCCCATCCGGGCTACGGCAAGCAATTTGAAGCCGAGTTTTTGGAGCGGCTGATGCCCCAAACCACCTCCGAAATCCTGACCTATCTTTCCAGCCGGGCCATCAAAGGCATCGGCCCCAAAACCGCCGCCAGAATCGTGCAGATGTTTGGAGATCAAACCCTGCTTGTGATGGAACGGGAGCCGGAAAGGCTGGCTTTGGTCAGCGGCATTTCTGAGGCCAAAGCTTTACAAATCGGTGAAACCTTCCGCCTGCAGGTAGGCATGCGGCAACTGATGGAATTTTTCGCTCTGCATCAGTTGCCTGCTGAACTGGCAGTGCGTACCTATAAGAAATACGGTCAGGCCGCTATGGATCTTCTGTACGACGACCCTTATCTTTTGGCAGAGGAAGAAATGGATGCTCTCTTTGGTGCCATCGATCGCTTTGCCATTTCTTTGGGGGTCAGCGCTGATGATCCCCGCCGAATGGAAGCGGGCATTCTCTTTGAACTGCGCTACAATCTGACCGCAGGACATACTTTTCTTCCCAAGGACAAGCTGATCGTTGCCACGGCCACTTTGCTGAATTTGGAGCCGGAAGACATTAAGGATACTTTGGAAAAGCTTGCTGCCCACGGTCAGGTGATCACCTGCACCATGGCGGGGATCTGCGTATGCTATCTGCCTGCTCTTTATGAAGCGGAATGTTACTGTGCCAAAAAGCTTATGACTCTTTCTAAAGAGCGCTTTGAGGTTCCTGAACATTTTGATAGTCTTCTGCGTTCCGCCGCCCGGGAAGGAAATGTGGAATACTCCGCCCAGCAGACCGAGGCCATTGCTCAGGCCTGCAGCTCCGGCCTGTTGATCATCACCGGTGGCCCCGGTACCGGTAAGACCACTTTATTAAATGGCGTTTTGCGCCTTTACAGGGCTTTGGGGATTTCCTGCGCTTTGGCAGCACCCACAGGCCGGGCAGCCAAGCGGCTGTCAGAAGTAACCGGGCAGGATGCCGCCACCATTCACCGGCTTTTGGAAGCCACCATCGACCCTCATACAGGTGAGCTGTTCTTCAAGCGGGACGGCCAAAATCCCTTAAATGCCAAAGCTGTGATCGTGGACGAAATGTCCATGGTGGATGTGCGGCTGCTGCACAGCCTGCTTTGCGCCCTGCCGGATGGCTGCCGGCTGATCATGGTAGGCGATGCGGATCAGCTTCCCCCTGTGGGTCCGGGATTCCCTTTACAGGATATGCTCCGCAGCAATGCTTTGCCGGTGGTACGGCTTACCGAGATCTTCCGTCAGGCACAGGAAAGCCTGATCGTTATGAATGCTCACCGGGTCAACCAAGGGCAAATGCCGGAGCTTAAGAATGTAAAATCTGACTTTTTCTTCCTGCCTGTCCGTTCAGAAGAAGAGCTGGCAAAGACGGTCGTTGGCCTTTGCAGCACTCGTCTGCCCAAAAATATGGGTATCCCCTCTGAGCAAATTCAGGTCCTCTCCCCCACAAAAAAAGGCGGAGCTGGCACTTATAATCTTAACGGGCTTCTGCAGGACAGCCTGAATCCTGCCGCCCCCGGCAAGAAGGAACGACGGTTTGGCAATTTCCTTTTCCGGGAAGGCGACCGGGTCATGCAGATCCGGAACAATTATGATATCCTTTGGAAAAAGGCGGACGGCTCTGCGGTGGGCACCGGTGTATTTAACGGAGATATCGGCACTGTCACCGCCATTGATATGGATATGCAGACCCTCACCGTAAACTTTGATGACCGGTTGGTGGACTACGAGTTTACCCAGTTAAACGAATTGGAGCCTGCCTTTGCTATGACCGTACACAAAAGCCAGGGCAGTGAATACCGGGCAGTGGTACTGTCCGCCTTCAGCGGTTCTCCCTACCTGCTCAGCCGCAGTATTCTTTACACCGCCGTCACCCGGGCAAAGGAGATCCTGATCATTGTAGGTCAGGAGCAAACCATCGGCGCTATGGTGGAAAACGCCAAGGTCAGCCGCCGCTATACGGGACTCAAACTCCGTTTGGAAGGAAAAGCGTAACTATGCTGAACTTGATCTATCCCCGAAAGTGCCTTTTGTGTGAGAAAATCCTCAGTAAACAGGAGCTGGATCTGTGTCACAGCTGCCGGGAGGACACAGAATCTTTCCCGGAAGTAAAAAATACACTTTCTTTTGTTGCAGGTTGGACTGCGATGTGGTATTATAAAGGAAATGTACGCAATGGCATTCTGCGCTATAAGTTTTACGGCAAGCGAAACCGGGGCACAAATTTTGGCAGACTCCTTGCCATGCACTTACTGCAAAGAAAGTATACCGATTTTGATGTATTGACCTGGGTTCCCCTTTCTGCCGCAAAATTTAAGAAGCGTGGTTATGACCAAGTTGAACAGATCGGCAAAGCCGTTTCCCGGGAACTGGGTCAGCCCCTTACCCCTACTTTAAAAAAGGTGCGCGATACCAGCACCCAATCCACCCTGGAAACCTTGGATGCCCGTCGTGCGAATGTATTGGGTGCCTATGTGGTGACAGATCCCGAAGCCGTAAAGGACAAGCGTGTCCTTCTTTTAGACGATGTGATAACCACCGGCTCCACTGCCTCTGAATGCGCAAAGACCTTGCTTTTCAGTGGTGCAAAGGAAGTATACTGCGCTGCGTTGGCAGCGATCAATCCAGATAAAAAACATAATAACAGGTGATACTATGCAATTCTTTTCCAACGATTTGGGTATTTCTCTTGGCACATCCAACATTATGATTTATGTGGATGGCAAGGGCATTATGGTCAGAGAGCCTTCTGTGGTTGCTTTGGACAGAAACAGCGGCAAGGTCCTGCAGGTTGGCGCTGCTGCCTATAATATGCTGGGCCGCACTCCCGGCAATGTGGTGGCTATGCACCCCATCAAGGGCGGCGTGGTGGCTGACCACGGCACTACTGTTAAGCTGCTGCAGATCCTTTTTGCAAAGCTCTCTCCCCGTTCCTTCCTCTCCCCCAAGCCCCGTGTGATCATCAGCGTTCCCAGCGGCATTACGGAAGTGGAAGAGCGGACCATCATCAATGCCGCCATTGAAGCCGGTGCTCGCCGTGTATACCTGATGGAAGCACCTCTGGCCGCTGCGCTGGGCGCAGGCTTGGATATCAAGGGCCCCAACGGTCATATGCTTGTGGATATCGGCGCCGGTACTACAGATATCGCTGTGCTGACTATGAGCGGTGTTGCCAACGCCTCTTCTTTAAAAACTGCCGGCAATCAAATGGACGAAGCCATTATCAGCTATGTCCGCCGGAACTATAATATGGTGATCGGTGCTACCGTTGCGGAAGAAGTAAAAGTGCAGATCGGTGCTGCTTATCCCCGTCGGGACAATGTTTCCTTCACCGTTCGTGGCAGAGATCTGAAAACCAGTTCTCCCAACGCTGTGGAGCTGCATACCCAGGAGATCACGGATGCATTGCAGGCACCCATTCAGCGGATCTTGGATGAGATCTCCAATGTTTTGGAGAACACCTCTCCGGAATTGGTTGCTGATATTGCAGAAAACGGCATCACCCTCACCGGTGGTGGCAGCCAGATTTGGGGACTTGATCAGCTGGTGGCAGACCGGACAGGCATCCCCTGTCATATTGCCGACGACCCGGATGCTTGCTGCGTGCTAGGCTGCGGCAAGAGCCTTTCCTGGATGAACCATATGACAGAAGGCCCTATCAATATTGCAAAGAACCGTCTGCTGAAAAAGAGATAAATTTATCCGCCCGAGGAACTCCTCGGGCGGTTCGCTTTTAAGTGGTCGTATAGCCGCTGCAGTCCTCTTTTCTGGGGCAATCGCAGCCGGTGGGGACAAACCGTTCCGCAGGGAAGGGAATCCGGCTGAACATTTCGCAGGGGTCTTCTGCACAGCCGGGACTATCGCAGCATTCCTTGGTAGGCAGGCTGTAATCCAGCACAGGGATAACCAATTGGGCATCCCGTTCCAGGCGGATCAGAGAGAACTGTCCCAAGGTTACAAGCAAACGACGGCTTTCCCCACTAAGGACAAGTTCATCGTCAAAGCAGGACCGGATCGCAGCGGGGATCTGCACCAAATTCTGGTCACCACAAGCACAATGGCACACATCCACCACTTTAGAGCTGAGGACCATAGGCTCCAGCACTTCTACGATTGCGGTAGGCAGGTTGGCACTGCGGATCGTCAAACCGTCCAATTCACCAATACGGGTATTGCTTGTAAAGATGTGTGCTTTGCTCTCTTCCCCACAAAGCACAGCCCGCTTGGAGAACACTGCCAAGCCGTAAAGGCTGACAGGGCGGTTTGTGCCTACGGTGGCATCTGCCAAGATCCGGTAGAAGAAGGTCACATCAATGCAGTAGTGGTTGCGGTCAAAGGCCACCGGCTCCACATCAATATAGGTATAAAGCAGGTCTGCGCAGCGCACCTTTGCGCTGGCACAGGAATCCAAAATGCTCTGACTGCCCTGGGTCAAATAAACCCGCAAGTCCTCAATGCAATCCTTGTCCCGACAACTATCGGTAATCTTTCTGGTGTGTACGGACAGAGCCTGACGCAAATCGTTGGGATTGCAGGCAATGCCGTCCTGACAGCAATCCGCCATAGAAATACCTCCTATAGGTTATTGAAATAAGCAAAGTGCTTACAGGACAGTTTATGCGTCCTTTCCTTCCGGGTGCAAAGATTTGTAGAAATTGTGCAAGCAGAAGGTGAAAGTTTGTGCAATTCGACTTTTTTCGTAAAATCACATTATTTTGTGACTTTTGCACTTGCCTGAACACTATATATAGTGTATAATGCACTCTACACGACGAAATTTCACTTAAAAGAGGAGGCTGTATATGAAGATCATTAAGAGAAACGGCGCTGAAGAAATCTTCGACATCGAGAAGATCGAAGTGGCAATCACCAAGGCCAACGAAACCGTGGAAGAAAGCGCCCGTATGACTCCCCTGCAGATCAAGCGCATTGCAGACAGCGTACGCATCAGTTGTGAAGAAATGAACCGCAGCGCCGCTGTGGAAGAAATTCAGGATCTGGTTGAAAAGGCCATTATGGCCCACGGTGCTTTTGAAGTGGCAAAGGCCTACATCACCTACCGGTATGTACGAAGCTTGCTCCGTCAATCCAACACCACCGACGACCGCATTCTTTCTCTGATCGAATGCAACAACGAAGAGGTCAAGCAGGAAAACGCCAACAAGAACCCCACCATTAACGCTGTGCAGCGCGACTATATGGCAGGCGAAGTGTCCAAGGACATCACCAGCCGTATCCTCCTGCCTAAGGAGATCGTAGATGCCCACGAAGCAGGTATCATCCATTTCCACGACGCAGACTACTATGCCCAGCATATGCACAACTGCGATCTTGTGAACCTGGAAGATATGCTGCAAAATGGTACGGTCATTTCCGGTACCCTGATCGAAAAGCCCCACTCCTTCTCCACCGCCTGCAACATCGCCACCCAGATCATCGCCCAGGTGGCATCCAACCAATACGGCGGTCAATCCATCAGCCTGACCCATCTGGCACCCTTTGTGCAGATCAGCCGGGAGCGCATTCGCAGAATGGTAGAAAAGGAGCTTACTGTCCTTGGCATTGCTCCCTCTGAAGAAGCTGTTTCCAAGGTTGTGGAAGAACGGCTCCGTGATGAAGTTTCCCGTGGTGTGCAGACCATTCAGTATCAGGTAGTTACCCTGATGACAACCAACGGACAAGCCCCCTTCATCACTGTGTTTATGTACCTGAACGAAGCACGGAACGAGCAGGAAAAGAAGGACCTGGCTATGATCATCGAAGAGATGCTCCGCCAGCGTTACCAAGGCGTTAAGAACGAAAAGGGCGTGTGGATCACCCCCGCCTTCCCCAAGCTGATTTATGTGCTGGAGCCGGATAACATCACCGAGGACAGCCCCTACTGGTATCTGACCAAGCTTGCTGCCCAATGCACCGCCAAGCGGATGGTGCCGGACTACATCAGCGAAAAGAAGATGCTGGAATTCAAGGGCGACACCTATGTTTGCATGGGCTGCCGTTCCTTCCTGACCCCTGACCGGTTCACTGAAGCCGGTGTGGGCAACATCGCCAACGCAGGCAACTATGAGCCCGGCAAGCACAAGTACTACGGTCGGTTCAATCAGGGCGTTGTGACCATCAACCTGGTGGATGTGGCTCTTTCCTCCGGTAAGGATATGGACAAGTTCTGGCAGATTTTTGACGAGCGGCTGGAGCTTTGCTACCGTGGCCTTCTGTGCCGTCACGAGCGGCTGAAGGGCACTCTTTCCGATGCTGCCCCCATTCTGTGGCAGTACGGCGCTTTGGCCCGCCTTGAGAAGGGTGAACCTATCGACAAGCTGCTCTACGGCGGTTACTCCACCATCTCTCTGGGCTATGCAGGTCTTTATGAGTGTGTCAAGTATATGACCGGCCGCTCTCATACCGACCCCGAAGCCAAACCCTTTGCTCTGCAGGTTATGCAGCATATGAACGATGCCTGCAAGGGTTGGAAGGAAAAGCATAACATTGACTTCTCCCTCTACGGCACACCTCTGGAATCCACCACCTACAAGTTCGCCAAGTGCCTGCAAAACCGCTTTGGTATGATCCCCGGCATCACCGATAAGAGCTACATCACCAACTCCTATCATGTACATGTAAGCGAGGAGATCGACGCCTTTACCAAGCTGCGGTTCGAGTCTGAATTCCAGCAGCTCTCCCCCGGCGGTGCGATCAGCTATGTGGAAGTTCCCAATATGCAGCAGAATATTGACGCTGTACTGCAGGTGATGCAGTTCATCTACGACAATATTATGTACGCAGAGCTGAACACCAAGAGTGACTACTGCCAGGAATGCGGCTTCGACGGTGAAATCGAAGTCAAAGAAGACGACGGCAAGCTGATTTGGGTTTGCCCCCAGTGCGGCAACACCGATCAGAGCAAAATGAACGTTGCCCGCCGTACCTGCGGCTACATCGGCACCCAGTATTGGAACCAGGGCCGCACCCAGGAAATCAAGGATAGAGTCCTGCATCTGTAATCTAGTAAACCGGAGCCGATCTTGGCTCCGGTTTTTACATAGAAATGCGCCCCGTACAGAAGTACGGGGCGCTTATGTTAGGGTTTATTCGGCTGTTATATCAGACTATGTGGGCCATAGTTAGGAGATTACTCAGCCAGCTTCTTGAATTCGTCGTGTACGAACTGAACCTTGGGTCCGATGATGACCTGCACGGAGGTCTTACCGGGACGGATCACGCCAGCAGCGCCGGAAGACTTAATCTTCTTTTCGTCAACCAGCAGACGGTCCTTAACTTCAAGACGCAGACGAGTGATGCAGTGGTCGATAGAGGTAACGTTTTCCTTACCGCCAACGCCTTCCAGGATGATAGCAGCCATGGAGGTGAAGTCGTCGTTAGCCAGCTCGATCTTCAGCTCGCCGTCCTGCTCGTCTTCACGGCCGGGGGTCTTCAGGTCAAACTTCTTGATAGCAAACCAGAAGATTGCGAAGAACACAGCAAATGCAGCGAGGCCCATGGGGATGATCAGCCAGGTGTTGGCTGCTGCGGGCAGAGAAGAGGAGAAGATCAGGTCAGTCAGACCAGCGGAGAAGCAGAAGCCTGCACGGAAGCCCAGAGCAACAGTGATGGTGGTGAAGATGCCGTACAGCAGAGCGTAAACAATGTACAGGGGGAATGCCAGAAACATGAATGCGAATTCGAAGGGCTCGGTAACGCCGCAGAGAATAGCACAAACAGCAGCTGCGCCGATGATACCGATGGTAGCCTTCCGCTTAGCGGTCTTGGCAGTCAGGATCATAGCCAGGGTTGCGCCGGGGATACCGAACATCATGCAGGGGAAGAAGCCAGCCATGTACATACCAACGGACCAGTCGATGACATTGCCGTTAGCCATGGTGCCGCCTTCAACCAGAGCGCCCCAGTAAGCGGTCAGGTCGCCCATACCGATGGTGTCGAACCAGAACACGTTGTTCAGAGCGTGGTGCAGGCCGAAGGGGATCAGCAGACGGTTCAGGAAAGCGTAGATACCAGCACCGATAGCGCCCAGGCCCTTAACGCCATTACCAACTGCTACCAGGCCGCCGAAGATGACGGGCCATACGAACAGCAGGATAGCGGAAACAACGATGGACACAAAACCGGTAACGATAGCAACAGAACGCTTGCCGGAGAAGAATGCCAGAACATCAGGCAGCTTCAGATCCTTGAACTTGTTGTAGCAAGCAGCGCCAATGATACCAGCCAGGATGCCGGTGAAGGGGTTGGCGATCTTCTGGAAAGCAACCAGCTTGGTGGGATCTTCGATCATCTTGGGAGCAATGATGCCAACAGTGCCGGGAGCCAGCAGGGTGGTCATCATCAGCCAGGAAACCAGAGCTGCCAGGCCGGCAGTACCGTTGTTTTCCTTAGCCAGGCCCACGCCGACGCCGATAGCGAACAGCAGAGCCATATTGTCAATCAGAGCGGCGCCAGCCTTGATAAGGAAAGCACCCAGAACGTAGGCGAAGCCTTCAGTTGCACCAGCAGCACCCATGAATGCGGGAGCCAGAGCGTAACCCAGACCCATCAGGATACCACAAATGGGAAGAGCAGCAACGGGCAGCATCAGAGCAGAGCCGAGCTTTTGCAGTTTTTTCATCATAATGAAAATATCCTCCTTAAATTAATAAACTCTATACCCACATATCCTCCGTCGATTGCTGTTGGCCCACACCAGCAGCGGAGTCTATGCGTTCAAAAGCCCACCGTTACACGGTTTTGGGCTAATTGACTTATGTAACCTGTGGTTACAGGTTGGCCTGCAGGAAAGCCTGCAGTTCGGCAGCTGCCTTTTCTTCGTCAGCGCCATCAACGGAAACGGTCAATTCCATGCCCTGCTTGGCAGCCAGACGCATAACAGCCATCAGGCGCTTTGCATCAGCCTTACCGGTGGGAGCGGTGATGGTTACTGCGGATGCGTAACCGGCGCAAGCCTTAACCAGCATACCGGCGGGACGGGCATGCAGACCCAGGGGGTCAGCGATCACATGTGCAAATTCTTTCATTTGTTATACCTCACTTTCACAAACACGTTTTCTAGTCTCCAGCAGACGTGCAGGAGAAATGCTCAGTTCTTTATATCCCATTTCCAGGAAAGTCTCCGTCAGCTTGGGATCCGAGCCCAGCTCACCGCAGATACCGGCCCAAATACCATTATCATTGGCTGCCTTGGCAATATGCCGCAGCAAAGCAAGAATAGAAGGATGATAGGGATCGTAGTAGCGGCCCAGCTTTGCATTCTGACGGTCCACTGCCAATGTGTACTGAGTCAAGTCGTTGGTGCCGACGCTGAAGAAGTCAGCCTCCTTGGCCAGCTCATTTGCCAGGACCGCAGCAGCGGGGGTTTCCACCATAATGCCAATGGGAATATTCTTAAAGGGAATGCCCTCTGCTTCCAACTCTGCACGAACCTTCGCACACATTTCCTTGGATTCCCGCAGCTCCCATACAGATGCAATCATGGGGAACATAAGTAACAAATTACCGTATGCGGACGCCCGGTAAATGGCTCGCAATTGGGGACGGAAAATGTCCTCACGATCCAGACAAATGCGCAGTCCACGGAAACCAAGAGCAGGGTTCTCTTCCGGAGCCAGTTCCATGTAGTCTACCTGTTTGTCTGCGCCCAAATCCAGCGTACGAACGATCACGGGACGATTACCCATGATCTCGGCGACCTTTTTATAAGCTTCAAAAAGTTCCTCTTCAGTAGGAAGATTGTTCCGCTCCAAATACAGGAACTCACTACGCATCAAGCCAACGCCTTCTGCATCGGCAGCAACAGCCGCCTCTGCATCCTCGGGGGTAACGATATTTGCGCACAGAAGTACCTTCTTGCCGGACTTGGTAATGCTTTCCTTGCCACGGTATACTTCCAGTGCATTCCGGGCCTCGGCGGCCTCGGCCTGCTTGGCCTGCAGGGTAGCCAGCGTTTCCGCATCGGGATCAGCATACCACATGCCGGTGAAACCGTCCACAGCAAGCGTAATGCAGTTGTCTGCATCATCCAGTTGAATGTCCGCCTGAACAAGGGAGGGAATACCCAACGTTCTGGCCAGAATAGCGGTATGGCTTGCACCGGAACCCTGACGGGTCACAAACGCCAGAATTCGATCTCTGGGCAGCTGGATGGTCTCACTGGGAGCCAAGTCCTCTGCCACCAGAAGGAACTTGCCTTCAGGAAGCTGGAAGCCGGTGTTGCCGCACAAAATATCATAGATCCGGTGGGACATATCCCGAATGTCTGCAGAACGGGCTTTCATATACTCATCGTCCATAGCCGCAAAGACTTCGGCAAATTCTTCGCCGCAATCCAGAGCTGCCAAAGCGGCGGCTGCACCGTCTGCAATGGCGGCTTCCACCGCATCCAGATAGTCCAGATCGTCCAGCATCAGCATTTGGACTTCAATTATGGCTGCCTGCTCCTCACCGATCTCGACCTTTGCCTTTTCGTAGAGGGCGGTCAGCTGTTCCCGGGCAGTTTCCCGGGCACTTTCAAACTTGGCTTTCTCCAGGTTGGCATCGCCGCTTGAAACGGGCAATACCCGCTCGGCCTTGCGATAGGCCACTGCGTTACCAATGGCAACGCCGGGGAAAACCGGCAATCCATAGCCTTGAGTCATATTGCCTCCTTATTTTGCCAGGCCGATGACAGCATCGGCAGAGGTGACGGACTTATCAATATAGGTTTCAAAAGTACCGTAATCACCGCTGTTGCAAACCAGCATGGGGGTGATGGTGTTGAAGCCTTCGGCCTTGATAGCTTCCAGATCGAATTCCATCAGCAGGTCGCCCTTCTTTACCTTATCGCCGTTCTTGGCGTGGATGGTGAAGTGCTTGCCGCCCAGGCTTACAGTTTCCAGACCCACATGGATCAGCACTTCAGCACCAAAATCGGCGATCAGGCTGACAGCATGACCGGTATCAAACATCATATCTACGGTTGCATCACAGGGGGCATAGACCTTGCCCTCGGTGGGCTCAATAGCAATACCCTTGCCCAGCATTTCTTCAGCAAAGGTGGGATCCGGCACGGTCTGTACGCTGACAGCATTGCCTGCTACAGGTGCGCACAAGGTGTCCAAATTCTTGCCAAACAACTTCTTAAAAAAGCCCATTTACAGTTCCTTCTTTCGCAAAAAATCATCAGTCAATTTTATGATTATGACTACTAATAGAGTACCAATTTTTCTCGCTTTTGTCAACAAATATAAAGGTAAAAATAAGCCCGAAATATGGCACATTGACGAAGCAAGTAAGAAAATGCCGATAATAAATCCCGGGAGCTGCAAAAAGCACATTCTCGGGGAAAAGTGGTATATGCGAAGAGCATCACTAACTCTTAACAATCTAGTATTTGTATTATACTACAAATACAGCCATTTTGCAACAGGTATTTTGTTTATTTTGATAGTATTTTGCGATATTTTGGCTCGACACATGGAATTTATAACATTTTTGTTACTCTTTTCCAATCAGTGGAGATTAGAAAATGAAATCCCCCGAAAACCGGATGGGTTTTCGGGGGATCTACGCACAAATTAGTCAGCAACGTAGGGCAGCAGAGCGATCTGACGGGCACGCTTGATAGCGGTGGTCAGGTCACGCTGGTGGGCTGCACAAGTGCCGGTGGTACGGCGGGGCAGGATCTTGCCGCGCTCGGACAGGTAACGGCGCAGCTTGGCGGTATCCTTGTAGTCGATACCGGTAGCCTTGTCCACGCAGAAAGCACAAACCTTCTTGCGCTTGCGGGGACGCATACGCTGTTCGTTAGCCATGGTGTTTTCCTCCTTGTAAGTCTAGTAGAAAAGTTAGGTTGTTTTAGAAGGGCAGCTGAGCGTCGTCGTCATCCAGCATCGCAAAGTCGGATGCGGGAGCAGCAGGGGCGGAGTAGCCGCCGAAGCTGGGAACGGAAGCGGGAGCGGAGTAGCTGTTGCCACCGTAGGCGTTGCCGCCGTAGGAAGCGCCGCTGTCGCCGTCGCGCTTGCTGTCGCCAAAGTATGCGTTTTCCACGATAACTTCGGCGGAGGTACGCTTGTTGCCTTCCTTGTCGGTCCAGTCCCGCATCTCAAGTCTGCCGTCCACAACGATCATGCGACCCTTGGCAAAATACTTGGAGATGAATTCTCCAGTCTGACGCCAAGCGACACAGTCGATGAAATCGGCCTTTCTTTCGCCGCCGTCCTTGGGAGAGTAGTCCCGGTCGACAGCGATACGGAAGCTCGCAACTGCAACACCGGAACCGGTGCGGCGCAGTTCAGGGTCGCGAACCAGACGACCCATCAGAGTGATGTGGTTGAGCATGGATTAGCCCTCCACGACAGTGGTCAGGCAGCGCATAACGCCGTCGGTGATCTTCATAACACGCTCCAGCTCCGCGGGGAACTCGGGCTTGCATTCGAAGTTCATCAGGACGTAGTAGCCTTCGGACAGGTCATTGACCAGATAGGCCAGGCGACGCTTGCCCCAAATGTCGATGTTGCTGAGGGTACCCTCCGCCTCCACCATTGCCTTGAACTTTTCCACAAGAGCGTTGATGCCCTCCTCGCCCAGAGTGGGGTCGATGATGTAGAGCACCTCGTACTTACCAGTGATCTTAGCCATGTTGATTGCACCTCCTTTTGGTCTTTTGGCCCACGGTCGCGCCGTGAGCAAGGATTTGTCCGCATTTGCAGACCTAGCTATTTTATAGGATTAGGACAAGAAAGTCAAGAACTTTTTTATAAAAATCCCATGTTTTTTCAGAAAAACATCCATAAAAAGCAGAAAAAGGCGCCCCGATTGGGGCGCCCCGTTTTCTTAGCAGCAGCGATTGTTGTCGCAACCGCAGCCGTCCTGCTGGCCGCAGCCGCAGAACAGGATCAGCAGAATGATGATCCAGCACAGATTACCACCGCAGAAGCCGTTGTTACCAAAGTTACACATAAAGATACCTCCAAGGATTTTTTGATGTGGCTCATCGCCACTCATCCCATGTTATGATTCAGGAGGAAAAATGTGCGCCGGAGGTGCTGCTGTGCTCCAGGTCGCTGACCCGGTGGTTTAGTACCTTGATCTGTTCCTCCACCACCGGCATCCGTCGGGCGAAATGATTGTGCTCCCGCACTTCTCGGGTCAGTTCATCCAGTTTGGTGTCCGTCACTGCCTGGGCAGTCCGGATGGCTGCCTCGCTTTTCCGGGCGGAGAGAATATTGCTTAGGATCACGCCGGCCAGGGACAGGCTGCCTGTGATGATGGCGGCGAGAATGGCTTCACTCATATAAAATACCCCCTTTCTTCCGTTGGTTCTTCATAAAGAGGGAGAAAAAGGGCTTCGGTTGCACAAAAATATGCAATTGTCGAAAAATGTCGGAAATTATTATAGGGAAAGCCATTGAAAAACGGAAAAAATTCTGTTACTGTGTAGAAAAAAGCGGGGAGGGAAGGAAAATGTTGAAGCTGATGATTGCCGATACAGCGGAAGAAATCCGGCAGTCTTTGGAGGCGTTGTTCCGGGATCGCTGTGTGGTGCGCAGCTGCGCAGACGGCGAAACGGCGCTGGAACTGCTGCGTCAGTTCGCCCCGGACATTCTGGTGCTGGATCTGATGCTCCCCAAAACTGATGGTCTGAGTGTGTTGCAGCAGTTGCGGCAGTGGCAGATGCCCACCATGGTGCTGGCCCAAACCCCCATCAACAGTCCCTATATCCAAAACCGGCTGCAGCAGCTGGCGGTGGATTATGTGGTGATGTCCCCCTGCCAGATCTCTGCCTTGCAGGCGCAGATTCAGGATTTTATGAACCGCCTGCAGGATACACCGCCCCAGCCCAGATGTGAGGATCTGCTGGTGACCACAATGTTAATAAAAATGGGCTTTTCCACCAAGCTGGGCGGCTATAGTTATCTGGTGGACGCCATTCCAATTTACGCCAAAGATCCCTCCCAGGCAATCACCAAAGAACTGTATGTGGCGGTGGGGCAGATCCATGGCAAGGAGGCGGGCCTGGTAGAGCGCTCCATTCGCAGCGCCATTGACAAAGCATGGCGGGTGGGCGACCCGGCTGTTTGGAGCAAATATTTCCGCTGCCTGCCGGACGGCACGGTGGAGCGGCCCAGCAACGGCAATTTTATCGCCCGCATGGCACAGCTGCTTCTGGGCAGATCCCAGGAAAGCTTTATTGCATAATGAAAAAACCAGGACGGCGTCCTGGTTTTTTTATGCGTTGCTCATGTGTTTGCACAGTGGTGCCAAGGGACAATCTCCGCACAGGGGATTTCTGGCGGTGCAAACCTCCCGGCCAAAGAGGACGATGCGGTGACAGAAGTCGGAACTTTCCTCCGGCGGCAGAATGGCGCGAAGCTGGCGTTCTACCTTTTCCGGGTCCTTGGTGCCGTCAGTCAGTCCCAGGCGGCCGCAGATGCGGATGCAGTGGGTGTCGCACACCACGCTGCCGGGGGCGCCATATAAATCGCCCAGAAGCAGATTGGCGGTCTTTCGGCCCACACCGGGGATCCGCAGAAGCTCTTCCATGGTGCCCGGCACTTTGCCACCATATTCGTTTATCAGCATTTGGCAGCCCAGCACAATGTCCCGGGCCTTGTGCTTGTAAAAGCCGCAGGAGTGGACGTGGTTTTCCACATCCGCAATCGCTGCCCCGGCCATGGCCTCCAGGGTGGGGTAGGCGGCAAACAGGGCGGGGGTCACCAAATTCACCCGGGCGTCGGTACACTGGGCGGAAAGCCGCACAGCGATCATCAGTTCGTAATCTTTTTGATAGTGCAGCGCACAGGGGACATCGGGATACCGATGCTTTAATATTTCAATGATGGATCGAACCTTTTCTTCCATGCGGTCCACCTCCTTTTTCGCCATTTTACCACAAAAAAAGCGGAAAGGGAAGTGGAAAGATCAAGAATGATTTATATTATAGAACATCATACAAAACTTCTGCGCTAAGGGCGGAAATTTCGTAGGCGGTTCGCTCTTCCGTACCCTGATCTGTCATCTTATTGTACACCCGGCTCTGAAGCCGGCCCTGAATGCGGATGATGTCGCTGGTGTGACAGGCAGAAATCTCCTGGGCGGTGCGGCCCCATAGAATGCAGGGCAGATAATCCGCCCGCTTGAAGGCTCGGGGGAGGGCCAGCATCACATCACAGATATCCCGCCCCAAAGGCGTCCGGCGCAGATTGGGCTGGCGGCAAATGGGGCCTTGCAGCACTACCTCGTTGGCGGGCAACTCGTCGGTGGCGATGATGGATGTGGCAAACACGAAGATGAGTAGCCGCCGAACGCCATTGTCTCGGCTGTTGTGGGAGCGGATCTGTCCCTGTACCTCCAGCATCCCGCCGCTGGATAGATCCATGGCGTTTAGAATCTGCTCTTCAGCAATCACCGGCAGCACATCCACAGCCTCGGACAGCCGTGGCACGGAGAGCTCAAAGCGGAAAAACCGCTTATGGTGGTTTTCGTGGGAGAATTGGGGCAGCTGGAGCAGCTCGCCCCGCAACAGAATGGTATTTTCCGTATGTTCCATAGTTCACCTCAAGCACAGATGTATGGAACATTCTATGACCCGGAATGGAAAATAAGAACCCCGCCGGCTTTTCTTCCGGCGGGGGGATAAACAGATAGTTACCGCTTTTTCTTCGGCCCGGGAGCGGCCTTCTTGGGAGCGGTTTTGGACACGGCGGGCTTGGGGGCTGGACCCTTGGCAAGGGGTTTCTTGCCCTTGGGCGGCAGCTTGGGGGGCGGAGCGGTGGGCTTGTCAGGCCTGGGGGGTACGGCCCGGATCAGGCATTTCGGCCCGGAACCGATCAGATCTTCCCGGTGGGCTTTTAACAGTGCTTCCCGCACCAAGTAATAGTTTTTCGGGTTGCGGTACTGGATCAGCGCCCGTTGCATGGCCTTTTCGTGGGGATCGGTGGGCACGTATACCTTTTCCATGGTTCGGGGGTCAAGACCGGTGTAATACATCACCGTGGACAGGGTGGAGGGAGTGGGATAGAAATCCTGCACCTGCTCCGGATTGTAGCCCATTTCCCGGATGTATTCGGCTAGCTCAATGGCCTCCTTCAGCGTCGAGCCGGGATGGCTGGACATGAGATAGGGCACCAAATACTGGTTCATGCCGTACTGCTTGTTCAGGGCAAAATACTTGTCCACAAACTTGTTGTAAACAGCGTTTCTGGGCTTGCCCATCTTGTCCAGAACCGCATCGGACACATGCTCCGGGGCAACTTTCAGCTGGCCGGAAATGTGGAACTGTACCAGCTCCTTGAAGAAGGTATCCTTCTTGTCCGCCAGCAGGTAGTCAAATCGAATGCCGCTGCGGACAAAAACTTTCTTGATGCCGGGGATCTTCCGCAGTTTCCGCAGCAGGGCCACATAGTCACTGTGGTCGGCCTTCATATTCTTGCAGGGGGTGGGGTAGAGGCACTGCCGCCCGCCGCAAGCACCCTTAGAAAGCTGCTTTTCGCAGGCCGGGTGGCGGAAATTGGCGGTGGGGCCGCCTACATCGTGGATGTAGCCCTTGAAATCTTTGTCTTTTACCATCATCTCCGCTTCCTCGAGGATGGATTCGTGGCTGCGGGTTTGAATGATTCTTCCCTGATGGAAGGTCAGAGCGCAGAAAGAGCAGGCACCGAAGCAGCCCCGGTTGCTGACCAGACTGAATTTGACCTCCTCGATGGCGGGCACGCCGCCCTTTTTGGCGTAGCTGGGATGCCATGTCCGTTCATAGGGCAGATTGTAGACCGCATCCATTTCCTCGGTGGTCAGGGGCTTCTGGGGCGGATTCTGCACCACATATTCCTTGCCGTAAGGCTCGGCCAGCCGCTTGGCGGTAAAGGGGTCGCAATTGCCATATTGCACTTTGAAAGACTCGGCATACTTGCGCTTGTTGGCTTTCAGTTCCTCAAAAGAGGGGAGTACGATGGTGGGCAGGCTTTCGTCCAGCTCCGTGGTTTTGAACACGGTACCATCAATATAGGTGATGTCCTTGGCCTCCATACCGGCGTTCAGGGCGTCTGCCAATTCCACAATGCTCTTTTCGCCCATGCCGTACATCAGAATATCTGCCTGGCTGTCCAGCAGGATGGAGCGCTTCATGCTTTCGCTCCAGTAGTCATAATGACCCAGACGGCGCAGACTGGCCTCGATGCCGCCAATCAGGATGGGAACATCTTTGTAGGTTTGGCGGATCAGGTTGCAGTAGACGATGGTGGCATAGTCGGGCCGCTTGCCCATCTCGCCGCCGGGGGTGAAGGCGTCGGTCTTGCGGCGGTGCTTGGTGACGGAATAGTGGTTGACCATGGAGTCCATATTGCCGCCGGACACCAAAAAGCCAAGCCGGGGACGGCCGTAAATGTCAATGGACTTGGGATCCTTCCAGTTGGGCTGAGAGATGATGCCCACGCTGTAACCGTGGCTTTCCAGAATGCGGCTGATGATGGCGTGGCCGAAGGAGGGGTGATCCACATAGGCATCGCCAATGACATAGACAAAATCGCACTGGCTGAGGCCTCGGTCCAGCATATCTTGTTTGCAAATAGGCAGAAAAGACATATTCTTTCCTCCGTTGATTTTTTCTTTATTGTAGCATCAAAACAGGCAAAAGGGAAGAGGTGAAAAAATTTTCAAAAAATGAAAAAAAGATGTTGACAAATGGGATACACTGTGTTAATATACTCAAGCGCTGAGGCGCGAAACAAAATATGGGCGAGTGGTGGAATTGGTAGACTCGCTAGATTCAGGTTCTAGTGTTCACTGCGGACGTGCGGGTTCAAGTCCCGCCTCGCCCACCAAAGAAAAGCATCGAAATCGTAAGATTTCGGTGCTTTTTCTTGCTTTTAAGGCCATTTTCGTGCAATAAAAGTTAAAAACCAATAAGGGAAATATTGTTTTTCCCTTATATTTTCCCTTACTAGATAAACCTAGAAGGTATATAGTGATATATATTAACAGAAGCGGTCTCGACAATTCCACCGTGTATCCGTCTCAAAGTGAGAGACCTCCCACTACCATGATGGACTTGCCTGAGGGTCAATTTGATATGGTCAATAACATTCTCATTGAGGTGCTGGGGACGATCGCCCAGCAGGAGAGGGAAACCATCTGCAAGCGGCAAGCTGAGGGTATTGAGGCAGCCAAGGCAAAAGGAAAGAAATTTGGCAGACCTGCATTGGACTTCCCGCCTAATTGGGATAAGGTTTATGCCTCTTGGAAAGCTGTTGAAATCACCGCCAAGGCTGCCATGGAAATGACCGATACAAAGCGCACAAGCTTCTACAAGTTGGTCGCTATGACCAAGGAAGAGTAAAAACACAGCGAGGTGAACGCCACCGGGCGGCGTGGATGGTTATGAGTTTGAGTCCTGCTTCCGATATCATAAACGGACGAAACAGCCTGACATCAACAAAGGTTTCGTGGATTACCGCAATGCCGAGGGAGCCATCCTTGTGGATGTGCGCACCCCTAAGGAATACCGGGAAGGTCATATTCCAGGAAGCAAAAATGTGCCGTTGCAGCAGCTTGACAAAATCAGCTCTGTAACCGATAATAAAAATGTACCAATGTTTGTATACTGCTATTCAGGCGGCAGAAGCCGTCAGGCAACCTACATGCTGCAGCACATGGGATATACCAATGTGCAAAACATCGGCGGTATTGCCGCTTATTCCGGAAAGGTGGAGAGATAACATGAAAGTTGTGATCGTGGGAGGTGTGGCAGGTGGAGCCACTGCAGCAGCAAGAATCCGCAGACTGGATGAACA
>JBGVHZ010000018.1:0-36868 GCA_045122735.1 Faecousia sp.
CTTGGCCTCTGCCGCACTCTCGTAGACAGTCAGCGCCAGATCCTCTACCGTGGTGGTTGCGTTATTGCAGCCGGTGAATTTGACGGTGCTCTCTGTCAGAGGAACATGGGAACCCACATAATACACCGCATCATCCACCAGGAAGTACATATTCTGGCCATCGGAAACGATCTCAAAATCCAGCGCATTGCGGTTTCCGTTCAAAGATCCGGGGTAGATCATCTGCCACTTATCCCAGTCCATCTGGTTTGCCTTGGACATGGTGAAGATCTGATAATCACCGCTGTTGGTCTTTTCCAGTGCGATAAAGTATTCATTCTTGGCGTCGTTGGATACCAGAATACGGGACTGACCCCAGTCGCCTGCATTGGTAAGGCTCAATTTGCCCTTCAGGCTGTAATACTTTTCGTGCATGACCTTGCCGGCAAAGGTTACATCGTCCACCTTATGCTGTGCATCAGAATCGGTGGTCAGCGTGTATACACCGGCAGAAGACTGGGTGAAGAAGTTCTCAGTCATTGCCGCACCATTGAAGGCAGCCGCATCCTTCTTTGCCTCAGCAAGCAAAGTGTTCAGCCCATCACCGCTTTTTACAAGGGTGTATTTGGTTACCTTCAAAGAAGTGCCGAAGGTGAAGATACCTGTTGCGGCATTTCTGCCAGACAGATCGTTGCCGGTGGCTACCAGCCGTCCGTCTACATAGAAATAGTAAGTA
Source organism: Faecousia sp. (assembly GCA_045122735.1). Taxonomy (GTDB): domain Bacteria; phylum Bacillota; class Clostridia; order Oscillospirales; family Oscillospiraceae; genus Faecousia. The sequence goes on from JBGVHZ010000018.1 coordinate 716, forward strand.
GTGCCATCCCGGAGCAGGCTCAGCTTAACAGTCTGCTTGTTCAAATCCAGCTTTTTGTTGAGGGCCCAAGTGGTCTGTCCTGCCCAGTCGTCCTGTTTGCCGGACTTCTGGTGAACAGCACCTATACCACCAACTTGGAAATCGGTGTTCATGTCCAAATAGAACTTAACCATTTCCTTGCCGTCGTTGATCATCAGGCCGAATTTGGGATAACCCTCATCGGCACGAATGGCAGTAACTTCCACCGTCATCTCCAGATGGAACTGCTTGCCGGTAAAGCCCTTTACATAGGCATACAGGGGCGTTGCCTTCTGTGCATCCATAACCAGATAAGGATTGTCGCCCTTATCGGTTTTCATATTCAGCACATCACTGCAATGATAATTGCCGGCGCTGCCGAAGAAAGTGCCGTTGGGGTAAACCTTAACATTACCGCCATCGTTCTTATTTTCCTCTTTTTCTTCCGGCAAGCCAAATCTTGCCAAAATGCTCACATCTTCAGCGGGCATTTGGAAGGTTAACTGGCTTTCTTCGCCGTTTACCATCAGAGAAATCAGCTCGTAGCCCTCATCGGGGGTTACGGTCAGGGTAATCGTATCGCCTTCCCGGGCTTCCGTCCGGTCGGCAACCACGGTGCCGTTGGCGCTGGGCAAAACCGTTGCAAAATACACCCCCGGTTCTCTGTCCGGTTCGCTTACAGGGGGCGCATCTGTCCCTGTAGGCTGGGGATTGGTCCCTGTGGGCTGGGGGGTGGTAGCAGGTGTACAACCTACACCCAATGCTATAACCAGCACCAGCGCAAGAACCAATGCCACTCGTTTAAACAATGTATTCTTTTTCAATTTGCCACCTCTTTTACTTCAAAATGAATCTGCTATTCATATCAGTGGGGAAGCGTCCACGGAAGAACCACCAGGGATCTCCACGGAATTTCATAAGGGAATTGGTGATTTGAGAGGGGTTTGCATAGTCCTTATCACAGGTCTTAAAAGCAAAACCGATGGCTGCAGTCTGTTTCCCAACAACCTCAGCCGGGATAAAGACTTCGATTACGGTTTTGTAGGTGCCGGCAACAAGGTCTTCTGTGGTTTTCATGGATTTGACCATATAGCCACTGTCGCCAAAGGCGGTGCATGCAAAATGGTTATCATTGATCCAGAATTCGCCGTTGGTGTTGTAGTACCAAACACCGCGGCTGTCCCGTCCTTCGTTCCACATATACATCCGGCTTTGGTAGCCATGCTTGACTTCGTAAGCAATATACACACCGGATGTGTTGCGGTACGCATAAACGGTCATTTCGTTGCCGTTTGTGCTGTCGCGTTCACTGGCAAGCCGTGTGGCTTCCAGATCCCAGTCGTCCAGGTTGGCATCCAGCTTAATTTCGGGTATATACGGTGCAATACAGCTCTTTACCACATTTTTATCTGTCTGATAGCTGTTTACCTTGATAACGGCTTCCGTATTAAAGAAGAACAAGCCGGGAATAGAGCCATCTGCCAGACCGGAAACATCCACATCAGAAAGAACAAATCTGCCGTTTGCCAACATAACGATTTGATTTTCATAGCGAATCAGTTCCACATTCACTGTACGGTTCTTGTTCAGGCTTACGCTGGACTTGATACCAAAGGTCTTGCTGGAATTGGTTTCCCACTGCCATGCCGTACCTGCAAATTCTGTGGTCTTGGCTGCTACACGGCCAATGCCGTTGCAATTTCCGCCTGCGTAATCAAAGTAGTAGGCCAGCAGGCTGTCCATAGACTTGGATACAACACCGAATTTGGGGAAGGGATCGCGGTTAAGTACATCCTTTACCTGAATGTCTACATTGACATAGTAGGCATCAGAAAGGGCATCGGCAAAATAGTAGAACTGGTTAGAGCCACCGGTTTGGGTGATTTGATCGCCCTCCACCCGGAAGCCGTCAGTCATTACGGTTTGACCCTTTGCATCAATGCGATACCAGGAAGTAGGATCCTGGAAAGAAGAACCAACCATCAAGGTCCAGGTGGTTCTGCCGGAGGCACTCATGTTCTTTCTGGTGTTAAAGGAGGGCGCACAAATCAAGCTATCGGGTTTCTCCTTCAGATTCAGTGCGCTGTAAGGAATATAGGCTTCCACATCGTAGCCGGTGCAATTGGAGCTGTTCAGTTCGCCATAAATATGGACCTTGCTGACCGTTTCCAGATAGGTGCGCATATATTCATAGTTTTTCGTGGAGTTCACGCCGATCCAACCTTCGATAGAGCCGTCCACGCCATAGCGCAGCTGGATCACATTGGCATTGAGCTTGTCGCTACCGCCCTTACCAAGCTGAATTTCCACGGAGGTGTTTTGGAAGATGGGGTGTTCCGGGTTAAAATACACATTGGTATCACTGCAATGGAAGCCGAAGAAGATGCCCTCTTCTGCCATCTTGGAATGCATCGTCATAGTAACACCATTGGTATCCGCAAAGGAAATCTTCTTACCGGTGTATTCTTCCGGATTTACGACGCCATCAAAAGTAACGGTATCGTCTGCAGGGGCTTCCAGCTTCCAGCTTTCATCGCCCTTTATATCGGGGAGTTCTTTCCGATCTTCCCGCTTTGCCATAACCGCAATTTCAGAAACAGCATAGGGAGCACCGGCATTCGCCATCACAATTTCCACTGCCTTGACTTGCATAGGCTCGAATTCGATAGCCACACTGCCGCCGGGAATGACATAACCGTCTTCGGTGTAATAGGTGTCCCAGTCAAAGTCCAGATTGCGGAACACCACTCTGCCGTTGGCAAGGCGCAGGCGAATAGCCTTGATATTGCTGAACATATAATCATAGTCAGCGCTGTTGTAGACAGCAATACCGCAAATGGTCTTGGGCTCATCAAACTTCAGCTGAATGGTAGCGGAACTGCCATCAAAGGTGGCATCTTCCAGGAAACGGCTGTCCCGGTGAAGGATAATGCCGTCCACCATAGCTTCTGCGGAGCCGCTTTCCAGATGGTCAGCAGTGATCGTTGCCTGACTTGCCACATTTTCATACAGGTAAGTAGTCAGAGGCATCAGAGCTGCGGAAGGGCCATTGGCTACAGGCACCAGCAGGCCCTTGTCATTTTCCACCCAATGAATCTCATCCATGGCAATACCACGCTTGGAGTTGCCGTTGACTCGGTCCAAATGGGCATGATAGACAATGAAGTCCTGTCCGTCCCGATTGACTACGCTACAGTGTCCTGTGCCGGAAGCCCAGGACCAATGGCTGTCTGCATACAGCAGCCAGCCGCCCTCGTTCCGGCTAAGCTTGCGGAAAGGACCGATGGGACTGTCGCCAACTGCCACACGGACACAATAGGTCTTTTGGTAGTAAGCGTTGGCAGAATACAGCAAATAATACTTGCCGGACTGCTCATTATAGAGGATATAAGGTGCTTCGTTTACCTTGCCCTCATTCATGGTGATGTCCGGATTGCTGTCCAAATCTTTTTGGTTCGCTACCGTCAGGGCGTACACCTGTGTGTAATCGGGGGTGTAATCGTCATGGAGGGCCATTACATAAATGCTGGATTCAGAAATGGCCTGCTGTTTGCCCAAGTCGTGGCAGAAGTACATATACTTTTTGCCGCTTTTGGGATCAATGAAGGGATTCAGGTCAATGACCTTCATGTAACCTTGGGTTGCCGTTTCATACAGAGGATGTTCCGGATCCATCTTGGAAAAGTCGAACACCGGCTCGTATGTAAGGATTTTCTGTTTTTCATCCACCACTACAGGGTCGTTGCCGTAATATTTATTGTAGGGAACGAAGGGACCTGCAGGAGAGGCGGACACCGCAATATCACCAAAGAAATAGGTGGCCGATTCAAATTTGGTGTCGTACCGGTTTGCGGTGTAGAACATATAATAGAGCTTTGTTTCCCGGTCATAGATAACTTCCGGTGCCCAGTAGTTGGAGAAGGCGAAGGAAACGGTGGTGTAGCCCGTGGCTTCATCGTAGGCGCCTTCAGACTTCAGCGCAACACCTGCACAAGTCCATTCCACCAAATCCCGAGACTTATAGGCCAAGAAGCCTGCGCCATGGAGGTCATCAGAGGTGATGTACATGTAATAGTACCCTGCATCTTCACCTTCGGAAATGTAGAGCACATCCGGGTCAGCGCCTACGGTCAAAAGGTCGTTGCGGTAGAAAACATCTCCGCTTTCGCTGACGATGGTCATATCTGCAGGTCTATTAAACAGGAAGAAAACGCCGACTGCCAGCGCAATAACCAGCGCCGCCGCCCCCAGAATAACAGGAAGCTTTTTCTTCTTCATCAGCCTTTCTCACCTCCTGCAGTAATGCCCTCAATGAAGTACTTCTGTACAAAGATATAAATCAGAACCGTGGGGATAATGGCAACAATGTTGGCAGCCAGAATGCTGGGCCAGTCGCCGGAATAGCGGTCGGAAAATACAGAAACCGCAATCTGCAAGGTCTGATAATCGGACTTCAAGTAAATCAGGGGTCCAAAGTAATCGTTATAGCCGCCTACGAAGCCCAAAATGCCTTGTGCCAGCAACGCAGGCTTAATAAGGGGCAGAACAATTCTTACGAAACAGCCGAATGTGCCAATGCCGTCAATGCGGCTGGCCTCGATAATGGAATCGGGAATGGCGCTGATGGACTGGCGCATAAAGAATACGCAAGCCGCCGCACCAAACATGCCGGGAATCATCAAAGGCACGAAGGGTGCATCCACCGTAACGCCCAGATAGTCCCAAATAATGTAGGAAGGCACCAATGTAGCAATGCCAGGCACCATCATAGTGGCAATCAGCAAGCCAAACATCACCTTTTTGCCCCGGAAACGCAGCTTCGCAAAAGCGTAAGCAGAAAGGGTGGATGTCAGAAGGCCAACCAGCGTTGGGGGAATGATAATCCAAAGGGTATTGAAGAAGCCTTCAATGATGGAGGTGGAGGATGCCACCTTTTTGAATGCGTTTGCATAACCACGAAGGGTCAAGCCCATCTTCGGCCACCAGGTGAAACCGCCAATGGTTTCTTCCTTATGCTTCAGGGAGGAAATCACCATAATGGCAAAGGGAAATAATACAAATAAGGCAAACAGAACAAGCCCAGAATAAATGATGAGCTTGCGCAGCCATTCTTTACGTCTTCTTGCCTTAATCATAATTCACCCACTTTCTCTGCAACCTGAAGTTCAGAATCGTAATCAGCGTGATGAACAGGGCGATAACCCAGCCCATGGCGGAGGCCACACCCAGGTCAGAGCCGCCGGATGCATTGAATAGCTGTCTATACAAATAGAACACCACGGTCATACCTTGGTATGCCGGACCACCGTCAGGGGTCATAATCTGGAATCTGGTAAATTCCTGCATAGAGCCGATCATGCCCATAATCAAAAGGTAGAAAACGGTGGGAGAAATCAGCGGCAGGGTGATCTTGAAGAACCGCTTAATCTCCCCTGCGCCATCCAGCTCTGCTGCTTCTTGAAGGTGCTTTGGCACAGCCAGCAGCGCCGCTGTCAGCAGTATGATATTATAGCCTGTGGAGCTCCACACCAACAATATAAACATTGCCGTGCGGTAATAGGACTCACTGCCTAACCAACTAATGGGTTCTTTAATCCAGCCCCAATTCATCAGAGTGGTATTCAGTACACCATAGTTGTAGTCGTAAATCCACTTCCACATAAAGGTAATTGCCACCATGGAGCAGACATAGGGAACGAAGTAAACAGCTTTAAAGCCTTTCGCACCCCGAACATTGGTGGCAATGAGTGCACTTACCACCAATGAAATAATCAGGGATACCACTGTTGCCAACACCACAAACCAGGTGTTGTTCAAGGACTGCCAGAACATCTCATCTGCAAAAATCTCTTGGAAATTCGCAAATCCCACAGGTTTGGCAGTATTCAGGCGCAAGCCCTTAAAAGAATGAAAGCACAGGTACAGCGACAGCAGAAGGGGAATCATACCAAACAGGCAGAAACCGACAAAGGGAATGTTTGCAAACAGTATACCTTGCACTTCTTCCTTGCGCAGTTTTTTTCCTGTCTTTCTCATTTCTTATACCCCGTGTACTTGTAAAGTTTTTCTTGGGTTGCTTCGGCATACTTGCTGAACATTTCATCCACAGTTGCCTTGTTTTCACGAACAGTGTAGTTTAAGTAGTTTGCCCAGTCATCAATCCAAGCAGAGTTGGTCAGGCTCCACCAGTCGCCGGGACGCTGCACACCGGCGGCCTCTACAAAGACAATGGCGTTGGCAGGATCCATATTGGGCTGCAGGAATACATCGCTGTTGGCCAGTGCAATCTGGTTGGGAATGGCAAAGCCGGCTTCGGCCTGCGCCTTCTGACCTTCTTCGCCTGCTACGAATTTCAGGAATTGGAAAGCGGCTTCCTTCTTGTTGGAGCCTTCAGCAATGGCAAGGCCCATGGAGCCGGAATGACCGCCGGCTACGCCGTGAACGGCAACATTGCCTTCGGCATCATATTCCTTGTAAACAGGCAGAGGCGCTACATTCCAAGAGCCAGCACCCCATTTGCTGTTTTCGGACATATTTTCACGAAGGGTGGGAACTTCCCAACGGCCGTCTACAAACATACCGAACTTACCGGAGATGAAGTAGTCTTCGGCATCTGCAGTGCCCAGGGAGTTGGCGCCCATGGAAACACCGTAGCCCAGCTTCTGCTTGCCATCGCTACCGGTACCTACCACACCGCCTTCCTTCACAGTCAGAGCAACGAATTCCAGGAATGCATCGTACATACTGGGCAATTCGTTCAGGTTTGCCTTATCAGCATTCGTTACAGCAGCCTTATCAGCATAGGAAATAATCTGACCGGCAGTGTAGGTGTTGCCGTTAATGGTAACGGAAGATACATCGTCTTTTACAATGTAGTTTTTGGTCTTGTCGTTCAGAGTGAATTTATAGTAGCCGTCGGAAACATATTCTACTACGTCGCCGCCTACAGACCAGCCGTATGCATACCACCACTCGTTGTAGTAGCCGTAATCGCAGCCATCAATCTTCTGCATTTCCTTAGCCAGTTCAATCACTTCGCTCCAGCTCATAGCAATGCGGTTGTTGAATACGCGGGCAGCAGAATCATAGCCCTTGGCCTTATAGGAAGTGCCATTTGCGGCATTATAGCTTGCCAGCTCTGCTTCGGGAACGGAAATCTCCGTAATCTGCAGTTGCTTCAGATAGTTGGCATTGTAATAAAGAACGGTAGGACCAATGTCCTTAGGCAGGGCCCACAGAGGTGCATCTGCATAGGAAGTAGCCGTTTCCGGGTCGAAACGATAACGGGAGATGGCATTTGCCCAAATAGTGCCACCGGCATTGGCAAAGTCGAAGCCTTCAAAGTCGCCGCCATCCAGCTGTGCCAGATATTCCGCTTCAGCCCAAGACTTCACAAACTTGTCTTCCACATAAACAATATCGGGCGTATGGTTGCCGGACAAAGCCAGTGCAGTATCGCTGGAGTAGGAAGAGGAAGCCTTCTGTACATACTTAACTTTAATGCCCAGTTCCTTACCCACTGTTTCATTGAAGCGGTCGGTGATTTCCTGGAAGACCGTTGCTTCCACATCATCGCCCCAGCCCCAGAACTGCAGGGTGGTTGTGCCACCGGTAGGCTTTCCACCGCCGGCGCCACAGGCGCACAATCCAAACAGGGAAACCATGGCCAGCAAAAATGCAATCGCTCTTGTGATCTTCATAACTTTTCCTCCTGGTGTTTATAATGTAACTTTCAATGTACCATCTTCCAGAGCCGCATCACAGATCACTGCCTTGCGGTCTGGGGACGGTGCATTTGGATCCGTATGGATATGGAACGTGATCTTCAGATTTCCTTCCTTGTCCCGGAAGAATGCATTATGTCCGGGTCCGGAAAAATCCTTAGACTTATCACGGTCGCATACAACAATGGGCGCATCTGCCTTTTGGAAAGGACCGTAGGGGTTTTCCGCCTTGGCCAGGCAAATGCAGTAATCGCTGGTGTGGTAGCAGTTGGCAGAATAGGTCATGTAGTAGATCCCATCCTTCTTCAGTACATAGGGGCCTTCGTTCCAGGCCTGGTCGCCCAGGATCACAAAGTCGTAGTCCTCGCTGGGGCCAAACAGGGTCACAGGCTCGCTGACAATGTTCAACAAGTCGTCGCTAAGCTTGCACACGCACATCTGAGAGACACGCAGGGTGGGGGTAATGTAATTTTCAGAGCAGTCCTTGGAAAAATAAAAATAGGGTTGACCGTCATCATCGATGAATACATGACCGTCGATCACCGCATAACCGGGATCAAACATGGGGCCGTTATGTACATCTGTGAAGGGTCCCTCAGGGCTGTCGCTGACCGCAACACCCAGGCGCAAAGAGCTGTCGCTCTTTCTGCGGGCGGTATAGTGCATCACATACTTGCCCCTATGGAAAATAACCTCCGGTGCCCAGTAGTCCTGGCAGGTCCAGCTATTGCTCAGATCCAGGCAGGCGCCCAGATCCTCCCAATTTTCCAGATCCTCAGATTTCCAGACTTTAAATCCATCCATTACAAAACTGGTGGCATACATATAGTAAACATCCCCGGCTCTGACGATGAATGGGTCACCGATGCCGGTCACATTGGTTCTAATCATCATATTTTCCTCCTTGTATAAAATCCTTATTATATTTATACCCTATTTTTTTCATTAAAACAATAGAGATTTGTGTCACGACCGTGAGGATTTGTGTCAACTTTTCATATTTTTTCATCCTAATTCTATTGACATCCGTAAAAAAATGATATAAATTCATGTTAAAGACGGAAAGGAGGCATGGTGTAATGGAGAAATATATCACCTTTGACCACATCCGAAAAAAGGATATTTCCAACTTCTCTGGCCTGGAAAACGAGGTTTTGACCTATATCTATCACAGCCCTAACAAGGTGCCTGTATCCATCGAATGCTTTGGTATCACCTACCCCAATCCCAATTTCCACATCAAACGAATCAACGCAACCTACTTTATTCTGGAATATATTATGTCCGGCAAGGGCTACCTGGTTGTGGACGGAAAAAAGCACACCCTGAATGCCAATGATGTGTATTTGCTCGAGCCAGGTTCTTCTCATGAATACTACGCAGATAAAAAAGATCCTTTCAAAAAGATCTGGATCAATTTCAAAAGCGATGTGTTTTTTAATATCCTCAATGAGTACGGTCTGAAACAGACCTATGTATTCCACGATACGGATATTTTGCAGGAAATGAGTAGCATTATCGAATTGGAAAAAATCTCTGTTTATAACGACCAGATCTACAAATCCGCCAGCAAGCATCTGTTTAATATCTTCATGAAGCTGGCAGAAAAAAAGCAAGTCAATACCCAAGACGCAACCATTGCACAGCAGATTCTTTCAGAGTTGGACAAGGCCATCGACTCCTCCGTTTCCATTGACGATATCTGCAACGCCCTGTTTATTTCCCGTTCTAAAATGATCCGGGAATTTAAGAAGCATTATCAGCAAACACCCCATGCCTATCTTTTGAGCCGAAAAATTGGATTTGCCAAAATGCTGCTGCAAAACACCACCCATTCCATCAAATCCATTGCCAATCACTTGGGCTTCGCCGACGAGCACTATTTTGCCAACGTGTTCAAAAGCAAAACCGGCAAGACTCCCAGCCAGTACCGCAAATCCCGCAGTAATATTGTATAAAGCAAACACCCCTGACCGTCAGGGGTGTTGTTATTGTATAAAGCAGCCACCGACCGGATGGTCGGCGGCTGCTTTCATCTGTTCGACAAATTGGAATTTGGCGGCGAGTCGCCGCGGACAATTCGTGCCCGGTGCAGTGGGTTTCGTTACTGCCCTAACCCGCTCGGCATCGTTTCTGCGGAAGTGTTAGACAAACTGGAATTTACTTAATTCTTGACACCTTTTTACTTACCACCCTCGCAAGAAGATACAGCAGATACCCAATGATGAAACCTAACGAATTTAATAATAAATCATCAATGTCGGATACCCTGTCATAAAAGGGAAGTTGTAAAATCTCAATACATAAAGAAACATCAATGCCTGCGGAAATAACTTTCCAGTGGGTATCCAATCCTTTGTATACACTTGGCCAAACAACTCCCAATGGTATAAACATTGCTGTATTTCCAATAACATTTATCAAAATATCTCTCATTTCGGGATAATCAAACAAATTAACAAACGGAATCCAATTTATCCGAAACGGATATACTTTTGCACTTTCATAAACAAGTGGTTGTATTTCTCCGTCTACTTTTGAAAATGGGAAAAAGGTAAAACGAGCAATAACGACAATGCAGACATATACCAAAAGCAGTTGTATTTCTCTCTTCCAATCTGCTCTCTTGGCTTTAGTTGCACATACCACTCTTAGCAAACACCAAATGATACTGATGAACACTACCATTGATGTGTATGATATTTGAATCATTTGTTATCTCCTCGTCAAATTTAAGTTTGCTATCAACGGAATCATCGTGCTCTTTTAGGGGGTGGTGTTCGTGAGTTTGCTTCTTCAATTGGCGTTGGAATGTTGGATGCTAGCCGTTTAACGAATTGCGGTATTTTAACGAATTAAAAACGCAATATGTAGGGCTTGAGTGATCCGGCAACCGGGGGAAAGCACAATCCCTGGGCAACAGAAAAGGAAATGCGTTGCAAAGTTTAGGAATTCACCCTGTTCTGGGGTGAAAATGGATATAAAAATACCTACCCTTGCTGATACCTTTGTATCAAATAAGGGTAGGTATTATGGTTGCGGAGGCAGGACTCGAACCTACGACCTCCGGGTTATGAGCCCGACGAGCTTCCAACTGCTCTACTCCGCGATATGGGCACTGCTTGAGTGCCTGTATATACTAACACAGAGGGGCCACTTTGTCAAGTATCTTTTTGCCGACACCTTTCCCCTTAAAGCCCCACAACCTACTGCGCTTGCCATAGCAATTCTTCAAAAGAGCAATATGGTGTGCAGCCGTGGTTGACTCCTTTTTGCAAATTTGGTAGAATACTGAAAGTGCATTTGTTTTGGAACAAGAACTATAAAATATGTTCCAATATTAATTTTTAGGAAAGATGCTATGAAAAAACATTGGATCAGAGCTCCGTTGGATGAAAAGTTTTTCGGTGCATTAAGCTTTATTAAAGATTACAAATTAAAAAGTGCGATCGTTTCTGCGAAAGTCGAAATATCTGCTGTAGGCTTATACGAATTGCTTATCAATGATAAGAAGGTAAGCAAAAGGGTTTTGACTCCCGGCTTTACAAGTTATGACAAGCGCGGTATCCAGTATCAGGAATATTGTATTACAGACCTATTCGCATCAGAGAATGTGATCACTATTACTGCCGCACCCGGATGGGCGGTTGGTCGTATTGGGTATGCAGGAAACACATCTGTATACGCAGATCATATCAGTGTCTGTGCACGTTTTACTGTTGTATATACTGATGGCAGTGTGGACATTTTTTACACGGATAATTCCTGGAATGTTTATACAAACCAGGTCATCTTTGCAGATATTTATAACGGTGAGACCATTGACAAGACTCACAAGCCAAAGTTGCTTGGCCCTGCGGTATGTGATGCGGTCGCATTTGATTTGATCAAAGATGTAGGCGAGCCTATATGCGAACACGAAACCTTCAAAGCAAAGCACATAATCACCCCCAAGGGCGAAAGCGTACTTGACTTTGGTCAAAATATGACCGGGTATGTTTCCCTAAGAATAAAGGGAGATAAAGGCGCAAAAGTAAAGCTGTCTTTTGGTGAGGTTCTTGATAAAAACGGGAATTTTTATAATGCGAATTACAGAACTTCCAAAAATGATGTGCTATTTATACTCAGTGGAGAAGAGGATTATTTTAAACCCAGATTCTCTTTTCAAGGCTTCAGATATGTTCGTTTGGATGCGTATCCGTTCAAGGAAGTCGATGTTGATGGTTTTACCGCCATTGTGGTACATTCCGATATAGAAAGAATTGGCAATTTTTCTTGCGGCAACGCTAAGATAAATCAGCTGTACCACAATATTATTTGGGGGCAGAAGTCCAACTACCTTGACATTCCCACAGATTGTCCGCAGCGGGATGAGCGTCTGGGATGGACAGGCGATGCACAGGTATTCTGCCGAACAGCGGGCATAAACTTTCATGTGCAAAAATTTTTCAACAAGTGGCTTGCCGATTTGCGGGCAGAGCAGGCAGATACCGGTGAAATCTACGGTACATGTCCGGAAACGAAAGGTACGACCACAAGAGAACATACCAGAACCTCCGCCGCTTGGGGTGATGCCGCAACAATCATCCCCTGGACTCTGTATGAACTTTATGGCGATAAGCAAATACTTGCCGATAATTTCGATATGATGTGCCGCTGGGTGGATTACATTCACTGCGCAGGTGAAAAAGAATTCCTATGGTTGAACGGTTGGCATTACGGAGACTGGCTTGCTTTAGACGCAGGCGCAGACAGTTATCAGGGAGCCACCTCAACAGATTTGATCGCAAGTGCCTTTTTTGCGTATTCTACTCAGCTTGTAATTTCCGCCGGCAAGATCCTTGGGAAAGATGTATCGAAATACTGTGCCTTATACCAAAATATCCTGCAGGCTTTCAGAGAAGAATATCTCAACGATATTTTGTCCTATGATTTAGATATCGATCGGGAGATAGACACTTTGGGCGGAAAAATTACACAAACAGCCATGGTGCTGATCCTGCAGTTCGGATTGTGCAAAGAAGAGGAAAAAGGATGCGTTCTGTCTCATCTTGTAAAGCTTGTCGATTATTTTGGTGGAAAGATGTCCACAGGCTTTGTTGGTACACCTTATTTGCTGCACACGCTTTCAAGCAACGGCAGAGCAGATATTGCTTATAGGCTGCTATTCAACGAAGAGCCTCCTTCCTGGTTATATTCCGTAAACAAGGGCGCTACGACCATGTGGGAACACTGGAACGGCATCAAAGAGGACGGCACTTTCTGGAGCGCAGATATGAATTCCTTTAACCACTACGCCTATGGCGCCGTTGGCGATTGGCTTTACGGTGTTATGGCCGGTATCAAAATTGCGGAGCCGGGATACAAAAAGGTAACCCTTGCGCCCCAGCCGGATCAACGCTTGGGCTATGTGACCGCTTCAGTGCAAACGCCCTGCGGCGAACTTCTGAGCAGCTGGGAATATGTGAACGGTATCGTGAAGTACAAGTTTATCATCCCCGAAGGAATCACCGCCAATATCCGCTTGCCCAATGGCGAGCAGAAGTCCGTGCGTGGCAGCAGCCAGATCATAGAAATATAATAAACGAGCCCACATTCATCCGGATGTGGGTTCTCTTTTGCCATAGCGGCCCTTCAAAAGAGCAATATGGTGCAAGACAGCAAGTTGACTCCTTTTTACAAATTTGGTAAAATACAGAAAATGGTACAAAGGAGGCGCATTGATATGGTTAAACTGGAGCGATATCTCAGACCCTACTGGGGCTTTATCCTGCTGACCACCTTTATTAAGCTTTTGGGTACCATCACGGAGCTATTTATCCCATACCTTATGGAAGTTATGGTGGATATCAAGGTGCCTCAAGGGGATCGGCCGGCGATATTCCTCTATGGCGGCCTGATGCTCCTCTGCGCAGCACTGGCATTGAGCTTTAATATTCTTGCCAATCGTATGGCTGCCCAAAGTGCCGGGCGCATCACAAAAACCATCCGTCACGACCTGTTTGCCAAGCTGCAGGGTTTATCTGCCAAGCAGATGGATCAGCTTACCGTCTCCTCTGCCGTTTCCCGGCTCACCAGCGATACCTATAACATCAATCAGCTATTGGCACGGTTTCAGCGAATGGGCATTCGTGCGCCTATGCTGCTTATCGGCGGCGTAGTGCTGATGCTGAGTATGGATGCCAAGCTGGCGCTGATCCTCATTGGACTTCTGCCCATCATCGCTATCGTGGCTTATCTTGTGACAAAATACAGTGTTCCCATGCATTTCCACCAGCAGGATGTGCTGGATGATATGGTGCGTACTGTGCAGGAAAACATCACCGGTGTCCGGGTGATCAAGGCTCTGAGCAAGTCTGACTACGAAAAAAAGCGGTTCCACGGAGTCAACCGAGATCTTTCTGACATCACTATGAAGGCCGGTGCGGTCACAGGCATCACCAATCCGGTGGCTTCTTTGGTGCTGAATTTGGGTCTGACGCTGGCCGTAGTGGTGGGCGCTTACCGGGTAAATGCCGGTCAAATGGAAAGCGGCGTCATCGTGGCCTTCCTGCAGTATTTTACTTATATTCTCAACGCCATGTTGGGCATTACCCGGATCTTCGTCATGTGGTCCAAGGGCGAAGCCAGCGCCAAACGGGTGGCCAATGTGCTGGCAGAGCCGGAAGATCTGACGGTACTGCTGGCAGAAGAAGCCCCGGAAAACGCCCCCCATATTGAGTTCCGAAATGTGGCCTTCTCCTATACAGGCGTAGGCAAAAATGTGGAAAACCTGTCCTTCAAACTGGAGCACGGCCAAACCTTAGGCATTTTAGGTGCCACCGGCTCTGGAAAAAGCACCATCGTAAACCTGCTGCTCCGGCTTTATGACCCGGATGAAGGGCAGATTCTTATTGACGGTCAAGATATCCGCACCATCCCCACAGAGAAGCTGCGGGCAAAATTCGGTGTGGTGTTCCAGAACGATTTTGTCACAGAAGGTACTGTGGCTGACAATATCCGCTTCTTCCGGGAGCTTTCTGATGACGCACTCCATCGTGCGGCCACGGATGCCCAGGCTGCGGAATTTATTGAAGAACGGGCGGGCGGTATGGATGCAGAGGTCGTTGTCCGCGGCAACAACCTCTCCGGCGGTCAAAAGCAGCGGCTGCTGATCGCCCGGGCGCTGGCTGCAAACCCGGAGATCCTTGTGCTGGACGATGCTTCTTCCGCTTTGGATTATCAAACCGATTCCAAGCTGCGGGCTGCTCTGCGGAAAAACTACCGCAACACCACCACTGTACTGATCGCCCAGCGGATCAGTTCTCTGCGGCATGCAGATCTGATCCTTGTGCTGGAAGATGGGGGCATTCTGGGAGCCGGCAGCCACGAAACGCTGCTGGACAGCTGCGAAGAATACCGCATGATCGCCCACACCCAAATGGGTGACGGAAAGGAGGGTGCCTGATGGCTGATCCTAACCTTATTGGCGGTGGACGACTCACCCGGGCTGAAGTTTCCGGCGACCGTCGCCAGTTCCAGGCCTCCAATCTGTCCCGTGGTGCTCTTTTGGCACGCTTTTGGCGGTATTTGGGCAAAAACCGGGGACTCATTCTGCTGGCGCTGGTATTATCTGTATCCAGCAGCCTGCTTGCCCTCTATGGCCCCAAGCTTTCCGGGCAGGCGATCAACGCCATTGCCGCAGGAGAAGGCAAGGTGGATTTTGACACCGTTTACCGCTGTGCCACCCTGATGGTGATCTTCTATGTGCTTTCTGCAGTGCTGACCTATGTGCTGCATCTTGTGATGCAGGATCTGTCACGACGGGTGTCACGGCAGATGCGCCACGATGTATTTGAAAGCCTTTCCGCTCTGCCGGTACGCTTTTTTGACCGCTACCAGACCGGCGACATCATCTCCACCATCACCTATGATGTGGACACCGTAAACCAATCTCTTTCCACCGATCTTCTACAGATCCTGAAAAGCATCGTGATGGTGGTCGTCTCCTTTATTATGATGCTTTCCATTGCACCGGTGCTTGTGACCATCTTTATTTTCACTGTGCCCATCACCTTCCTGTTTACCCGGTGGCTGGCGAACCGGGTGCGTCCTCTGTTCCGCCGCCGCAGCGCCAAGCTTGGCCAGCTCAACGGCTTTGTGGAGGAAATGCTCTCCGGACAGAAAACCGTTCGTGCCTACGGACGGGAAGAAACTGTCCAGGCTCGGTTTGACCAGCGAAACACAGAAGCGGTGGATGCCTACACCAAGGCCGAAGCCAACGGCACGCTGACAGGCCCTTCTGTGAATTTCATCAGCAACCTTTCCCTTTCCCTGGTATGCCTTTTCGGTTCTTTGCTGTTTCTGGACGGCCGGGTGCTGCTGGGTGATCTTTCCGCCTTTGTGCTGTACAGCAAGAAATTCTCCGGCCCTATCAACGAATTTGCCAATATTTTGGCAGAGATCCAAAGCGCCTTTGCTGCGGCGGAGCGTGTCTTTGGTCTTATCGATGCCAAACCGGAAACACCGGATGCCCCCGATGCAGCTGTGCTTACTGATGCCACGGGAGATGTAAAGCTGGAAAAGGTAGACTTTTCCTACGATCCCGGCAAGCCTATCATTGAAGATCTCAGCTTCCACGCAAAGCCCGGCAGTCTGACAGCGATCGTTGGCCCCACCGGTGCGGGAAAAACCACCATCATCAACCTGCTTATGCGGTTTTACGATGTGGACGGGGGCGCTGTGCTGGTGGATGGACAGGATATCCGCAGTCTGACCAGAAATTCTCTGCGACGCGCCTATACCATGGTGCTGCAGGACACCTGGCTGTTCCACGGCACGATCTTTGACAACATTGCCTATGGAAAGCCCGGCGCTACTATGGAAGAAGTGGTTGCCGCAGCCAAGGCTGCCCGGATCCACAATTACATTTCCCGGCTTCCGGAAGGGTATCATACAGTGCTTTCTGACAACGGCACCTCCATTTCCAAGGGACAAAAGCAATTGCTGACCATCGCCAGAGCCATGCTGCTGGATGCCAATATGCTGATTTTGGACGAGGCCACCTCCAATGTGGACACCCGGACAGAGCAAAAGATCCAGGCAGCGATGCGGGAACTGATGAAAAACAAGACCTGCTTTATCATTGCCCACCGACTTTCCACTATTCAGGCAGCAGATCACATTCTGGTGCTGGACAAGGGTCAGGTAGTAGAGCAAGGCACCCACGAGAGCCTTATGGCTAAAAAAGGTTTCTATTATCGGCTCTACCAATCCCAGTTCGACAGTGTTTCATAGCAAAAAGACCTCGTACCAATTGGTGCGAGGTCTTTTTTACAGAAACACTCTTTGGCAAACACGGCTTACAAAAACTATCTTAAAATGAACATTTTTCCAGGTAGCACTTGCAAATGTACGGCTTTTGGGTTATCATAGCAGTATTACAAAATTCGCATTTTTTTGACAAAATACCAACAACGAGGTGTGCTATGAAAAACAAGTTAACCGTTCTCACCGCCCTGTTGCTTGCACTGTGTCTGCTGTTTTCTCTGACAGCCTGCGGCAAGAGCAGCGAACCTGATGCCCCCAAGGCATCTGCTGAAGAAGTCTTCACCGCGCTTTTGAACAATGCTGCATTTGAAACGCCCCTGGAGGACAGCAGTGAAAGCGCAGGCTTTACCTACGCCGAACTGCCTGAAGGCGCTGTTGTCACCATGTATACCGGTGATGCCCGTTATGCCGACGAACTGACCTGGATCACTTTGGCACAGAAGTCTGACCTGGATGCTGCTATGGCCGCTGTGAAGACCCACATTAACGAGATGCGGGATCAGTTCCGGAGCTATCACCCCGAAGAAGTCCCCAAGATCGACGATGCTTTGATCTGGAACAGCAACACCAGCATCATCCTGTGCATCAGCTGTGATGCAGAGGGTGCAAAAAAGCTGGCAGAGAACCCTTCCGTTGAAAACACCCCTGCAGCTACGCCCGAGGGCACACCTGAGCCTACTCCCGAGCCCACGCCTGAACCTACGCCGGAGCCTACTCCCGAGCCTACACCGGAACCCACAAATGCCACCAACACCGCCGGTGTGCTGAACGGTTCCACCACCAAGATCAGCGACAAGACCAGCTGGAAGAGCTACGACAACTGTATGGTCATCGGCAATATGGCCTTTGAATACTATTCCTACAGTGATTCCGCTGCTAAGAACTATGCAAGCCTTGTCAGCTCCGTTGCCAATGCCCTGCAGGGTCAGACCAATGTTTACTCTCTGGTGATCCCCACCGCTGTGGGTATCGTACTTCCCGACCAGATCGCTGCAGAATACTCCGGCTATGTAGACCAGAGTGCTTGCCTGGATAAGATCTTCAGTTATATGGACAGCTCCGTTATTCCCGTTAACATCTTCAACAAGCTCAAGCAGCACAAGTCCGAGTATCTGTACTTCCGCACCGACTGGCACTGGAGTGCCATCGGCGCCTACTACGGCTATGAACGCTTCTGCGAAGTGAAGGGTGTTGCCCCCTACACCATGGAGCAGCGCACCGAAAAGATCTACGACGGCTACAAGGGTCCCTTCGCAGGTAAGGACTCCGCTGTTTCCGCAACCCCCGACACTGTGTATGCCTACCTGCCCTACCACAGCGTTTCCATGGTCTTCACCGAAACCAGCGGTGCCAAGTACAACTGGCCCGTAGTTGCCAACGGCGATACCTACAGCGCCCCCAACAAGTACCTGATCTTCGCCGCCGGTGACCAGCCCTATGCAGAGTTTACCAACGCAGATGTGACCGACGGCTCTGTGGGTATTGTGGTAAAGGAATCCTTCGGCAATGCTATGATGCCCTACTTCGTGGACCACTACAGCAAGGTCTATGAGATCGACTACCGCTACTGGAAGGGCAATCTGGTTGATTTTGCCCGTCAGGTCGGCGCAACCGATATCATCTTTGCCAACAACATCGGTATGGTCCGCTCCAGCTACCTGGTCGGTCTGCTGGATAAGATCGTTCCCTAATTCCATAAAGCAACCCCCTGAGAGCGAAAGCTTCTCAGGGGGATTTCTTCTGTCCGTGTTATTGTACCGGAAGTTTGCTATCCTTTTTTATGTAAAAAGGCTGTCGAAAATGTGCGAATTTCTATTGACAAGTACACGTTTGAGTACTAAAATAACATTAGTCCTTAAAATATGTACCCGACGGGGTACTTCCACTGGAGGAACGGTTATGGAGAATTTGTACGAGAATATTGTACTTCTTTGTGAAAAAGCAGGCATCAAGCCCGGTCGTTTGTGCGACGAATTAGGCATCAGCCGGGGCTTGATGACCGATTTGAAGATGGGGCGGAAGAAGGGCGTAAATGCCCAAACAGCCCAAAAAATCGCCGCCCGTTTAGGCGTCAGCGTGGCCACCCTCCTGGGGGAAAAAGAAAGTGCCGATGTGCTGGATCAGGTAGATGTGGCATTCTACGGTGATTTCAAGGAACTGGACGAAGCCCAGAAGGAAGCCGTCCGGGATATGGTCCGGCTGATGCGGGAAAGGCGGCAAAACCAGTAAGAGGTGTGCCGTGTTTGAACTATGTGATTTTTATGAATACTGCCGGGAAAATCGCGTAGATGTGATCCCCTATTTCGGCTGTCCCCAGCCCGGGGCCACCATCCGGGATGAGAGCTTTTATGCCATCTTTTTGGACTTTTCCAAAATACACTCCACCCGGCTTTTGCGAGGGGTATGCTGCCACGAATTGGGCCATGTGGCAACGGGCGCTCTGCACAAGGTGGACAGCCCTTTTGAGTTGGCAGAGCGGAGCGAATACCGGGCAAATCGATGGGTCTTCCGTAATTTCTTGCCGGAAGAGGCCTTCCGGGAAGCCTTTGCCGCCGGCTATACAGAGCCTTGGCAATTGGCAGAGTATTTTGATCTTCCCCAGCAGGATATAGAAAAAGCCCTGCACTACTGGCAGGACACCCAGGGTGTAAATTTTAATGAAAATGGCTGAAGCAAAAAGCTTCAGCCATTTTTTAGCTGTTTAAAAATGCAGGCTCAATACGGATCCCGTCTGTACCAAAGGTATGCGCTACCCCGTCGATGACCCGCTCTCCGGTGACCGGTACACCGTTGGAAAGCAAATAGTAAACTGCTCCCCGATCATTCAGCCAACCGGTACGCATAGCGCCCGTATCGGAGAAGAACCGCATCTTACCGTTGATCTCCTGCCAACCGGTAGCTGCAGCGCCGTCCTCCAGCAGGTAGTAATCTACCCCGTTGGAGCAGAACCAGCCTGTGCGGAACTGTCCGTCTTTGTAATAGCGCCAAACCCCATCTTCAAACTGCCAGCCGCTCGCCTTCTCTTTCGGCTCTGCGCTTACAGGAATAGAAACAGGTGTATATCCTACCGCAAAGGGCGCTTCAGCCAGAATGCACTTTTGGATTTCTTCCAAAATCTTACCATTTCTTATGTAATGATTGCGCACTTCCGCACTCAGTTCCAGTGTATAATTTCCGGGAAGCAAATGGGAAAAATCGATCTCATAGCTTAAAGCGCTGGCTGCCAGATCCTTATAGCGGCCTTCCACAGGAATGGGGAAACACGCCTGCTCATGGCCCAGCTCGTCCAGGATCCGTGCCATCACATTATGCACTTCATTATGGGTGCTGCGCAGAATACCGTTAATAGTATAATTTTCACCGGGCTGCAGCAGCTCCGGGTACACCGCATCACATACCTGCACGTCGTCATAACGCAGGGAAAGCAGCTTTACATCCTCCGCATTCACATAGGCTGCTGTGCCGCTATCCACGATCCTGTAATACAGTTCGTTGTCCTTATTCCTATAAACCCCTGTTGCTTCCAGCCGTTCTCCCTGCTTTACCGTTCGCAGGGATATGCTCTGCTGGATGCTGGGCATATTTCTTGCTTCTGTTGCTTTTGTAGTCTGCAAAAAGGCATTACAGGAATACTCCTGACTGAAATCCGCCTGGTTCTTCTGTCCAAAGTATACCAGGCCCTCAAAGGAAGACCACTTTCCGTAGTCTGCTGTGAATTCGTCAATGGTGCAAACACTGGGTGTACCGGTGCCGTTATCAAAGGGGGTATTAAAGCCTTCACTAAAGTACATAATACCATCCAGAATTGCGTGGATCACCACAGCGTGTCCATACCGCTGACCTGCCGCACTGCGTGTCCAGTTAAAGCCAATCAAAAGATTATATACATCCTTTGTGCCGCCATTGGTTACTGCATAAAGGGCCTCTCGCATAGTATACTGGTAGCCACCATAAACACGGACCGTATGCCCATTGGAAGTGTACTCCAGGCTTCTATATACATCAAACTGGTCTCTGCCGTCATAAATGACCGGTGTAGAAGTGATCCCCAAATAGTAAAGCTCGTAGCCAACCTTTGTGCCGCAAAGCTTACTTAAGTCCCGACTTCCCGTGGCCTGCTGCACACGTCTATACATATCCTGGATCTGTGTATAAATTCGATAATTTTCAGACTGGGCCTTGACACCCAGGGGAATACATCCAATCAAAACAGCGAAAAGAACCAGAAGTGCAAGGCATTTTTTCATCATTTGCCCAGCCTCCTTTCCGGTTTGCGGTCTTGCAAACCAGAAAGAGTATAGCACACCTTCCTTTGGAAATCAAGAGAAAGATTACATTTTGTAATCAATTTCGCTTCTCTATAGTAGTATTTATCCCGCACTTTTCCGGTAAAACCTACATATTTTGAAAGAAAATGCGCTCTCCATGCAGAGAGCGCATTCATTATTTCAGGATCACACCGGTAGGATAAAGAGGCTCTAAAAAGTTCTTTACACCGGTCAATGCCCGTTCTTCTGTGATGCCGTAGGTTTCAACCAGAGCCTTAGCCAGACTTTCTTCTGTCTGTTCTGTTTCCAGAAGATCCCACAAAAACTTACCGGTCTTATTCAAAGTGATCATTCCCCGGAAGGCTTCTGCCGCCTGCCCCAAGGGAACTACCACATTTTTTCCGGCGATCTGCCTCAGGACAAATTCGCTGTTTCTGCGCATTTTAACCCTTTCCCCGGTTTGTGGATTCGTAACTGTATTTGTACTTATAGCTGTACTTATACTTACGCTTATAAGCCTTGCCCTTGCCGTCAACTACGCCATTGAGGACAAATCCCAACATTTTGGCATTTGCCATCTGCAGCTGCTTAACGGCCTTGGAAACGCCTTCCTTTTCTGCCTCATGCTGACGCACCAGCAGCAAAGTGCCATCTACCAGGCTTGCAATCACGCAAGTATCGGAAACGATGGTAACAGGAGGGGTATCCACAATGATATAATCATACAGGGGCTTCAGTTCTTCCAGCATCTTCTCCATTGTCTTGCTGCTGAGAAGCTCCAACGGGTTGGGAGGGATCTCACCGGAGAACAAAATGTCCAGGTTGGGACGGATATTCTTCCGAACCGCGAGCATCACATCGCAAAGACCTGCCAGCACATTGGAAAGGCCGGGAGATGTTTTTTCGATCAGCAGCTTGCCCAGGCTGGGACGGCGCATATCTGCGTCGATCAGCAGAACTTTGTTGCCGGTTTCAGCCATAGAGATGGCCAGGTTCAAGCAAGTGGTGCTCTTTCCTTCGCTGGCCATACTACTGGTCAGGCAGATCACCTTACAGCCGTTACCGGGCAAGGAGAAACGAATGTTGGTCTGCAAAGTGCGGTAGGCTTCCTGAATATGAAAAGAAGCATTGGAATTCAGGATCAGTCTTCTCTGATTGACGTAACTCTGGGTCACATCCTGCTCTTTACGCAATTTCATTTGCCCACCTCCTCACTGCTGGGTGTGTAACTATACTTGGTGGAGCTTTCCAAACCCAATTCGGGAATGTAACCCAAAATGGGAGCGTCGCAAATTTCTGCCAGATCCTCTTCGGATTTGATGCGGACATCCATAAACTCCCGAACCAGCACAAAGGCCACTGCCAAAACTGCGCCAATGATGGCAAACAATGCTGCCTGACGGGTCTTATTGGGAGAATAAGGTGCGCCGGCTACTGTTGCATGCTGCACGACCTTGGCAGAGCTGCCCAAAATAACGGATTCGATCTCCTTAGGGGCCACAGCCGCTACAGAGTTAGCCACCTCTGCTGCCAGCACAGGATCGGTGCTGGAAATGCTGACACGGAAAACTTCGGTTTCATTTTCTGCGCCTGCAGAAAGCATACCGTTGATCGCACCGCCGGACAGCTTCTTTCCGGTAGACCGCTCCAGGTTGGCTGCCACCTTCTCCATAACCGGATCGCTGCGGAGAATGATAATGTAGGTCTTTACCAGACGCTGGGAAGTAGCCAGGTCGGAAGAAGAGATGTTGTCGTTGTTATCCGTGCTTGCGGAGTTATTTACATACAGCAGAATGCTGGACCGGTACATGGGTGCTACACACTGATCTGTATAGACATATCCGCCAATTCCAAAAATGATCGCACACAGGACGATGAGCCAAGCTTTTCTTAACAGGCTTTTACAAAGGGCGAGAATGTTGATTTCTTTTGCCTTTTCCATGCATACCCCTCCTATTATATTTTCTTGATTATATCATTCGTCCGGAATTCTGTCAACAAAAGATGACAGGTTTTCCTGCCTTGTTTTTCCGAAAAAGGTATGCTATGATAACAAAAATAAGAATTTGGAGGAATTTTTATGGTTACTATGCATTACGCTGATTTTGCCTGGGAGTCTGCTGCCCAGCTGCTGGCGATCGACTCCCCCACCGGCTTTACTGCCAAAGCCGCTCTGTGGGCAAAGGAAGCCTTTGAAAAATTAGGATTTGCCGCCACCATTACAGAAAAGGGCGGTGTTCTCATCGACCTGGGCGGTGAAAATCTCAACGACGGTCTGCTTTTGGCTGCTCATACCGACACTTTGGGCGGTATGGTCGCCCAGGTAAAGGGCAACGGCCGTCTGCGGCTGACCGCTCTGGGGGGTATGAGTCCCAATAACGGCGAAGCAGAAAATGTCCGGGTCTATACCCGGGAGGGCAAAGTTTACGAAGGCACCTTCCAGCTTTGCAACGCCTCTGTCCATGTAAACAAGGACTACAGTTCTGCCCCCCGTACTTTTGACAGCTGCGAAGTGGTGCTGGATGAAAAGGTGGAAAGCGCCAAGGATACTGCCGCATTGGGCATCCAGACCGGTGACATCGTCTGCTTTGATCCCCGTACCCGTCGGACGGAAAGCGGCTACCTGAAGAGCCGTTTCTTAGACGATAAGCTGTCTGTTGGTATTCTTCTCGGCTTTGCCAAGTATATTGCGGATAACAAGATCGCTTTGAAGCGGAAGACCTATGTATATATCACCGTGTACGAAGAAGTGGGTCACGGTGGCTCCGGCTCTATTCCTGCCGGTGTGACCGAAGCCATTTCCGTGGATATGGGCTGCGTAGGCGACGGCCTTGCCTGCACGGAACGGCAGGTCTCCATCTGCGCCAAGGACTCCGGTGGTCCTTACAGCTATGAAGTGGTAGGCAAGCTGATCGATGCCGCCAAAAAGACCGGCGCTGACTACGCTGTGGATGTGTACCCCTACTATGGCTCTGATGTGGAAGCCACCCTGCGGGCAGGCTTTGACATCCGCCACGGTCTGATCGGCGCAGGTGTTTACGCCAGCCACGGCTATGAGCGCAGCCATATTGACGGCGTTTATAATTCTATCAAGGTTCTCTGCGGCTACCTGGATGTGTAATATGAGAAGCATCGGTTTTTCCTTGCAGGAAAGCTACTCCCTTCCCCGGCAGGATGTCCTTCGGCTTTTAAAAAAAGTGGGCTTTGACGGCATTTCCCCTCCCTGGCAGGGCTGGGAAGATCTGGAAGAGCTGGCGGCAGCCGCCAAGGAATTGGGGCTCGCCATCCACTCCCTCCACGCACCCCACGACAGAAACTGTCAGCTGTGGGGTCGGGAAAACAGCCCTATGCTGGAAGATACCCTTGCCTGCCTGGATGCCTGCAAGAAATGGAATATCCCTATTTTGGTCATCCACCCTTGGGGAAGATTTGAGTATACCTTCCGGGAAGAGGAACTCTTCTTTGATAACTTTGACAGACTAACGGACTATGCAAGACAAGCGGGCGTGAAGATCGCCTTTGAGAACCTGCAAGGACCGGAGTACCTGATGGCGCTCCTCGACCGCTATGCAGCCGATCCTGCTGTTGGCTTTTGTTGGGACTTGGGTCACGAGCAATGCTATCCGCCCCCCACAGACCTTTTGGCAAAATACGCCGATCGTTTGCTTTTTACCCACTTAAACGATAACTATGGCGCTACCTCTCCCACGCTCAGCAGCGCTGACGATCTGCACCTGCTCCCCGGAGACGGGAAAGCAGATTGGGCTATGGTTTTATCTCGGCTAAAAGCCGCAAAACCTCAAACAGTTCTGAATTTCGAATTGAAAGTCCGTCCCAAGCCGGGTAAATGCAAAGTAGACCTTTACGGTCACCTGCCCTTAGAAACCTACCTACAAGAAGCCGCCCACCGGGCAAACGCCTTCGCAGAACAATACTTTGCATAATGAAAAGGCACGCCGCAGCGAGGTTCACCTGCCTACGAACAGCTCGGGGGAAGTCAAGGTCCCCTATGCAAAAATACCCGGACAGCGTTTTCTGTCCGGATATTTTGCATTTATGTCATTACTTTTTCGGTTTTTGGGGTCGAAACGGACGCAAATAGCCGTTGGAGCCGGCATTCTCGTCGCTATGTTCCTTAAAAAGCACGATGGTGCGTCCCTTCTCTTCGCCAAAGACTTCCGCACACGCCTCATCAAAGCCTCGGCAAACAAGATCTTTGCCCTCAGGGGTTTTACCTAAGGTGGTGTACACAAACAGATATTTGGTGTTCTTTGCATAGTCATCCATGCAATCCGGCTCCAGCTCCCGGATAAACACAGAGGAGTGTTTTTCAGTCACCCGGAGGCCCGCCATACAGGCAGCCTTGGTTTTAGTAATCAGGCATTGTTTCTGTTCAAAGGAATATCCCTTTGGAAGATAAACGATTGCAACAGACATATAAAAACCATTCCTTTCTGCAGTCAAGTTGTAGTCCATCGGTGTATTTAATATACCATAGCGTTGCTAAGAAAGCAACAGCTTAGAAAGATGTAAACATTGCAACAGTAACTGTAAAACCCGGACGGTGTTTTCCCGTCCGGGTTTCGCTGCCTTACCGCACTTCCATGGGCTTGCCGCAGCAGCGGGGGATCACTTCTCCGGCCTGCAGATGCAGCACCTTATGGCAGATGGGGCAATATACATCACACTCTTTTTCCGCCTTCTGCACAAGGGAAGCAAAGGGATTGTTTTCCATTAGTCGTCGATCTCCTTATCCCAGAACAGAATTTCACCTGTCACAGCGTGAATTTCATACTCGTACTCCACACCGTTGTACCGAAATTCGATCTCATATTTATAGTAGCCATCATCCGCATCCATTTCTGTATGCAGTCCCGTTACCTCAGTAGGCTCCGCTTTAGCATGGGTATAGGCAATATCTTCTGCTCTTTCAGCAGGCATTACTTCTTCGGAAAGCAGGGCTTCCGTCTTTTCTTTTACGGGCTTATCAAAGGCACAGCCGGTCATTGCAGACAAGCACAGCACAGCAACCAGCAAAACGGCAAACAAACGGATTTTCATAGGTTTTTCTCCTTTGTCGTATTGACCTTATTCTGTTCTTTTTTTGATGCTTTTATGAAAAGCGGGCAGGGTTTCCCCCGCCCGCTTTGTTATCTTACTTGAAGTAACGCTCCAGCAGACCCTTCAGGGCAACGCCGTGGCGAGCCTCGTCGCGAGCCATTTCGTGAACGGTGTCGTGGATAGCATCCAGGCCGTTCTTCTTTGCGCAAGAAGCCAGGTCAAACTTGCCCTGGGTTGCGCCGAATTCGCAGTCAACACGCCATGCCAGGTTGTCCTTGGTGGTGGCCTTCATGTTGGGCTCCAGGTCCTCGCCCAGCAGCTCTGCGAACTTGGCAGCGTGCTCAGCCTCTTCCCAGGCAGCCTTCTCCCAGTACAGGCCGATCTCGGGGTAGCCCTCACGGTGAGCAATCCGGGCCATGCACAGGTACATACCCACCTCGCTGCACTCGCCGGTGAAGTTGGCCATCAGCTGCTCGAAGATGTACTTCTTGTCTTCAGCGGAGATGTCGGGGTTGTTCTTCACGGTCTGAGCGTAAACGCCGTACTCATGGACAGCGGCCAGCTTCTGCTCGCCCTTCTGCTCAACGAACTTGGAAGCGGGGACCTTGCAAACGGGGCACTTGAAATCAGCGGCCAGCTCCTCGGCGGTGTGAACGTAACCACAGACACTGCAAACAAACTTCTTCATAATTTTTTCCTCCAAATAATTTTCATTTTTGATTTTATAGATTGTTTACTGACAATTGCTGCACAGACCGGTGAAGGTCAGCTGGCAGCTTGCTACCTGGCAGCCCCGGCAGGCTTCTGCCCGGCTTCCCAGATTCAGGGGGACTTCCACTTCCGGCAGGTCCAGGACTGCGTCGCAGCCGGTGCAGATGAAGTGGACATGGGGATCGGTGTTGGCGTCGAACCGTTCCTTTCCGTTGACCGTTCCCAGGCTTTGAATCTTGCCCTGGGTCTTGAACAGGGAGAGGTTGCGGTAAACCGTCGCCAGGGAGATGTCAGGGTGTTCCTCGTGCAGCATTTCGTGGACCATCTCCGCTGTGGGATGGGTGTCCGTCTGCTGCAGGCAGGAAAGAATGGCGTTGCGCTTGCGGAATTGCTTGGTTCCTTCCATGGGCACCTCCGTTTCTTTATATTTGCAAATCACTCTCATTTACGAAATTAGATTACCATATCCTGCCTGATTTGTCAATAGTAAAATGAGAATTATTTGCATTTATTTTTGATGAACAGAGAGGGGTAGCAGGCATCCTATTTGATTTTCCTATTATTTGATCCGATAAATTGACAACCCTTCCCCTCCGTGCTAAACTGAAACTGTCTGAAAGAAAGGAAAAGGGGAATTTTATGAGCAAATTTGTTGTCCGCACCGTCAATTCCGGCGTTAAGTTTGATCTGAAGGCAACCAACGGTCAGATCATTCTGACTTCTGAGGTCTACACCACTGTGGCAGCCTGCCGCAATGGCATTGCCAGTGTTGCCAAAAATGCCCCCATTGCAAAAGTGGAAAATCAGACAGAGAAAGGCTGGAAGACTCTGACCCATCCTAAGTTCGAGATGTACCAGGACAAAGCCGGCGAGTACCGTTTTCGCCTGAAAGCCCGCAATGGTGAGATTATCGCCATCTCCGATGGCTACACCGCCAAGGCCGGCTGCCTCAACGGTATCGAAAGCGTCCAGAAGAACGCCCCCGAAGCTGAGATTGTGGAGGAGTAACGTATATAAGTTGGGCGGCCTGTTCGGAAAATAATATCCCAGGGAGGGCCTTTGGCCCTCCCCTGATTTTTCCACAAAAATCCACAATATCCCTTGCGATGCCCCATTTTGGCTGTTATAATGAAAATAATCATCCGCTGCATATCCCCCCTGGCGGCAAAAAGAGAGGAGAAATCCCTATGAAACGGAAACTGTTTGCCCTGCTGCTGACCCTTGTCCTGATCCTGAGCCTGTCCGGCTGCGATACCGTATCCAAAACCGAGGATGCCATCGCCCAGATCGGTACCGTCTCCCTGGAATCCCTGGATGCCATCCAGGCGGCAGAGCTTTTGTATGAGACCCTGGATGCCGGTAAGCAGGCCAAGGTGGAAAATGCCGACGACCTGAAAGCTGCCCGTGCCGAATACGACCGGTTGAACGGCCTGCTGCAGACCGCCATCACTGCCATCAATGACCTGGGCTTTGTGAATGTGGACAGCGGCGATGCCGTTGCCTACGCCCGGGTTTGCTATGATGCCCTGCTCCCCGACGGCCTGGAGGGCTATGCCGCCGCCTACCTGCCTGTTCTGGAGGCCGCCGAAAAAGAGTATGCCAAGCTCTACACCGAAGCTATGTTCAAGGATGCCGCCGACCTCTATGCCCGGGGCGACTATGAACACGCCGAAAAGGCTATGGCCCTGGTGATCGGCCTGTATCCTGACCAGGAGCTGATCCCCGAATGCAAGGCGCTCGCCGCCAACGCCGGCGCCCTGTATGCCAAGGAGGAGTACATCGCCGGACAGATGGAATCCGCCGTGACCATCCTGAAGCGCTGCCGGGCCAACTACGTGGAGACCGAGGAGCTGACCAAGAGCTGGGACCTGGTTACCGCCCAGCTGGCTTATATGCGGCCCACCAGCAGCAAGGTCTTCGCCAACACCGTTGGCAGTGCCTACGGCAAGTTCACCGTCAACGCCAGCGACTATGATGCCTGCATCAAGCTGGAATCCGTGGAGGACCCCGAAAAGTACATCCTGTTCTTCGTTCGCGCCAACGAAAGCGCTACGGTCTACGTTCCCGATGGAGACTATATCTGCAAATACACCACCGGTGAATACTGGTACGGCACCGATGTGATGTTCGGCGCTGACGCTTCCTTCACCCTGGCTGACGATGTGTTCACCTTCACCACCACCCGGGACGGCAATTATATCCGTTATGCCGCCATCACCATCACCTTGTACACCGTGGTGGACGGCAACCTGGAGACCGACCCCATCAGCGCGGAGGACTTCTAATATAAACAGGGAGGTATCCCCATGGCATACGGAAGAGACAAATTCACGGAAGTCTCCGCCCGGCAGTGGGACTTTGTTACCCGCAATGACCTGAGCGCCCGGGACGCAGTGGCCTTTCTGATGAACGGAATGCGGGTCCGGAGCTTCCGGGACATCCTGCGGCAGGTCTGCGGCAGGATCGATCTGGAACAGCCCCTGGTGGAGGGCCTGTGCGCCATCTCCCCCGGCACCCAGCCCGACAGCATCCGCCGGAAGGTGCGCAACTGGTTTTCCGGCAAGAATCTTCCCACCGAGCGGGAGGACGTGTTCCGTATCTGCTTTGCCTTAGGGCTGGACCTGGGTCAGTCCGGTGCCATGCTTACGTTTCTCACAGAGCAGGGCATCCACTACCGGGACCCCCGGGAAACGGTCTATGCCTACGCCCTGCGCTACCGGCTGGGCTATGGATATGCCTGCCGTCTGGCGGCGCAGATCGCCCCACAGGAGGAGGCCGCACCGGATACCAACCGGGAACCGGTGACCCACATGATCCGCCAGGAATTTCAGGCGGTCCGGGCAGAGGAGGACCTGCTGTCCTTCCTCCTGCGCCACAAGACCAAGCTGGGTCCCACCCACAACACCGCCTACGCCTACTTTTGCAAGATGCTGAACCTGCTCACCGGCGAGGAGCTGGAAGGGGAGGAGCAGTATTCTATGGAGTATGTGGCAGACACCTACCTGCGGCTGAATGTGCCCCAGGATAAGAAAACCGGAAATTACTCCGACATCCAGAAGATGGTGAAAAAATACTGGCCCGGCCCCCGGAGCATCAAGGCCATGAAAAGCCGGAGCGAGGATGTGAGCCGGAAGGCCCTGCTTCTGATGTACCTGGTCACCGGGGGTGTGTGGGAGCAGGAATACGACGAGCTGGACGAAGCCTACATCCAGCCCCGGGAGTTCCTGGAGACCCACTGTCAGCGGATGAACAAAATGCTGACAGAATGCGGCATGGGCCCTATCGACCCCCGGAACGTCTTCGACTATCTGGTGCTCTACTGCCTGCGCCCGGAGGATACCTTCTGCATGAGCGACCGCATGGCCGCCCTGGCCGCGGAGATCTTCAACACCTAAGCCCCAAGACCTGCCCACCCGGGCAGGTCTTTTTGCGTTGGAGGCTGAAAATTTGTATGTCATTGCGAGGAGCG
This sequence comes from Faecousia sp., assembly GCA_045122735.1. Classification (GTDB taxonomy): domain Bacteria; phylum Bacillota; class Clostridia; order Oscillospirales; family Oscillospiraceae; genus Faecousia. The sequence goes on from JBGVHZ010000018.1 coordinate 31,276, forward strand.
AAGCGACGTGGCAATCTCCCGGCAGAATGCATCCGTACTTTGTACCAAGAGATTGCCACGGGCCTGCGGCCCTCGCAATGACATGGTTTTTGTCGTTTTGGCGCTGCCGCACCAGCGGGATAAACGCTCCCTCATCTCCCGGAATCCACTTGAACCGAACCAAAAGCTGCCGTGCTATGATAATGCCATCAAAAGCAAAGCGGCAAATCCTCTACCGGTCACGAAACAGTACTGGATATCTGCACAAAAATAATGTGCGCCGTGTGTGGAAATTTGTTGCAAAGCCAACGACAACGTGCTACAATCATTTTCATAAGGAGGAGAAAATTATGAAAAAGAGACGATCTACCCGTATTTTCGCGTTCCTCACGGCCTTTCTTCTTTGTATCCCACTGCTGGGCCTGACAGCCGGTGCTGAACAGGTGGCCCCGGAAGAGGAAATCACTTCCCCTGTTTTCTGCCTGGGCTTCCACAAAGACGGCGAGGTCCTGACCTTCACCGCCTTCTACGTTCAGGATACCCTGGGTGATGGCAGTACCTACCTGGTCACCGCAGGCGGCGCTTCCGTTCCTGCCGAGGCCGGTTATGAGGCAGTTCTCCTCAGCGACAACTACACGGAGACCCCCAAGTTCATCGGTACCGTAGGCCACTTCGCTTACTTCTACGCCCCCGGCCTGGAAAACATCACCCCCCTGGCCATGGGAACCGCCTTCACCGATTCCCTGCTGGTGCTGAGCCAGACCTTCAACGACCAGGGCGAGCTTACCGGCGCGGTTTACGAAGAGGTGGACATGACCTCCGGCTGGGAAGACCACGGCTCTTACTTCCTGGCTCCCGACATCATTCTGGATGACACCGCCCTGATGGGCGCGCCCCTGGTGGAAACCGACAACGCTGGTGTCGTGGGCTGCTTCACCATGAATGGTGAGTACCAGCTGGTGTTGCTTTCCATGCTGGACATGGTATTCCCCGCGGATGCCGCCATCACCACCCCCAGCACCGGTAATACAGAAAGCACCGAGGAAGTTCCCCAGCAGGAACCTGAAAAGGACTACAGCCTGTACATCTATATCGGCATCGGCGCGGTGGTCCTGCTTCTGATCATCGTGGCAGCCAACAAAAAGCCTGCCAAGAAGGTGGACAGCCAGGGCTACACCATTCCTTCCGGCGACTTTACCGGCCCCCAGAATACCGTTCCTCTGGACAATCCTTCCCTGATCTCCGACCCCATTCCTTTTCAAAATTCTCCCGCACCCCAGCCCAACATCCCCGCCGCAGCCCAGTGGCAGATCCGATGCATCAGCGGCGAACTGAAGGGCCAGACCTTCCTGCTGGGAGGCAAGCTGACCTTCGGCCGCAGCACCCAGTGCAGCGTGGTCTTCTCCAAGAACACCCCCGGCGTCAGCGGCACCCACTGCGAAGTCTCCATTGAGAATGGCAGCGTGGTCCTGCGGGACCTGCAGTCCACCTACGGCACCTACCTGGGCAAGAATGTCCGGATGGAACCCCAGGTGAACTACCACCTGCAGGTGGGCGACAGCTTCGTCCTGGCCCAGGACGGCCCCAGCTTCCGGCTGGAAAAAGTGGGCGACTCCTTCCGGGAGTACACCCCCGCTGTCCGCAGCGTCGATACCGGCACCGTCTACCGGGCCGATGTCAACGGCAAGATGGTCTTCGGCCGGGACCCCCGGAGCCAGGTCTCCTTTGACCAGAACAATTCCGCTGTCAGCACCATCCACTGCACCCTCTACCGGGAGGGCGGCAGCCTGTACCTGATGGACAACGGCTCCACCAACGGTACCTTCTTCAATGAGAACCAGCGCCTGAAGCCCAACACCCCCTACAAGGTCCGCAAGGGCGTGGCGTTCTTCCTGGTTTCCCCCAAGAACACCTACATTATCACGGAAGATTGATTCATATAGAGAGGAGAAAAGAACATGAGCAACAACAGAACCTTCTTCAAAAATGTAAAAGAGGGCAATATGTCCCTGGGAGATATCTTCTCCGATGTCACCCGTAAGCACACCCCTCAGGAAACTGCCGGTGTCCTCACCGCAGGCACCGCCCTGACCACCCCCCGGGAGTCCGAGATGCTGGCGGGCTGGCAGAAACCCTTCCTCTTCGCCCGGTTTTTCCTGGGCTTCGTGGCAGTGCTGGTCCTGTCCTATGTGATGGGAACTCTGCTGGGCCACGACGGCGGCGTTTACCTGCTGCTGGTGGGCATCCCCTTCCTGGTTCCCGTGACCCTGCTTCTGCTGGTGTGGGAAATGAACGTCCCCAGAAATATTTCCCTCTATGAGATCATCAAGATCGTAGCGCTCGGCGGCATCATGTCCCTGATCGCCACCATCATCATCAGCTACTATTCCGACCTGCCTCTGGCCGCCTGGGCCGGTGTGGTGGAAGAGCCTGCCAAGCTGGTGATCATCTACGCCATCCTGCACAAGAAGAATTACAAGTACGCCATCAACGGCGTTCTCATCGGCGCCGCTGTGGGTACCGGCTTTGCTGTGATGGAATCTTTGTACTACGTGTTCAACAACATTTTCATCGGTATCGTCAACGCCCTGATCGTCTGCGCCAATGAAGGCCTGACCGCCGTGGATATCGTCAACAACTCTCCCATGGTCTGGTCCACCGGCGTTATGAACGGCCTGGATGTGGCTCTGGCCCGTGCCGTCACCGCCATCTCCGGCCACGGCGTCTTCGCAGCCCTCTACGGCGGCGCTCTGGTGAAGGCCAAGGGCGACGAGGAGATCTCCCTGACCCATCTGTTCAAGCTGGAGTTCCTGGCTTACTTCGTGGTCTCCATCCTGCTCCATGCCCTGCATAACTACGGTATCAACCTGGGCCTGCCCGTCCTGCTGGATGGCCTGCTGCCTTGCGAGTACATCATCATCGCCGCCATCGCCGTTGCCCTGCTGCTGAACTCCCTGAAGATGGGCGTCAACCAGGTGGTCGGCATCTGCGCCGCCAAGAACGGCGGCCGGGTCACCATGGCTGTGAACCGGGGCGCGGCTCCCGCTCAGGCTTCCGCCCCTGCCTCCAATTTTGAAGTTCAGATCCAGTGCGTTGCCGGTCCCAGCGTGGGCCAGAGCTTCCGCTGCCGGGACGGCCAGTCCCTGACCCTGGGCCGGGGCAGCAGATGCGATATCGCCCTATCCGGCTGCGACAGCGTCAGCGGCACCCACTGCCGCATCGCCGTCAGCGGCGGCCGGGTCACCATCACCGACCTGAACTCCACCAACGGCACCTACCTGGACAACCAGCGTCTGGCCCCCAGCCAGCCCATGCCCGCCCTGGACAACTCCACCATCTACCTGGGCAATAAGAACGTGGCTTTCCGGATCCACTTCCGCTAAGCGAACAAAGAGGATGCTATGAACAATCGGTCTTTGCAGCCCGGCACCATATTCCACAAGCAGCGATACCGGATCGAACGGGTGCTGGGCGAAGGCGGCTTCGGTGTCACCTACATGGTCACCGACTTCAAGCTGGGAAAGATCTCCGCAATGAAGGAATATATGCCCATGGAGATCGCCTACCGCCGCCCCGGCTCCATGGAGGTCCTTCCCACCCAGGGCAACGAAAAGCCCTATGAGCAATTCCGGGACAAGTTCCTGGAGGAAGCCCGGATCATCCACAAATTTGAGGATCACCCCAACATCATCAGCGTCTACCACCTGTTCTACGACAACAACACTGCCTACTATGCCATGGAGTTCATCGATGGCATGGACCTGTGCAAATACCAGGAGCGAAACGGCCAGCCCCTGGGCTGGGATGTGCTGAAGCCCATTGTTGGCCAGGTGATCAAGGCACTGCAGGCGGTCCACAGCAGCGGCGTGATCCACTGCGACATCAGCCCCGATAACATCTTCATTCTCAACGGCGGTCAGGTGAAGCTCATCGACTTCGGTGCCGCCAAGAATGTCCTCCACGGACATTCCTCCATGATGCTTCTCAAGCGGGGCTTTGCTCCGCCGGAGCAGCTCTCCGCCAGCGGACGGATCGGCCCCTGGACGGACATTTACGCCCTGGCAGTCACCATCTACCGGGCCATCACCGGACGGATGCCCCCAACATCGGAGGAGCGGCTTACCAACGACCGGACCGTCTGGCCCTCCCAGCTTGGTATCCCCGGCCCCTTCCCCCAGTGGGAGCAGGTGCTGAAAAAGGCCATGTCTCTGCGGGTGGAGGACCGGTACCAGAGTGTGGAGGAATTCTGGGCGGAGCTTTCCCGGGACCGGGCCTACAGCCAGTTCTCCCAGCCTTCCTACGGCTACTCCCAAATGGGGGGCGAGACCATACTGGAGGGTCTGCGGGGCACCTTCGCCGGCGCCCGGATTCCCATTCGGCAGGAGATGCTCCTGGGAACCAAACAGCCGGACTGCGCCATCGCCTATCCCCCCGGGTCTCCCGGCATCAGCCGGGTCCATATGCGAATCTGGCCCCAGGACGGGATGCTGATGGTGATGGATATGCGCTCCACCTACGGCACCTGGCTGGATAACCGCCGGATGACCCCGGGCCTGGCCTACGTCCTGAACCCCGGTTCCACCCTTTACCTGGGTGATAACCAGATCTTCCGGGCCGTCCGGAATCAAAGTGTACAAAGTCAATGCACCTTATATTAAAATAAACACACATTCAAAATACAGGAGGAACAATTATGGAACTCAAGAGATGCATCAACGGTCACAGCTATGACCCCACCATCACCCCCGAATGCCCCGAGTGCGCCAACATGGGCGGCCACACCGTACCTCTGGTCAGCGGCATCACCTTCGGCACCGAAGAAATCGGTAAGACCGTGCCCATCCGCCGGGATACCGTCCCCGTAAATCCCCCTGCTGGCCAGTGGGCTGACCCCGCCAGCTATATCCCCACCGGCCCTGTGGGCGGCGGCACCGTAGGCGGCGGCTACGCTCCCACCATGCCCGTCAACTATGACAAGGGCGGCATCAACGACAAGGCTTCCCAGCCTGTTACCGGCTGGCTGGTCTGCATCGAGGGTCCCGAAAAGGGCCAGGACTACCGCCTGCACGAAGAGTACAACTACATCGGCCGGAGCAACAAGATGGATGTCTGCATCCCCGGCGATCCCACCGTTTCCCGGGAAAACCACGCCATCATCGCCTACGATACCCAGGAGCGGATGTTCTTCTTCGCCCCCCTCAGCGGCGCCAGCATCGTCCGTCACAATGGCAAGGCCGTCCTGAGCAACGTGGAGCTGAAGAACGGTGACCGCCTGCAGATCGGCAAGGGTATCTACATCTTCGTTCCTCTGTGCGGTGAAAACTTCCAGTGGGAGACCTAAAGTATGGAAGAAATTATTGATGGCGTGGGAGAACTCCTCGGCGGCATCATCCCCGGCAAGGATGAGGAGCAGGTGACAGAGACCCAGGCTCCTGCAACCCAACCTCTCGAGACCCAGCCCACCGAGACCCAACCTCCTGTGGAGACCATCCAGTCGGAAACCGAAGCTGCTAATACAGAACCGTCTGAAACCGAACCTAACCAAACCGAGCCCACTGTGGACGATGGTGTGAAATGGGGCGAAACCGAGCCTGTTGAAACCACTGTCCCCAAG
>JBGVHZ010000019.1:0-31115 GCA_045122735.1 Faecousia sp.
CCTGCCATATACTTGGTCATACCCACCATTGCCCACTTTTCCGTGGTGTAGTTAATGGGCTGGTCACCCCAGGTTTCCGGATAGAAGGGGAAATGGGGGCAATCAAGGCCACGCATAGAGCTGATGTTAATAATGCTGCCCTTTCCGGCAGGGATCATATACTCCAAAACCGCCTGGCTCAGGAGAATTTGCCCCTGGAGATTGGTGTCTGCAGAATCCTGAAGCTTTTGCCGGGTGGCATCCTGCAGGCTCACCATATTCCGGCGATCCACCGCATTGTTCACAAGAATGTCGATCTTGCCGTAGCGGTCAGCCACTTCCTTAGCAAGGGCTTTAATGGACTCATCATCAGAAAGATCCAATGAAAGGCCGATAGCATTGTAGCCCTGCTCCCGTAACTGGGCAGCATACTCCTCGCAGGCCGCTCCATTCCGGGAAGCGATCACCACCGTGGCGCCCATTTCGCAAAGACCCAGGCTGATGCTTGCACCATAAAGGCCACGGCCACCGGTAACGATAGCCACCCTGCCATCCAGGCTGAACAGTTCTTTCGTATGTACCATGGTGCGCTCCTTTAACCAATACGGACTTTGCCGATGATCTTCTTTACATTCATAGGTGCGTCTACGCAGCGACCGGGGCAATGGGAGTCCTGGGGAAACAGCACCACAAAGCTGCCTGCCTGCAGGCGAACAGGAGTTGCGTCCGCATCCAGGTCAGCCAAAAGTGCCTCAATGGAAGGATCGTATTCCCTGGTGATGTTCTGCAGCTTATCGGTGGGTTTTACATAGATCAGCTCCTCGCCCTCCACCATATACATCACATCAATGTACTGCCGGTGGGCTTCTGCCAAAGAACCGGCTGCAGGCTTGGTTTCATAGGCGGAAACATTCATATACACATTGTCCCCGTCCAGGTCAACCCGGCCGGTCGTATAATTTTCCGGGGTGTACTTGACGACTTCTTCCAGAACGCGGTCGATCCGCTCATTCAGGCCCTTATAGGTCTTTGCATTTTCAATGGTGTCAAAAATCATTTTCCTTACCTCTTTTACAGTTTATATTTGACCACTACGGTCTTATAGCAGCCTTCTTCGCAGAACCAGAAGGTCAGCAGGATGTTACCGTCAGCAAGGCGCATTACGCCGGGTTGACCGAATTTGATAAAGGCAAATACTTCTGCCATATAGGCATTCCGGGTCATAGGTACATTGGGCGCCCAGATCTTTTCCTTGGACAAAAGCTTATATTCTCCATCTGCCACATCGGCGATGCAGGCATAGATACCGGGTTCGTCCGTATCCCGACGCAGTGCGTGGATCGTCAGCACCTTTGTGCCGTCCAGCGCCAGAATACCGGAAGCCTGTCCTTGAATGCCCGTATCGATAGGTTGCGAGAAGGTCTTGCCATTGTCGGTAGAAATGGCAATGTGGTTGTGCATTCTTGCACCGGTAGCAGTGTCCTCATTCCAGGCGATCGTTACAATTGTGCCGTCAGATAGCTGACACATTCTCTGCTCATAGCAAAGCACAGTATTGCCGGGAAATTCCATGCAGATCACATCGTCATTCCAGGTCTTTCCTTCATCGTAGCTGCGCAAAATTCTGCCGCAATCCTTGGATACCTTTTCCCCTTCCCAGGTGGGGAATCCGGTGATGGGTGCTGCCCAACTGCCATCGTGCAAAACCGCAATGGGCGCAGAGGCTTCCGTGTGGCCATTCCAGGTATTGGGAATGGGATGCATTTGTGACCAGGTTTTTCCGTCGTCAGAGGACTCTGCCCAGAAGACGAAATCTTCCAAAAGGCCACCGGTCTGGGCATTGCCCAGAGGCAGATTGGGATTATCCCGGTAGAAGGCATAACCTAAAAGAAGGAGTCTGCCATCGGGTAGACAGGTCAGCTTGGCACACTCAGAAATGGGGCGACCCTCCCATTGGGTAAATGCCTTCCAGGGCTCAGACCAGGTCTTGCCACCATCGGTACTTTCAGATAAGAAAGTAGCACCATCTACGCTTTCAAAGGCCACACCCATCTGGTGGGCAGCCAGCAGCCGACCATCTGCCAGCTCAACGGCATTGGGAAATGCAGAGTTCCGAGGGTAAAGGTGGGGCATGGGGTTTTCAAAGATGATCGAAGAAAAACTCTGTTCCATAAATCCTCCTTATAATTCGCCGATACACACAAGTTCAGCTTCAACTTCAGAAATATACTTTTTCTATTTCTATAAAAAAACATAGCACATTAGCAACCGCTTTTCAATACGAAATTCCAAATTATACCCCAAAAAGGACACCCTAAAATGTAAAATATCCTTTTGGGACATCTGCCCGTTCTTCCCCTGAAAACAAGTCCTTTTGGAAATGAAATTTCTCTTGCCAATAGTTGCTTTTCCCATGAAAACTTTGTATAATTAAAAAAACAGCAAAAGGAGACTTCTATTATGGAATCTATGTTCCTTTGGAAAAACACCCCCGGCTTATGCGAGGAAATTCCCACCTTGGAATACTATCCGGCAAAGGAAAAGAAAACCAACGCCACCGTGGTCATTTGTCCCGGCGGTGCTTACGCTATGCGTGCCGCCCACGAAGGAAAAGGCTACGCAGAATTTCTGAACACATTAGGTATGGATGCCTTTGTGTGCCAGTATCGGGTATCCCCTCACCGATTCCCTCTGCCCCTTTTGGATATCCGCCGCGCCATCCGTCTGGTGCGTGCCAAGGCAGTGGAATTTGGAATTGATCCCAACAAAATCGCCGTAATGGGTTCTTCTGCAGGCGGACATCTGGCAGCATTGGTTTCTACCTACAAAGATCCCATTGCATTTGGAGACATGGATGAAATAGATACGCAGTGCTGTATGCCCAATGCACAAATTCTGTGCTACCCGGTGATCCATTGTCCGGATGAACTGCAGATTGCCCATGTGGGAAGCTTTGAAAATCTTCTCGGTGCCGGCAAGGAAGAGGACTACCCCGCATTTTCCTGCGACGATCTGGTTTCAGAGGATACCCCACAGGCCTTCCTTTGGCATACCGCCGCTGATGCCGTTGTGAATGTAAAAAACAGCTATCTGTATGCCGCTGCGCTGCGCGACCACAATGTGCCCTGCGAAATGCATATTTTCCCCCACGGCCGCCACGGTCTGGGTCTGGCAACAGCAGAAGCGCCCCATGTTGCACAGTGGGCGCATCTTCTGCAAAACTGGCTGTCTTATATTGGTTGGCTGTAAACAATATCCTTCCAAAATAGCTCGAGGTGATAAGCATGACGGAAAAGGCAAAGTGGATATGGAAAGCAGCCTTTGAAGGCAAGGACCTTTACTGCGATTTTTACGACAGCTTTGCATACAGCGGCGGCAAAGTTACTCTGCAGATCTCCGCAGATTCCAATTATGCGGTGTACATAAACGGAGAATTTGCCGAAAACAGCCAATACCCCGACTATCCCCATTATAAGGTCTATGATGAACTGGACATTACCAAATTCTGCCAAAAAGGAAAGAACCATATTGCCATCATCGTGTGGCATTACGGCAGACCCCTGCTGACCTACTATCCCGGCAATCCGGCCCTGCGCTATGCCATTATCTGCGACGGTGCTTTGGTGGCCTATTCTGATGAAACCACCCTTTGCCGTGAAGACCGGCAATACCAAAGCGGTCTTTGCAAGCTGATCACCAGCCACGTAGGCTACAGCTTCCACTACGACATCACCCGTGAGGACAACTGGAAAATCGGCGATTTGGATGGCTTTGCGCCTGCTGTGACCGTAGAGCAAGACCTTCCTATGTTTAAGCGTCCCATAAAGCGTATGGTTTGGGCGCCGAGAGTGGAAACCACTTGTATTCTGAATGAAAATGACACCTATCTGCGTTATGATCTGGGTCGGGAAGAAGTTGGCTATCCCACCATCAAATTGCGTTCTTCTCAAAAGCAAAAGCTGGTTTTTGCTTTTGGCGAGCATCTTTTAGACGGTTGTGTTCGCAAAAAGATAGGCAACTATAATTTTACGGTAGAAGTGACCGTGGGCGAAGGGGAAAATGTGTATATGAATCCCTTCCGCCGTTTGGCCCTTCGGTATTTTGAAGTCTTTGCAGAAGCCCCCATCGAGGTGGACTATGTAACTGTAGCACCTGCCTATTATCCCGTGAAGAAAACGGGTATGCAACTATCCGATCCGCTTGATAAAGCCATTTATGATACCTGTGTTCGTACCCTAGAGCTTTGTATGCACGAGCATTATGAGGACGGACCCTGGCGGGAGCAGGCACTTTACTGCCTGGATAGCCGCAATCAGATGCTCTGCGGCTACTACTGTTTCCAGGAATACGAATTTGCCAGAGCCAATCTGAAGCTGATGAGTCAGGACAACCGCTATGACGGTCTGCTTTCTTTGTGCTTCCCCTCCGGTAATTACCGCACACCTACGGGACTTTGCATCCCCTCCTTCTCCTTGCACTATTTCACCCAGGTGTGGGAATATATGACCCATTCCGGTGATAAGGATTTTGCAAAGGAGATCTATCCCAAGCTCCTTTCCATTATAAAAGTCTTTACCGACCGCATGGATGGCGGCTGTGTCCGCTCCTTCTCCGGCATCGACCACTGGAATTACTATGAATGGCGGGGCGGTTTGGAAGGACGTTTGGGGCAGGATGATCCGGAAATTTACGAGGCTGCGCTAAACCTGCTTTTGATCCTGGCTCTAAGAAATATGGCCCGTATTTCCAAGGCTGTTGGCCAGCCGGATCAATTCTCCTGCCTGATCCCGGAAATCATCGAAGGCATTCGTGCCAGATTCCTTGATGCGCAGGCCGGTCTGTTCTTCAACCGGGAAGACGACACCCGGATGAGTGAGTTTGTAAACAGCCTTTGCATTTTGGCAGATGTATGCACACCTGAGGAAGCAAAGAAAATTGCCGAAATTTTGGTATCTGAAACTACAGACCTGACCCCCATTTCCCTAAGCACTGTCTGCTTTAAGTATGATGCCCTTTTGAAGGTGGATGCTGAGAAGTACAAGGACTACATCATGGCACATATCCGCCACAAATATAAGATCATGCTGGACCAGGGAGCTACCACCTTCTGGGAGTATGACCCGGATACCATCACCCCCTCCGGCAGCAAATGCCACGGCTGGAGCGCCCTGCCTATCTACTATTACGAAACCTTCCAAAGTGGCATTCCCACCTCTGCATTATAAAATAACGACCGCTATCCGGTGAGATAGCGGTCGTTCATTTATTTCTTTTTTCAAGAATAACAGTATCTTTCGTAAGATCCCCGAGATTACAATACATTGATAAAAAGCAGCCCTAAAAATGCCACACAGATGCCCAAAACGCAGGGGATCGTCAGCTTTTCTTTAAAGAATACCGCTGCCATGGCAGAAGAAAGGATCAAAGAGCCGCCTTGATTTAAGGGATATAGTTGGGTCGCAGGAAGATATCCTGCCGCCAGCGTTTTAAAAAAGGAATTTGCAAACAGGCAAACAGCCATAACCGCCACAAAAATGCCCGCCTTCGCAAGGATCTTCCTTCCATTGCTGCAGGCGCTTTGGAGCTTTCCTTTTTCAAAGATCAGCAAAACCGGCACCAATGTAACCGCCGAGAAGATATAGGTATAAAAATTAAAAACCGATGCGGGAATATCTGCCGAGGTTTTGGCAAACAGCTTTTGTGATAGATCCACCACGCCATTGGAAAAACCGCACAGCGCCAAAAGTGCAAAAGAAGCCAGAGTCAATTTCTGTTTTTGTGTGTTGTTGTAGAAGCACATGATCAGCGTTGCTCCCACAAGCAAGGCGATACCGATCCATTCTTTTAAGGAAACGATTTCTTCAAAAAGTACAGAAGATGCCACAATAGGCACCAAAACGCCCAGCATCAAAAAGACTTCCACCATCAAATAGGCACTTCTTTTTACTGCCAGCAGCCAGGTCACCACAAAAGCAGAAGTAAACAAACCGGAAAGCGCCATAATGCCCAGTGACTTCAAATCGGGAAGGATCTTGTTGCCCTGACCTCCTGCAAGGATCAGCACCAGGCCTACAGCGATGCACAACAGCATACGAACCACATTGACCGACATAGCATCTTTAATGTTTGCTGTCAGATTGCCTGTTTTCTTGCCGCAATACCCTTTTGTAGCCCCAGCCAACAACGCAAGCGCCAAAAATAGATAGCCCATTTGGTCACCCTCTTTCAGGGGGTATCATAGCACACACCTGCGCTTTTTGCAAGAAATCCTTCTTCTATCCAATAATATAGCCACGGTTTCCAAAGGAAGCCGTGGCTATTGTTATTAGATTACATTGGTTCTTGCCTTTGCTTTCAGCTTATCGGCTTCCTGCACAAGGCTGGAAAGATCAGCACCGTTTAGGATCATTTCATAGAAATGAAGCATACGAACTGCAGTTTCATCCTCAGCGGACAGGCCGGAAACGGTTTCCAGTACCTGCTTTGCACGCTCTACAGTTTGAGTAGCGTTGTCGTTTTCTTTAATGTAGCGGTACACCGCTGCGCCGCCACCAATAGCCATAAAGCAGGGGCAAACGCCTTGCTGCACTGCCAGCTTGGATGCACCGACGAGACGGTCTTCCGGGCTGAGCTTTCTGGTGGGGTCACCGCCAACACGCTGACAGGTATCCTTCAGAGCCTCATTGGTGAAGCGGAACAGCAGATCCTCAATATGAGCCCGAATGTCAGAAAGCTCCACGCCGTACTTCTTAGACAGCGCCAAAGCACTTTCCAGCATGGCATTTTCCACGATGATGCGGATCTGGGGTACATCAATGGCCTGATAAATATAGGGAAGACCCAGCAGGTCGCCCAGGTAGGCACAGGTTGCGTGACCCATATTGTGGATGTACAGCTTCCGCTTCAGGTAGAAATCAAAGGGAGAGAAGGGCACCATGCTCTTGATAGCAGGGATTTCGCCCTTGAAGGCATCCTTGTCCACAGGCAGGAAGCCATAGCTTTCCACGCAGACCCGCATGGGGTTGCCGTCCTTCATTTCTTCTGTCTGGACAGGCACCATACGACCGATGGAAGCTTCCACCAAGCCGATGTTTTCGTCAAACCAGGCCTGTTCTTCTTCATTCAGATGCTCCTTGAGCATCTTTTCCAGCACCTTGTTGGCATCCATCAGGTTTTCGCAAATCAGAATGTTCAGCTTGCCGCCATCCTGAGCCTTGCGCAGGCGGATACCTGCAACCAGGTTGCCAATGATAAACTTCAGGATGTTTACGCCAACGGCGGTGGCCATAATGTCTGCCTCTGCAATGGCCTGAGCAACCGCATTTTGATCGTTGCCGTCCACAGCGCAGACATTTTGCACCTGCACATCCTCATAAGTTGCGCCCTTCAAAATGCGGACAGGGTAGCTGCCCTTTTCATTCAGGCTTTCCACAACGGGCTTAGCCACATCCACGAAGGTGACACGATAGCCGGATGCGGAAAACAGTGCGCCGATAAAGCCACGGCCAATATTGCCGCCGCCATACATTACTGCTTTCATTTTATCTCCTATCAAAGTCCTTGCAAAATGCCCGGGTCTTTTCTGCGTCTTCCAGGCCTGAAGTGGCATCAGGACGGCGCAGAGCCATCACGGCACTGCAAGAGGCAAATTCCAAAATTTCTTCCTCGCTCCAACCGTTGTAAATACCCAAAAGAGCGCCTGCGCAGAAAGCGTCACCGGCACCGGTGGTGCCCTGAATAAAGCCTTCCGGTAAAATGTGGGAACCCAGCGTAAAATAGCCCTTTTCGCTGCGGCAGACCGCCAGCTCCGGCATGTGGATGACCACCATTTTTCCCACGCCCATATCCATAAGCTTCTGGGTAATAGCAGGCAAATTCTCAGCGGTAGGCTCCATATCTGCCAGCTTGCCGGCTTCAAATTCGTTGACGATCAGGTAATCCGTGTAGGCGAGGCAGGGCCGCACCAAAGGATATCGGTCAGAATTTTCGCTGACAAGGTCAATGGAGGTGGCAATGCCCCGGGCCTTGGCCTCTTGCAAGATCTTAATGCCCTCTCCCTGGTCCACTCTCTGCAAAAGCAGGAAGTAGCCCAAATGGAGAATTTGGGGATCGATCTTCTCAAACGGCACATGCTCAGCGCCAAACTGTCCGCTGGCACCTGCGTAGGTAAAGAAGGTCCGCTGGCCGCCCTGCACACTCATCACATCGGTGAAGCTGGTGCTTTCCGGAAGCACTGTCAGGCAATCGGTGCCCACACCGCCTTCTTTCAGAACCTGGGTGACGAACTTGCCATCATCGTCAGCGCCCACTGTACCCACCGCATAGATCGGCAGTTCCGGGGAGAGCTTTTTTAAGTCAAGGGCAACGTTGGGGACACAGCCCCCAACGGCCTTTTGGATGGAATGAATTTGGGTCAGTTGTCCGCTTTCCGGATAGGCGCTGATGGTGTAGATCTTATCCACCAGTACACTGCCGGCAACGGCAATGCCCGTTTTCACATTTTCCATATTAGTTGCACTCTGCCACCAGGGGACCGGCCAGTTCCTTCAGGAAGAACAGTCTGCCTGCCAGGGTGGGGATGTAGGAAGAAGTGATCCAGGGAGTCTTGCCATAGCGAAGGGTCATCCACAAAGACATACCCTGCCACTGCATACCTCTGCCCAGAGTGCCGTCAGCACCGCCGATGGCATAGTCAGCCTGCAGGAACAGGCCGGGGCCGATGGTGTTAGCGCGGCAAGGCACCAAAGTGGTGCGGCTCTTGAAGCTGGTCAGGGCGTTCTGCTCCACGGTCAGGGGATGGATCTTAGCAGCGATCCGGTAGGGAGCAGCTTCCCATTCAGCAGCATTTTCATAGTCAGCAGCAAAGGTGGGCTCCCAGAAAGCGATGTGGCACATTCTGCCAATGCCGTAAACCAGCACCAGCTTTGCACCCTCTGCCTTCAGAGCAGCAATCTTGCCGGGGTAGGTAGGCAGGTTTTCCTTGGTGGCAAAGTTTCTCTGCTCCTTGGGAACGGTCAGCTCGCCCAGGGGGTTGAACAGAGCCTGCTCCATAGCGTACTGGAATGCACCGGAGTTATCGGGAGCCAGGGTGTTGCCTTCTGCATCTGCCCACTCGTCCATATTGAAGGTGTAAACGTGCTTGCAGGAAACCTTCCACTCCTTCAGGAAGTAGACCACCCACTTATACATGCCCATAGGGCCAACGGGCAGAATGAAAGCGATCTTTTCGTTCCGGTCAGCAGCCAGCTTGATCTGCATAGCGATCTCGTGACCCATGTAGGTTTCGAATTCACCCAGGCTGTCACACTGTACGGGGGTAAAACCGGGGTTCCAGTGTGCCTGACGGTCGGTAATGGTTTCGGGTTCGCCGATGCAAGCATCGATCTTGTCAAAATCCCAACCTGCGGGGTAGAAGCCTTCCAGGGCAGAGCCCTTCACGGTAGAATTAAAGTTCATAGCTATGTTCTCCTTATTAATAAATTACGGCAGCAGCCGCTTGGTTGTACCCTTTAAGTAAGCCTGGCACTGACGGAAGCCTTCTGCATAGTCGGCACCGCACTGATAGCCACGGTAACGGGAGCAGGTCTTTACCATATCTGCAAAGTCGATGCCATCGTGATCCCGCATCCAAACCAGCTGGCTTGCGTGGCATTCCAGCATTTGGATCTTCAGGTCGATTTCTTCGCTGATGTCCACAAATTCTGTGGGCACGAAGTTTACACCGGCCAGGGTATCCATATAGTAGATGGGTACCACTCTTGCAGGTGCGCCATTGGGATCAGAGTAGACATGCTCATAATCGGTGTAGTTAGGCAGCGTTGCGGTGAAGGCTGCATCAAACACCAGACGGCTGACAGCAGTATGGTCAGGCATATAGTCATCGGGGTTGTGGGTGATGATCACATCGGGGTTCGCATAGCGGATCACATCCACCAGCTTATCCCGGGCCAGTTTGCCATTGTCGAAGATCATCAGATCGTCAAAGCCGCCGTAAATGACCTCAATGCCAGCCAGCGCGCCAGCGGATTTGGCTTCGTTTGCCCGGATCACACGGAGTTCTTCCGGAGGAATGATCACATGACCCAGGTCACCGGAAGAGGCATGGCAGACAACCACCCGATCGCCCCGCTTGACACATTTTGCCAAAGTGCCGGCGCAGGCGATTTCCACATCATCGGGATGACAGCCGATTGCTAATACGTTCATAACATCCATCCTTTCGTTTTATGGGTTTCTATTTTCATTTTACCGAATTTTCCAACATTTGAACATTGACAAAGAATGCAAAAATTTATAAAATATGCTCATAGAATTAAAACGCAAAAACTTTGATTGTTTTTTGGGAGGCACTATGGACACACAACTTGGCACCGACCTGCGTTCCGGACTTCATATCCACCACCTGACCAGCGCCTTTTACGATCGGCTGGATGCAGACTTTGACTATCCCGGCGAAGCCCACACCGGCTGGGAATTTGTGTATGTGGAGCAAGGCAGTATCCGGGTGCGGGCAAACGACGCGGCCTATATTTTGAAAAGCGGTGAAATGGTGTGCCACCAGCCTATGGAATTTCACCATCTGCGGCCCTACGGCGGCCCGGCATCCATTATCATCTGCTGCTTTGACACGAATTGGCCTGCTATGGAGTATTTTAAGGGTAAGATCCTTCCTATCAGCCCCCGGCAAAAGCAATACTTAAACGATGTGATCACCTATGCCGGTCACCTGCTGCTGCCCAAGGATCCTCTGGAAATTGCCAAAGATGGCGCTATGGACCGCAATCCTGCCGCCACCGCCAGCCAGGAACAAAGCGTGAAAAATGCCCTGGAGCTTTTGGTTCTTTCCCTTATGGAAAGTCCTGCCACCCAGCGAAGCAAGCGTGTGGAAGCCTACACCCAGATCAAGCACCGCCGGAACATCACCGGGCAGATCAAAGCCTATCTGCAGGAAAACTTGGAGAAGGAGATCACTTTGGAGCTGCTTAGCCGGCAGTTTTCCTACTCCCCCGCCTCCATTCGCCGGATCTTCAAGGCGGAAACAGGCCATACCGTTATGGCCTACCTGACTGACTTGCGAATGGACAGAGCCAAGGCTCTTTTGAAGGAAAGGCACCTTTCTGTGGAGTCGGTGGCCACCGCCGTGGGCTATGCCAACCTTTACTATTTCTCCAACGCCTTCAAGCACAAATTCGGAAAAAGCCCATCCCAGTATCGGAAGGACTTGTAATACGGCCCCCGGTGTAGTACAATAACCGGGAAGAGAGTTAAAAAGGGGGATTTTATGAAAATCAAAGTCAAAAACCGTCCTTACGAAAAAGTAATTGCCACTAAGCGTCCCAAGCACAGAAAGCCTCTGCGGCCACTGTTTCTTTTGCAGATCGTCATTCGCATTTTGGCGATCTTCGACCTTTGGCCTGCCAAATTTACCTTTAAAAAGCACGGCATGGAAAAGATCGGCAAGAAAGAGCCTTGCCTGATCTTAATGAACCATTCCAGCTTTATCGACCTGAAGATCGTTTCCCGGGTGTTCTTCCCCAAGCGGTACGGCATCGTCTGCACCTCTGACGGCTTTGTGGGCAAGCCCTGGCTGATGCGGCTGCTTGGCTGCATCCCCACCCAAAAATTCGTCAGCGATGTGACCCTGATCCGGGATATGGAGTATCTTCTCAAGAAGAAAAAGACCAGTGTTTTGATGTACCCAGAGGCCAGCTACTCCTTTGACGGCACAGCTACTGCCCTGCCCCGAAAAATGGGCGTGCTGCTGAAAAAGCTGGGCGTTCCTGTGGTGACCATTATCACCCAGGGTGCATTTTCTATCGACCCCCTGTATAACGGTCTGCAGAAGCGGAAAGTAAAGGTCCGGGCAGATGTAAAATGCCTTGCCACCGCCGAAGAAGTGAAATCTATGACCGTTGCCCAGCTGGATGCCCTTTTGGATGAGGCCTTCTCCTTTGATAATTTCGCCTGGCAGCAAGAAAATAACATCGTCATCGACGAGCCTTTCCGGGCTGACGGGTTAGACCGGATCCTGTTCCGTTGCCCCCACTGCGGTGCGGAGGGCAAAACGGAGGGCAAGGGCACTACCCTCACCTGCCACAACTGCGGCGTACAGTATGAACTGACGGAAACTGGCTATCTGAAATGCCTGAATGCAGAAGGCAAGTTCACCCACATTCCCGATTGGTACAAGTGGGAAAGAGAGCAGGTTCGGGCATCTTTGCAGGACGGCTCTTATAAACTGGAAACCGATGTGGATATCGCTATGATGGTGGATTTCAAAGCCATCTATAAAGTTGGCACAGGTAAGCTTATCCACGATGAAAATGGTTTTAAGCTCACCGGCTGCGACGGCAAGCTGGAATATAACCAGCCCGCTCTTGCCTGCTACGGCTTGTATGCGGACTACTACTGGTACGAATTAGGCGATGTGATCTGCATTGGCAATCACGATGCTCTTTACTACTGCTTCCCCAAGGCTGGCGTTTCCGTTGCCAAGACCCGTATGGCAACAGAAGAGCTTTACAAGCTGAAAAAAGTCCGCCCCGCAAAAGTGACCTCTCAATAACAAGAAAGCACCTGATTTTCCATCAGGTGCCTTTTTATTAACCGTATAATTTGAAGGCTTTCACCGCTTTGCGGCAAAAGCACAAAGCGGAAATTTTCTTGCCGTATTCATCCAAACGATACTGCATAAGTACCTCCTAAACATACCACTTGGGCGGGATTGCTTCCTCATCTTTCAGGGGGTCTGTTCTATTGCTGTTTTGATGGATGAGCGCCACAGTTTCCTTCATTTTCTTTGCATCGCAAAGCTGCACCGGGGCATTTCCCAAAAAGCCGTCGGTGATGCAGCGATGATAACGGAAGGCCGTTTCATACTTCCAAAACCGGAGAGAGATATCTTCCGTATAGTCCGTTTGGAATAGCCGCAGTTCCCTTTTTATAATTTGGTCGCCCTTTTTCACCGCCATAGGAACGGGGGTATCTCCCATTCTGTTGGGGATGTGCAGCATTTCGTCCACGGTGTGCAGGCAAGTATTTTTATTGTGTCCTACGCCCACAAGCAAAACAAAGCCCCCATTTTCGATCAGCTTGCCGTAGCAGCTTTCAGGGGCTGTGGGTGTGGAAACGAAAAGTTCTCCTTCCACAAAGGCTTCTGCCCTTTCCCGTTCACCGAATACCACCATAGAATGGCAGGGATTTTCAGAGCGAATGCCCCGTCCATCCCGGATGGCAACTCCGGCAAAGGCGCTCAAGCAGCTTTCGTCGCTGTCCATATCCAGGGTAATATCTTTTCCTAAGTTATGCCAGGTATGGGTCGGCACACAGAAAAGACCCCCATCCCGGGTAAAATGGTTAATCAGGATATCCAGCAGGCCTTCTGCGCCTCCCTCCACCTTGCCGATGGAACGCAAAGAAGAATGCATCAAAACGATTGCACCCTTAGGGGTATGCAGCTGCTCCAGCTGCCGGATCAGTTCTTCTTTTTTATATATATGTAGCATAAAATCTTTCCACCTCGGGTATATGCTACCACAGTTTTCCATAGTTGGCAAGATTGCCTGCAAAATGAGGATAAAAAGCAAAAATAATGCTTGACAAATAGAGGTTCGATGGCTATAATAAGCGTGTTCTGTCCGAACTGCCGGTATAGCTCAGTTGGTAGAGCAACTGATTTGTAATCAGTAGGTCGGGGGTTCGAGTCCGTCTACCGGCTCCAACAGAACAGCGAGCCTTCTTGGACTCGAAGAATCAAGTGCAATGCGGATGAGCGTTGCCGCCGACGGCTGGACAGAGGCGAACCTTGATTGAACGAGTCCGTCTACCGGCTCCACAGAACAATTGAATATGGGGGAGTTCCCGAGTGGCCAAAGGGGACAGACTGTAAATCTGCTGCGTATCGCTTCGATGGTTCGAATCCGTCCTCCCCCACCACAAAAAGTCCAACACCTAAAGGTGTTGGACTTTTTGTGTGTATGGGTATTTGGAGGACGGATTCGAAAAGCAGTATTTCCATCCATATATATCCACAGTTGCAAAAATCGCCGTCCGGGTTTTCCGGACGGCGATCTTGTCAGGTCGTGATTACAGGTTGCAGTATTCCACTGCGGTCTTGGCAGCCAGACGGGCATTGTTAAATACCAGCTGGATGTTGGATGCCAAAGAGTCGCCGCCGGTGAGTTCAGACACTCTTGCCAGCAGGAAGGGAGTGGTTTCCTTGCCCTTGATGCCCTTTTCCACACTCTCGGCAATAGCCTTATCGATGGCAGCGGTGATCACTTCCAAAGGCATTGCATACTCTTCGGGAATGGGGTTAGCAACCAGCATGCCGGCAGGGAAGCCCAAATCATTCTGGGTCTTGAAGGCCTTGGCCAGCTCTGCAGGGGAATCCATCCGGTAGTCCACATTAAAGCCGGAGGTACGGGTATAGAAGGCAGGCAGCTCCTTGGTTTGATAGCCAACAACGGGAACACCCTTGGTTTCCAGATATTCCAGAGTCAGACCCAAGTCCAGAATGGACTTTGCGCCGGCACAGACCACCATAACGGGGGTCTGACCCAGCTCTTCCAGATCAGCGGAAATGTCCATAGTGGTCTCCGCGCCACGGTGCACACCGCCGATACCGCCGGTGGCGAATACCCGGATGCCTGCCATATGGGCAATGATCATGGTGGTAGTAACGGTGGTAGCACCGTCTTCGCCCCGGGCGCACAGCACAGCCAGGTCACGACGGGAGGCCTTTGCAATGTTCAGACCCTTCTTGCCGAAGTACTCGATCTCTTCTGCGGTAAGACCAGCCTTCAGGCGGCCACCAATGACAGCAATGGTAGCAGGAACAGCGCCATGCTCTCTGACGATGCGCTCCACTTCCAGAGCGGTCTGCACATTTTGAGGATAGGGCATACCGTGGGAAATAATGGTGGATTCCAATGCAACAACAGGCTTGCCTGCTGCCAGGGCTTCTGCCACTTCGGGCTTGATGTCTAAAAACTTATTAAGATTCATAACGCTGTTCTCCCTATGTTAAAATTTTTATTTCATTCTTGCTTTTAAGGCTTCGGCACACATACCGGGATGGATCGTCTGGGTAGATTCCATCGTAATTGCCCCAGCGGCAACTGCGGCCAATGCGGTGTCCTTCAGGTCTGCATCCTCAAGGAAAGACCAAACGATAGCTGCCATGGCACTATCGCCACAGCCGGTGGTATTCACCATTTCACCGGGCAGAATTGGCTGCCACAGGCGCTCTTTAGCAGAAGCGGCATAAATGCCATCCCCACCGCAGGAGATAAACACCTGCTTTATGCCCTTTTGCAGCAAAATCTCAGCCGCCTTTTCTACTTGTTCCTTGGTTTCCACAGGAATGCCTGCAAGGAGCGCTGCTTCCATCCGGTTGGGCTTCAGGGTGTGAATTTTTCCTAAGATCGGCAGCAGTTTTTCTGCCTTGATGGTAGAAACGGGATCACAGAAAATGGGGGCGGTGCAGTTTTCTGCCAAAAACGCCAGGCTTTCTGCCGGGATATTGGCGTCCGCCACAATTACCCGGGCATTTTCCAAAAGGGGCAGCTTGGAATTGAGATAGGCAGGGGTGATCCGGTCGCAGATCCGCATATCGGACACCGCCAGGGCCATTTCCCCCCGAGGGTCTGCTATATATAAATAGGTAGAGGTGGGCGCATCGCTGAGCCGCAAAGCGTGGTTTAAATCGATACCCAAGCTTACGCAGGAAGCGGCAACTTCCTGGCCGTGAAGATCCTCGCCAATGGCTGTCAGCAAACGTACATCCACACCCAAAAGGCTCATATTGTGGGCAATGTTTCTGCCCACGCCGCCCAGGCTCACCTGGACAGAGCCGGGGTTGGAATCTGCCTCCACCAAACCGGCAAAGGAGCGGCCGCCTATATCCACATTCACACCACCGACTACCACCGCATAAGCCTTCTTCCGCAGGACATAGCCTTTTCCGGCAATGTGACCCTTCTTTTGCAGGTTAGAGATGTGGACTGCCACGGAAGAACGGGTAATGCCCAGCTTTTCCGCCAGCTCCTGCTGGGAGATCATCGGATTTTCTTCCAGAAATCCCAATATTTGTTGTTCTCTCTGGGTCATAGCCTCACCTTCCGTAAACTTTTGTTTATTTTTAAGCACATATTTATTTTATAGGCAGTATTCTTGTTTGTCAAGGAGAATTTTATCCCAACGCGGCCTCCACCAATATGGGTAAAACAGCTCGATAGATTTCCGGGAACTGCTCTATGGGCAAGGGATTTTCTCCTCTTCCCACTTCTATTGTATAGCCCGGTCTGCGATACATTTTAATAAACCAATCCTTGTAACCGGCAAACGAAGAATTATAAGGGGTATCTGCCAAAGTGTAGCCGCTGACCTGGGCAAGCCGTTCCCCCAATTCCTTCGCGCCGGGTACAAAAACATCCTCAAACTGCCAGTAGATCTCCTCACCCTGGGCATGCAGCGCCAGCACCAATGCTGGGTCAATGGCCTGGGTGTACCCTTCCATAGCCCGGCTTTCCACCTGGTCAAGAGGGGCCCGGCCCACATAATCCCGGGGACCGGGACGGGTGAAGCCCTGCATAAATTTGATCTCCCTGGCTTGCGCCCACCCTGCAGGGAACTGCAAATTCAAGTCCACGCCCAAAAGATTGGCTTTCCAGCCGGACGGAAAGGGTATGCTTGGGTAATTCTCACTCAAAGCCGTTGCCAACGCATACTCCGGGGAGTCGGCGGCGACTGCCCCGGTGACTAGGTCCACCCCATCAGGGTTTACCAAAGGCACCATATAAATGGTGACCTTCTCTTTTAGCTCCCGGCCATTTCGACCGGCGATCTCTCCCCCGGATACGATGGCCTCTCCCAGTTGCTTTGCAAAGGTCAGCAAAATAGGCGTTGTGATCCATTCATTTCCGTGAAAAGCAGCGCTGAAGATCACCTTTCTAGGGCCATTCCCCACCACCAGCGTTGTAATAGGTCGCCCAAATGCTGTGGTTGCCAGATGTTCGCTTCGCATAAAAGGATAGGTACGAAGAAGACTTTCAATCTCCTTTTCCGTATTTTTAGATGTTACCGGTTGTAAATTCCAAGCGTTTTCCATCATTTCACCTCCCATTATTCTATGGGAAAGGGCTCCCTTTTGTGTTGCTTTTCCGCAAGGCTTGTGATAAAATATTAAAAATATCGTGAAAGGAGGCCGGATATGCGAAAGGCCCTTTTATTTTGCGTTGCCATTTTTCTGCTGTTTTCCCTGACACTGGGCGTATCGGCAGACCAGATCGACCATTCCGGCTTCTATGCAACCGTTTTGGAAGACGGCAGCTGCCAAGTTTCCATGACCATTACCCTTTCTATGGACCGAATGGACACCAGCATGCGTTTCCCTATCCCGGCAAACGCTTCCGATGTGCAGCTGAACGGTTTTGGCGTAGGCACATATTATTCGGGTACTGTTCAGCAGGTGAATTTAAGTAACGTCTTAAATGCAGAAGATACCACCGCCACCTTCACTTTAAGCTACCGTGTGGCAGGGGTGGTAGATGGCACAGGCAAGCTGACCTTGCCTCTTTTGAGCGGCTTCCAGCTGCCTATCAGCAGTTTTGATTTCACTGTTTCCTTCCCCGGAGCTGTAAATAATCAGCCAAGCTTCAGCAGTAACTACCACCAGAGCAACATTGAAAGCAGTATGCACTGGACCGTTACCGGCAGCACCGTTATCGGTCGCACCACCGCATTGCTCAACGACTACGAAACATTGGAAATGTCCCTGAAGCTGGACAGTAGCTTGTTCTCCCACCGGCAGACCGCCTTCATCGATTCTGTGGTGGATGATCGGCTGATGCATCTGTGCCTGCTTCTTGCCCTTGCCTATTGGATCATTTTTATGCGCACAGGGCTTCCCCGGTTCCGTCGGTGCGGCCAACCGCCCCAGGGATATACTGCCGGGCATATGCGCCCCATTTTGACCCTGCAAGGTCCTGACCTTTCTTTGATGGTCCTTTCCTGGGCGCAGATGGGCTATGTGCTGCTGGAGCGAAAGGGCGGCGGCAAAATTCTGATCCACCGCCAAATGGAAATGGGTAATGAGCGCTCCGCCTATGAACAGCAGATCTTCGGTGTGCTGTTTAAAAAGCGTGACACAGTGGACACAGGCAGCCTTGCCTATGCGGCACTGTGCGGCAAGGTGGAAAAGCAGCTTTCTGCCTCCAAGGTGCTGACCCACAAGCGAAGCGGCAATCCTTTGTTCTTCCGGCTTCTTTCCCTGCTGGTCAGTGTGTTTGCCGGTGTGAATGCCGGTCTTGCCCTAGGTCCCAACGCCAGCTGGCAGATCATCTTTTTGATCCTCTTCGGCATTTTGGGTATTGTGCTAGGTAATGTGATCCAAAATAGTGCCCAGGGCATTTTCCTTTACAAGCCCAGTTCTTTAACAAAGGGTTTGGTTGCAGCTGTTATATGGGTCATTCCCTTCTTCCTCTGCGGAAAGCGGAATCTTGGTCTGAACACCGCTCTTTATCAGTTCATCGCCGGCATTCTTGCCACCTACGGTGGCCGCCGCTCCCACGACGGTGCAGATGCCCTTTCCCAAAGTCTGGGGCTGCTGGTCTCCTTCCTTGTTCCGGAAAAGGCCTCCTTCTCCATTGCCAAAAAAGCAGATCCGGAGTATTTCCATATGATGGCGCCCCACGCCCTTTCCTTTGGCGCTGACCGACTCTTTGCTTACCGGTTTGGAAGAGAGCGCATTCCCGAGTGCCACTACATCGTAGGCATTCCCGAGGCAGACCGCACAGCGACCCAATGGAGCCGTATTCTGCGCAGTACCCTGCACAGTATGAACGCCCGATATGAAGGGCTGAAGAAAGAACGGCTTATCAACAGCCTCTATAACCTACGAAAATAACCAAGCCCAAAAGTAGCACTAAGCGGCACTTTTGGGTTTGGTTTTATGACAATATTCACCTGCTTGTAACGCAGCAAGAGAAAGCCCCCGTATTTTGGCAGTCTTTGCTGTTGTCCACATTTGTATGGTATGCTTCTGCGGAACTCTAATCGGCCCGCTCCTCGTTCTGGTTGCTATTTGCCCTTCTTTGTGCTACCATATTCTTAGCGGCCAAGGCAGGCATAGTAATAGGCCTTTTCAAAATCTTTTAATTCCTTATAGCAGGTCTCCAATCGGTCATATGCCGGCATTTGAGATTTAAGATAGGCTTCTGCCGCTTTTTCATACTCTCCCAGTCCAAAGTGGGCTTCTCCCTTTAACAGCCAGCTGCGCGCTGACGGATTTGCAATTGGTTGCAGATAGGCAAGGGCCAATGCCCATTTGCCTTCCTGAACGGCACTTTCTGCCCGCATTTGCAGAAGCAGGCTGTCATCCGGCAACTGTTTGCAAAGGCTTTCCGCTTGGGTGGGGTCTATTTCATAGGCCAAGAGCAAGGCATTTGTTTTATGGAAATAAGGTGTCTTCTCCCCTGCAGCCATTGCCTTTTCCCAAAGGGCTTGGGCATACGCCTTCTTCCCTTCCTGCAAGGCCTGCCGGGAAAGTATTAAATAAGCATTGCTCTCCAAAAAGTACCGCTCCCGGTCAAACACAGGGTCGGGAGAAACATAGTCTTTCAAAAGCTCCGCCACCTGCTCAGGCTTTGCCTGACGCAATGCCTGCATCAAATGTTCATTGCAGGATGCCCCTTCTTCCAGAAAGTAGCCCACCGTCTTATGAAGCCGAGTAGCCAAGATCTGCAAAGTATCCATTGAAGGACGGGCAGACCCGTTTTCAATCAAAGAAAGCATATTCCGTGTGATCGTATCTCCACACAGTTCCCGCTGAGAAAGGCCTGCCTCCAACCGGGCAGCCCGGATTTTTTGACCCAGTTCCATATTACCCCTCCGGTAATTGATATTTACCCCTATCCTATCATATTTTTCGCCTGATGTACAGGCAGAAAGGGCGTTTTTATGAGAATTCATCCCAAAAACTTAAAGCAGGAAGCGGCACAAAGAGTGGACCGTCTTCTTTGCAATCCCCGCAAGATCGTTTTGATCTACGCCATGGTGTCTTTCGGTGTTTCCCTGGTTGCCGCGCTGATGAATCTGTTCCTGAACGGACAGATCGCCCAGACCGGCGGTCTGGATGGGCTGGAAGTAAAGACCCTTTGGGAAACCACTGCCACCGTTTCTGAGCTGGCGCTGGTATTCCTTACTCCCATTTGGAGCTTGGGTCTTGTGTCTGTGGTACTTGGCTTCGCCCGGGGCAAGGAAGCCCAAACCAAAGACCTGACCGCCGGCTTTAACCGTTTCTTTGCAGGTTTGGGTCTGCACCTGCTGACCTTCCTTCTTTACATTCTTGCCGGTTTTACCACCGTCTATATCGGCACTGCCCTGATAGGCGCTTTGGCAAACGCAGACAGGCTGGAAATCATTTTGCAGCCCTTCGCTCAGGCAATTGAAGCAAATTTCGACATTATTTATGATCCCGCCTTCCTGCAGACCCTGCCCTGGGCAGACATTCTTGCCTGTCTGTGGGTGCCCGCCCTGCTGGTCGTGCTGCTCACGGCTGCAATTATGATTTTCCTTAGCTACCGCC
This sequence comes from Faecousia sp., assembly GCA_045122735.1. GTDB lineage: Bacteria > Bacillota > Clostridia > Oscillospirales > Oscillospiraceae > Faecousia. The sequence continues at coordinate 20,567 of JBGVHZ010000019.1, forward strand.
TGCGGCTTGCCCGTTATTTCCTGATGGACGGTCTGGGAATGGGCGCTATGCAGGCTGTGCGAAAAAGCTTTTCTTCCATGAAAGGCAATGTGCTTGCCTTTATCCGGCTGGATCTTAGCTACTGGTGGTACTACGGCCTGATGATCCTCTTTGGCACCAGCAGTCTTTTGAATCTTATTCCTTTCCTGCTGGGTATGCCCCAGGTAAGCGATCTTGCTGCCATCGGCATCCAGTTCCTGTCCTCTGCCGCCCTGTGTGCGCTGTACTGGTGGAAGGGCGCACAGGTGGAAACCACCTTTGCCCTGGCTTATGAAAATTTGAAAATCAAAACTCTGTAAGAGATAGAAAACTGGCGGTTGCGAATGCAACCGCCAGTTTCTTATTTGTTTTCATTCAGCAGATCCTGCAATGTAATGCTTTCAAAAAAGCCATCGATCATACTGTCCAGCCGATCCCACATGGGCTTTGTCTGGCAGCAAGTGCTGCGATTGCAGGCCACAGGCCCTTGAGCAGTACAGCTGACCGCCGCCAAAGAGCCTTCCGTCAGCTTCAGGATCGCACCCACGGTGTAATCCTTGGCAGGTCGGTTCAGACGATAGCCGCCACCCTTGCCGTGGACCGCATCCACGAAGCCGGCCTTGGAAAGGACCGTCATAATAGATTCCAGATATTTTTGGGAGATGCCCTCTGTCTCCGCAATTTCTTTCAGGGGGATGTAGCGTTCCCGGTCGGCCATAGCCAGACCCACCATCACCCGCAGGGCATATCTGCCTTTTGTGGAAACGATCATAGCTTAATGGCAATGACCGCAGTTTTCGCAGTCGGGGAAGAGCTTCTTGTCGTAGGGAATGCCGTTGCGCTCGTAGTAGTCCTTCAGTGCAGACTTGATAGCCTCCTCAGCAAGAACGGAGCAGTGGAGCTTGTGAACGGGCAGGCCTTCCAGTGCTTCCGCCACAGCCTTGTTGGTCAGGGTCATAGCCTCGGAAATGGACTTGCCCTTGATCATCTCCGTAGCCATGGAAGAGGATGCAATGGCAGAGCCGCAGCCGAAAGTCTCAAATTTCACATCCACAATGATGTCGTTTTCGATCTTCAGATAAATCTTCATAATATCGCCGCACTTGGCGTTGCCCACTTCGCCCACACCGTCAGCGTTTTCGATCACGCCCACATTCCGGGGGTGCATAAAGTGGTCCATAACAACTTCGCTATATAAAGCCATAGTAAATCTCCTTTTCTCCGCGAATTGACAATTGACAATGGACAATGGACAATTATTCTTTTGCCGTCTTAACGATGGCAACCAATAATCGCTCCAACTCTGAGCAATCAGCAATTATCGATTCGTATTCTTTTGTACTTAAATATTGTGTTGCATAAAGCAGTCGTAACCAATAGTTGGTTTCATAGGCTTCTTTTAATGCAACATTCATTTTATTAATAAAATCCGGTTTGCTTTGTGCTTGCTGTGCTTCTGCCACATTTGCACCGATACTGGTACCGCTACGAAGCAGTTGTTTAGACAGAATATGCTCTTTTTGTTCTTCCCGAAGATAACGGCATAAATTAACAATGCGTACTGCAAAATGGAAGCTTTTTCCCTGAATAACTTGCTGGTGTTCAATCTTAAATTCATTGTCCATTGTCAATTATCCATTGTCCATTAAAGAATGTATTCTCTCTTGCCGGTTTGCAGGTCACGCCACACAGGGGACATATTCCGCAGCAGGCTCACCACCTGAGGCACAGCCTCAATGATGTGATCCATCTCTTCTTCGGTGTTCTCGTGGCACAAAGAAAGCCGCAAAGAGCCGTGAGCCACATCGTGGACTCTGCCGATAGCCAGCAGCACATGGCTGGGATCCAAAGAGCCGGAAGTACAGGCAGAGCCGGAAGAGGCATACACGCCCATAGCATCCAAATACAGCAGCAGGCTCTCGCCTTCAATGCCCTCAAAGCAGAAGCTGACCACACCGGGCAGGCAATTCACCTGGTCACCATTCAATGCACAATGGGGAATCTTGGAAAGACCTTCGATCAGCTTCTTCCGCAGGGAAAGCACCTTTTGGGTATTTTCTTCCAGGTGGTCACAGGCATCCTGCAAAGCTGCTGCCAGGCCGCAGATAGCAGGCAGGTTTTCTGTGCCGGCTCTCTTATTGCGCTCCTGGGCGCCGCCTTCGATCAGATTGCGAAGCATCAGACCACGACGGACATACAGCGCACCAACGCCCCGAGGACCGTGGAACTTGTGGGCGGACAAAGAAAGCATATCAATGTTTTCTTCTTTTACATTGATCTTCAGGTGACCCACCGCCTGCACTGCATCGGTGTGGAATACCACGCCGGCTTCCTTACAAACAGCACCGATCTCCTTAATGGGAAGAACAGAGCCAATTTCATTGTTGGCATACATACAAGTCACCAGGCAGGTATCCGGGCGGATGGCCTTTGCTACCTGATCGGCTGTTACATTGTGGCCTTCCTTTACGTCCAGCAGGGTCACTTCAAAGCCCTCTTTTTGGAGCTTCTTCAAAGTATGAAGCACTGCATGATGCTCAAAGGCAGTGGAAACAATGTGCTTTTTGCCCTTCTGCGCGCCATTGTAGGCCGCAGACAAAAGGGCCTGGTTATCCGCTTCCGTGCCGCCGGAAGTAAAATAAATTTCTCTGGGCTCACAACCGAGGCAATCTGCAACTGTTTTTCTTGCATTTTCCAAAGCCTCTTTTGCCTCCTGACCGGGAGTATGCAGGCTGGAGGGATTGCCATAAAAATCGGCAAAACAGGGAAGCATTGCATCCAGTGCTACCTTGCTTATTTTGGTTGTTGCCGCATTATCTACATATACTTTCATATAGAAACCTCTTTTTTTGATTTGCAACCATAACATACCATTATTTACCCACCTTGTCAATAGGTAAATAGGTAATTTCAGTATGCCTTTTTCCATTTGTTTTATTCTGGAGTTTTCCTCCACATTTTTCCTCTTTCTTCACCTTTTGCAAGGGTTACACTTTCCGCTCCGTGGCATATTAAGAGGGCGAAGAAAGGACGGGGCGGAAAATGAAAAAACTTACCATTTGCATCTTTACCTTACTCCTGCTTTTTTGCCTGCCCCTTGGGGCGTTGGCGGAAAGTTATTTGGTGCCGGGCGGGCAGCTTTTGGGCATTACTGTGGAGGACGGCAGCTTTGTGATCGCAGGCTTTGACAGCCGCTATGGACAGGCGGCACAAAAAAGCGGCCTTTGCATAGGAGATAAGATCCTTAAAATAAACGGCAAGACTTTATTGAGCTTAAAAGACTTGGAAAAAACTTTAAATCAGGCAAGCGGCAAGATCACCCTCACTGTTTGCCGGGAAGATCGGGAGCTGGAGGTTTCCTTTCTCCCCTCGATCACCCCGGATGGCCCTCGCCTTGGGGTTTATCTGAAAGAGGGTATCAGCGGTGTTGGCACTTTAACCTATTATAACCCCCAGGACAGTTCCTTCGGCGCTTTGGGTCACGGGGTCAGTAACCCCGGTGGAGGGCTTGCCCAAATTTCCGGTGGAAAAGTATTTGACGGCTGTGTGCTTTCCGTGCGAAAGGGCAAAACAGGCAATCCCGGGCAACTGATGGGCTGCGTCACAGATCCCCAGGAAAAAGGCACTATCACAAAAAACACCCCTTACGGGGTCTTTGGTCGGCTTAACGGCTTTGAAAAAAGCCGTGCTTTGGAGGTGGGATCTTCCAAGGATGTAAAACCGGGAAAAGCCACCATCCGCTGCACCGTCACCGGCTGCGTGGTAGGAGAATATGAAGTGGAGATCGTAAAGGTCTACGGAAATAAGCAGCAAAACGGACGGAATATGCTGGTGAAAATCACTGACCCTGCGCTGCTTTCTGCCACTGGCGGCATCGTCCAGGGTATGTCCGGCTCACCGATTATTCAAGACGGCAAACTGGTTGGCGCCGTCACCCATGTCCTCGTAAACGATCCCACCATGGGGTACGGCATCTTTATCGAGAATATGCTGAATGCGGCAGCGTAGAGCCTTCCCCTTGAGGGGAAGGTGGCAGCCCGGAGGGCTGACGGATGAGGTGTAAAAGCAAAAATCCAAAACACCTCATCAGTCACCTTCAGTGACAGCTTCTCCTCAAGGAGAAGCCTTGAAAGGAGGAAACATCTATGGATTTGTACAAAGTTCCCATCGGCTTTGGTTTAGTGCTGTCAGCGAACACCGCCGCTATGAATCGCTACGCCCAGCTTTCAGAAAGCGAAAAGCAAACCATCCTGAACAAAGCACACAGCGTTCACAGTGAAAAAGAAATGTATGCCTTGGTAGCATCTCTTGCAAACGGCACAGAATAAAACCGGGCGGCAGATTGCCGCCCGGTTTTTGTTGCAATTTTGCTATCTTGTATTATAATAAAAGAAAAAGGCGGTGAGCGATATGATCGAAAAGGACGATTGGCGGTTAACTGCCGGGCCTATTCTGGGCAGCGAAGAAAAATTCAAAAATATTCACTTGTATTACATACCGTTTCAACCGTTTTCGGAAGAATGGGATCATGATCATTGCGCTTTTTGTTGGGCTAAATTCTATCCGCACAAAGAATATTTGCAGGAAGGCTACTGTACACGGCCGCAGAATTCCCGTGATGCTGCCTGGATTTGCCCGGAATGTTACGAAGATTTCAAAGAGATGTTTGGTTGGACGCTGCAGAAAGGAACTTCTGAATGACAACTGTAAGCAATGAATTGCCCGTTTATAAACTTATCGGGCAAACCATGAGTGATTTGGGCGCTCACTATGAGATTCTGATTCTTCGTTTTGGTGAATATGAGATCCACGTGAGCTGCTTTGCCCGAATCCTCCACAATGGAAAAATTCTACTGACAACCCAAGATTATCAAAGCTGGGATGAAAAAGATCACAAGCACAATGACATGTACCTCAATATTGCAAAACACGGTGCAACACTGATTGGGCAGACCGTTCGTTCTGTTGAAATGACAGCAGTAAATGATCTGTTTATCACCCTAACCAACGATGTTAAAATTGAAATACTCAGCAGCAATGGTAGTCTCCAACTCTCGGACAAGAACGAGCAGTGGTTCTTCTATAAGCCTAAGGGCAAGACATATCCATACTTAAGTGTGACCAACAACGGCATAGAAACAGAACTTGAAGAATAGTCAAAACCAACGACAGCACACCGGGCGGCAGCTTGCCGCCCGGTTTTTGTTGCAATTTTGCTATGTTGTGTTATGATGGTAAAATAATCCGGCAGGAGGATCTTCCATGCTCTTTTTATGTCTTGCGATTTTAAGCAGCTCCGCTATCTCTGTGCTGATGCGCTTCAGCGCCGGGAAAATAAGCGCCAAGCTGAGTATGCTTTCCTTCAACTACCTGATCTGCGCTTTCCTTGGCGCTGCTTACGCAGGCTTTGATCTGCTGCGCCCGGATATTTCCGGTTTTCCCCTTACTGTGGCTTTTGGCTTTATCAGCGGTATTTTTTACCTTGGGGGCTTTGTTCTTTTCCAGTGGAACACCGCAAAAAACGGCATTGTGCTCAGTTCTGTTTTTATGAAACTGGGCCTATTGGTGCCTATGGTTCTTTCGGTGGTGCTATTCCACGAGTTGCCAACCGCCAATCAGATCTTAGGCTTTTGCATTGCGATTGCTGCCATTGTACTTATCAATTTCAGCGGCAGCAATGTAGGCGGCCGCTTCTGCTGGCAATTGCTTGCTATGCTTATCCTGTGCGGTGGCTCTGATGCCATGTCCAAGGTCTTTAAAGTTTTTGGGCCGGAAGCGTTGTCGAACCAGTTTCTGTTTTACACCTTTGCCTTTGCGCTTTTGCTTTGCATTGGCTTGGTGGTATGTAAAAAAGAACGGCCGGGCATCCGGGAATTCCTCTTTGGCGCTGCCATCGGTATTCCCAATTTCTTCTCCGCAAAATTTCTCCTTCTTTCTTTGCAGGATCTGCCGGCGGTGGTGGTATTCCCCAGCTTCAGCATTGCAACTATGCTGGTGGCCACCCTTGCGGGCGTACTCTTCTTTAAGGAGCGGCTGGAAAAGCGCCAGTGGTTCGCAGTGCTTTTCATCATCCTGGCGCTGCTCCTGCTGAATATCTGATTCGGAGGTCTTTATGATTGGACTTGGTACGATCGTCAACACCGCTGCGGTAGTCGCAGGCGGATTGCTGGGCTTACTTTTAAAGAACGGTATTGCCAAACGGTTTGAAAAGATTTTGATGCAGACATTAGGCCTTGCCACTATTTTTATTGGGGCAGGCGGTGTGCTGCAATATATGCTGGTGGTGAAAGACGGTGTGCTTTCCACCCAGGGAACTATGTTGCTTATTTTCAGCCTGGTGATCGGCTGTGTCATCGGGCAGCTTTTGGACATCGAAGCCAAAATGGAAACGCTCGGTACTAAATTAAAGGCAGCGGTGGGGAGAAAAAATGACAACCTCTTTGTAGAAGGCTTCGTCACCACATCTCTGATCATTTGCGTGGGTGCTATGGCCATCGTAGGTTCTATGCAGGACGGCTTATCCGGCGACAGTTCTATGCTGATCGCAAAAGCCACTTTGGACTTTGCTTTGGTTGCCATTTTGGCTTCTACCTATGGGGCAGGCCCTATCTTCGCCGCCCTTCCCATTTTTGTGTATCAGGGTGCCATCACCGCCATTTCCGCCCTGTTCGGTGCGGTGATCTCTGACGGGCTGATCCAAATGCTCTCCTTTGTGGGCAGCGCTCTCATTTTCTGCGTGGGCGTGAATTTGGTACGTGAAAAGACCTTCAAGGTAGCCAATATGCTCCCTGCCCTACTGATCCCCATTTTGTGGGAAGTATATACCATCCTATTCTAAAGCAAAACAGGACAGCCGGTTGGCTGTCCTGTTTTTTATGCGTGATGTAGGGCTAATTTTTTCTTGGTGGGGAAGTAAACGATCAGTGCGCAGGTAATGCAGATCACCCAGCTAATGGGCCACACCAGATAGAGGAAGGTAAGGTTTGGCACCAACGGGAATATCCAATATACCCAGACAAATCGCAGGCCGCACATAAAGATCAGTGTGGTAATTGTAGGGAAAGTAGGCTTCCCCATTCCCCGGAGGGCGGCGCTGAAAATATCGTTGATGCCGCAAATGAAATAGGTGCTGGAAATGATCACCATCTTCTGCCGGGAATAGGCGATCACCTGGGGATCATCGGTCATAATAGAGGACAAGGGGCCGGAGAAAATAGCGGATAGCGCCCCAAAAGTCGCCCCCAGAGCCACGGTGACCAAAATGCCCTCCTTTACGGACTTGGCTGCCCGTTTCACATTGCCTGCGCCTACATTTTGGCTCACATAGGGCATCACTGCCAAGGAGGCAGCGGTGCAGATATTATAAAGAACGCTGTCATAGTTGTTGGCGATGGAAATGCCGGTGGAGGCCTGAGGGCCAAAGCTGTTTACTGCAGAGGAGATCAGCACATTGGCAATGGAATAAAGACCCATTTGCAGACCAGAGGGGATCCCCACCCGCAGAACCTGGGGCAGCTCCGGCTTATAAAAGCGGATATGCCGCAGATAAAGCTTCACCGCACCACTGCTGCCAAAGAGCAGGATCAGCAGGATCGTCAAGTTGACGCACCAGGAAAGGATGGTGGCGACTGCCACACCCACAATACCCAGGCGGCAAACCGCCACCAGAATATAGGTGCCTGCCATTTTTACCGCTGCGCCAATGATGGAAACGATCATCAGCCAACGGGCATTTCCGCTGGAACGCATCACCGCTGAGCAGAAATTGTAGACCATCAAAAGGGGGACGCCTGCAAAGTAAAGGCGAAAATAGAGTGTCGCCCGGGAAAAGAGTTCTTCCGGACAATTCACCCAACGCAAAAACACTTCTGCGCAGCTAATACCTATTGCCGCCAAAACCAGACCGGCAGCCCCAGAAAAGGCAATGGATGTACCCACCGCCCGGTTGATGTGGTTCCGGTCTCCCTGCCCGATATATTTGGCGACGATCACATTGGCGCCGGTGGCAATGCCGATCACCAAATTGGTGATCAGGGTGATCAGGGTGCTGCACACGCCTACCGCACCTACCGGCATACCATCGGTGTCAAAGGTTTTCAGTACTGTCATATCCACGATATTGAACAGTGCCTGGATCACATTCATGATCATAACCGGGGCGCAAATAGCCAGAAGGCCCTTTGTTATAGAGCCATGCAGCATATCCACATCCTTTGTTTTCACAGCTGTCACCTTCTTTGGTATCTTCAGAAGCTCTGCTCCCCAAAGCATAGCACACACCCGCAAAAAATGCAATCCTGCAAAAAATCTTCTTATAAATGTAAAGGACACTTGACAAAACACGCAGCGTATGGTATGCTTCATATGTAAAGGTTGCTTTACATAAAAGGAGGGATACTTTGAAAAACAGAATTGAGGAAATCCGGAAGGCAAGAAACATCCGGCAGGAAGAATTTGCAAAGGAAATGGGCGTATCCCGGCAGACCATCAGTTCTTTGGAGAACGGGCGGTATAATCCGTCTATTTTGCTGGCATACAAAATTGCAAAGTATTTTGAAATGCCCATAGAAGAAGTTTTTATTTTTGAGGAGGAATTGGTATGAATCTTTACAGACGACTTTTTATCCATATTCCCTTTGCCGCTATCGGTATCGTTTTGATCGGCCTCGCCACCGCCGGTGTTGTGGATTCCTTTTGGGCCGGTATGGGCACTGCTCTGCTGCTGGTCAGCGCATTGCGCTTTGTCCGTTTGTACCGTTACCAGAAAAATGAAACCTATCGGGAGCAGGTAGACACGGAGATCAATGACGAAAGAAACCGCTTTTTGCGTAACAAAGCCTGGGCTTGGGCAGGCTATCTGTTTGTGCTCATCGCCGCCGTCTGCACCATCGTCTTTAAAGTAATGGGTCAGGAACTTTTATGTCAGGTCACCGGTCTTTCTATGTGCCTGATCGTAACCCTTTACTGGATCTGCTTTTTCATTCTGCGCAAAAAGTACTAAGGAGACTAATTTATGACTGTTTCTGAAGCTGTAAAGCAAAGACGAACTGTTCGTGCATTTGAAAACCGCCCCGTAGACCGGGAAGTCCTTTTAAGCATTTGTGATGATGCCCGGCTTTATGCCTGCTCTGCCAATCTGCAGCCCATCCGGTTTAAGGTCGTTTCCGATAAAGCAGAAAGTGATGCTATCTTCCCTCTCATTCGGTTAGCCGGCTATATTCCCGGCTATGCCTTGGAAGAAAAGGAGCAGCCGCCTGCCTATATTCTGATCGCCACCGAAGATACAAATCCCAAAAACTGGCAATTTGAAGCCGGCGCTGTCTGCACCAGCATTATGCTCCTTGCAAAGGAAAAAGGCCTGGAGACCTGCTGCATCGGCAATTTTGATAAAGCAAAAACTTCCGAACTCTTGGGCGTAGACACTTCCCGGTACAGTCTTCTGTACCTGATCGGCATTGGTCCCAGCAAACAGCAAAACGGCATTTGCCCGGTGACAAACGGCATCAAATACACCTATGAAAACGGCACCTTCACCGTTCCCAAATACGACCTTTCCGAAATTTTGCTATAAAGCATCCCCCGCAACGGCTGTTGCGGGGGTTGTTTCACATATTATCTAAAATTTGTCGCATTTGTGCCACTTGAACAGGGTCTACTGCTTCGTAGCGTTCCGGGGTTGTGTCCTGCCGGTAGGCATAGGAAACGGCATTTCCCATAACTGTATGGTCTTCCAAGTGGCCTGCGCAGGCGGTGTGGATTTCCGTAGCACCGGTAGCACCAATCAGGGTCTCCACATTCCCGGCACGGATGCCGCCGCCCAACAGAAGGGTAATGTCTTTTCCGTAGGTCTTTATGAGGTGAGCCAAATGATCTGCCCGGTCAAGGGCCGCCTTGCCACCACCGCTGGTCAGCACCCGATCCACGCCAATGGCGATCAGCTCTTTCAGCGCCTGTTCCTGATCCTCGATGCAATCAAAGGCCTTGTGGAAAATTGCTTCCTTGCCGTAGCGGTGCGCAAGGTCAGTCAGCGCCTTGGTCTTTTCCACATCCAGCCGTTTATCCGGGGTGAGGAAACCGAAAACGATGCCATCCATGCCCTCCTGCAGAAGTATTTCTGCATCTGAAAGCATAGTCAGATATTCTTCTTCCGTGTAGCAAAAGCCGCCACCCCGGGGACGCACCATAGCCACCATAGGCAGGTTGCAAGCCTGCTTGGCAAGGCGCACCACGCCCAAAGAAGGGGTCAGGCCGCCCAAATAAAAGGCACTGTTCAGCTCCAGCCGGTCTGCCCCGGCCTTTGCCGCCGCCTGCACATCATATAAGGTGGCGCAACAAATTTCCAACACTGGCTTCATATCTCTACTCCTTCCAAAATGCTCTTTTCTTCATCATATCCTCACCCAAGCAAAAAATCAAGAAAAACATCCCGGCTCAGTCGAGCCGGGATGTTGGTTTTTACTGGATTACTTCAGAGCTTCTTCCACAGCGACAGCCACGGAAACGGTCATGCCGACCATGGGGTTGTTACCTG
>JBGVHZ010000020.1:0-67087 GCA_045122735.1 Faecousia sp.
TGAGGGTCCACCTGTTCCCATCCCGAACACAGAAGTTAAGCTCATCTGCGCCGACAATACTTGGCGGGCGACTGCCCGGGAAGATAGGTAACGCGAACACAAGCCTCACTACTTCGGTAGTGAGGCTTTTTTCTGCGTTAACACTCCGTGTAGAATAAGAAGGCTCCCTGCCGGGGGCCTTCCTTTCTTGTTCCGTCAAGAAAGGAAGCAAAGAGACGGCCGGGAACTTCCCGTAAAGTTCCCGGACCCTCCTGACGGCTAAAGGGGCATATACCTACATTTTCTAATTCCGTCTTTGCCGATATTGCCCCTTTAGAATCCCTGATGATGCTGTTTGAAATTCAGTTGTAGTGGTGGATTGGCTCCGTCTGCGTTTATATCCATTTGCAAAAATCGTGTAGAAATTTATATATTACATATTGACAAACATAATACCTCGTGTTACGATGTATATCGTAAGGGGGAATATTATGGACATTCAATTGAAACGAGGGCTTTTGGATGTATGCGTACTGGCGGCGATTAAGGATGAGCCTTCTTATGGCTACAAGATCATCAAAGATATGAAGCCCTACATCGAACTTTCTGAGTCTACCTTATACACCATTCTGAAACGGCTGGAAACCGGTAATATGCTGACGGTTGAATCAGCCGAACACGGAGGAAGACTCCGGAAGTACTATCAGATCACCCCGGAGGGGGTTAAACGCATTGAGGATTTCAAGGAAGAATGGCAGGAGATCCTCTCTATCTACCGTTTTGTTACCAAGGAGGCGCCCTATGACGAAACTTAAATTTCTACTGGAACTTGAAAAGAAGCTTTCCGCTTTGCCCCAGGAGGATATTGAAGAACGGCTCACTTTTTATAGCGAAATGATCGAAGACCGAGTGGAAGAGGGCATTTCTGAGGAAGATGCTGTTGCCCAAATTGGCAATATTGAAGAAATCGCAGCGCAAATCCTTGCGGAGCATACAGCAGAACCCCCGCCCTGCAGCGGAGAAAAGGTTACTGTGGAAGAGTTCCCAGTTGCTGGTGAGCAAAAGCCCAAGCGGACACACAAGACCTGGGAGATCGTTCTTTTGGCCTTGGGCAGCCCGATATGGATCTCTCTTTTGATCGCTGTTTTGGCAGTGGCCTTTTCCCTTGTGGTTTCCGTACTGGCGATCGGATTTTCCCTTGTGGTTTCCCTGTGGGCTGTGGTGGTGTCTTTATGGGCAGTATTCGTTTCCTTGGTTGCCTGTGCCGTAGCTCTACCTATCGCGGCAGTTTACTTCATCTGCATTGGCTATACGCTTTCCGGCTTGGCTGTTATCGGTACAAGTTTGGTCTGCGCAGGATTGGCGATTTTCTTCTTCTACGGATGTAAATTGGCAACCAAGGGTATGGCTCGGCTGACAAAGTTAGCGGCAATTTCTCTGAAGAAGTGTTTTCATAGAAAGGAGGCAGTCTAATGGCTAAGAGGACAATGGTATGGCTGCTTGCAGCGGCATCGTTGATTTTGGTTGGCGGAATACTATTTGCAGGAGTGATGATGACATTGAATTGGGATTTTTCAGAATTGACAACCTCGGAATTTGTAACAAATGAATATGTGATAGATGAGAGCTACACCCATGTCTATATTTCTACGGACATTGCAGATATTAAAATCAAGCCTGCATTAGATGGAATAACGAGGGTTATATGCTATGAGCAGGAGAACCAGATGCATACAGTTAAGGAGCATCTCGGTGACTTGTATATTCAGGTTGATGATGATAGAGCTTGGCATGAGCACATAGCAATCAATTTTAAAAAGCCCAAAATTGAACTGTACATTCCCCAGGGAGAATATGGCGATTTATTTATACGTTCCGATACAGGAGATATTAAAATTTATGATGTCTCAACTTTCAAGAGAATCAGTATCGAAGCTATGACGGGAGATATAGATCTGGGCGTACATGCGAAAGACAACATTACTGCCACGGTGAGAACCGGAGATGTCCAGCTAAGGGATGTATCAGCCAATAGACTCTATGCTTCTACAAGTACAGGCGACCTCGTTATTTCAAAAGCGTATTATGGCGCTACGATCCAGGCGCATTGCAGCACCGGAAAGGTGAAGCTACAGGACATTACTGGTGGTGACAAACCGGTAACTATTGAAAATCAGGAGTATAGCTTCATACAAGTTGCCGGAAGCACAGGCTATACTGAACTTGAAAATGTGGTAGTGCAGGGAGAAATTCGCGTCAATGCTTTTACAGGAAGCGTAATGTTCAAGAACTGTGATGCCGCCGCAATTAGTGTGGAAGCATCCACCGGACATATTAAGGGAAATTTTCTGACACCCAAAGTAATTAGCGCAAGTACCAACACGGGTAAAGTCGATGTGCCGGAATCTACAGAGGGTGGCCCTTGTGACATTAAGACAACCACCGGCAGCATTAAAATTACATTTGGAGAGAAATAAGCCTTAACAATAAAAGCCTCACTACGGAAGTAGTGAGGCTTTATGCGCTATTCAGCTTTGATGATGGCCTGTATGCCGTAATGGTCGCTGGGGCAGTGTCCGCCCACCTTATCCGTGATGCGGCGGTAGCTGATGGGCTGGAAGCCGTTATCAATAAAGCAATAGTCGATCAGCTCTTTTGCATGTTCCTCCGGCTGGAAGCTGTGGAAGGTATTGCACATATCCTTGGTGGTTTCCATATTTACATCCCGATAGTGGACAGCCATTTCCTTGTAGGCGGGATAGTCGGGGTGCATATTGAAGTCACCGGTAATTACAGTGGGATAGTCGCCCAGCTTCAGGTTATATTTGTGCATAAGCTTTGCACTCTTTGTCTGACAGGAATCTCCAAACCCAAAGTGGGTATTCATAAACAGGAAGACCTTGCCGGTAGCCTTTTCCTGCAGCTTTGCCCAAGTGCAGATCCGGTTGCATTTCCACTCACACCAGCCTTCGGACTCCACTTCCGGAGTGTCAGAAAGCCAGAAGTTACCCTTGTCTAAACAAGTGAACTTGTCCTTTTTCCAAAGAATGGGGGTGGACTCCAGATTGTGCGTGGCACGGTATACATTGTAGATATCATAGTCCTTGCTGTAATCTTCTTCCAGATGCTTCAGCCATTTAGGGGTGCATTCCTGCAAACCAATGATATCAGCATCGATTTTTTTAAGCACTTCCTTCAGCCGGGGCGCACGGGAAGCAATGCTGTTATTGCCAAGATGATCGGCACACCAGATATTAAAACTTAGTACATTTAATTCCATAACCAAGACCTCCTGATGCTTGCAAAGAAAAGCGATTGTGCTACTATTATACAAAAATAGGAGCATATGTCAATTCTTATCAGAGCGGTGGACGAATCATGAAACTGATCGCACATAGAGGCGGAAGCTTCGGCAAAGAGAATTCCCTGGATACCATGATCGGTGCGGCCTGGATGGGCGCGGATATGGTAGAATGTGATATCCGCAAAACAGCTGATGGTGTATATGTGATCTACCACGACAACGACCTTTCACGCCTTGCAGGCGTACAGGCAACGGTGGATGGTGTTACCTATGAACAGATGCAGGAATTGCTTGCCAAAAAGAATGAGAAAGTTATTACTTTTGAAGAATTGGCGGCAAACTATAGGGAGTCCACGCCGATTTTGTTACATATAAAGCTGACGGATTATGACGAGGTTTTTGCCAAATACATTGTTGATTCCGGTCTTCCGGTGGTTCCTGGTGTGATGAGCCTGGATATGCTTAAGTGTTTTGCAGCGCACCTTCCGCCGGAGCGTATCTTAGCGTTTTTGCCCAGCGAAAAGGATGCAGAAGCCTTCTATCAGAATGGCGCAGGTATACTCCGCCTGTGGGAGCAGTGGCTTACAAGAGTTACCCCCGCAGATATCAAGGCAAAGTGCCCCAATGCACAAGTGTTCATTATGGCATGCAACCTGGCGGAAGAACCCTTTGCTGCAATGTCTTTGGAAACTACGAACGGCAGCATTGATACGCTAAACAGGTGCCAAACGCATGGTGCGGATGGCGTTCTGCTCAATCATATTGAAATGGCGCTTGCCTGGCGGCGAGGAGAAAAGGAGTAGCTTTATGAAAAAGAAACCATTGGAACAAGGCGCATTTACCATCGGCCTCAACTATTGGGCATCCCACGCAGGCACAAATATGTGGCACGACTGGAATGAAAAAGCGGTAGAAGATGATCTTTGCCGTATGCAGAAAATGGGGATCCGCTTTCTGCGGGTATTTCCTTTGTGGTCTGATTTTCAGCCACTGAAACAGCTTTATGCCTATGCAGGCGCAAAGAAGGAAGTGCGCTATGAAAATGAAGCACCGCTGCCCTTTACAGAAGAGGGGGGAGCGGGTGTTGATCCGGTAATGATAGACCGGTTTTCGACATTTTGCCAATTGGCAGATAAATACGGAATGGAGCTGATCGTTAGCTTTATTACCGGCTGGATGAGCGGCCGGCTGTACGTTCCTCGCCTTTTGGAAAGTGTAAATGTGCTTACCGACCCCACAGCCATTATGTGGCAAGTTCGGTTTGTGCAGTACATGGTAAAGCGTTTTAAAAATGAAAGTGCCATTGTGGCATGGGAACTGGGCAACGAATGCAACTGCCTGGCTTCTGCTACCCGTGAACAGGCGTGGACATGGGCAAAGACCATCACTATGGCTGTGAAGGAACTGGACACAACCAGACCTATGCTTTCAGGAATGCATTCCTTGCGGCCTACCGGTGGCTTTGCAATTCAGGATCAAGGCGAGATCACCGATGTGCTGACCACCCATCCCTATCCTCTGTTCACACCCTTCTGCCATACAGACCCCATGCATAAAATGAAAAGTGCGCTGCATGCGGCTGCGGAATCTGAGATGTATGCAGGTATTTCCGGCAAGCCTTGCTTCCCGGAGGAAGTGGGGGTTCTTGGCCCTATGATCGTCAGTGATGAGAAGGCTGCGGATTACTTTACTACATCTGCTATGACAGCTTGGGCTCATAATATGCCGGCCTATATGTGGTGGTGTGCAAACGAACAGACCAACTTGTATCACGCTCCCTATGATTGGGGCGGTATAGAGCGGGAATTGGGCGTGTTCTATGCTGATCATAGTCCCAAGCCAGTGTTGGAGGCAATGAAAAAACTGCAGGAATATGCAGATGCATTCCCCACTGATCTGACAGCACCTGTGAAGGATGCGGTTTGCATCCTGACCCGTGAGCAGGACACCTGGGCGGCTGCCTATGGCAGCTTCCTTCTTGCCAAGCAAGCCGGCTTGGAGCTGCGCTTCTGTTATGCAGAGGATGAGATTCCCCAAAGCGAGGTATATTTTGTGCCCTCCGTGATCGGTGACAATTGTCTTTACTATCGCACTTTTCTGGATTTGACACAGCGGGTGAAGAACGGTGCTACAATGTATCTTTCTTCCGGCGGTGCATTCCTTTCCAGATTCGAAGCACTGACCGGTCTGCGCCCTGACCATCGTGTTGCCCAGGCGCATACAGATGAGGTTACCTTACCTGATGGCACCCAGCTGTCCCTTTTCAGCACGGTAATGAATCCTATGATACCCACCACCGCAGATGTTGTGCTATCAACAAAGGATGGTGTTCCTGCGTTGTCCGTAAATACATATGGCAAGGGCAAGGTGTGGTATTTGAATTATCCTGTTGAGGACTATACCGCCAAAACGCCGAATGCCATTTATGAAGGATTCCATCGAATTTACGCCTTGATGAATTTGGCAAACAGTGAGAGAATTGCGAAAAAGAGCGATCCCTATTTAGGTATGACAGAGCATACAGCAGGGGAGAAGAAAGTGCTTGTGCTGATCAATTACGAGCCTGAGGACAGGGGGACGAGTATTGAACTGCTTCCCGGCTGGCAGCTGGAACAGACCCTGCCCTTGGGGAACTGTATCGCTACCCAGAAAGGCGCAATCATTGACTTGCAGATGGCTCACAACAGCGGTATTTCCCTTATTCTCAAGAAAGTATAATAAAATGGACTCACCGCACTGCCGGTGAGTCCGTTTTTGTTATCCGTTTGTGGGAGTGGCAACCAGTACTTCTACACCCTGCTGGCGAATTCGCTCCAATGTGGCAGGGTCTGCGCTGCTGTCGGTGATCAGCGCATGGCACTGTGAAAGATTGCAAATGTGGGAAAAACCAATGTTGCCGATTTTACGATGATCTGCAACGATCAGGGTCTTCTGGGCTTGCGCGATCATAGCACGGTCGATCATTACTTCGTTGGCATGGTAGGTGGTGATGCCTCTTTGCGGATGCACACCATCCACTGACAAGATGCTCCACTGGGGCTGATACTGCTGCAGCTGCTCCAATGCATTGCCGCCGTAGGTAAAGCCGTAGTTGGGATTCAATTCACCACCTAATAAAATCAGGTTGGTGTCGGGCTGGTGTGCCAAATAGTTGGCAACAGCTAAGGAGTTTGTTACCACATTCAGCCGGCTTCGCTGGCTGATTATTTCAGCTACGGTAGCAGTGGTCATACCGGAGTTGAAGAAAATGGTATCTCCGTCGTGGATATACTCCAATACAGCTTTTGCGATCGCTTCCCGCTGAGCCTGCAGGGGGGCGGAAACGGACAGGGGGAGTCCCTGGTTTCCAGCCTGCTGCTTGCGGATCGCACCACCTTGGATGCGCTCCAAGCGCCCTTCAGCTGCTAAAGCATCTAAGTCGTTACGAATGGTAACAGCTGTGGCACCTAATAGCTCACTCAGCTCTGCGACAAATACCTGGCCGTCTCTGTTCAGCTTTTCCAGGATGGCTTGTCTGCGAATGTCGATCTTTAGTCGTCCTACTGCCATAGGATCACCTTACAGCGGCTTGTTATTCAGCCGTTCGCCAACTGCTCCACCGGGGTGGATCAAAGCAAACTGTTCCGCCTGATAGCCGGTCTCTTCAATAAGGGCAGCCTGCAGGGCATGGAAGATCAGACAAAGAGCAGTAGTGGAAGTGGTGCCTTGGGCGTTCCACTTGTCTGTTTCCCGGTTAACGTGCTGCTTCAGCACCACATCTGCCGCCTTTGCCAGGGGGGACTCCAGGTTTTCAGTTACAGTAATGATCTTAACACCCTTGCGCTTGCAGATATCAGCAATGGGGAGCAGTTCGCTGGTCTTGCCGCCCCGGGAAGCAAAGATCATTACATCGCCGGCTTGCAAATAACCGGAGGCACCATGGACAGCTTCGGCAGGGGAGATAAAGCGGGCAGGACGCTCGATACAGCACATCAGGTGTGCCATATGCTGGCAGATAATGCCGGAGTGCCCGCAACCGGAGGTGCCAATGCGGGGGGCGGTGGCCAACAGATCAACAGCCTTACCAAAGGCTTCAGGATCGATATAATCCTTCATTTCACGGATGCATTCCATTTCAATATCATAGGCATTGGTGATGGCCTGCAGAGTTTCTGCTTTCATAGTAAAACACTCCTTAAATTTTGTTTTATTTATCATAACACAAATAATATTTTCCTTCAAGATAAAAAAGAAAAAGCAAGCCGTAATTATAACCAAATAAGATGATTTAATTTGTGCAAACCGATAAAAATGGAAAAATGCGTTGCGTTTTCAAGGCTTTTCCGTTATAATGTTACCATATAAAATTGTGCCTGTAGGCATAGGAGGAAAGCACTTATGAGCTGTTTGAAGGCCGGCTTTGCCAGATTGGATGCAACGCCTATGTTGGGTATTCCTGTTCGCGGCTACTACCAGGTCCGTCTGGCTGACGGTGTATTGGATCCCATTGAATTGAACGCTTTGGCAATATCCTGCGGTGGCAACACTGCAGTGCTGATCACCTTGGATACTTGCGCCATTGATGAAGATGAGACCAATGCATTCCTGGCTGCTGCTTCTGCTGCAACGGGGTTGCCTGAACAAAATATTTACATTCACGCTACGCACACCCACACGGCACCTTTTTTGGGCGTAGACGCAGAGAATGAGCTGATTCGGGAATATACGGCCATGGTTACCAGAAAAATGGGTGATGTGGCCAAAATGGCTATGGATGATCTGAAGCCTGCCAAGATGGGCTGGGCTGTTGGACAAGCTCCCAATATTGCCTTTATTCGCCGCTTCCGTATGAAAGACGGCAAGGTACGCACCAACCCCGGTGTAGGCAACCCTGACATTTTGCATCCTATCGGTGAAGTAGACGAGCGTGTGAATGTTCTTCGCATTGATAGAGAAGGCGCAGAAACCATCGTTTTGGCAAACTTTGCTGACCATCCCGATACCGTTGGTGGCTGCAAGCTGACAGCTGACTGGCCCGGCTTCTTCCGTCGCAAAATTGAAAAGTGCCTGGACAATGTGAAGGGCATCTTCTTCAATGGCGCCCAGGGCGATGTAAACCACGTGAATGTCAATGCCAAGGATGGCGACCTGAATGATATGTTCATGGACTTTGACGATGTGTCCCGTGGCTACGGTCATGCCCGGCACATGGGTAACGTGGTTGCCGGTGCGGTGATGCAGGTTTACGACAAGGTAAACTATGTGGAGGTAAACAGCCTTAAGTGTGTTCAGAAGACGATCCAGCTGCCTTCCAATATGGCAGATCCTTCCGAGTTGGCAGAAGCACATCGCATTAAGGAACTTTATGATGCAGGCCGTCAGAACGAACTGCCTTATGAAGGCATGGAACTGACCACTGTCGTTGCCGATGCTTGCAGAAAAGTGGCTTTGGAGAACGGCCCGGAATTCTTCCCACTGCGACTGAGCGCGATTGTCTTTGGCGACTTTGCTATGCTGGGCATTCCCGGTGAGCCCTTCAATGCAGTTGGCCGCGCCATTAAGGAAGCAGAAGGCTTCAAGATGGTTTCGCCCTGCTGCCTAACAAATGGCTGTCGTGGCTATTTCCCCACAAAGGATGCCTATGACGAAGGTGGCTATGAGGCAAGAGCTTCCCGCTTTAAGTCCGGCACTGCAGAACTGATCGCAAAAGAAGCAAAGGCCCTTTTGGAACAAATGCACAGTATTTAACAGGGTGCCCCCCTGAGAAATAAAATTAATTTTTTGGAGGAACAAAAAATGGAATTTAAAATGATTCAGAAAGAAATTCAGTTGCAGTCCCGTGGTTGGATCCCCACCTTCCACGACATTTCCATCGATGTACATAAGATCGTGGAAGAATCCGGCATCAAGAACGGTACTGTTTCCGTAGTTTCTCACCACACCACCTGCTCTGTTATGATCCAGGAGTGCTCTCACGACTTCGATACCTTCGATCTGGAGTTCCTGCAGCACGACCTGCTGGACATTATGCGTAAGATGATCCCCGACTTCGTAAACGAAGGCGACTATCGTCACCCCGGCCCTGTTCACGCACAGTTCGGCCGTTATGTTGATGAGCCCGGCAACTTCACTTCCATGAATACTGACGGCCACCTGCGCTCCGTGTTCTTCGGCCGCAGCGAGACCCTGACCATCAAGGATGGCAAGCTGGATCTGGGCGAGTTTGCACACATCTACTTCATCGACTGGGACCATGTCCGTGCACGTCCCCGTCAGGTCAACCTGACCCTGTTCGGTACCACCGAAGATGTGGGTGACCGCAAGTACAACAACGGTGAGGTTGTTAACACTCTGCGTAAGTTCCCCGCTGAGGAAAAGGCATATATGGAGCAGTACGACGAGTGGAAGAAGAGATAATTCTCTTTGACCATTTAAAAGTGCCCCTGCGCTAATAAGTATAGGAGCGTGAATGAAAATGCTCGCAATTATCAATGCAGAACTTATTATGAAGGACCACTTCATTCCTGAAGCGGTTCTCCTGGTAGAGGATGGCAAGATCGTCGGCTTCGGTGAAATGCGCAATACGCCCATTCCTGAAGGCTGTGAGATCCTGGATGCAGAAGGTGCCTATGTTGGCCCCGGCCTCATCGATACCCACAACCACGCAGGCGGAGGAAAGTGGGTCTTTGAAGATCCTGCCCATGCTGCACAGTTTAACCTGCAGCACGGAACGACTACTATGCTTCCCACGCTGTATTTTAATCAGAACAAAGAGAATCTTCTGGAGCAGATCGCCACAATGAAGGCGGCTATGCAAACACCGGAATGTGCCAATTTTGCAGGATTATATATGGAAGCTCCCTATATGAACCCCAAGTTTGGAGCTGACCGGGAGGGTAACCCCTGGAAAGGACCTATCTGCAAGGAAGATTACCAACCCTTGATCGATGCTGCAGGTGATGCAGCCTACGCTTGGTGTGTGGCACCGGAGCGGGAGCATATCGAGGAATTTGTCCGGGATGCCAAAATGGCAAACCCCAAGGTCATCTTCACAGTTGCTCACTCTGAAGCCTCTCCCCAGCAGATAGAGGCGCTGATGCCCTACGGCTTGAAGGTCGGTACCCACCACACCAATGCAACGGGCGATCTGCCCAAGTATCCGGAGTGCCGTGGTGTCTGTGTAGATGAAGCGGTGAACTATAACCGTGAGATCTACGCAGAGCTGATCTGCGACAGCAGAGGTATCCATGTGGATCCCTATATGCTCCGCCTGGTGCGCCGTATTAAGGGCGACGACCGGATCATGCTGATCTCTGACTCCTGCGTATTCGACGGCCCTGTGCCGGAAGGCTATGACGGTGTGACCGATATTAACTTCGATTACGAAGGAGAGATCGCCGGCTCCAAGCTGACGCTGGATGTGGCTTGCCGGAACATGATGAAGCACACCGGTGCTTCTTTGGTGGATGTATTTAACTTTGCATCCTACAATCCTGCAAAGTGCTACGGTATGACCGACCGGGGCGAAATCGCCATCGGCAAGCGTGCAGACCTGGTCTTTGTGGATCATAAAATGAATGTAAAAAAAGTAATTTTAAAAGGAGAAGTGAAACTATGAAAGACTTTATTGTCGATCCCGCAACCAAGTTTGATTTCCTGCCCCACGACTTTGTTCCTTTCAAGGACAAGGAAGTTTGCGAACGCGTTCGCAAGATGAGCGGCAAGGAACTGGAACAGCGTGAGCCCTGGTGGCACCCTGAATTCCAGGTCAAGGTCATGATGAACCCCCATCCTGTCCTGATCGCCACTCTGTTCTCCCGCCTGAAGGCTGCTTCCGAAGCCGGTAAGACCTTCACCATGATCCTGGGCAACCCCGAACCCGACACCTACATCCCCCTGGCACAGCTGATCAACTACTTCCGTGTTGACTGCTCCAAGGTTCACCTGTTCGCTGAAGACGAATGGGCAGACCAGGATGGCAACATCGCCCCCATCACCTATGAGGCTGGTTTTGCACACTCCATGATCAAGTATCTGTACTACCAGATCGACGAAGATCTCCGTATGCCCATGGAAAATGTCCATTTCCCCACCAACGCCAATATCAAGGATTACTCCAACATCATCAATGATATTTCCGAAGGCGGCGCTGACATCGCTTCCACCTCTCCCGGTTGGGCTGGCCATATGGCTTTCGTAGATCCCATCCCCGAGTTCATTGGCTCCGGCGACATCGAAGAGTGGCTGAACCAGCCTGCTCAGATCGTCAAGCTGCACCCCATGACCATTATGCAGAACTCCCTAAACGGCACCTTCGGCCAGTCCGGCGATATCGCCAATGTGCCTCCCTGTGCCGCTACCATCGGACCTCTGGACGTTATGCGTGCTAAGGAGCGTATCGAAGTACATGCACTGGCTACTTGCGGTACCTTCTCTTCCTGGCAGAGAATGACTTCCCGTCTGTGCACCCACGGCCCCATCACTCCTTATCTGCCTTCCACCATGCTGCAGACCAAGAAGACTCAGGTCTACATCAGCGAGGAACTGGCTGCTCCCTTCGAGTGCTGGGAAAAGGTTGGCTACTAATTCTTTTTTCAATTGCGACCCGGTCTGCTTCGGCAGACCGGGTTATCGAAAAACACCGGTCCTTGTACAGATATAGTCTGTTTGAGGACGGATGTTTTGGTAAAGGAGCGCATGTATGTATATTGGCATTGACTTAGGCAGCACAAATCTGAAGGTTGCTCTGTATGATGAAAATCTGCAGCTTTTGGGGCAGGATAGCCGCCCTGTGAATTACATTCGCAAGGATAACCAAATGGAATTTGATCTTGTGCCTTACGGCGAAGATCTCTTTGACCTTCTGAAGAAATTGCTTGCACAATATCCCGACAAAAAGCTTAAACGCATTGCTTTCACGGGTCAGGCAGAAACTTTGGTATGCCTGGATAGGGAAGGAAAGCCTCTGTGCAATGCTATCTCTTGGATGGATGAGCGCTCTGTAAGAGAGTGCGAAGTGTTGGCGGAGCGGTTTTCTGCAGAAGAGTGCTACCGGGTGACCGGGCAGCAGGCAGTTGTGCCCACCTGGCCCGCAACAAAGATCCTTTGGATGAAGAACAATCGTCCTGATGTGTATGAAAATGTTGGCACTTATATGCTTTTGAAGGACTATATGGTGTACCTGCTCACCGGCAAGAAGTGCTGCGATATGTCTATCGCCACCTTCTCCTTCTACTTCGATATTTACAAGAAGTGCTATTGGCAGGATATGCTGGATGCCATCGGTGTGAAGGCTCCCCAGCTGCCGCCTTTGGTAGAGCCTAATACGGTTGTCGGTTCCCTTACAGAGGAAGCAGCCGAAAAACTCGGTGTTGGCAATGATGTGGAAGTCAACACAGGTACCCTTGACCACTTTGCCGGTATGATCGGCACAGGTAACCTGACTCCCGGTATTATGACCCTCTCTACCGGCACAACAATGGTATTGGCAACTATGGCAAAGGGCATTCCTGCGCCCGATTGCGGTATCGCCATGCACTACGGCTTCCTGCCGGATACCCATGTAATGCTCAGCGTTATGGAAAGCGGTGGTAATTGCCTGGAGTGGTTCCGTCGCACCTGCCTTGGCGGATTGGACTACGATACCATCAATAAAGAGGTTGCTGCCTGCGATACGGGTAAGAGCTTACTATTCCTGCCTTATATCACCGGTGTCAATCCTCCGGAATTTGATGTAAATGCTACCGGTGTTTTCTACGGTTTGCGACAGGAGCACACCCAGTTCCATATGGCAAGAGCTGTTATGGAAGGTGTAAGCTTCGCCCTGCGTAAGAACTGTCAGCATATGGCTGCCAACGGTACGCCTGTGCATTCCATTATTGCCACCGGTGGCGGTGCTAAGAGCGCTGTGTGGTGCCAGATGCAGGCGGATATCACCGGTGTCCCGGTGGTCGTTCCCAAGGTGACAGAGGCTGGCTGCTTGGGTGCTGCAATGGTCGCAGCCGAAAAGCAGAATGCCTATGTTCTGTCTGATGAAAAGCGCTATGAGCCTCACTATAATGAGGTCTTGGAAGAAAAATACAAGAAATTCTGCAAACTGTACACTGCTGTTTTAGAAACAGAAAATCTATAAATTATAACAGAAAGAGGTAATATTATGAGTAAAACTTGCAAAATCAAGGCACCTTTCTTTGAAATCGGCCCTAAGTCCTATCTGTACGGTCAGGATGTGATCGATCTGGCAATTGCTGCCGACAAGGCCTCTGAAAAGTATGGCGTGGATATCATTTTCACCACTCCCATCGTGGAAATCGCTCGTGTAAAGGCAGCCACCAAGCACATTCATGTGTTTGCTCCCCATATGGATCCCATCGTTCCCGGTCGTGGTCTGGCTGATGTTCTGCCCGAATCTCTGGTCGCTGCAGGCGCTGAGGGCGTTATGCTGAACCACGTGGAAAAGCCTTTGACCCTGGCTACCCTGAAGGCAACCATCAAGCGTGCAGAGGAAGTGGGTCTGACCACCATCGTTTGTGCTGACTCCATCGTGGAAGCCGGTATGATCGCCCAGTTGAATCCCGACATTATCGTGGCTGAACCCAGCGAACTGATCGGCACCGGCCTGACCAGCGGCCCCGAGTATGTTGCCGCTGCTGCCAAGAGTGTTAAAGATGTAAATCCTGACATTCTGGTGTTGACCGCTGCCGGCATTGCCAATGGCGAGGATGTCTACAATACCATTATTGCCGGTGCAGATGCTACCGGTTCTTCCTCCGGTGTTGCCAAGGCCGCTGACCGCGCTGCTATGGTAGACGAAATGATCAGCGCTGTTCGTCGCGCTTGGGACGAGCGGAACGCAAAGTAATGGATGCCATTCTTCGCTCCCATGCGGAGCAGATCGTAAAGTCTGCAATCGGAGCAGTCCTACCCGATGAAGCTGTCATCCGTGCGTTGGAGGGGAAGACATTCCCCGGAAAGGTGATTTTGGTAGCTGCCGGTAAAGCTGCATGGCAGATGGCAAACGCAGCCTGGTCTGTAGTTGGGGAGTACATTACTTCCGGCATTGTGATCACCAAGTATGACCATGTAAAAGGCCCAATCGGTAATCTATTATGTTTGGAAGCAGGCCACCCTGTGCCGGACGAGAATTCCTTTTCTGCAACGGAAAAAGCCCTGGAGATGGCCGCAAACCTGACACAGAATGACACGGTTTTGTTTCTTTTGTCCGGTGGTGGAAGCGCTCTGTTCGAAAGCCCTCTTGTAAGTGGGGAAGAGCTGCAGGATATTACATCCCAGCTTTTGGGCAGTGGTGCGGATATCGTGGAAATGAATACAATCCGTAAGCGCCTGTCCCGGGTGAAGGGTGGCAAATTTGCTCTACATTGTGCCCCTGCACAGATCTATAGCGTTGTGTTAAGCGATATTTTGGGTGACCCTCTGGATATGATCGCTTCCGGGCCCGCATGCCCTGACTCCGCAACTTCAGCGCAGGCAGTTGCTGTTGCTGAAAAGTATGATCTGCAATTGTCACCCGAGGCTTGGGAATTGCTCCGCAAGGAAACCCCCAAGGAGCTTTCCAATGTGCAGACCCAAATCAACGGCTCTGTTCGCCATCTTTGTAAAGCTGCTGCGGACGCCTGTGAAGCCTTGGGATATACCCCTTATATTTTGACGGATCTGCTCTCCTGTCAGGCCAAAGAAGCAGGCAGCTTTCTTGCCAGTATTCTGAAGACCCACGCAGGGAAAGGGGAGAATATTGCCTTTATTGCCGGCGGTGAAACGGTTGTAAAGCTGACAGGCAAAGGCAAGGGTGGCAGAAATCAGGAGTTAGCCCTTTCTGCAGCACCGATCCTTTCCGATCTTCCCGGCAGCGCCCTCTTTAGTGTGGGAAGTGACGGTACAGACGGTCCTACCGATGCAGCAGGCGGCTATGTGGACTGGCAGACAGAAAAGACTTTGATTGAGCAGGGGATTTCCATCCATAAAGTGTTGGAAGATAACGATGCATATCACGCATTGCAAAAGTGTGACGGGCTGATCGTCACAGGTCCTACCGGCACCAATGTCAATGACGTGGCGGTGGCACTATTCCAAGACAAGCAGTAATAATTTGACAGTTTTAATATGACCCCATTTGTTAGATGAGCATGATATAATGCTTGTGCTAACAAATGGGGTATTTTCGGTTGCGTGTCATCAACCGGTATTGCCATATATTTGTAGTTCCGTTTTCTCTTGCCAATCATATAAAGCTATGCTACTATGTAGAAGTATTGAACGAAGATAGGAGGAGAAACAATGAAGACAATTTTGCTCGTGCGTCACGGGCAAAGTGAAACCAATGTGGCAAAGGTTTTCACAGGGCAGCTTAATGCATCCCTAACCCCCATGGGCATAGAGCAAGCGGAACGAATGGCTCGGTATGTGGCCCAATATCCCGTGGAAAAGGTCTATGCCAGTTCTTTGCAAAGAGCGGTGGATACGGCTGCCCCTATTTGCCGCTTGCTGGGCTGTCCAATGGAAACAATGGCAGATTTCTGGGAAATTAACGCAGGTGCATGGCAGGGTCTCTCTTTTGAGGAAGTGGCTGAGCAATACCCAGATTCTTATGCTCTGTGGCGGCAAGATTTTGGAAATGCCCACCCGGATGGGGGAGAATCCTGCAAGCAGGTTTATGACAGGGTCGTAAAGGCATTTTGCCATATTGTTGAAAATACACCCGAAGATGCGATTTGCATTGTTTCTCATGCTATCCCTATCCGTATGATTGAGAGCTATATCGGCTATGGCAGCGTAGAGGGAGCAAACAAAATGCCATGGGCGCCAAATGCCTCTGTAACAGTTTATGACTATGACGGCGCATTCCACATGAAAAAACAGGGCGTCAGTGATTTTTTGGAAGATATGCAGACCAACCTGCCAAAAACTATTTAGGAGCAATACCATGACAGAAAAATACCTGAACTTTTTAGGCCTTACCATTTATCAGATCTATCCCCGCAGCTTTTGCGACAGTAATGGCGACGGCATCGGCGATTTGCAGGGCGTGATTTCCAAACTGGATTATCTGCAGGATTTGGGCGTGAATGCCATTTGGCTTTGCCCTTGTTATAAAAGTCCAAATGTAGACAATGGCTACGATGTGGCGGACTACCGGGATATTATGGATGAGTTCGGCACTATGGATGATATCAAGAAATTGATTGCCGGTCTGCACCAACGGGATATGAAGCTGATTATGGATCTGGTTCCAAACCATACATCTTCCCAGCATAAATGGTTTGTGGAGTCCCGGAAATCCAAAGACAATCCCTACAGTGATTACTATTACTGGTATGATACCCCGCCCAATGATTGGCAAAGTGCTTTCTTGGGAAGTGCCTGGCAGTTCGATGAATTGCGTGGGCAGTATTATCTGCATTCTTACGCACCGGAGCAGCCGGACCTGAACTGGGAAAACCCTGCAGTCGTAAAGGAAATGCAGGATGTGGTGGACTTCTGGGTGGATCTTGGCGTGGATGGTTTCCGCATTGATGTGATTGACCAGATCTCTAAGAATATGAACGGGGACAATTGCTTTGGGTCCCGTCTTCACGAGTTCATCCATGCCCTTTTCGGCAGAGAAAAGACAAAGCATATCTTTACAGTGGGTGAGTGCTGGGCTGACGATATCGAAGAAGTCCGCCGTCACTGCGGTGCAGACCGGGGGGAACTCTCTACTCTGTTCCAATTCGACCATCAGCAGTGCGGTCGTGAGGGAAAGTATACCCCCAAAAAACAGAGCATTCGCGACCTCTGGGAAATCCTGAAAAACTGGCAGCTTCTTACACAAAAAGAAGATCTGCTATATAGTCTCTTCACCGACAACCACGATAATAGCTGGTTTATCAGCCGCATGGGCGATATGGAAAAGGATCGCTATGAAGTGGCGACCTGCATAGCAGCACTTCTGTACCTGATGCGTGGCGTTGGCTTCGTGTATCAGGGTCAGGAATTGGGCATGGTAAACTCCTGCCACAATTCCATCGAAGAGTTTGACGATGTAGAAAGCATAAACTTCTACAAGGAATACATTTCCAAGGAGCCTGCGCAAACTGTCTTTGACAAGATCAATTTTGGTGGACGGGATAATCCCCGCAGACCTATGTGCTGGAGCGGTGCCGAGAATTGCGGTTTTACCACCGGTAAGCCCTGGCTTCCTATGAACATTCACTATCCCGAGATCAACCTGGAAGCAGAAAAACAGGCAGAAAAGTCTGTATGGTGCTTCTACCGGGAATTGCTTAACTTGAAAAAGCAGGTTAAGACCTTGCAGGTTGGTACATTTGAGGTATTAGAAGATGCCCTTACCCATTGTGTTTACAGCCGTACCTGGGAGGGTAAGACCATTACGGTTGTCTGCAACTTTGAGTGCGCCACCTCCATTCCCAGAGTAGCTGGCAAGAAACTTCTTCTTTCCAACTTCAGCTATAATACAAAAGAAAACGATATGTTTGCCCCCTATGAAATTGCTGTATATGAAGGATAATGAATATGAACTTTGAAAAGACTGCGCTCATTATTTGATGTAAACCGGAGAAGGCTGTTCCTTCTCCGGTTTTTTCTCTTGTAAATATTAAGGTTTTATGTTATACTACTAAATTGAAAGATTATGTTTAGGAGAATCCCCATGTCTGATTTGGTACAAGAGATCAACCGGCGGCGAACCTTCGCCATTATTTCCCACCCTGATGCCGGTAAAACCACATTAACTGAAAAATTCCTGCTCTACGGCGGCGCTATTGCACAGGCCGGTGTTGTCAAGGGTAAAAAGAACTCCCGCTCTGCAACCTCCGACTGGATGGAGATCGAAAAGCAGCGTGGTATTTCTGTTACCTCCTCTGTTATGCAGTTCCAGTACGGCGGCTTCTGCATCAACATTCTGGATACCCCCGGTCACCAGGACTTCTCTGAAGATACCTACCGTACCTTGATGGCGGCAGACTCTGCGGTGATGGTGATCGACGGCGCCAAGGGCGTGGAGCCTCAGACCAGAAAGCTTTTTAAGGTTTGCGCTATGCGGCATATTCCTATCTTTACCTTTATCAACAAGATGGACCGGGAAACCAGAGATCCCTTTGATCTTCTGGATGAAGTGGAAAGAGAACTTGGCATTGAAACCTATGCTATGAACTGGCCTATCGGTTCCGGTAAGGATTTTCAAGGCGTGTATGACCGCTCTGAAAGCCGCCTGCTGTTCTTCTCCGGTGTATCCGGTAAGAACCGTGCAGATAAGATGGAAGTTGACCTGTATGACAGCCAGGTTGCTGAACTTTTGGACTCCGAGGAAAAGCACCAAAAGCTTATTGACGATGTGGAGCTTTTGTCTGCTGGCCGGGAACTGGACTTGGAAGAAGTGCGCTGCGGCAATCTGAGCCCTGTGTTCTTTGGTTCAGCACTTACCAACTTCGGCATTGAACCCTTCCTGGAGGCATTCCTGAAGCTGACTCCCGCACCTTTGTCCCGCACTGCTGATTGTGGTACCATCGATACCTTCAGCCCTGATTTTTCTGCATTTGTTTTTAAAATTCAAGCGAATATGAACAAGGCCCACCGTGACAGACTGGCATTTATGCGAATTTGCTCCGGTAAATTCCAAAGAGATGCGGAATACTACCATATGCAGGGCGGCAGAAAGATGCGTCTTTCCCAGCCCCAACAGCTGATGGCAGCGGAACGGGAAATCGTAGAAGAAGCCTATGCCGGTGACGTGATTGGCGTGTTTGACCCGGGTATTTTCTCCATTGGTGACACCATTACTGTGCCGGGAAAGAAGTTCCTGTACTCCGGTATTCCCACCTTTGCGCCGGAACATTTTTGCCGTGTCAGCGCCAAGGATTCCATGAAACGCAAGCAGTTTGTGAAGGGTACAGAACAGATCGCCCAGGAAGGTGCAATTCAAATCTTTAAATTGCCCAATTCCGGTATGGAAGAAGTGATCGTAGGCGTTGTGGGTACGCTGCAGTTTGATGTATTCCAATACCGAATGAAGAACGAATACGGCGTGGATCTTCGGATGGAAATGCTTCCCTATGAAGAGATCCGCTTGATCGCAAACAGCCCCTGTCCTTTGGATGAACTGAATCTCGGTTCTGACGCAGAGCTGCTGGAAGATTACCGGGGAAGAAACCTTTTGGTGTTCTCCAGCTACTGGGCCATTGACTTTACAGTTCGCAGAAATCCCGGGCTGGAACTCCAGGAAATTGTGGTCGCTGAAGGTTAAAGAGAGATAAAAGGAGGAAAGTGCCATGGTTGCACAGGTTTTCCAAATTATTACGGCGGTGATGGCTGCCATCCTGTCTATTATATTTTTCTATCAGATCGCCTATTTGTTCGTTCCTATTCTGGTGCGGAAGAAAAGAGGTAAGAGAGGCGCAGTGCAGGAGCATTCCTATGCGATCCTGATTGCTGCCAGAAATGAAGAAAAGGTTATCGGCCATTTGCTTGACAGCATCCGCAACCAGAAATATCCTGCAGATAAGATCACCACTTTCGTGGTGGCAGATAACTGCACCGATGCCACTGCTGAGATTGCCCGTCAGGCAGGCGCTATTGTTTATGAGCGCTTCAACAAGGAACAGGTAGGTAAGGGCTATGCACTGAACCATCTGCTTACTAAAATTGACGAGGACTACGGTTGGGATAATTTCGATGCCTATATGATCTTCGATGCTGACAATGTGCTGATGCCGGATTATATCCGTCAGATGAACAGACTTTGCGACGAAGGTTATCAGGCTTTTACCGGCTACCGGAACACCAAGAACTTTGGTTCTTCCTGGATCGCTGCAGGCCATGGTATTTGGTACTTGCACGATTCCTGCCACTTGAGCCAGTCCCGTATGCGCCTTGGCCTTGCGTGTGCTGTTACCGGTACAGGCTTTGGATTTACCAAGGAGCTGCTGAAGGAAATGGGCGGCTGGAATTATTTTACCCTTACCGAAGATATCGAATTCAGCACCTGGTGCTGTGTCCGGGGCATCCGGATCGGCTATTGCCACGATGCTATTTTGTTCGATGAACAGCCCGTGAAACTGATCCAGTCCTGGCGTCAGCGTACCCGGTGGGCACAAGGCGGCATTCAGGTCACCTTCCGTTACACCAAAGATTACGGCAGAGGACTGAAGAAGGGCGGCTGGGTTGGCTGGTCTACCTTTGAAGCCATTACCCTTTCTCTGTGGGGTCTGGGCTTTGGTTTTCTCAGTGGCGTAATGGGCCTTGTAACCGGCATTCTGAGCGTTGGAATTGTGGGTGGTGTTGTTGGCACTCTGGTGGGTATTGGCGGCACTTTCCTTTCGATGATGGCGATGGCTGCGTGGACAATGTTCACTGAGCGTAAGCGCATATATGCCACCACCTGGCAGAGAATTAAGGGCTTATTCAGCTTCCCTCTGTATGTACTGACCTGGCTTCCCATCAGCGTGCTGGCGGTCTTCCGTAAGTTCGAATGGGTACCGATTGAACATACAGAAGCGATTTCTGTTGACGCTCTGGAGAAAAAGTAAATTCCTTCCGCTACGGCATCAAACCGTGCCGTAAGCTTCTTATTTCACCACTTATTCAAAAAAAGTTCGCAAATTCTTTAGATTGTCTTTATTTTTCCCTGTTAGAATAAGGGCATAAAAACCGAAAGGAGCTTATTATATGCCTTTTGATGACAACAATGAAACTTTAGAAACACCGGTGGATGAAACACCTGAAGCAAATGCGATCCCTGCTGAGGAGCAGCCTGTACAGGATGTGCCTGCCCAGGAGCCTGTCACTGCTGAGGCAAGCAGCGCATCCGAACAGCCGGACACCACATATGCGCACGCATATAAAAAATCCAAAAAGAAGAAGGGTTGGACCACCGGAAAGGTGATTGCCCTTGTGTTGGCAGCCTGCATTTTTGGCAGCCTTTTGGGCTTGTGTGGCGCATATTTCGGCATTCAACTCTTGCCTGAAGGTCTGCGACCCGGTACGACAACCATGTATCAAGGCGACCGTGAGCCTGGCCAGTTGAATATCGAAAATGTAAATACCGGCAAATTGATGACGCCTGCCGAAGTTTATGCGGCCAATGTCAATGCTACGGTCAGTATTAGCGCATCCGTAACACAAACTAATCATTGGGGTTATGCAGCCACAGGAATGGCTTTAGGCACTGGTTTTATTCTTACCCCTGATGGTTATATTGCCACGAATTACCACGTTGTGAAGGGCGGAACTTCTATCAAAGTCACGCTCTTTAATGACCAGGTCTTTGATGCGCAGCTGATGGCCTACAATGAAGGCAAAGATATTGCAATATTGAAAATCAATGCCACCGGCTTGCCTACTGTTGTCCTGGGAGACTCTGATAAGATCGTGGTCGGTGAGCAAATTATGACGATCGGCCATCCTCTTGGTGAGTTGACATACTCTCTTACAGTAGGCTTTGTTAGCGGCATGGGTCGAGAAGTGGATTTTACAGAAGGAAAGCAGATAGGTCTCATCCAAACGGATTGCGCAATCAACTCCGGCAACTCCGGCGGCGCAATGTTTAACGCTTACGGCGAGGCTGTTGCTATTGTAATCGGTAAAACCTCCGGCGCAACAAGCAGTGGTATGTATATTGATAATATTGCCTATGCCATTCCTATCAATGATCTTAAAGTAATGCTTCAGCAACTTGTGGAAAAGGGATATACCTCCCGGGCCTATTTGGGCGTTTCCTTTACAGATGTGGATGAGAGAATGCAGTTCTATGGCGTTCCTAAGGGCGCATCTATCAGTTCCGTTGAGCAGGCTTCTCCTGCAGCTAAGGGCGGCTTGAAAACATACGATGTGGTTACCGCTTTCAATGGACAAAAGATTGAAAATAAGGAAGACCTGGTGTCGGCAGTGGATTCTTGCACGCCTGATCAGAAGGTTGTTGTTTCTATTTATCGTTCCGGTGAGACTCTGGATCTGGAAATCACCCTGGGTGAGAAGATCGTTGCGTCAGAATATTAAAAATAAGCCGGGAGGAAGCTCCCGGCTTTTACACTTGATTTTATTGGGAATATGGGTATAATGGTACTATCCTTTTGGAAAGAGGGAAGAAGATGAACAAAATCTACATACCTAACGATTATAAGCCTATTCTGGATGCCTATGACACCCAGCGGGCCATCGCCTATATTAAGCAGACCTTTCAGGAAGAATTTGCCGGTGCATTGAACCTGAAGCGTGTATCTGCACCTTTGTTTGTAACGGAAGAATCAGGCTTGAATGATAACCTGAACGGCTACGAGCGGCCTGTCAGCTTTGATGTGCCTGCGGTTGGGGAGGATGCGCAAGTGGTCCATTCCCTCGCTAAGTGGAAGCGTTTGGCATTAAAGCGGTATCACTTCAGCGTTGGAAACGGCCTGTATACCGATATGAACGCCATCCGCCGGGATGAGGAGCTGGATAATATCCACTCTATCTATGTGGACCAGTGGGACTGGGAAAAGGTGATTACCCGTGAAAACCGAAATCTTGATTACTTAAAGCTGATCGTCCGGGCTATCGTGAATGCCATTTGCAGCACAAATGACCGACTCCATGTCCGTTATCCGCAGCTGCGGGTCAACCTGAGCAGGGATGTCTCTTTTATCACTACACAGGAACTGGAAGATATGTATCCTGATATGACCGGCTCTGAACGGGAAAAGGCTTATGTAAAGGAACACCCCACAGCTTGCATTATGCAGATCGGTGGCAAACTCCGCTCCGGCAAACCCCACGACGGCAGAGCCCCTGACTATGACGACTGGAGTCTGAACTGTGACATTTTCTTCTGGAATGAAACACTGGGCAGAGCTTTAGAGATTTCCTCCATGGGTATTCGTGTGGATGAAGAAGCTATGGAACGGCAACTGAAGCTGGCAGGTTGCGAAAACCGTCGGAACTTACCCTTCCATAAAATGCTTTTGGCTGGCGAACTGCCTCTGACTATCGGTGGCGGTATCGGTCAATCCAGACTTTGCATGCTGATGCTTAGCTGCGCCCATATCGGCGAGGTGCAGTCCAGTATTTGGGACGAGCAGACCGTAACAGCTTGTGAAGAAGCAGGTATTCCCTTGTTATAAAATTTAAACGGTGCGACTTTTGTCGCACCGTTCTTTTATAGGAATACATCACAAATAAGCATAGCGCAGAAGCCAATCAACAGGGAATAGGTGGCGCCCCGTTCGCTGCCGTGGGCGTGGGTTTCCGGAATCATTTCGTCACTGATCACATACAGCATAGTGCCGCCCGCAAAAGCCAAAGCGAAGGGCAGAATGGCAGATGCAACGCTGACAGCAAAGTATCCGATAAGCGTGCCGATCACCTCTACAACGCCCGTCAGAGCCGCCAGAAGGAAGGTTCTCTTCTGGCTGATGCCAACTGCCAGCATTGGGCCGATAATAACCATGCCTTCCGGTATATTCTGCAAGGCAATACCACCTGCGATCAAAATCGCAGAAGAAGGGTCGTCAGTGCCAAAGCTTACGCCGGCGGCAATGCCTTCCGGAAGATTATGGATGGCGATGGCGGTGATAAACAGAAGCACCTTGCTGACATTTTGATTGTTAGGATGAGCCTCAATATCTGCGCCAGCTAATTTGTGCAGGTGAGGAACAGCCTTATCCAGCACATTGATACACACAGCGCCTGCAAAGATGCCGGCAACGGTAATCAAGATGCCGTACTGTCCGCCGTAATCCAGAGACGGTAAGATCAGACCCAGAACGGCTGCGGCCAACATAATGCCGGCGGCAAAGGATAAAACGATGTCGCTGAATTTGTGAGAGATTTTTTTGAAGATAAAACCGATAATGGTGCCCAGCAGTGTTGCACCGCCCACACCTAAAGCGGTAAGTAAAACAAGTTCCATAGCGTTACCTCCTATGCTTATTATAGCAAATTTGTATCGTCTTGCAACAAATTTTTCTGCATTCGTTGTAATTGTTGGAAAAATGTTGTATACTAACAAAAAATGGAAAGGAACTTACAATGGAAGAACAAAATGATATTTTTGACCGCATAATGGCGCTGCCGTTGCTTTCCAAATTTGCGCCTTTCTATAAAAAGCATAAGAGTGTCCTTTTGTATTTACTGTTTGGCGGACTTACGACCGTGGTCAGCATTGGGACATATGCTTTATTTTTGCCTGTTGTGTCCCCATTCATTGCAAATATTTTTTCCTGGGTTGCCGCTGTAACCTTTGCTTATGTCACGAATCGCACCTGGGTTTTTGCCTCCAAAGAAAAGGGGCTGGCCATTATTCAAGAGGCATTTGCTTTTTATGGCGGACGAGTGTTTACACTTGGGCTGGAAGAGGTCGTCTTGTATGTGTTTATTACTTTGCTCTTCTTTCCTCCTTTAACCGTAAAAGTATTTGCACAGGTCATCGTGTTGATACTTAACTACGTAATTTCCAAACTATTTGTATTCAATAAATAAGAAAAGCCGCCCTTTGGGGCGGCTTTTGCGTTAGAACACCATTTGCACCAGCACCATATAGCATACAGTACCGCAGAGAATGCTAAGAAGGGTATTGCGTTTCCATATGTGTAATGCGGCAACAATACAAACAGATAGCACTTCCGGGATACCAAAGGGCATTGCGGTCAGATCAGTACCCTTCAAGCAGTATACAACCAGCATACCCATAACCGCATAGGGAAGGTACTTTCCAAGGAAAGATATGTAGGCAGGGGTTGTTTTTTGGTTGAACAGCCAGAAGGGGAGAACACGCAAAAGGATGGTTACAGCTGCCATGATCCCCACGGAAAGCATAGCATATAGCTTAGGATCCACTATCTTGCGCCCCCTTTTCCAGGTTCTTTCGCAGTAGCGAGAGGCATATCGTGATCACCGGTAATGTGGGGATCAGAAAATAGGTAGGCCCAAATAGAAGCAGGCATATTGTGGCGATACAAACACCTGTAATGGCTGGACTGTGCTGTTTTGTGTTCCGCCACTGGTCAATGAATACAGTGATAAACAGGGCGGTCATAGCAAAGTCGATGCCTGTTGTATCAAAGGGGATGATCGAGCCGACCAGCACGCCCAGAATACTACCAACTACCCAGTAGATATGGTTAAAGGCAGAAATCAGCAGATAATAAAGATGAGGTTTTACGCCCGCAGGCACATTGCCGTTGCAAACCAGGGAGTAGGTTTCATCTGTGAGTGCGTGCATTAAGTAGGATTTCTTCACACCTGCGCCCTTGTAGCGGTCGATCATTGTGATGCCATAGAAAAGATGCCGGGCGTTTACGATCAGGGTGGTCAGTGCCACGGTCAGCAAACTTGCACCGCTCGCAAGCAAGGAAACGCCCACATATTGCATAGCGCCGGCATAGATAAAAACGCTCATTCCGATCGCCCACCATAGACCGTAGCCATTGACCTTCAGCAGAATGCCAAAGCCAATGCCAATGGCAAGATAGCCGGCCATCACCGGTAAGGTGGTAAGCAAAACGGTTTTTAGTAGTTTTCTTTTCATATAAAACTCCTGAGTTTCTATGTAACAAAACGGGCACCTAAGTGGTGCCCGCCTCATTATGGCGGAGACGGTGGGATTCGAACCCACGTGCCGGGATTACCGGCAAACTGATTTCGAGTCAGCCCCGTTATGACCGCTTCGATACGTCTCCAAACAAGCATATTATAGCAGGCGAATGGAAAAAATCAAGGCTTTTTGGCGAGAGTGATGATCTGCTCCATTTTGGCCATTATGCGCTCATAATTTTCACGGCGGTGAGGGATCAGGCAGCCGGAGCAATCCTTAATGCCGGATTCCGTGTATGTAAAGTTACCGCCGCAGTCTTTTCCTAAGGCATACAAAGGACAGTAGCAGAAAAGACAGCTAAAGTCCTCCGGCTTATCCGTTTTATGGCAGGGGAAGTATTCGCAAGTTTTATGCTGAAAATATTTATAATTCTCCATAGAAAAATCCTTTGTTATGTGTTAAGATAAAGAAAAAGGGGTGTATGTATGAAAGTGCTTGTGGATGCAGATGCTTGTCCTGTGACAGATATTACTGTTGCCATATGCAAAAGGCATAGCATATCCTGTATTCTTCTGTGTGACACCGCCCACGAATTTCACCGGGATGGGGCTAAAACCCTTGTATTTGACAAGGGCGCAGACAGCGTGGATTTTGCCCTTGTAAACCGGGTAGATGCCGGTGACATCGTCGTTACTCAGGATTACGGTCTTGCTTCTATGTGCCTCGCCAAAGGTGCAAGGGTGCTACACCAGGATGGTTGGTGTTATACCGCAGATAATATTGATGCCCTTCTTTTCTCCCGGCACGAAAGCGGAAAATATCGTAGAGCCGGCGGACGAACCAAAGGCCCAAAGAAACGGGAGAAGGCGCACGATGAAGCCTTCCGGAATGCCCTTCAGCAAATGCTCCAGGGATAAATATCCGGCGGGGTCTTTATAAATTCCATTGACTCTCCTGTAGCAGGATGTGTGAATGCCAATCGGTAAGACCACAGAGCAATTTCGCAGGGATCTTCTAAAACCGCATACTTTCGTTCACCTACAAGGGGCAACTCACGGGAGGAAAATTGGACACGGATCTGATGTGTTCTTCCGGTAACCAATTGAATGTGTACCCGGGAGAAATCTTCTGTTTGATTTTGCACCTGATAGTGCAAAATAGCTTCCTGAACGCCTTTGCCGGGAACAGAAACGACCTTTGTCATTTTGGCTTGCCTATCCCGCCACAAAAGGTCGGTGAGTGTGCCGTTTGATGCATCCGGATGACCGTGAATGACAGCTAAGTATTCTTTTGCAAACCTGCCTTCCCGGATTTGTCTGGAAAGCTCTGATGCAGAGTGGGCGTTTCTTGCCAGCACCATAAGACCGGAAACCACCCGGTCTAACCGATGTACCGTCCGAACATCTGCTTTTGCATCGCCCAATACCTGCCGCACAAGCTCAGGCATACCGCCGGGCTCGTCTGTAGAAAGGACTCGTGGAGGTTTGATGCAAACAATTATGTCGTTATCCTGATACAAAATTTCCATAAAAGCACCTCAAAAGTATTTTAACAAAAATATACGGCTAATGCAAGTAAAAGCCGTGATATAATAATTCTAAAAGGAGGAACCTGTATGAAAAAGTTACTTTGTTTTCTGCTTGTGCTTTGTCTGATACTGAGCGCCTTTTCCGGATGTCAGACAGAAAAGGAAGCGTCGATGCCTGTACCCAGACCCACCGGATCTGCCCAACAGGACTCGGAAAGTCCTTATAACAAGCACCTGGTCTATACGCTGACCGATGCGGATGTAGAAAAATTCAGCATCGATTTGCTGGCGCTGGAACAGCTGTATCTGCAGGGTGCTTCCATTGAAGAAATCGATACGGCAGAAGATGCTTTGGAGGAGCTTTCTGATTTCATCAATGATCAGTGCAGCATTGCCCAGGTGATCTATTGCTATGACACCACCAATGAAACAGCCAGTGACCGCTTTCTCAAGAGCCAGGAGATCGGCAATAGAGTTTCAGATGAATTTATGCTTTGTGCTCGTCGAATTTACGAATCAGACGCCCCCAATAAAGATTATTTCTTCACTGACTGGACAGATGCGGAAATGGAGCAGTTGATGCATTACACCAGCCGGGTGGCAGAACTGGAACAAAGAAATGCAGAACTCTTGGTTGCCTACCGGGATATGAAAGACCCCGCCACTGATCCCGGAATGGCACCGATCTACCGGGAAATGGTCCAAAACAACAATGAAATTGCTGCCATTTACGGTTACGACAGTTATTATGAGTATGCATATCGTGTCGGTTATGACCGGGATTACGAGCCGGATGCTGTTGATAAAATGCACCTGTATGCGAAGATCTATTTGGTGCCGGCCTGCAAAAAAGCCCTGAACGCTTTTTCCGAAAACTATCAAGGCTTATCTTCTATCCAACAATTGAAGCTGCAGAACTTTCTGTCTGCGGCCTATGATGCTTCCGGTGTGAATTATGTGGAGAAGTATTTGCAGACATTGCCTGAATCTGCTCAGAATGCAATGAACAGAATGTTTGAAGAAGACCGGGTCGTTTTTACGAACAATAAGAATGCCCGAGAGGGTGCGTTTACCACCTTGGTTGGAATGGAACCCTTCTGCTTCTTTGGCCCCGGATATAAAACATCAACAACTGTTATCCACGAATTGGGTCACTTCTACGGTGCTGTAATGGGGGATATGTATGAAACGCCCCTTGATCTGGCTGAAACCCAATCTCAGGGCAATGAGTGGCTTTTCCTGGCATTTCTGGAAGATGAACTGACAGAGGATGTTTATAATGCTTATATCAGCTATATCGTCTATGAGTTGATTGCAGGGACACTTGTGCAACTGGCTGTGGATGCATTCGAAAAGGCGGTCTATTCACAGGAAAATATTGAAGGATTCAACGAAGAAGACTTTGAACAGCTGATGGCAGAAGTGGTGATGCCGTATGGTGGCATCGAGTTTTACAATGAATATCTTACCGATTTGCAGCGCTACTGGAAGATGGTAGTAGTAGAAAGCCCTGTCTACTATGTGAGCTACGCAGTATCCTCTATGGCTGCATTGAACCTTTTCCCCATTGCCAGAGAAGATAGTGCTGAAGCAATGGAGATCTATTGCAGTTTAGTAGAACTGGACGACTACAATGATGGCTTTTTGGCGATCATTGAGGAGGCTGGTCTGCCCGGCCCCTTCCAAGAGGATGTCTACGAATATATCTACGAGATGTTCCCGTAAATTCCTTGGAAATATCCCGGAAAATGTAAAAATAGTATTTGACAAATGGAATAAATGACTATATAATAGTCAAGCACGATTACGAGGAGGGGGATACTATGCGATTAGGGCTTTCTCAAATTATGGACTGCCCCGGAGCTTCGGTAACCTTTTCTGTAAGTGTGGACCTGAGTGATCTTCGCTATGGCAACTGCTATCCGGTAGATGAGCCGGTAGTAGCCAGCGGCACGGTGCGTAATACCGCCGGTGTGCTGGTTATGCAGGGCAGCCTTTCCACCACCATCCACGGTGTGTGTGATCGGTGTGCAGCCGACTTTACCGCAGATATGGAAATGCCTATTGATGTGGTTCTGGTGCAGGAGCTTTCCAACGAAGAAAACGAAGATGAGTGGGTGTTCCCTCTGATTGAGGACAGCGCAGATCTGGATGACATTGTACGCACTGTGTTTGTGCTGAATATGGATTCCAAGCTACTCTGCAAGCCTGATTGTCAGGGCCTCTGCTGCAGATGCGGCAAGAACCTGAATGAGGGCAAGTGCGATTGTCAAAAAGAGTTAGACCCACGTTTTGCTGCTTTACGGCAGCTTCTCGATAAGTAATTAATGAATGCTGTCAAAGCAGTTTGACCAAGGAGGTGTCAACCATGGCTGTTCCTAAGTGTAAAGTGTCCAGCGCCCGTCGCGATAAGCGCCGTGGCTCCAACTGGAAGCTGTCTGCCCCCAGCGTGGCAGTTTGCTCCAAGTGCGGTGAGCCCGTCATGCCCCACAGAGCTTGCAAGGCTTGTGGTAACTACAATGGCCGTCAGGTTCTGAATGCCAAGGCTGACTAAGGCAGGAAAAAGCGAAAGCGTGAGGAAGGCGTATTGCCTTCCTCTTTTTCCTTTTTAACAGTATGTAAAAGAACTGTAAATTTCCATAATTTTCATTGCCTTGCAGTGATTTTTGTGCAATAATATAAAGAAATGAGAGTTTGAGGAGGGGTCAGTATGTCTAAACCCTTGGTTGCCATCGTTGGAAGACCGAATGTTGGCAAATCTATGCTTTTTAATAAACTCACCGGCCACAGAACTTCTATCGTAGAAGACACACCCGGTGTTACCCGTGACCGAATCTATGGGGATTGCGAATGGTGCAGCCGTACCTTCTCCCTGGTGGATACCGGCGGTATTGAGCCGGGAACGGACAGCGATATGCTGAAGTTTATGCGCCGTCAGGCAGAAATCGGTATTGAGCTGGCCGACTGCATTATTATGGTTGTGGATGTCCGCTCCGGTGTAACTGCAGCTGACCAGGATGTAGCTACTATGCTGCGCAAGTCCGGCAAACCTGTTGCTCTGGCGGTCAACAAGTGTGACTCTATTGGCCCTGTGAATCCTGATGTGTATGAATTCTATGGCTTAGGCATCGGTGACTTATTTGAAGTCTCGGCTGTGCACGGTCATGGCACCGGCGACCTGTTGGATTGGTGCCTGGAGCAGTTCCCCGACACAGAGGAAGAGGAAGAAGAATCCGATGTAATTAAGGTCGCTATTGTCGGTAAGCCCAATGTGGGTAAGTCCAGCCTGCTGAATCGTATCCTGGGTGAGGAGCGTGTCATCGTTTCTAATATTGCCGGTACGACCCGGGATGCCATCGACTCCGATTTTGAGAACGAAACCGGAAAGTACTGCTTTATTGATACCGCCGGTATGCGCCGTAAGAGCAAAGTGGACGATATGATCGAGCGCTATTCCAATATGCGCACTATCAACGCCATTGAACGGGCAGATGTGTGCCTGATTTTGGTGGATGCCAATGACGGTGTTACCGAGCAGGATACCAAGATCGCCGGCCTTGTCCATGAAGCAGGTAAAGCAGCTATCATTGTTGTGAACAAATGGGATGCGGTGGAGGATAAGGAAACCAACACCATGCGGGATAAGGAACTGGCAGTGCGGGATGGTCTGAGCTATATGACCTATGCCCCTGTTGTGTTCCTGTCTGCCCTCACCGGTCAGCGTGTGGATAAGCTATTTAACGTCATTCAGGATGTGTATAAGCAGAACACCAGCCGAATCACCACCGGTGCGCTGAACAGCATTCTGGCTGAAGCAACTGCCCGTGTCCAGCCCCCCACGGATAAGGGTCGTAGATTGAAGATCTATTATATGACGCAGGCAGGCACCAAACCGCCTCACTTTGTTATTTTCTGCAACGATGCCCGGTTATTCCACTTTTCCTATCAGCGCTATTTGGAAAATCAGATTCGTGAAGTGTTTGGCCTGCAGGGTACGCCTGTTCGTATCACCATTCGCCAGAAGGGCGATAAGGAGGAGTAAGTATGTGGCAGCATTGGCTTCCCATTCTTGTGATCGCATTTGCCGGTTACTATTTGGGCAATATCAATGGTGCGGTCTGTGTTTCTGCGTTGCTGCAGGACGATGTGCGTAAACACGGTAGCGGCAATGCCGGCCTTACCAACTTCGTGAGAAATTACGGTTGGGGCTATGCGGCACTTGTTGTGATCATCGATGTAAGCAAAGCGGTGCTTGCTTGCCTTTTAGGCAAGCTGATGCTGGAGCCTTACGGCTATTCTATGGAGGGCACGATGGTTGGCGCAGTTGCCGTGAGTCTGGGCCACGATTTTCCTGCGTTCCTCGGCTTCCGGGGCGGCAAAGGCATTCTGTGCGGTATTTCTGTAGCTTTCGCCCTTGATTGGCGCTGCGCACTGATTATTATGGGCGTTTTTGCTGTGTGCTTCTTTACTACCGGCTATGTGTCTTTGGGCTCTGTGATGGGTGCATTAGCTTTCGCTATTTCTTTTGGTCTGTTCTATTGGCACAATCCTTTTGTGGCAATCGGCGGTATCTTTATCGGCCTTTTGGCTGTTGGTATGCACCATGCGAACATTGGACGCCTTTTCCGAGGTACTGAAAGAAAAGTCCGTCTTTTCGGAAAGAAAAAGTCCTGAGTTTATATACTGCTGAATATGGGAATAATATAAGCCCGCAAAGACAGAAATCGATATAAAGCGGGCTTAGGCCCGCTTTTTGCGTGAAGGGAGTTTCTATGCTGGAATTAAAAAATATCCGTAAAATATACAAGTCCGGAGAAAATTTTGTCAATGCCCTGCAGGGGATCGACCTGCAGTTCCGGAAAAGTGATTTTGTATCCATTTTGGGTCCTTCCGGTTGTGGCAAAACAACAATGCTGAATATTATCGGTGGTCTGGACCATTACACGGAAGGTGACCTGGTCATCGATGGCCGCTCTACAAAGGACTATAAGGACAGAGATTGGGATGGCTACCGTAACCACCGGATCGGCTTTGTGTTCCAAAGCTACCACCTGATTCCGCATCAGTCTGTATTGCAGAACGTGGAGCTGGCACTGACACTTTCCGGTGTCAGTAAGCGGGAACGTAGGAAGGCTGCAATCGCTGCCCTGGAGCAAGTAGGCCTGAAGGATCAACTGCGCAAGAAACCCTCTCAAATGTCCGGCGGTCAGATGCAACGAGTTGCAATAGCCCGCGCATTGGTCAACAATCCTGATATCATTCTGGCAGACGAACCCACAGGCGCATTGGATACGGAAACCAGTGTCCAGGTTATGGAAATCCTAAAGGAGATTTCTAAAGACCGTCTGGTCATTATGGTCACCCATAACCCCGAGCTGGCAGAAGCATATTCCACACGCATTATCCGTATGCTGGACGGACGCATTACAGGTGATACCGCACCTCTGGGCGAGGAGGAAAAGCGAGCCCTTAAGGAGGAAAAGAAGCCTGAAAAAGGCAAGAAGAAGCCTTCAATGTCCTTTGCGACTTCTTTCATGCTGTCCCTCAAGAATTTGGTTACCAAGAAGGGAAGAACAGCGCTCACAGCCTTTGCAGGCTCTATTGGCATCATCGGTATTGCTTTGATCTTTGCTGTTTCCCAGGGCACCTCTTCCTATATCCAATATATCCAGGAAGATACCCTGTCTTCTTATCCCATTACCTTGACGGCCAGCACGGTGGATATGGCCACCCTGATGGAAGCATTTATGGATATGGGCAAAGAGCAGGCGTCCGATCATGATTTGGATAATGTGTATTCTAAGTCCGTCCTGGCACAGATGGTCAATGCCCTGAACAATATGGAAACGATGGAAAATGACCTGCGATCCTTTAAGTCGCAACTGGAAAGCGACCTGCAGGATGAGGACGGAAGGCTGTATAAGGCACTGACCGGTGTGCAGTATACCTATGATTTCGATCTTCAGGTTTACACGAAATCTCCCGATGGAACAGTTGTCTTTTCCGATACCCAGCAGCTTCTGATGGATGCGATTCGTAAAAACCTCAATATGGATGTATCTGCCATGGTAGATATGCGTGATCAAATGGCAGGCTCTATGGGTACACAAATGATGTCCGGAGAGATCAAGCTCTGGAATGAGATGCTTTCCGGTATGGAC
This sequence comes from Faecousia sp., assembly GCA_045122735.1. Lineage (GTDB taxonomy): Bacteria > Bacillota > Clostridia > Oscillospirales > Oscillospiraceae > Faecousia. The sequence goes on from JBGVHZ010000020.1 coordinate 33,471, forward strand.
GGAAGCCTCATCAGCCCCGTGCTTGAAAAGCAGTATGAAGTGATCGACGGCGGTCGCTGGCCTGCTGCTTATAACGAAATCGTTTTGGTTGTGGATAAGAATAACGAAGTGGATGATCTGACGCTCTATGCGCTGGGCTTAAAGACGGAAGAAGAGATCAATGCCATCTTTGATGCGGTCGTTACCGGTGAAACCCTGGATAGCGGAAAGCAATCCTGGACATATGAGCAACTGAAGGATATGACCTTCAAAGTCGTGCTGAACGGTGACTGCTTTGTAAAGGAAGAGAATACCGGCACCTATTTGGATTTGCGAAAAACGGACACGGGCCGTCGTTACCTATATGATAATGGTATTGATGTAAAGATCGTTGGTATTATTCGCGCAAAGGAAGATGTGAATTCCCCTATGCTGAAGGGTTCCATCGGCTATACCAAAGCGTTGACAGAGTACCTTATCGAGCAAAGCAAGGGCAATGAAGTGATTGCCGCGCAAAAGGAAAATCCCACTACGGATATCTTCACAGGTCTGCCCTTTGGCCAAAACAAAACGGATTTGACAGCCGAAGAAAAGGCGGTTGCATTTACGGAATATATCGATACGCTTTCTCAAAGCGGAAAGGCAGAAGCTTATCTGCGTATTTTGAGCGTACCTTCTCTTGAACAAACCCAGCAGGTTCTGCAGCAGGCGATCGCAACTGCTACCCGTGAGGATATGGAGCAGGTGATGGTTCAGGTGCTGATACAGCAAATGGGCATCGGTCAAAAGGAAGCGTTGGAATATGCTCAGGCCATGAGTCTGGAAGAACTGACGGAAATTTACAGTCAAATGGTTGTTATGCAGTTCCGGATGGAGCTTTCTAACCAAGTGCGAAAGCAAATGGCCGGTGTTCCCCAGGAGCAGCTGGTTATGATGCTTACCGGCGCTATGGCAACCTTTACCCAGGAACAATTGGCTCTGTATTACGATGAAGTCACAGAGTTCTCTGAGAGCACCCTGGAAGAAAACCTGCGTATTTTGGGCGCAGTTGATCTTGACAATCCTGCCACCATCAGCCTCTACGCCTCCAGCTTTGAAAATAAGGATACCCTGGAAGCCTATATTAACGATTACAACAAGTCGGTAGAAGAGCTGAAGCAGATCAAGTATACCGACTATGTGGGTCTTATTATGTCTGCGGTAACCACCATTATTGATGCGATCACTTATGTGCTGATTGCATTTGTGGCAATTTCTTTGATCGTATCTTCCATCATGATCGGCGTTATCACCTTGATCTCCGTTCAGGAAAGAACAAAGGAAATTGGCATTCTGCGTGCATTGGGCGCATCCAAACGAAATGTTTCCAGCCTGTTTAATGCAGAAACGGTGATCGTAGGTCTTGCGGCTGGCCTGTTGGGCGTTGGCGTGACCTATCTGCTGTGTATTCCCATCAATGCGATTATTTATCACCTGACTGAAATTTCCCAACTGCGGGCTATTCTGCCCGGCAATGTGGCAGTGGTGCTGGTGATCATCAGCGTCGTGCTGACCTTGATTTGCGGTTTGATTCCTGCTCGCAGTGCAGCAAAGAAGGATCCTGTTGTTGCCCTTCGCACAGAATAAATGTAACAGCCTGGGATTTCCCAGGCTGTTTTCTTAGTTTTCTGTTCTGATCTGCGATGTGAAGCATAGGGGATAGGTGATCAAATCCTTCTCATTTAATTCTTCGTGGAACAAGTGGACGGCAGTTATTTGCCTGTTTTCATAAGTGGAATAATAATAAATACCCCTGTCTATATTGCAGCAGGAAGTGTAAACCGTTTTCTCCCATTGGTTGCCCACTTTTACACAACCTTCCTGTTGAGCGACAGCGCCTAAAATGTGGAAGCACTGGTTGACCGCATCGACTTCTGTTTCTTTTTTCAGTGCGTTCTGCAAGGTGAAGGCTGCCTTTACAAAGCGCGATGAGGAGCTCAAATCACCTGGCAATCCGAATGCACCCATTCCATTGCTGTAAGGCGGCAGGGAAAGAGCAGGGCAGAGCCGATTTTCTGCTTGGGCGGAGGAAAGATTTTGATAATTGGAAAGATTGTATAGATGGTAGGGAAAATCCGGACTGTTGGTCAAAACGCCTACCGGGTTTTCGTAAATATGCAGCCCTTTTCTTGTTGGCTCGATAGTGTAGCAAGCGTCTGCGTCACAGAGAATAAAATGCAGAGGCGTATTGGGGAAATCTTTACTGAAAGGAACGTCCGCAAGACGAATCCGGCGGATCGCTTGCAGGGCTTCTTTTGCGCTGGAAAAGCGGCTGAGCACCCAGGGGATAAATTCATAGGGAGCAAGACATTCCTTGCTTTTGCAAATGGGTGGGTAGTAGCAAATTTCCGGAAAATTGAGTCCAGCCATAGCAAGTCCCATTTCATTGACGGCATCATAATATAGGGGGTAACCCTTATTCACAGTTGCAATGCCGATCATTGCATATAGGCTATCCCACGGAAAGGGGTATTTTCTTGGGGTTATAGTTACAGCCTCATTATAATGAAAATGCAGGTCCAAATTTCGCCCAAAGTAAGAATCCTGCCCCCTGTAAACGATTGCAGTACACATTGTAAACACATCCTTTTTCTGGGGTAGTATGCCACAAAATGTGTAAAATAGGACTTCCAATTTTTGCACATACTTCGATTTAGTTGAAATCATTCTACTGGAAATTTGGCTTCCGTGTTTTGATGCGAAAGATAATGACAAATTGTTCTCTGTGAAAATGCCCCCGATACCGATTATCCGGTATCGGGGGCGTGTGTCTGATTTAGAGGAATATGTTACTGCAGGAAGTTCAAACTTCTGAAATCCAGGAAAGCTTTCTTTTCCGGGGATGTACCCATTGTTACACGACAGCAGGTTACTTCCCAAACAGGGTGATTACCGATGGTAGAAGCCTTCATTTGGAAAACGTGGTTCCAGCTTCTGCCTTCCATGTAGGTTTCATTCTTAACAAAGCGGATCAGTTCCAAGCGACGGAAGTCATTGGTGGGAAATGCGTTCTTTACGATGGCTTCAAAAAGAAGTTCTGCATCACGAATACTGCCCAACTCAAACACATTACGAATCATTGCACCGTAATCTTCCATAAAATACCCTCCTTATAATTTGGAATAGGTTTTATCTAAGAATCGCTGGCTGGTGATAATAGCTCTTTTATGAGTACCTTCACCAATTTTACCTGCTTCGTCGTAGGCAACTACAGAGAAGGTGATCATATTGCCTTCTACAGCAGCAACCTCAGCCTCTGCCCATACTTCCATACCCACGGGGGTGGCGGAAAGATGGGAAATACAAAGCTCTGTGCCAACAGAAGTTTTTTCTTCCGGCAGACAGGGTGCGATTGCTTCACAGGCAGCACCTTCCATTAATGCTACCATACAGGGCGTCGCGTAGACGAGCAGAGAGCCGGATCCCACCTCCAAAGCGGTATCTTCCCGGGTTACATCTGTTCCTGCTTTACCTTTTAAACCAATTGTAATTTCCATAGGATATCCCCTCCGTTTCTACCCTAAATATAGTCGAAAAAAATGTTGGTGTCAATAAAAAGGATTGCTATTTTTTGACGGCTGCTTTATAATAAAGAAAATCTTAAAAGAGGTGACCAACATGGCCGATTACGACAAACTGAATTTAACCATGCTCTGTGACTTCTATGAACTGACCATGGGAAATGGCTATTTTGAAAATGGCTACAAGGACCGAATCTGCTACTTTGATGTATTCTTCCGGCAGTGTCCTGACGGGGGTGGCTTCGCCATCGCCGCCGGTCTGGAACAGATCGTAGATTACATTCAGAAGTTGCATTTTACTGCCGAAGATATTGCTTATCTTCGCAACCGGAATATCTTTACAGAAGAATTCCTGGAGTATTTGGCAGACTTTAAGTTCACCGGTGACATTTGGGCAGTTCCGGAAGGTACGCCTATTTTCCCCAAGGAACCCATTATGACCATTCGGGCACCTGCCATTCAGGCACAACTGATCGAAACCTTCATTTTGCTCTCTGTCAACCATCAAAGCTTGATTGCCACCAAGGCAAATCGTGTGGTTCGCGCCGCCGCAGGCCGGAAGGTGCTGGAATTTGGTTCCCGCAGAGCACAGGGTGCGGATGCTGCCATTTTGGGTGCCCGTGCTGCTTATATTGGCGGTTGTGCCGGCACAGCTTGCACCATTTCCGATCAGCTTTTCGGTGTCTATGCAGGCGGCACAATGGCTCACGCCTGGGTGCAGATGTTTGACACCGAGCTGGAAGCCTTTATGGCTTATTGTAAGATGTATCCCAATAATGCAACCTTGCTGGTGGATACCTACAATACTTTGAAGTCCGGTATCCCCAATGCTATTAAGGCATTTGATGCAGTGCTGAAGCCTTTAGGCATCACAAAGTGCGGCATCCGTTTGGATTCCGGTGATATGGCATACCTTTCCCAGAAAGCACGGCAGATGCTGGATGCTGCAGGCTGGACAGAGTGTGAAATTTCCGTTTCTAACTCTTTGGACGAATACATTATTCAGGATCTGCTCCATCAGGGTGCCAAGATCGATATGTTCGGTGTAGGCGAACGCCTTATCACCGCAAAGAGTGAGCCTGTTTTCGGTGGCGTTTACAAGCTGGCGGCGGTGGAGCTGGACGATGGCACGGTTATGCCTAAGATCAAGATTTCCGAGAACACCGGCAAGATTACCAATCCCCATTTCAAGAAACTCTACCGCTTCTACGGCAACGATACAGGTAAGGCAATTGCTGACTATCTGTGTGTTTACGATGAAACTGTGGATGACAGCGGCGAAATGGAGATCTTCGATCCCGAAGCCACTTGGAAGACCAAGACCGTCTACAATTTCAATGCCAAGGAACTGATGGTGCCCATCTTCAAGGACGGCGAGCTGGTTTACAAGTGCCCCGATCTGCAGGAAGTCCGCAGATACTGCTTAGAGCAGGTGGAAACCCTTTGGGACGAAGTGAAGCGCTTTGACAATCCCCACACTTATTATGTGGACCTTTCTCAGAAGCTGTGGGATATTAAGTACGGCCTGCTGAAAAAGGGCGGCAAGAAGGAATAATGAAAAGCACTAAGAATGTAGCATTGGGCGGCATGCTGGCGGCAACAGCCCTTGTGATTATGAGCCTGGGCGGCTTGATTCCCTTTGCAACCTTTGTTTGTCCTACGATTTGTATCCTGATATTGCAATTGGTGCTTAAACTTACAACAAAGCGTATTGCCTTTGCTTGGTACAGCGCAGTGAGTATTCTTTGTGTGTTGCTTGCACCGGATAAAGAAGCGGCTGCGGTGTTTGTTTGCCTGGGCTACTATCCACTTTTAAAGCCTATATTCGAAAAATGGCCACTCTCCATCGTGTGGAAGTTACTCCTTTTCAATGGCGCAATTCTCCTGATGTATTCTGCTTTGATTCACCTTTTTGGGATGACCTATTTACAGCAGGAATACACCGAAATGGGAAGTATTATGCTCATTGTGTTGCTGGCTTTGGGAAATATCACATTTTGGCTGCTGGACATACTTCTGGCAAGATTTGCAATAATAATAAAAAAACGATGAGGATTTCCCTCATCGTTTTTTCTTTTACAGGTTTACAATGCCTGCATCCACCAGCTTTTGCAAGCTCATAAGGATGCCGGTCTTGGCGTGGAACCAGGTAAGACCGCCCTGGAAGTAGACGGCATAAGGCTCCCGGATAGGACCATCAGCGGAAAGCTCAATGGAAGAGCCCTGAATAAATGCACCGGCGGCCATAATGACTTTGTCATTGTAGCCGGGCATATCCCAAGGCAGGGGAGTGGCATAGGAGTCAACAGGGGCGGCAGCCTGAATACCGGCGCAGAAAGCGATCATTGCTTCCTCGCTGCCCAACTCCACAGCCTGAATAATATCGTGACGGGATTCGGTGGCATTGGGTACACAGCGGTAGCCCAAAGGTTCATACAGATTGGCTGCGAAGATCGCACCCTTTTCTGCGCCTGCTACTACAGTGGGCGCAAGGAAGAAGCCCTGATAGAGGGCGGTCATAATGCCAAGGTTAGCGCCCACTTCCTGTCCCAGACCGGGGGCGGAAAGACGGTAGGCGCATCGTTCCACACAGGCCTTTGTGCCGCAGATGTAGCCGCCAATGGGAGCAAGACCACCACCGGGGTTCTTGATAAGAGAACCAACGGTCATATCAGCGCCTACATCGGAGGGCTCAATGGTTTCTACAAACTCGCCGTAGCAGTTATCGACCATCACCAGCACATCAGGTTTGATGCTCTTGCAGAAGGCGATCAATTCACCGATCTGTTTCACGGAGAAGGTAGGACGGGTGGCATAGCCTTTGGAGCGCTGAATGGTGATCAGCTTGGTCTTTTCATTGATGGCATTCTTGATGCCTTCGTAGTCAAAAGAGCCGTCAGAGAGCAGATCTACCTGCCGGTAAGTAACACCGTATTCAGCCAGGGAGCAAGGACTCGGACGGATGCCGATTACTTCCTGCAATGTGTCATAGGGTAGACCAACAGGGGAGAGCAGCTCATCTCCGGGCAGAAGGTTGGCGGAAAGGGCAACTGTCAGGGCGTGGGTGCCGCAGGTGATCTGGGGACGGACCAGGGCAGCTTCAGTGTGAAAAACATCTGCATAGACCTTTTCTAAATTGTCACGACCTACATCATCATAGCCATAGCCGGTGGTGGCTGCAAAACAGGTTGCGGATACCCGATTCTTCTGCATGGCAGACAGAACCTTTGCCTGATTGTACTCTGCGATCTTATCAATTTCTGCAAAACGGTCAGCCAAGGATGCAAGGGTCTTTTCACCAAGTGCATATACCTTCCGGCTGATGCCCATTTGTTCATACTGCTTCATCAGTTCTTCCATGAAACGAACCTCTCTTTTTAATATCCAAACAAGTATAATAAAAACCGCCCCGGATGTCAAGCACCGGGGCGGGTATCTTAGTCGTCGCGTCTGCCGCCAAAGATCAAAATCAAGCGCAGAAGCTGCATCAGGGAAACAGCGGCAGCAGCCACATAGGTCAGGGCGGCTGCACGGAGTGTTTTCTTTGCGCCGTCCAGTTCCTGCGCATCTAATAGACCTGCGCCGGAAATAGCACTAACTGCCCGATGGCTGGCGTTGAATTCCACAGGCAGCGTGATCAACTGGAACAGCAGAGAAAGACCAAAACAGCCAATGCCAATATACACGAAGGTGTAGGAAAACTCTGTCATAAAGTTCAGCACAAGGCCTAGCACGATCAGGGGCATAGCCAGCATTGAGCCAATATTTGTAACAGGGATAATAGCTGCCCGTAATTTAATGGGCGCATAGTCTTGTGCATACTGAACGGCATGGCCGGCTTCGTGGCAGGCGACGCCGATAGCGGCGGCAGAGGTGTTGCCGTAAACATTGTCAGAGAGCCGAATAACATTGGCCTTGGGGTCAAAGTGGTCTGTAAGATTGCCGCTGATCCGCTCGATACGAACATTATATACACCATTGTTTTTGAGTACCTGCTCTGCAGCTTGCGCACCGGTGAGTCCTCTGCGGCTATATACCTTGGAATAGCGCTTAAATGTGCTGTTTACATTGGAGCTTGCCCAAATGGACAAAATGACAAAGGGCATCACCATAATTAGATAGGTTAAATCGAATCCGTAATAAAACATAAGATATCTCCTTTCCGTGGAGTGGTTTTCTCTTAGTATATCCAATAAATTGGGAAAAGGCAAGTCGCTTTTTGATTGTATACAGATTCTTTACAATTCCATCATAAACGTGTATAATACTAGAAAAACTTTGGAGGCAATTATGGCGTTTTTAGAATGGCTGTCTAATCTGCGAACACCTTGGCTTGATAAGTTTATGCTGGCGATAACATACCTTGGAAGCGAAATTGCATTTCTTGTGATCGCGCTGATAATTTTTTGGTGTGCCGATAAGCGGAAGGGTTACTATATCCTCTCTGTAGGTTTTGTAGGCACGATCCTCAATCAGTTTATGAAGCTGTGGTTCCGCATCCCTCGGCCCTGGCTCCTGAAGCCCGGTTTTACGCCGGTTGAGAGAGCAGTTTCTGATGCTGGTGGCTACAGTTTCCCCAGTGGTCATACCCAAAACAGTGTGGGCACCTTTGGCGGCATTGCCTATACCATTAAGGATAAACTGATTCGGTATGGCGCTTTTGCACTGGCGATTCTGGTGCCTTTTTCCCGGATGTATCTGGGCGTTCATACGCCTGCGGATGTGCTGGTGGGCGCTGCGGTTGCGGTGGCGATCATTCTTATTCTGCGTCCTCTTGTTCTTAAAGATGACGGCAACTATTTCCCCTATGTGATCGGTGGTATGCTTGCATTGGGAATTGCATATTTGTTGTTTACAGAGCTATATCCTTTCCCTGCCGATGTGCAGGCTGAAAACCTCTATGAAGGAAAGAAAAATGCCTATACGCTCTTTGGCTGCATTTTAGGTTTGCTTCCCGCCTATTATGTGGATAAGAAATGGATGCACTTCTCTACTGACGCAAAGTGGTGGGTGCAGATCATAAAAGTGGCGCTGGGACTTGGCTTGGTGTTGGCAATCAAAGCAGGTTTAAGCAGCCCCCTGTCATCTTTGCTTGGAGAATTCCCCGGAAGATGCGTCCGGTATTTCCTGATGGTGGTCTTTGCCGGCATATTCTGGCCTATGACCTTCCCTTACTGGAATCTTCTTGGAAAGAAGGCAAGGTAAATGTATGTGATTTTCATAATATTGGGCACTTTACTTTTTGCCATTTTTGCAGTCGGCAGCTACACCTTTTTTGCGGCCTGCAGACAGACGAAAAGACGAAACTGGCTTGACCCGGAGGAATTAAAGGGTACTGACAGAGAAAAACTCTATCCCTATATTTCTCACGCCCATAACTGGTTTTCCACACATGAGGTGGAGGATATCTATGTCCAGTCCCGGGATGGTCTGCAGTTATATGCAAGGTGGATCCCTGCGGAAAACCCCAGAGGCACTATTTTGCTTGCCCACGGCTATCAAAGCACGCCCTATATTGACTTTAGCCTTGTGCTGGAAGTGTATCATAATTTGGGAATGAATATGCTTATTCCCGACCAGCGCTGTCACGGAAAAAGTGAGGGTAAATACATAACCTTCGGTGTAAAAGAGTGGCGGGATATGACCTGCTGGGTGGACTATCATAACAAGCATCTGGGCAATTGGCCCGTGATATTGAGTGGCCTATCCATGGGTGCATCCACGGTTATGTATATGGCTGACGAGGCGTTGCCCGCAAATGTAAGGGGTATGATCGCTGATTGCGGCTTTACATCTCCCTATGATATTATTGGAAAGGTCTTCCATTCTGTGACCCATTTGCCGGCCTGGCCCTTCCTTTGGGCAACAGATCTGTGCGCAAGAATTTTTGCAGGCTTCTCCCTGAAAGAGAAGGACACAAGAAAGACTTTGCAAGGCGGAAAGTACCCGATTATTCTTGCCCATGGGTTGTCAGACGATTTTGTGCCTTGTGAGATGAGCCAGGAAGCCTATGATGCCTGTACATCTCCCAAGGAGCTTCTTCTTGTGGAAGGTGCCGGGCACGGCTATAGCTTCCTGAAAGACAGGGAGCGGTATACCCAGACGGTCACTGCCTTTTTGCAAAGAAACCTGGAGGAATGAAATGAATTACGCAACTATTAAAAATTGCGATATTGCTAATGGCCCCGGTGTCCGGATCAGCCTCTTTGTCAGCGGCTGTACCCACAGATGCAAAGGCTGTTTCAATGAAGTCGCCTGGGATTTTGACTACGGCCAGCCCTTCACCCAGGAAACCGCAGAGGAAATTCTAAATATGTTGGCGCCACCCCATATTGCCGGCATTACCCTCTTGGGCGGAGAACCCTTTGAACCGCAAAATCAACCGGCGCTTTTGGATCTGCTCCGTCAGATAAAGGCGAAAATGCCTGAAAAGTCCATTTGGGCATTTTCCGGTTACCTGTTTGAAAAAGACATTCTTGCAGGCCGCTTAGGCCCAAAAGAAATTACCCAGGAATTTGTCAGCTATCTGGATGTGCTTGTGGACGGGCCGTTTATTCTTGAAAAGAAAGATTTGATGTTACGCTTCCGGGGCTCTTCCAATCAAAGGCTGATTGATGTGAAAGCATCCTTGCAATCCGGCACCACCGTGCTGTGGAACGACTGGCAAGGCCAGGAAAGGAGATTAAAAGTATGAATGTTGCAGTAAAGAAATTAAAAGAAAAAGCAATTTTACCCACCTATGGCTCTGCACAGGCTGCCGGTGCAGACTTGTACGCTTGCCTGGATGCCGATCTGACAATCGCTCCCGGTGAAACGGCCTTTGTGCCTACCGGCCTGGCGATGGAGTTGCCTTTAGGCTATGTTGGTCTTATCTACGCACGCAGCGGTCTTGCCTGCAAACGGGATCTGGCCCCTGCTAATAAGGTTGGCGTCATTGACAGCGACTACCGGGGCGAGTTTATCGTTGCCCTTCATAATCACGGTATAAAACCGCAAACTATCTCCCACGGAGAACGGGTGGCGCAGCTTGTGATTACGCCTGTACTGAATGTGGCGTTTCTGGAAGCGGAGGAGCTTTCCGACACCCAAAGAGCCGCCGGTGGATTTGGCTCTACCGGTAAGTAAAAAAGAAAACCGCAGGTGATCACACCTGCGGTTTTGATTTTATTAGTAGAACAGAAGGTCAGAATAGGTGGGGTAGGGCCAGTAGCTCTTGTCGGTGTTCTGCTCCAGAATGTCAGCTTCTACACGCATCTTTTCCATCAAAACAGTAATCACATCGTGGTAGTAAGCAATGGCTTGTACACGCTCAGCAGGTACTTTTGCAAGTGCTTCCTTCAGCTGCTGAGCCAGGTCGTAAAGGGCATCGGTTGCACCGGACAGGATACCGACCAGGTCCTTTTCTGCCTTGCAAGTTGCACCAACAGACTGCTTTTTCATAATGGTGTCGCATAGAGTATTGGTGTAATTGATAGCGGCGGGAAGGATCTGGTGCAGAACCATATCCACACTTGTCCGTGCTTCGATGTTTACGATCTTGCAGTAGGAATCCATATGAATATCGTTTCTTGCCAGGAACTCTTCTTCGGTGAAGATGCCGTGACGGGTCACAAGATCGATATTTTTGGGACTTGCGTAGGTGGGAAGGCTTTCAGCGGTGGAGCGGTGATTGCTCAGGCCACGGCGGGCAGCTTCTTTCTGCCAATCCTGAGAATAGCCGTTGCCGTTGAAGATAATTCTTTGGTGCTCTTTCAGGGCTTTGCTTACAAGGTTCTGCAGGGCACTGTCAAAGTCAGCAGCAACCTCCAGTTCGTCAGCAAACTTTCGCAGCTCTTCGGCCATAATGGTGTTCAGGGCAACATTGGGGCCGGCGATAGACTGGGAAGAACCTAGCATACGCAGCTCAAACTTGTTACCGGTGAAGGCCAGGGGAGAGGTGCGGTTTCTGTCAGTGGTGTCCTTAGGAATGGCAGGCAGAACGTCCACACCAATTCGCATCAGGCTCTTATCCGGCTCACAGTAGTTTGTGCCGTTGACGATGGATTCAACTACAGAAGTCAGCTCATCGCCCAGGAAGATGGAGACGATAGCGGGAGGTGCTTCGTGAGCGCCCAAGCGGTGGTCATTACCGGCGGAAGCTACGGTAGAGCGAAGGAACTCCTGATATTCATCCACACCCTGAATAAAGGCCGCCAGGAACACCATGAACTGGGCGTTCTGCCGGGGGGTCTTACCGGGGCTGAAAAGGTTCTTGCCGGTATCTGTAGCCAAAGACCAGTTGTTGTGCTTGCCGGAGCCGTTTACCCCCTTGAAGGGCTTTTCGTGGAGCAGGCATACAAGGTTGTGCTTTGCAGCACACTTTTTCATAACCTGCATCGTAAGCTGGTTTGCATCGCAGGCATTGTTGGCATCAGAATAGATGGGTGCCAATTCGTGCTGACAGGGAGCGGCTTCGTTGTGCTTCGTCTTGGAAAGAATGCCCAGCCGCCAAAGCTGTTCGTCCAGGTCCTTCATAAAGTTAGAGACCCGGGTGCGAATGGTGCCAAAATAATGGTCGTCCAGTTCCTGGCCCTTGGGAGGCAGAGCGCCGAACAGGGTGCGGCCGGTGAGGCGCAGGTCAGGCCGCTTTGCATACATATCCTTGGGGAGCAGGAAATATTCCTGTTCAGCACCTACACAGGGAGTAACTCGCTTTGTTTGATTATCACCGAACAGACGGAGAATTCGCACGGCCTGCTTGGAAACTTCATCAATAGAACGAAGCAGGGGGGTCTTCTTATCAAGGGCAGCGCCTGTATAGGAGAAGAAGCAGGTGGGGATATACAGGCTGCCGTCTCTTACAAAAGCGAAAGAGGTGGGATCCCAGGCGGTATAGCCCCGGGCTTCAAAGGTAGCACGCAGACCGCCGGAGGGGAAGGAGGATGCGTCAGGCTCGCCTCTAACCAAAGCTTTGCCTTCAAATTCCATAATAACCTTGCCTTCGCCGGCAGGCTCAATAAAAGAGTCGTGCTTTTCAGCGGTGATGCCGGTCATAGGCTGGAACCAGTGGGTGTAGTGGGTAGCGCCCTTTTCCAGAGCCCAAATTTTCATGGCCTCTGCGATCTCGTTGGCAACATCCAGTTGCAGAGAGGTGCCGTTTTGGATACAAAGTTTCCAGGCATTATAAATTTCGGGCCGCAAGCGCTGCTTCATAGTGGCCTCATTGAAAACGTCACTGCCGAAGATTTCCGGAACGGAAATAGCGTGGCTCATAAAATCATCCTTTCTGCATACCGATATTCATCGTATAATTACATACTCTATCATTCTATGTCAAAACACAGGAAAATGCAAGGCGCGATTTTGGAAAAAAATCTCAATTATAGGGTCATTTCCTTGTATAATGCCTACAATATATGGAAGATTTAGACTATTTACTACATAATCTCATTGCAATTTATCAAAATTTGAATTATACTGATTACAATATTTGCCTGAGAAAGGGTGCTTGTGATGAACTACTGTACTATGACTAAGCAGGACTTGGAAAAAACCTATGCAATGCTGCAAAAGGACTTTGCTGCCTGCAAGGCAAAAAACTTGAAGCTGGATATGTCCAGAGGCAAACCTGCTAAAAATCAAATTGATCTGGTCAGCGATATTCTTACGGTGTTGAGCAAGCCGGAAGATTGCATTGTGGATGGCGTTGACACCCGCAACTATGGTGAACTGGCAGGCATCCGTTGCGCCAGAGAATACTGGGCGGACATTCTTGATTGTAAGCCTTCCCAGGTCTTTTTGGGTGGCACAGCCAGCCTGAACTTGATGTTCGATGTGATCTCCCGTGCCTATTCCCACGGTCTGCTTCATAGCGAGCGCCCTTGGTGCAAGGAAGAAACCGTAAAGTTCCTTTGTCCCAGCCCCGGATATGACCGGCACTTCCGTATTACAGAGTTCTTTGGTGCAGAGCTGGTTACCGTTCCCATGACAGAGGAAGGTCCGGATATGGACATGGTAGAAGAATTAGTAAAGGATCCTGCGGTCAAGGGCATCTGGTGCGTCCCCAAGTATTCCAATCCCGATGGTATTATCTACTCTCAGAAAACAGTGGAGCGTTTTGCTGCCCTAAAGCCTGCAGCTCCCGACTTTGCCATTATGTGGGACAATGCCTATTGCATCCACGAATTTGAAGGGGAGTATGTTCCTTTCCCGGATATCATCAGCCTTTGTGAAGAGGCGGGAAATCCGGATATGGTTTATGAATTTGCATCTACTTCCAAGATCACCTTTGCAGGCGGCGGTATTTCCGCAATGGCTGCTTCCGAAGCAAATATTCAATATTTCAGCAAGCTGTTCTTTGTAAATACCATTTCCTTCGACAAGGTAAATCAGCTTCGCCATGTTTTGTACTTAAAGAATAAAGCGCACACCATTGAAATTATGAAACGCCATGCAAGCGTTATGGCACCTAAATTCTGCACAGTGTTGGATATGCTGGATAAGGAAATTGCACCTTGCGATTTTGCCCACTGGAATCGCCCCAAGGGTGGCTATTTTGTCAGCCTGTTTACAATGAAAGGAACAGCAAAACGTGCTCTGGAGTTGTGTAAGGAGGCCGGTGTTGTTATGACTAGTGCCGGTGCAACCTATCCCTATGGCATTGACCCGGATGATAGTAACATCCGCATTGCCCCCAGCCTGCCGCCTGTCGCAGACCTTGAGAAAGCAATGGAAGTTTTCTGTGTATGTTTGAAGCTGGCTGCGGTAGAAAAACTATTGGATGCATAAAACCCTATAAGGGGGACTAAAGATGGCACCGAACACAAAGACACGGCAAATTAAAGAGTTTCTTATATATTGTGGCTGTGGTATTGTCAGCACGGGAGCCGATGCTTCTGTGTATTTTCCGCTCGTAAATGGAACGGCTGTGCCGGCACCCTTATGCGTGCTGCTTGGTACTGTGTTCGCGACCTTGGCATCTTTTCTTTTAATGAAGCCCTTTGTGTTTCACAGCAAAAACTGGTCCAAGGATGTTCTTTTGCCGGAACTGATCCGTTTTGTAACCACTCGTATTTTAGCCATATTTATAGAGGTGCTGTTTAGTTTCGTAACCGTTACTTTATTGCGGTTGGATGAGAATCTTATGCGTATAATAGGGTGGCTTACAATTGCCATTGGTAATTATATTTGCGCAAAATACATTGTTTTTAAATATAGAACATATCACTGATATTTCCGCGACCAACCTAATGGCTGGTCGCGGTTTTCTTTTGAATATAACCCTTGAATATTCATTCATACTGTGTTATTATACAAACATAGTGTATAGAAACCTGAAATATAGATGGGTTGTGTATGTATGGAACTTTTGTCCGAGATCAAGGGGCACAGTGACCTGATCCAGCTAAATGAAGCCCAAAGGGAACAGCTGTGCCGTGAAATAAGAGAATATCTGGTGTCTTCTGTTTCTGAAACCGGGGGGCACCTTGCATCCAATTTGGGCGTGGTAGAGCTGTCTGTCGCCTTGGAAACGGTGTTTGATACCGGGGTCGATCGTTTGGTGTTTGATGTTGGACATCAGTCTTATGTCCACAAGATGCTGACTGGCCGCAGAGAGGAATTCGCAACCCTGCGGCAATTTGGCGGTATGGCGGGCTTCCCCAAGCCTTCTGAAAGCAATACAGATGCCTTTACTGCAGGCCATGCATCCAGTTCAGTTAGTATTGCCCTTGGTATGGCTCGTGCAAGAACACTGCAGGGGCAGAATTATAAAGTGGTTGCTCTTGTTGGCGACGGTGCTGCTACCGGCGGTATGATTTACGAAGGCTTAAACGATGCAGCGGTCAGCAACGAACCAATGATCGTTATCCTTAATGACAATGCTATGTCTATTGACCATAATGTGGGCGGTATGGCAAGTCATTTGCGTAACCTTCGGGTGAAGGATAAATATTTGGGAATGAAGAAGCGGTATAAATCCTTCCTGACAAAGATTCCCGGCGGCAAAGGGCTCCACAGAATATCTGTAAAGCTTAGAGATCGGCTGCGTAGAGTGTTGATCCCCGCAAATATTTTTGAGAATATGGGCTTTACCTACTTGGGCCCTGTGGATGGTCACGATACAGAACACCTGATCCATCTTTTGCAAAATGCGGTAGACCGCAATCGCCCGGTGCTTTTGCATGTGTTTACCCAAAAGGGCAGGGGCTATGAGCCGGCGCAGGAACATCCCAAACTTTTCCACGGTATCGGCAAGTTCGATAAGGTTAGCGGTAAACCCCTTAAAGCTCCTGTTGAAACTTTTTCTGATGTATTTGGAAAGACAATGGTCAGCCTTGCGGAGCACAACGAAAAGCTCTGCGCCATTACAGCAGCAATGCCCGGTGGCACTGGCCTGTTGCCATTCAAAGCCAAATTCCCCAAGCGGCTTTTTGATGTGGGCATTGCCGAAGAACATGCTGTTTCTATGGCTGGCGGTCTTGCCAAACAGGGAATGGTTCCTGTGGTTGCCCTTTATTCCACATTCCTGCAGCGCTCCTACGATATGATCTTGCAGGATATCTGTATGCAAAAGCTCCATGTGGTCTTTGCCATTGACAGAGCCGGTCTGGTAGGTGAGGACGGAGAAACCCATCACGGTATATTTGATGTGGGCTTTATGCGGCAGGCACCGGGAATGAAAATTCTTTGCCCTGCTACAAAGGCAGAACTGTCTGCGATGCTTCGTTGGGCAGTGGAAGAGCAAGATGGACCGGTGGCAATTCGCTATCCTCGGGGTGGCGAGACCGGTGGTGTTGATGCCCCCGTTTGGGAAAATGACGGAGTTGTTTGTCACCGGGAAGGGAAGGATGTAACCATTCTAACCTATGGCACACTTACCGCAGAAGCTATCCGTGCAAGTGAGATCTTGGCAGATCAGGGCGTGGAAGCAACAGTTTTGCGGCTGCAAAGGGTGGACGCTTTTGCCGTGAAGACCATTATGGAAGGTATGTCCTCAAATCGCAAGCTGGTGGTCATGGAAGAAGCTTGCGCCCACAGCGGCATTAAAGAGGCCCTTTCCATGGAGTTGCCGTCCTGTAAAGTATATGGCATTGATCTGGGGCATAGATATGTGCCCCATGGCAGTATACAGGAATTGTATCGTGCATGCGGCCTTGATGGGCAAAGTATAGCGGACTATATTTTGGAGGAACTGAAGTGAAGGTAAAGAAAAGATTGGATGTGCTTTTGGTAGAGCAAGGCTATGCGGAAAATCGCACAAAAGCGCAGGCCATTATTATGAGCGGCAATGTGTATGTGGAGGGACAAAAGGCGGATAAGCCTGGGACTTCCTTTGAAGAAACCGTCGCTATTGAAGTCCGTGGTGCGGCCTGCCCTTATGTAAGTCGTGGCGGCTTAAAACTGGAAAAGGCACTTCGGGATTTCGGTGTTGATCCTACGGGGTTTGTATGCAGTGACTCCGGTGCATCTACTGGTGGCTTTACTGATTGCCTTTTACAACAAGGGGCAAGCAAAGTGTTTGCCATTGATGTGGGCTATGGACAGCTGGATTGGAAGATTCGCTCTGACCCCCGTGTGGTGGTAATGGAGCGCACCAATGTGCGCTATGTAACCCTGGAACAATTGGGCGAGCCCTTGGACTTGTCTGTGATCGATGTCAGTTTTATTTCCTTGAAAATCGTTCTCCCGGTCATCAAGACCTTCTTAAAGCCCGGCAAGGGGCAGGTCCTGTGCCTGATTAAGCCCCAGTTTGAAGCGGGAAAGGATAAAGTTGGCAAGAAAGGCGTTGTTCGTGAGCCTTCCGTACACAAAGAGGTGCTGGATGGCTTTGTTGAGCTTACCAAGCAAATCGGCTTTACTATTTTGGGATTGACTTTCTCTCCTGTAAAAGGTCCTGAGGGAAATATCGAATTTTTAGCGCATCTTACATTGGAAGATAAAACGGGCATAGAGCCGGATACCGCTGAAGTGGTGCGGCAGGCCCATGAAACATTGAAAGGGTGACGAGATGAAGCGTGTGATACTTACGCCCAATCCCTACCGGGACAAAAACTTTAAAACGGTACGGGAGGCTATGGAGATTCTGGAGCAGGCTGGGGTAGAAGCCCGGGTTTGCCTGCCCTTTGAAGTAGACAGAACTTTTGACTTGCCCCGGGATATCCATTTCTGCCGTTTGGATAGAGAGCTTCCCAAAGCTTCCGCAGTAGTCTGCTTTGGTGGAGATGGCACGATCTTGCATATGGCGAAGGCGGCAACCCGGTTTGGATTGCCAATTTTAGGTGTTAATATCGGCACAATGGGCTTTATGGCTGAATTGGAAGCCACAGAGCTTTCCGAACTGAAACGGCTGGCTACCGGCGATTATACGATTGACAGTCGTATGATGCTGGACGTGACTGTAATGCGCGACAGAGAAATTATTTTCAAAGACATCTGCTTGAATGATGCGGCCATTACAAAGGGTGCTATTGCCCGCATTGTCCATCTAGCCGTAAAGTGCGACGGTGTGCAGGCTATGGAATGCGGCGGCGATGGTGTGATCGTTGCTACCCCCACCGGTTCTACTGCATATAGCCTGTCTGCAGGCGGCCCAATCGTAGAGCCGGAAGCCAACAGCATTCTGATTACACCGGTGTGCGCTCACGATGTGGCGAGCCGCACGCTGGTCACATCGGAAAAGCGGGTGATCACGGTAGAGCTGACCCACAATGCCCGTAGAAATGCTTACCTAAGTGTGGATGGTGGTAAAGCATTGAAAATCAATATGGGCGATGAGATCACTATCCGTAAATCTCCCTTGGTCACGCAGTTGCTGCGCCTGAAGAATCACAGCTTTTATGATGTTGTAAACAGAAAGTTCAAGAACGGATGAGGTAACATATGAAGACACAAAGACAAGCCAAAATTTTGGAGATTATCTCCACAACTATCGTAGATACCCAGGAACAGTTGCTGGCTTTGTTACAGGAAGAAGGTTTCCACACGACACAGGCTACCATTTCCCGTGATATTAAGGAATTGCGGATCGTTAAGGAACTGACCAGTTTGGGCAATTATCGCTATACTACCGGCAATAATGAAATTGAAGGCACTTTCTCCGCTCGGCTGAACACCATTTTCAAAGAATGTGTGATCGGTTTCGACTATGCGCAAAATATTATTGTAGTGAAGACTCTTCCCGGTCTTGCTTCTGCCGCTGCCTCTGCTATTGACGGAATGAATATTCACGCAGTTGTCGGCAGCCTCGCAGGTGACGATACAGTAATGATCGTAATGCGGGATAATAATTCCGCTGCAGTTTTCTGTGGAGAAATGAAAAGTCTTTTGGGGTGATTTAGGTGCTGAGTTTACTGCATATTGAAAATATTGCGGTCGTTGAGTGCGCAGATATTTCCTTCGAAGGCGGCTTTAACATTTTGACCGGCGAAACCGGTGCAGGTAAGTCCATTGTGATCGACGCCATTTGCGCCGTGCTGGGTGAAAGAGCCTACCGGGATATGATCCGTACCGGAATGGAGAAAGCCTCTGTTCGTGCTGTTTTTACAGGTGTTCCGGAACTGCCATGGTTTGCCGATAACGGTGTACCATATGATGAAGAAACAATCATCAGCCGGGATGTGTTTCTGGACGGCAAAAATGTTTGCCGGGTGAACGGTACACTGGTAAGTGTTTCTATTTTACATAAGCTGGGTATTTCTCTTATCAATATTCATGGGCAGCACGATAGTGCCGCTCTGTTTGACGAGGATAATCACCTGCAGTATTTGGATGATTTTTCTCAGAATGAAGATCTGCTGCAAGCCTACGCGGAGAAATTCCAGATTGTTGCAGACCTGAAAAAACAAATTCAGCGACTGCAAATGGATGAAAGCGAAAAACTTCGCCGTATGGAGACTCTTCGTTATCAAATTGAAGAAATCAGCAAGGCGGCGCTGAAGCCGGAAGAGGATACCCAGTTAGAAGAACGAAGAAAGATCTTACAGAATGCAGAAAAGCTCTCTGACAGCATCCACGCTGGCGTGGAATACCTTTATGGTTCTGACGATTCTGATGGAGCTGCTTCTCTGCTTGCACAAGCAGAGAGGGAACTGAATCGACTTTCCCGCTATACAGATGCCTATACATCCCTGCACGACAGAGTTGCGGATCTGATGTATCAGGTGCAGGATGTGGCAGAGGAACTTCGCTCTGCCCGGGATGAGCTTACTTATTCTGCCGATGAGCTTGAGCAGATCGAAAGCAGATTGGACATCATTCATCGCCTGCGTAAAAAGTACGGGACATCCTGCGAGGATATCCTTGCTTACCTTGAAAATGCAATTCGGGAACTGGATGAAATGGAGTTTGCGGATGACCATTTGGCCCGTCTGCAGGCAAAGTGCGAAAAAGCGGAAAAAGAGGCTTGGACAGCAGCACTTGCTTTGCGAAAGAGTCGTCAGGATGGTGCGCAAACACTTTCAAACCGTATTCGTGAGGAACTGTCGCAGCTGGATATGCCCAAGGTGCAGTTTGCCTGTCAATTCACAGAATGTGAGCTGGGGGCAAACGGTGCTGACGCTGTGGCATTTTATATGTCTGCAAACGTGGGTGAATCCTTGAAGCCTATGAACAAGGTAGCATCCGGCGGTGAGCTTGCCCGTATTATGCTGGCTATGAAGAATGTTTTGGCGGAGCAGGATAAGGTGCAAACACTGATCTTTGATGAAGTGGATACGGGCGTATCCGGACGGGCTGCGCAAAAGGTTGCCCAGAAACTCAAGCAGGTTGCTACCAACAAGCAGGTTTTGTGTGTGACCCATTTACCCCAGCTTGCTGCTATGGGTGATGCACATTTGCTGATCGCCAAGGAAGAGCGGCAGGGAAGAACCTATACTACCGTCACACCCTTGGACTTTGAAGGCAGAAAAATGGAACTGGCCCGCATTATCGGCGGCGCTACCATTACAGAAACCACACTACGAAGTGCGGAAGAAATGCTGAGGGGTCAGTAATGGATGCAATAACCATGTGGGAACAGTACGCATCTGCCAATGGAATTTGTGCTGAATATGATGCCTGGTGCTTTGGTGACAATGCGGATGTCCTTGTAGACCTCGTTCTAAAAGGAATTAAGACAGCTACCGCTTCTGCATATCCGCTGTATGAACTTGAAGGGGAGGAACTACCCATAGAGGGCCAGTACAGCGTGGTTTTGTGGCAGGATGGCAGTGCTGCCTGCATTATTAAGACCACAAAGGTTTACACAACTGCCTTCTGTGATGTCTCCCCGGAGCAAGCATATAAAGAAGGGGAAGGGGACAGAAGCCTTGCATATTGGCGAACTGTGCATCGTGATTTCTTTATGAAAGAGCTCCATGAAGCTGGAATGACCTTTGCAGAAGATATGAAAGTTGTTTGTGAGGAGTTCGTAAAGGTTTACCCTTGACAAATGAAGGCGAATTTGTTAGGATATTGCAAGAAACACAGTGATGGGAAGAAGTAATTGCCCCCATTTCTTTCAGAGAACCGCCGGTTGGTGCGAGGCGGCAGAAACAGGCAATGAAATACCTCCCGGAGTGGCTTTCCTGAAAATAGCAGTAGGGGAAGACGGGTACGCCCGATATAGCGTAGCGTGTTGTTAGACACGCCGAGGAAATTGTTGTGAAGCAGTTTCGAACCAGAGGTGGTACCGCGTAATTTACGCCCTCTGTCCGCAAGGACAGAGGGTTTTATTTTTTGGAGGTTTCTATGAAAGTGTATGACGAGCTGGTTGCCAGAGGCCTGATCGCCCAGGTAACCAATGAAGATGAAATTCGTAATATGATCGACCAGGGCAAGGCCACCTTCTATATTGGCTTTGACCCCACTGCTGATTCTCTGCATGTAGGCCACTTTATGGCGCTGTGCCTGATGAAGCGTCTGCAGATGGCCGGCAACAAGCCCATTGCTTTGATCGGTGGCGGCACGGCTATGATCGGTGACCCTTCCGGCAGAACTGATATGCGTTCTATGATGACCCGTGAAACCATCGAGCATAACTGCGCTTGCTTCAAGAAGCAGATGGAGCGGTTCATTGAGTTTGGCGAGGGCAAAGCCCAGATGGTAAACAATGCCGATTGGCTGCTGGATCTGAACTATGTGGATGTGCTCCGTGAAGTGGGTGCTTGCTTCTCCGTGAACAATATGCTCCGGGCAGAGTGCTACAAGCAGCGCATGGAGAAAGGCCTGTCCTTCCTGGAATTCAACTATATGATCATGCAGTCCTATGACTTCTATTACCTGTACGAAAAGTACGGCTGCAACATGCAGTTTGGCGGTAATGACCAGTGGAGCAATATGCTGGGCGGCACTGAGCTGATCCGTAAGAAGTTGGGCAAGGATGCTCACGCTATGACTATTACTTTGCTTCTTAACTCTGAAGGTAAGAAGATGGGCAAGACCGCTAAGGGCGCTGTGTGGCTCGACCCCAATAAGACCACACCCTTTGAGTTCTATCAGTACTGGCGGAATGTGGAAGACTCTGATGTGCTTAAGTGCATCCGGATGCTGACCTTCCTGCCTCTGGAGCAGATCAATGAGATGGATAGCTGGAAGGATGCCCAGCTGAATACCGCTAAGGAGATCCTGGCATTTGAGCTTACCAAGCTGGTTCACGGTGAGGAGGAAGCTGCCAAGGCACAGGCTTCCGCTAAGGCCCTCTTTATGGGCGGCGGTGATGCTGAGATGCCCACTACCGAAATCGGTTCTGAGCAGCTTGCTGACGGCAAGATCGGCATTCTGAACTTGATGGTTGCCTGCAAGCTGGCTGGTTCCAACGGAGAAGCTCGTCGTCTTGTTCAGCAGGGCGGTGTGTTTGTCAACGATGAAAAGGTGGCAGACCATACTTTCCAGGTAACTGCAGATATGCTCCGTGAGGGTGTAAAGATCCGCAAGGGCAAGAAGGTTTTCCACAAGGCTGTTTTGGCATAATATATGGCCCCCATTCGGGGGCCATTTTATTTCGCAAAATACTTTTGCAGTTTTTCTATATTTTCCTTTTTTGGCTGCGTTAGGGGAAGCCGGCATTTACCGCAGTCGAAGCCAATATACTTCATAGCTTCTTTTATAACAACAGGATTTACTTCTGCAAACAGAAGTTTAATGAGGGGATGCAACTGACAGGCAATTTCGCTGGCAGTATCGAAATCTCCGTCCAAAGCTGCATCTGTCATAATGCTCATTTCCCTTGGACAGATATTGGATGCTACGGAAATGACACCTTGCGCACCCAAGGAAATGGCCGGAACTGTCAAATCGTCATTTCCTGTCCAAACCGTAAAGTTTGGTCCACAGGCGTTCCGGATTTCTATGAGTTTTGTAAGATCCGTTCCTGCTTCCTTTACACCGACGATGTTCGGCACTTGGGAAAGCCGTTTATAGACGCTGACGGGAATGTCAACCCCGGTTCGGGAGGGTACATTGTAAAGAATAACGGGAATGGATACTGCATGGGCGATGGATAAGTAGTGGGCAAATAGTCCTTCTTCCGTACCTTTGTTATAATAGGGGCTGACAACCAATAGGGCATCTGCCCCCGCCTGTTCTGCCTGCACAGAAAGAGAAACTGAATGGGCGGTGGAATTAGAGCCTGTTCCGGCGATGATCTTGCAGTTATTCCCCACATAAGATTTGCTGGTTTCAAAAAGTTGGATCTTTTCTTCATCGGATAAAGTAGGAGCCTCCCCGGTAGTGCCAGCGATGACGACGGCATCAATGCTTTCATCCATTTGATATTGCAAAAGCCTTTGGAGCATAGGATAGTTGACTTTTGTGCCTAAAAAGGGCGTAACAAGGGCAGTACAGACACCTGTAAAGAAAGGATTTGCCATAGATCGATACCTCCAAGCCAGTCTATGCAGAAGGTGCATTTTGTGTGTTGCAAAAGTTTGCAAAATGGTCTATACTATGTAAGAATAAAGCCGTAATTTGGAGGGTGTTTTGTGAAAACACAGGATTTTTGGTATGATCTTCCCGAGGAACTGATCGCTCAGACGCCTCTTTTGAAGCGGGATACTTCCCGGCTGATGGTGCTCGATAAGAACACCGGAGAAGTAACCCATAAACATTTTTATGATATTTTAGAATACTTACATCCCGGCGATTGCCTTGTGATGAACGACTCTCGGGTGTTGCCTGCCAGACTTTTGGGTCATCGTCCTACAGGCGGTGCAGTGGAACTGCTGCTTCTTCGTGACTTGGGGGATAAGAAGTGGGAATGCCTGGCAAAACCCGGCAGAAAACTGCTGGAAGGACAGCAGGTGATCTTTGGCAATGGAGAACTTACCGCCGTTGTTCGTAAGGTTTGCGATGACGGTAACCGTATTGTAGAGTTTTTCTACGATGGCATTTTCCTGGAAGTGCTGGAACGGCTGGGAAAGATGCCTCTGCCTCCCTATATCAAGGCGGAACTGCAAGATCACGAGCGGTATCAAACTGTCTATTCCCGGGAAGTAGGTTCAGCAGCTGCACCTACAGCTGGCCTGCACTTCACGGAGGAGCTGCTGGAGAAAATTCGTCAAAAGGGAATCAGAACTGCTTTTGTAACCCTGCACGTCGGTCTTGGCACTTTCCGCCCCGTAAAGGTGGAAGACGTCCATTCTCACCATATGCACAGCGAGCTGTGTATGTTAGGGGAAGAAACTGCTAAGATCTTAAATGAAACGAAGAAGAATGGTGGACGTATTATTTGCGTAGGCACTACTTCTTGCCGCACACTGGAATCCCTGGTGAATGAGGACGGCACTTTTGAACCCAAGAGCCGGTGGACAGATATTTTTATTTATCCCGGCTATACCTTCAAGGCGATGAATGCCTTGATCACAAATTTCCACTTGCCGGAAAGCACCTTGGTGATGCTTGTTTCTGCTTTTGCAGGCAGAGAAAATGTGCTGAATGCCTATACCCAGGCAGTTGCTGAAAAGTACAGATTTTTCTCCTTTGGAGATGCTATGTTTATTGGAGATACCTGATATGTTTGAACTGAAGAAAACAGAAGGAAAAGCTCGCCGGGGCGAATTTACTTGCGCCCACGGCACGGTGCAGACCCCCGTATTTATGAATGTGGGCACCCAGGGCGCTATCAAGGGCGCCCTTAGCGCTAAGGATCTTAAGGATATCGGCTGCCAGGTGGAGCTGAGCAATACCTATCATCTTCATCTTCGCCCCGGTGACGAAGTGGTAAAGCAGTGCGGTGGTCTTCATAAGTTTATGACCTGGGACGGCCCTATTTTAACGGATTCCGGCGGATTTCAGGTATTCAGCCTGTCTTCTCTGCGGAAGATCAAGGAAGAGGGCGTTACATTTGCTTCCCATATTGATGGACATAAGATCTTTATGGGTCCGAAGGAGAGTATGCAGATCCAGTCCAATCTGGGTTCTGACATTTGTATGGCCTTTGACGAGTGCATTGAAAATCCTGCACCCCGTGACTATGTAAAGCAAAGCGTAGATAGAACTTACCGCTGGCTGGTCCGCTGCAAAGAGGAAAATGCCCGTTTGAACGCTTTGCCCGACACGGTTAACCCACACCAGATGCTTTGGGGTATCAACCAGGGCGGTACCTATAAGGATATTCGTGTGGACCACATGAAGCGGATCGCAGACTTGGATTTACCCGGTTACGCGATCGGCGGCCTGGCAGTTGGTGAGACCGCAGAAGAAATGTACGATATCATTGAAGCAGTTGAACCTCATATGCCCACGGATAAGACACGCTACCTGATGGGCGTTGGTACACCTACCAATATCATCGAGGCGGTGGCCAGGGGCGTAGATTTCTTTGACTGCGTTATGCCTGCCCGTAATGCTCGTCACGCACGGCTCTTCACTTGGGAAGGCGCGATCAACCTGAAGAATGCAAAGTATCAGAACGATATGCGACCTATTGACGAAAATTGCGATTGCCCTGTTTGCCGTCGATACAGCCGGGCTTATATTCGACATTTGTTTGTGGCAGATGAAATGCTGGCTATGCGCCTAAGCGTTATGCACAACCTCTATTTCTACAACAAACTGATGGAAAAGATCAGAGAAGCTCTGGATAACGGTACATTTGCCCAGTTCCGGAGCGAATATTCAGAAAAATTGGCACGGAGAATTTAAAAAGCCTTGCTTTTTCCTGTTTTAATGATATAATGACTTAGATATTATAAAAAGGAGATTCAATTATGGAATTGATCATTATGCTTCTGCCTATGCTGGCAGTATTCTACTTCCTGCTGATCCGTCCTGAAAACAAGCGGAAAAAGGAAGCCGAACAGTTGCAGAACTCTCTGTCCGAAGGCGACACCATCACTACAATCGGTGGCATTGTTGGCACTGTTGTGGATGTGAAGGAAGACAAGTTTGTCATCGAAACCAGCGCTGACCGCGTTCGCGTTGAGTTCCGCAAGTGGGCTCTGTCCACCAATGATTCTGCTGCTGAACGCGCCAAGGAAGCTGCTCGTAAAGCTCAGGAAGAAAGAGCAAAAGCCAAGGCTGCCAAGAAGGCCGCTAAGGAAAAGAAGTGATTTATTAAGGCAGCCGTTTGGCTGCCTTAATTTACGGGTTTACCGGGAAAAAGTGGTTGACAAAAGGACTAGGTAACTGTATAATACAGAGGTCACTTGCGAGAGTGTTGGAATGGTAGACAAGCACGTTTGAGGTGCGTGTGGTTTCGCCGTGTGGGTTCGAGTCCCATCTCTCGCACCAAAAAGCACTTGCTAATGCAAGTGCTTTTTTAATAAGATAATCCTGGCGATTAGGGGGCACTGATCTTGACCAGATTTTTTGTAGAGCCGGAAGAACTGAATAAGAAATTTACTGTCCTCACTGGGGAGAATGCTGCCCATGCTAAAGTGCTGCGGCTAAAAGCCGGTGAGCAGGTTTTACTTTGTGACGGGCGTGGCAAAGAGTGTGTTTGCACGGTTAGCGATGCCAGTCCGTCTGCCATTAGTCTTGTGCTTGAAAATACCCGGGAAAGCAAGAGCGAGCCTGCTATTGCCGTAAGCGTATATATGGCATTTCCAAAGGCGGATAAATTGGAGCATGTCATCCAAAAGGCTACGGAGTTGGGTGCCTATGAAATTGTTGCGTTTCCCTCTGCCAGATGCGTTTCCAAGCCGGATGAGAAAAGCCTTTCCAAGAAGAAAGAACGCTGGCAAAAGATCGCAGCCTCTGCTGCGGAGCAGTCTGGTCGTGGAAGAATTCCTCGGGTGATTGTTTTGGGCAGTTACAAGGAAGCTCTTGCAAGAGGCGCAGGAGCGGATAAGGCGATCTTATTCTATGAGAATGAACGGGCAACAACGCTGAAAATGGCTTTGGAGGAAGGTAGATATCAAACAGTAGCCATCCTTACAGGCCCTGAGGGCGGCTTAGAGGAACGAGAAGTGGAGCAGGCAAAAGATGCGGGTTTTCAAATCTGCACCCTGGGAAGCCGGATCCTGCGCTGTGAGACAGCACCGTTATGTGCCCTCTCTGCCATCATGTATGCAACCGGAGAATTTTAAAGACGGCACTAAGTGCCGTCTTTTTATTTGTGATATTTACTTCCAGCCTGAATGGCTTCTGCGCGGTAGAGCTGTTCCAGAACCATAATCCGTGCCAGGTGATGAGGAAACGTCATTTTACTCATGGAAAGCTTAAAGTCCGCTATCTGTTTGATCTTGGGCGAAATACCAAATGACGAACCTATTAAAAAGCATGCACTGCTTTTCCCGGAAAGTTTTACATCCTTCATCTGAACTGCCAGCTCTTCCGAGGACAGCATCTTACCCTCCGGTGTCCATATGCAAAGCCACGCCCCTTTGGGAATTTTGGTTAGGATCTGCTCTGCTTCCTTGTCAAGACCTGCGGCAATCTGGGCAGGGGAGGGGTCTTCCGGAAGCTTAAATTCCGGCAACTCCAGCAGGTGGAAGCGGCAGTAGGCACTCAAACGCTTCTCGTACTCCTGCGCCGCTCCTATATAGAATTTTTCTTTGAGTTTTCCCATACAAATAAGGGTTACATCAAACATTTCCATCACCTCAAATTGAGTATAGCATATTTTTCGTAATTTGCAAACAATATGGATGGAGGTGACAGAATGAAGGATAAGAAAAAGATAAACACCGATCCTTTTGGCAGCTATACCGGCAGACCTGATGATCCCAATGAAAAGCCTGTGCAGGATGCAGATGATCTATAAAAGTGCGGGTGCATTGTTGCACCCGCATTACTTATGTTCCTTTTTATATTTTCTTTGCGTTGCCAATCCGCCCCGTATATGTCTTTGTGCTTTGTTTGTTTCTAAAATCTTTCGTACTTTCTCATATAGTACACGATTATATTGTGGGAGCCCAATTGTCAGATCCTTATGTACCGTAGATTTAGATATGCCAAATTTCTTTGCGGCAGTTCTTACTGTGGCTCCGGTTTCTATGATGTACACAGCCAGTTCGCAGGCTCTATCTTCCATTGTGTCTGCCATATAATCTCCTCCCTGCTGTGTGCTTGCCAAGAAAAATTTATGTTTGGAAAAGAGAGATTATGCCTGTTGACACAGGGACATTCTGCCTGTAAAATACTAATATAATGTTCACTGGAGGCGCGGAATGCTTTTCTTTCATAACGATTACAATGAGATGTGTCACGAGAAGGTCTTCGAGAAAATAGCGGCTTGTTCTGCTGAGAAAGTACCTGGCTATGGCCGGGATCATTGGTGTGAATTGGCTGCAAATAAAATTCGGAAGGCATGCAACAATGAGGATTTATCTGTTCACTTTTTGGTGGGCGGCACCCAAACAAACCTGACGGTTATAGATGCCTGCCTGCGTTCTCATCAGGGTGTTATCAGCGCAGAAACCGGCCACATTCATGTTCACGAAACAGGTTCTATTGAGGCTTGCGGACATAAGATTTTGGCACTGCCCACAAATGACGGCAAGATTAGCGCTGCTCAGGTTGAAAAACTGATGTTAGCCCATTTGGGTGACAGCGATGCTGAACATACTGTCCAACCAAAGATGGTTTACATTTCCAATCCTACAGAATTGGGTACAATCTACTACAAAGAGGAATTGACAGCTCTGCATACGGTCTGCTGCAAATATGGCCTGTATCTGTTTATGGATGGCGCTCGTCTGGGTTACGGCTTAACTGCCTGGGATAATGACCTGACCCTTACCGACCTGGCTGAACTGACCGATGTGTTTTACATTGGCGGCACAAAATGTGGAGCAATGTTTGGAGAAGCAGTTGTCTTTTCAAATATGGCAATTGCCCAGGACTTCCGTTACATTATCAAGCAACACGGCGGCATGCTCGCAAAGGGCTGGCTCCTTGGTGTTCAGTTTGCAACTCTCATGGAAGATAATTTGTATTTTTCCATTTGCAAGCACGCCAACGAACAAGCGGATGCGATCCGCAACACTGTGAAGGCTGCGGGGTACAGTTTGCTTGCCGAGACCACAACAAATCAAGTATTTCCTATTTTGCCGGATGCCCTTTTGGATAAACTAAAGGATAAGGTTACTTTTACGGAACAGGGAAGAGTGAATGAAACTTCCAGAGCGGTTCGTTTCTGTACCAGTTGGGCAACGACGGATGAAAATGTGCAAATTCTTTGTGATGCGATTTTAGATGGAAAATAATTGAGCTTGTTCATAATTCCAACATATATTCTTTGTATTATCAACCTGTTAAAAGGAGGTTTATATGGAACTGAAGATTGAAAAGAAGACACTTAAACGCATCCTTCTTGTTGCCGTTGTTTGTATTGTCCTCTATTGGATTTTGTCTGCGCCTGTGCAGATGAAAATGGTATTGGGGATTTTAGGCAATATTTTTACACCGTTTATTGTTGGCTTAGTGATTGCATTCATCATTAATGTGCCAATGCGCTGGCTGGAAAGTAAAATGACAAAGATAAGGAAGCACTGGGTTCGCAGGGTGATTGCCATGTCCTTGTCTTTCCTCTTGGTGGTGGCGATCCTTGCAGGTGTGCTTTGGCTGCTGATCCCTGAAGTAGTGAAAACCATCTCGGATTTGATTCCCCAATTGACTGAGTTTGTCAGCAATTTGGAAGTGAATATCGAAAATCTTATAAAGGATAACCCCCAGCTGTCTAACTGGCTCTTTGGGGAAGGCGGCGCAGCTGATTTTGATTGGGCGAGCCTGATTGAGACAGGCTTGGCATTTTTAGGCGAGCGACTTGCTGATATTGTGACTACAACCTTATTGGCTCTGCTAAGTGTTGGCAGCTTCCTGATCAGCGCATTTATTGCCATTGTATTTGCGATCTATGTTCTTTATCAAAAGGAGCTTTTGGCCCGCCAAGGCCGTCGGCTTTTGTATGCGTTCCTACCTGAGAAAATTGCAGACAATACATTGCGGATTATGCGCCTTTCCAACTCTGCATTCTCCCGGTTCCTTTCCGGACAGTGCATTGAAGTTTGCATTTTGGGAAGCATGTTTGCGATTGCGATGGCGATCTTCAATATGCCCTTTATTCCTCTGATTTGTGTTTTGATTGCGATCACTGCATTTGTGCCTTATGTTGGTGCTTGGGCTGCCTGTTTCATTGGCGCATTCCTCATTATGGTGGTGGATCCCACAAAAGCGCTTTGGTTTATGGCAATGTTCCTGGTCGTGCAGGAAATCGAAAACAATCTCATCTACCCCAAGGTGGTCGGCACTTCCATCGGCCTGTCTGGCATGTGGGTTCTCTTGGCAATTTCTATTGGTGGCGAACTGTTTGGTGTATTCGGCATGATTGTGATGATTCCAATTGCTTCTGTCATCTATACTCTGCTCAGTGAAGTAACTGAAAAGCGCTTGCAAAAGCGGAATGTGGCTAACGAGAAGCTGGTTGCACAACCGCCGGAAATTGCTAAAAACAAAAAAGAAAAGAAATTGATTCCTGCAGAGGATGCAGAAGAATAAGAAGAACGGCTATGGAATTATCCATAGCCGTTTTCTCATGCAAATTGGAATTCGTAGTTTTCAAATTTCAGTCGGTCGCCAACATCAACGCCCAAAGGCAGCAGAGCAATAGCAACTTCGGAAACAACCCCAGTGTCTTCATATTTGACGAAGGCATAATCGCCGCGAATATCTGTAATTGTGCAGTACATAGTATCTCCTTCAGGAAAAACCGCCCCCGAATTTTCGGGGGCGGTGATGTTTTAGGAATTAGTCCTTGTACATCTCGACCAGCTTCAGCAGGTGCTCGTAACGCTCCTTAGCAGCAGCCTCGTTCTTTGCGAACAGCTCGGTTGCACGCTCGGGGAACTCACGGGTCAGACGGCTGTAGCGAGCTTCGTTCATCAGGAATTCCTGATAGCCATCCTTGGGAGCCTTGGAGTCCAGAGTGAACTTGCCGGTCTCCTTGGAGGGATCGAAACGGAACAGGTTCCAGTAGCCGCAATCAACAGCCTTCTTCATTTCGGACTGGCAGTTCATCATGCCGCCCTTGATGGAGTGCATTTCACAGGGAGCATAGCCGATGATCAGGGAAGGACCGTTGTAAGCTTCTGCTTCGCAGATAGCCTTAATGGTCTGAGCCTGGTTAGCGCCCATAGCGATCTGAGCTACATAGACGTAACCGTAGGACATTGCAATCTCAGCCAGGGACTTCTTCTTGGTTTCCTTACCGGAAGCTGCAAACTGAGCAACCTGACCGATGTTGGAAGCCTTGGAAGCCTGACCGCCGGTGTTGGAGTAAACTTCGGTATCGAATACGAAGATGTTTACGTCCTTGTTGGAGGCCAGCACATGGTCAACACCGCCGAAGCCGATGTCGTATGCCCAGCCGTCGCCACCGAAGATCCAAACGGACTTCTTGGACAGGTATTCCTTCTTGGAGAGAATGTCCTTAACGGTATCGCAGCAAACCTTGGATTCCAGGTTAGCGATCAGAGCCTTGGTAGCAGCCTTGTTGGCTTCACCGTCATTGTAGGTGTCCAGCCAAGCCTGGCAAGCAGCCTTGCGGTCTTCGCAGCAGGTGTCAGCCATAACAGCCTTGACCTTGTTGGCCAGGGACTCGCGGATAACTGCCTGTGCGGTGTACATACCCAAGCCGTGTTCTGCGTTGTCTTCGAACAGGGAGTTGGACCATGCGGGGCCGTGGCCTGCTTCGTTCACGCAGTAGGGAGAAGTAGCGGCGGGACCACCCCAGATGGAGGAACAGCCAGTAGCGTTGGAAATGTACATACGGTCACCGAACAGCTGGGTGACCAGACGAGCGTAGCTGGTTTCGGCACAGCCTGCGCAGGAGCCGGAGAACTCAAGCAGAGGCTTGCGGAACTGGCTGCCCTTAACAGTGTTATCCTGCATATCGGGCTTGTCTGCAACCTTGTTGACCATGTAGTTGAAGACTTCCTGCTGTGCCAGTTCTTCTTCCTGAGGAACCATAGCAATAGCACTGGTGGGACATACGCCTACGCAGACGCCGCAGCCCATGCAGTCCAGGGGAGAAACAGCCATGGTGTAGGAGTATACACCCTTGCCCTTACCAGCCTTAACGGGGATGATCCGTGCAGCGGCAGGAGCAGCGGCAGCTTCTTCAGCAGTCAGAGCAACAGGACGGATGGTAGCGTGAGGACAAACATAAGCACAGTTGTTACACTGGATACACTTGGTTTCATCCCAGTGGGGAACAGTAACAGCAACACCGCGCTTTTCATAAGCGGAAGCGCCCAGAGCAAACTGACCGTCAGCGTAGTCGACGAAAGCGGAAACAGGCAGGCTGCTGCCGTCCATCTTGCCAACGGGAGTCAGGATGTTCTTAACAACCTTAACGGTGTCTTCACGGCCTTCCAGTACCAGTTCGGAAGCAACATCTTCGGCGGTAGCCCAGGAAGCGGGAACGTCGATCTTCACATAAGCGGTAGCGCCAGCGTCGATAGCATCCCAGTTCTTGTCAACCACATCGCGGCCCTTCTTCAGGTAGGAAGCTTCAGCAGCAGCCTTCATGTAGCCGATAGCTTCTTCACCGGGCATAACATTGGCCAGGGAGAAGAAAGCGGACTGCAGAATGGTGTTGGTGCGCTTGCCCATACCAACCTTGATAGCCAGGTCGATTGCGTTGATGGTGTACAGCTGAATGTTGTTAGCAGCAATGTAGCGCTTGGAAGCGGCATCCAGGTGATGCTCCAGCTCCTCCAGGTTCCACTGGCAGTTGATCAGGAATACGCCGCCAGGCTTAACGTCCTGCACGATCTTAAAGCCCTTGGTGATGTAAGAAGGATTGTGGCAAGCCACGAAGTCAGCCTTGTTTACATAGTAGGGGCTCTTAATGGGCTGGTCGCCGAAACGCAGGTGAGATACGGTCACGCCGCCGGTCTTCTTGGAGTCGTACTGGAAGTAAGCCTGTACGTACTTGCCGGTGTGGTCGCCGATGATCTTGATGGAGTTCTTGTTTGCACCGACAGTGCCGTCGCCGCCCAGACCCCAGAACTTGCACTCGATGGTGCCTTCTGCAGCGGTGTTGGGAGAGACCTTCTCCTCCAGGCTCAGGTTGGTGACGTCATCAACGATGCCCAGAGTGAACTCGTGCTTGGGAGCTTCCTTTGCCAGCTCTTCGTAAACAGCGAACACGGAAGCGGGGTGGGTATCCTTGGAACCCAGACCGTAACGACCGCCGATAACGGTGATGTCGTGCTTGCCGGCCTTGGCCAGAGCCATGACCACATCCTGGTACAGAGGCTCGCCCTGAGAACCGGGCTCCTTGGTACGGTCCAGAACAGCGATCTTCTTAACGGTCTCGGGCAGAACAGCCAGCAGGTGAGCGGAGCTCCAGGGACGGAACAGGCGGACCTTAACCAGGCCGACCTTCTCGCCATGAGCGTTCAGGTAGTCGATGACTTCTTCAGCAACGTCGTTGAAAGAACCCATAGCGATAATGATGCGGTCAGCATCAGCAGCGCCATAGTAGTTGAACAGCTGGTAGTTGGTACCCAGCTTTTCATTGACCTTGTTCATGTACTTCTCAACGATTGCGGGCAGAGCAGTGTAGTACTTGTTGCAAGCCTCACGGTGCTGGAAGAAGTTGTCGTCGTTTTCGTGGGAGCCACGCATTGCGGGGGGCTCGGGGTTCAGAGAGTGCTTGCGGAACTCAGCCACAGC
>JBGVHZ010000021.1:0-18294 GCA_045122735.1 Faecousia sp.
AGGTCCCGCTTCCTACGGCATGACCGACACCATGGGCCGTATGCACGGCGATGCACAGTTCGCAGGTTCTTCCTCCGTCCCCGCCCACGTTGAGATGATGGGCTTCCTGGGTGCAGGCAACAACCCCATGGTCGGCATGACTGTCTCTGTTGCAGTTGCCGTCGAAGAATCTCTGAAGAAGTAATTTTACTTCCAAAAGGGTATAAAAATCTAACTTTTAAGACCTCCCGGTGTAAAAGCCGGGAGGTCATTTTTTGTATGTAAGGACTAAAAAAGTCGGAAAATCCACATTACATCCACATTTTTTCAGAATGTGGTTTTTCATAATGAGGGATATTCTCATGGCTTACGTTGAATGGATAATTTCAAAATGAAACCACTGCTAAGATTTTATAGCGGTGGTAATTTTTTGTCTCTCAGCCTTTCGACAATAGCACGCACTGCTTGAACGTCCTTTTCATCAAGATCAGATACATCAATGGTTTCCCTTGTGTCCAGACCAAGCAGATAGTCAGCACTGACATGGAAGATTACTGCTAACTTTACTAACACGTCTGGAGAGGGACTGCGTTCCTGCAATTCATAGAAAGATACAACTGATTTGGTGATGCCTAACTGTGTCGCAAGTTGCTGTTGCGTTAATCCCGCTTGTTTGCGAAGATTTTTCAATCGAGTTCCAAAATCCACTATTTTAACACCTCGTTCCACATATAGTATCTGCACATAAGGTACTAATTTGGTGTATTAAAGTACTAAAACAGTTGATTATTTGCGGAATGTGCGCTATGATTTCTATGTTAAGAAACGCAGTATATCTGTCTGGATAGGAGGAATCGAAATGGGACAGAAAAGGCGGCAAAAAATCCGGTTGCTTCGAGAACAGGAAGAAATACTGAAATCTAAAATTACAGAACTTGAAGCCGAGCTAGATGCAGTTCAAGGCGAACAGGCTTCCCTTTTAGGACAAATCCGGGAATTGGAAATGGCAGAAAATGCTAGCAGATTTACAAAAACAGTTTCCAAAATTAACAAAGACAATGCTTTGGAGGCATATCTGAATGAGCGGACGAAAACAACTCCTATTATGGATTCGTTCGTTTCTTCAAATAAAGAGTTTTTGGTTTTCCGAAATATATTTCGCCTTACCCCTTCGTGGAAATATGTTTCGTTAATCGTTGCCAAAAGCAAAGGAGAGATGAACTATACCTCCAAGATAATCCAGAACGAGATTTACGAAGAATTTACCTATCACGCACTCCGGCACACACACGCCTCAAAACTATATGAAGCCGGATTGAATGAGAAGTTTATCTCTGAACGGATGGGGCATAAGGATGATCGGGTAACAAGAGCCGTCTATATCCATCTTACAGACCAGTCCAGAGAGGAAGGACGGGATGCAGTCAATGAGATTTATAATGCCCTTGACTATTGAAAAAATGGGTGGTATATTTATGTGGACGAATCCACATTGCATCCACATTCTGAGAAAAACGCCATGGAACCCGACATGACGTATTAAGACGAATCGGGATGCACCATCCGGGTCAGATCGATTTTTGAAGGACATATTTCAACAAATCGGGACGAATTGAGATGGATTCGGCTTCCCACTCCACAAAGGCAACAACCCCATGGTCGGTATGACCGTTTCCGTGGCTGTTGCTGTGGAAGAAGCTCTGAAGTAAGAGGGTAAAACCCTTACTTTTGAACTAAAAAAGTTCTAAAAACTATCTTTCCTTAAAAACAATCCGGGAATCACATCTTATTGGAGAAAATCCATGATGATGTGCTTCCCGGATTTTGTGTTGTCTGGGGACAGTTCAAAGGAGAAATGATAGTGAGCAAAAGAAAAATCCGCTTATGTGCAGAAATAGGAAAAACACTGGAAGAAGGGGTGGCGGAGTACATCTTGGACTGCAAAGCCCGGAATCTGCGGGATGGTACAATTGTCCATTACCAAGAGTCGGCAAAGCAGATATACAAGCGTATTCCGGCAGACACACGCATTGCAGATTTATCCACCGATACTATGCCGCAGTTTGTTATTGCGCTACGGGATGATCCCGCTATCAACGAAGTATCTATGGGTACCTATGCCCGGGATCTGAAGACACTGCTGCGGTTCTTTATGAAGTGTGAGTATCTGCCGTATTTTGAAATTAAGATTCCAAAAACAGACAAGCAACCAATAGAAACCTACACAGACGAAGAGCTGAAACGACTCTTACGCAAACCGGATGTGCGCAAATGCAACTTTGCTACCTATCGCAGTTGGGTGGTCGTAAACTTCCTGCTCTCCACCGGTATTCGGCAGAACAGCATGGTGAATGTAAAGATCAAGGATATTGACTTTGATAACAACATTGTCTATGTAAATACAACAAAGAATCGCAAGCCGTTGATAATCCCGCTAAATGAGGACATAGTAAAGATATTGCAGGAGTATTTGAAATACCGTGGCGGAAATGTAGAGGATTGGCTTTTCTGTTCTGTATACGGGGAACAACTAACCAGAAGCAGTAGCTATCATGCATTGTGGGATTATTGCCATTTGAGAGGCTTGGAAAAGACCGGTGTTCACCGCTTTCGGCACACCTTTGCCAAGAAATGGGTGACCATGGGCGGCTCGGTTGTTACGCTCCAAAAGATATTGGGGCATAGCAGCCTTGCTATTACAGAGAATTATCTGAACATTTTGACCAGTGATTTAAAGAAGGACATGAACCAGATCAATATTATTCGCAGTTTGAAACAAGAACATATTAAACTGCGCAAAACAAGTTAAATCATCACAGGGCAACAACTTTTGATTACTTTTATAAACTTTTCGCCGGGAGTGTAGTTCTCCCGGCGATTTGTTATTTCGGTTCGTACATTTCGGCAACCTTCTTGGCAAATTCCTTCATGCCTTCCACCACATGTGGCGGGTCAATGATTTTTGCGCGTCGGCCAAAGCCTGCTACCCAAGCATAGAACATATCACTGATTTCCACTTCTGCCTGTGCTGTAAAGTGCTTGTCATCTACTTTTTCATACTTAACACCATTCGTTCCAAACTGATCTACAACGGTGTCCAGTTTGTAGTCAATAAAGCGGATCGTCACCCGCTCACGCTTGCCGCCGAACATGGAGAAAACGCGCTGAGTATAGTTGCTCATATTGACTTCCGACTCAAATTCCTTGTCCCATTCTCTTGGATCATCTAGCTCTCGGACATCCTTCATGCGGTCAATACGATAGGGGAAGACTTTGTTCTTCTTTTTCTTTCCATCATAGGTTAGCACATAGAAAAATCCATTGTCGATTAGCAGCTTGTAGGGGTGAGCGATATTCACCTTTCCGGCCTTGCGTTCGACCTGGGTGTGAAGGTTGCCAAAAGCATAAGAAACATACTTGAAGCTGATCTGCCGCTTGTGGCGGATTGCTTGATTGATGGTGGAGATGGATGCCATCACTGTCTTGTTGACCGTCCTGGAGCGGTTGACAACGGTGCTGTCCGTGCTCAGCTCCTTGGCTTGATGGACACTACACAGATTGCTGATAGTGTGGCGGAGGTTTCGTGCCTGATTCTCGGATAGGAAGCGGGCACTGTTGACGCACTCAGCCAACAGCCGTAGTTCATCAAACTCATAAGGGCGTGCAGTGATTAAATAGCCACCTTGTTCTGCGTTTGGGTACTTTTTGCGAGTGAAGGTGACCTCGTATTGCAGCTTGTCTCGTTCAGAA
Source organism: Faecousia sp. (assembly GCA_045122735.1). GTDB lineage: Bacteria > Bacillota > Clostridia > Oscillospirales > Oscillospiraceae > Faecousia. The sequence goes on from JBGVHZ010000021.1 coordinate 3,730, forward strand.
ATTTGACCGTCATCGTCAAGCTCCGTGTTCAGAAGCTCCATAATGTCGCGGATGTCGCGATAGATTGAACGGCGTTCAGCCTCGATACCGTATTTGCCCAGGTGCGCCTCGATTTCTGCGACAGTAACAGGATGCTCGTCATCCGCATGCTTCAGAAGGTACTGTATAACCAGAAGAGACTTGTACTTCTGGCCTTTGGTTTTGTAACCAGGGACTCTTTTTTGCACTGGCATATTCGTCATTTTGTAACCTGCTGATCGGTAAGCCAAGTCAAGAAGCTCTTTGCAAGGCTTAGTTGTGACGGATTCATATTTCGTAGCATTTCCGCTACATTTCGCCATTGACCATCTTCAAATCGGATGCTGCCGGTCAAAAATGTATCCGGTGTGGTATCCAAAGCCAGGGCGAGGCGCATAATTACCTCCAGCGAAGGGATAGAGGTTGCCCGCTCAATACAGGACAAATACTTATCGTTGATCCCGGCGCGTTCGCAAACCTCTGCCTGCTTCAACCCTAATTCTTTTCTGCGCTGTGCAATTCGTTTGCCGATCTGAGAATAGTCGAGTTCCATAAAATACCACCCCTTTTGTAATTATTTTACAGTTTTTAGCAAACTTGCAAAACAGTCCGCAAGGCGGTTATTCCGCTTGACATACGAAAAAGATGTAATTATAATTGATTTATCCACTTTTAGACAGATTTTGCTTCTTTGGAGGATTAAGAAAATGGCACAGATTGCGGAAATTATCAAATATGAAGGGGATAACAGCACCTTCATTTGGAAGCACCCTTGTGAGGATTTTAACAGTTTAACGCAGCTGATCGTACACGAAAGCCAGGAGGCTATCTTCTTTATGAATGGTCAGGCGCTGGACCTGTTCGGGCCCGGCCGCTATACGCTGGAAACCCAAAACATTCCTAAACTTGGAAAGGCACTTAACAGTGCAACTAATGGAAATACACCGTTTCACTGCGAGGTTTATTTCATAAATAAAACCGTACAAATGGCTGTGAAATGGGGCACGGACAGTAAAGTTCGCTTTATTGAACCGTCGTTTGGAGTGCCGCTTGAAATCGGTGCTTCTGGCGAGATGAATCTAATGGTTTCTGATCCAAGAAAACTGCTCGTCAAAATTGTTGGTACTATGAAAGGAATCGCTTGGGACGATCGCAGCGGCGGATTTACGAAATCATTGTCCGCATCATTCCGTCCGTTAATTTCCACAGCAGTGAAGACGAATTTATCGGCATGTATAAAAGCTCAAAACATCAACATTCTTGAGGTTGACGAGAGCCTCGGTGTTTTATCTGAGGTTTTAAAGCGCAATATACTGCCTGGATTTGAAGACTACGGCCTTACGATTCCGGAGTTTTATATAACAACAATCGTTCTTCCCGAAAGCGATCCGAATTTTAAGCGGATTCGTGAATTGCATACCATTTCTTTGCAAAAGAAGATGGTTGAGGCAGAGACTTCTATCAAAACAGCGATGGCTGAATCTGCGGCAACGGTTACAGCGGCTGAAAGACAGGCGATTCTTGAACAGGAAACAACGGCTACTGAGATGGCACGTCGTGAAGCAGAAAGAGAGCTTATTCGGGCACAGGCAGAGGCACAGGCCGCGAAGATGGCGGGCTTTGCAGAAGCGGAAATTATGCGCGCCCAGGGCTACAATCATAAGGACGTACTGCAGGCAGAAGTGCAAAAGGCATATGCTGAAGGCCTAGGAAATATGACTATTTCCGGTGGCGGCGGTGTAGCAGGCGATATGATTGGCCTTGGCGTGGGTATGGCTGCCGCAGGTGCTGTCAGCGGTCGGATGGGCGAAATGTTTAAGGGCTTTGGCATGGAAGAACAGATAGCAAAGAAAATAAACTGCCCGAACTGTGGCAGCGAGGTTCCCGAAAATTCCAAGTTTTGTTTGGAATGCGGTACAAAGATCGAGGCGCTGGGTGCGAACGAAATGATTTGCCCTGCGTGTGGCCAAAAGACTAATAAAGGCAAATTCTGTATGGAATGTGGTGCGGCTTTAATTGGTAAGTGTGCAAAGTGTGGCGCAGAACTGCCTGGCGGCGCAAAGTTCTGCCTAGAATGTGGCGGAAAAGTGTAAACGGGGGTATAGACTATGAAAAAGACGTTTAGATATTATTTTGCTATTTGGGCAGCCCTGTTTGTGCTTTTTAACATTATTGCGTTTGTTTCGGTTGGCTGGATAAATCAGGAAAAATATACTCCCTCTTTTTGGATTGGCTACATATTTATCAGCCTTGCTTTTATAGGACAGCTTATCTGTGCAAGAATAGCCTTTGATGCAAAAAATACGCAGAAGCTATTTTATAACCTTCCTTTAATTTCTTTGAGCTGGACTGGACTGGTTGTTTCCTTTGTGGTTGGCGGACTATGTATGCTTATTTCTCCGTTACCGTATTGGGTGGGGGTGATTGTTTGCACCATCACCTTAGCTGCTGTTGCAATTGCAGTTATCAAAGCTAGCATTGCAGCTAATGCAGTGGCGAATTTTGATGATAAGATTAAGGTACAGACTTTCTTTATCAAGTCACTTACCGTAGATGCAGAAGGAATGGTCGCAAGAGCTAAGGATGAAGAGATTAAGCGCGAATGCACTAAAGTTTATGAAGCAGTAAGATTTTCCGATCCTATGAGCGACGTGGCTCTCTCTGAGATTGAAGAGAGCATTAAGCAACGATTTGCAGAATTCTCCAACTTGCCCTCTAGAGAAACAGCAGAAGAACTGTTAATGTTGCTTGATGAACGAAATAAAAAATGTAAATTACTAAAGTGACCGGTATAGTATGAGTAAATTATTTCACGGTCTTGTGAGTGAAGGCGTTTTTGAAACATGGGCAGAGCTTTTGGATTGGCTATTTGATGACAATCGTTTCTCAATAGATAATGGTTGGACGAGTGGTTATGTTGGAGCATTTATCAAAAAGGTAAAGAGAATTCCTAATTTAGGATCTTACAATTATCAATATGGCTCAATTAAAGACTTAAACATACCAAAAACCACTCCAGACGGTTTGATTATAGTTCACGCAAAAGGTGACAGTGAGTCACGAGATTTAGTCCGCCACATCCGCAACGGTATAGCTCATGGCAAAACGGAGTTGTTAAAATCTAACGGAGAATTACATATTAAGATTCTTGACTTTAATACTCAAGGCGAGCAAACAGCGTATATATTGATGTCAATAACGCAGTTGCAACTCATATATAAGGCATATGCTGAAGTGAAAAAATCAAAAGAAAATGTTCGCAAAAGAGGTAAGTAGTAATGGCCCTATTCAAATGTAAAATGTGTGGTGGTGATCTGGAAATTGCTGCCGGTGTAACTGTCGCAGAATGTGAATACTGTGGCACAAAGCAAACGCTGCCGAAAGCAAATGACGAGGTTGTTCAGAATCTGTTTAACCGTGCAAACAATCTGCGTATTAAGTGTGAATTTGACAAGGCAGAGCAGATTTACGAAAAGATCCTGCAGGAAAACGATGCGGAATCTGAAGCACATTGGGGCATCGTGCTATGCAAATACGGTATCGAATATGTGGAAGATCCCAAAACCTATAAGCGGATCCCCACCTGTCACCGGACATCCTATGATGCCGTCGTTACGGATGCAGACTATCTTGCCGCTGTTGAGCATGCAGATACTACTCAACGGGGTATCTATGAGGCAGAAGCCAAGGCAATAGATGAGATTCAGAAGAACATTCTGAATATTGTCAAGAACGAGCAACCCTTTGATGTGTTTATCTGCTACAAGGAAACCGACGAAAACGGCAAGCGCACTGTTGACAGCGCTATCGCCAACGATATTTACTATCAGCTGACTCAAGAGGGGCTGAAGGTGTTTTATGCTGCTATCACGCTGGAGGATAAGCTGGGACAGGAGTATGAGCCTTATATTTTCGCGGCACTAAATTCTGCAAAGGTCATGCTAGTCATCGGCACGAAACCCCAGTATTTCTCCGCTGTGTGGGTGAAGAACGAGTGGAGCCGTTTTCTGAAGCTTATGAAGTCCGATCGCAGCAAACTGCTGATCCCCTGCTACCGGGATATGGATGCCTATGAGCTGCCGGAGGAATTTGCCCATTTGCAGGCCCAGGATATGTCTAAGATCGGCTTTATCAACGATGTGGTTCGGGGCATTAAGAAGGTTATTCAAAAGGACGAGCCCAAGCAGGCGGCAGCGCAGGAAACGGTTGCTGCGGCCGTTAATACCGGCACGGCTCCTCTGCTAAAGCGTGCATTTATGTTCCTGGAAGACCGGGATTGGGCCTCTGCAAGCGAATACTGCGAGAAAGTTTTGGACATTGACCCCGAGTGCGCACAGGCGTATTTTGGTAAGCTGATGGCAGAATTGCGGACAAGAAAGCAGGAAGAATTGAAAGACTGTGAGCAGCCCTTTGATGGCAACGGCAACTACCAAAAAACTCTCCGCTTTGCAGACGAAGGTCTGAAAAACACCCTGCTCGGCTACATAGAGCATATCAACACCCGCAACGAAAACGCCCGCCTGGCGGGAATTTATGCCCAAGCACAAAATGCGATGGCCACAGCCAAAAGCGAACGTGCCTTCTACGATGTCGCCCGGCTTTTTGATTCGATTCCCAACTATTTAGATTCTGCTTCTCTTGCAGAAACATGCCGTAGCAAAGCAGAAATTGCCCGAAAAGATACCATTCTTTTGGAGGGGCGGACACAAGCAAACAATAGCGTAAACTCCATAGCACGGCTGGAGGATGCGATAAAAACCCTTCAGCGAGTCTCCGGCTGGAAGGATGCGGACGACCGAATCGCCACCTGCAAAAGAAGAATTGAAGAAATCAAGGCAAATGAAGAAGCAGACCGTTTAGAACGTGAACGCAGAGCGGAAATCGCCCGTCAGGAATCGGAGAAAAGAGAAAAAATAATCAAAAAGATTGCCATTGCCGCGGCGCCTATCGTTTGTGTAATAATTGTCTTTATCATCGTATTGAACACCGTCATCATACCTAACAACAAGTATAACGAGGCAGTAGCGCTGATGAACGCAGGAAAGTATACCGAAGCAATATCTGCATTCGAAGCGCTTGATGGCTATAAGGATAGCCACGCGAAGATGAAAGAATGTATGCTAAAGGATCTACAAGCAGGAGATTGTGTGCTCTTGGGTACATACGAGCAGGATAACAACACCTCCAACGGCAAGGAAGACATTGAATGGCTTGTGCTTGAAGTAAAGGACGGGAAAGCATTACTCATCAGCAAGTACGCACTTGATTGTAAGCAATATAATACAAGCAATACTGCCATCACCTGGGAGACCTGTACGCTCCGAACCTGGCTAAATGGCGAGTTCATAAACACTACATTTTCTGCCGAGGAAAAAGCTATGATTCCCACAGTAACGGTACCCGCAGATAGGAATACTGTCTATAGCTTTAGCACAGATCCCGGTAATGAAACTCAAGATCAAGTATTCTTGCTAAGCCTCGTTGAGACCAATAAATATTTTAACTCCAATAGAGCAAGGAAGTGTAAGCCTACGGAGTATGCCGTTGCCAACGGAGCGCATGTCAATAGCTCCAGCGGCGACTGCTGGTGGTGGCTGCGGACACTCGGTGACAATCAAAGTAGCATCGTCTATGTCTACAATAATGGTGACCTTTTTAAGAACGGCACCAATGTTACCAATAATCATGGATCTGTCCGCCCCGCTTTGTGGATCGATTTAAATTAACACGCTAAGATGCCCGGCAGTATATCTGCCGGGCATCAGAAAAGGAAAAGAGGAAAGCAAAATGGCTTTATTCAAATGTAAAATGTGTGGCGGCGCACTGGAAATATTGAACAACGAAACGGTTGTTGAATGTGATTATTGTGGAGCACGACAGACGATTCCTAAGCTCGATGATGATCGTCGAGCCAATCTCTACGATCGCGCTAACCATTTCCGGCGAAACAACGAATTTGACAAGGCAATGGGTATCTACGAGCAGATTTTGAACGAAGATAATGCCGATGCTGAAGCTTATTGGTCTCTGGTTCTTTGCCAGTACGGCATTGAATATGTAGAAGATCCTTCTTCCCGCAAGCGCGTTCCAACCGTAAATCGTGCCCAATTTACGTCTATTTTTGAGGATGACAACTATAAGTCTGCGTTGCGGTATGCTGATTTGCACCAAAAGGCAGTTTACGAAAACGAAGCCAAAGCAATCAACGAAATTCAAAAGAGTATCCTTGCAATTTCTCAAAGAGAAGAGCCCTTTGACGTGTTTATCTGCTACAAAGAATCAGACAATGCCGGTCGCCGCACACCCGATTCTGTGTTGGCCAATGATCTGTACCATCAGCTTGTTCAAGAAGGCTTTAAAGTGTTCTTTGCCCGGATCACCCTTGAAGATAAACTGGGTTCTGCATATGAGCCGTATATCTTTGCCGCATTGAACAGCGCTAAGGTTATGGTTGTGTTGGGTACCAGACCGGAGTACTTTAATGCAGTCTGGGTAAAGAACGAGTGGAGTCGTTACCTCTCTCTTATTAAGAACGGCGCTAGGAAGATGCTGATTCCTGCCTATAAAGACATGGATCCCTATGATCTGCCGGAGGAATTTTCTCATTTGCAGGCGCAGGATATGTCCAAGCTTGGCTTTATGCAGGATTTGATCCGTGGTGTCAAGAAGATTCTCGACGTAGATGCTTCGAGGTCAAATGTTGTTAAGGAAACCATTGTCGCAGGTAATGCCAACACTGCGCCGCTGCTGAAACGTGCCTTTATGTTTCTGGAGGACGGCGATTGGAGAAGCGCCGATGAGTACTGTGAAAAGGTGCTGGACCTTGATCCGGAATGTGCGGAAGCATATCTGGGTAAATTGATGGTAGAGTTGAAAGTGACATCCCAGCAAAAACTTAAGGACTGTGCCGCTCCGTTTGATGGAAAGAATAATTTCCAAAAGGCAATGCGCTTTGCTGGGGAAAATCTCAAAAAGGAACTTCAAGGTTATATCGATTTTATAATAAACAGAAATCTTACAAACGCATATAATGATGCAGTTCGTATTATGCAATCGGCAAAAACCGAAGAGGCGTATAAAAAAGCATCTGCGAAATTCAAAGAATTACACAACTTTAAGGATTCCAAAGAACTTGCAGAAAAATGTTCTGAGGAAGCAGAGCAAGCCAGACTCCTGGCTTTGTATAATTCTGCTGTTTCTGCAAGGAATTCTGCAGAGACCGAAAAGCAATTCAAAGCGGCAGCGAATAGATTTGCTGCAATCGGAATGTTCAAAGATTCTGAAACCCTTGCTGCGGAATGTCTTGATTTGGCTGAGAAAGCGCGGATCGAGGCACTGTATGCTTCTGCGCTTACTGCGATGAATACAGCAAAGTCAGAGCAACAGTACAAAACAGCCGCAGAGCAATTTGAAGCAATTAAATCCTTTAAGGATGCGCAGGAGCAATATATTGCGTGCCTGGAAAGTGCCGAGGCTTCTCGCAAGGATGCGATTTATTCCGCTGGCATTGTCCTTATGAACAACCGCGTGAAGCGAATCGAAGATTTTCAAGCTGCAATTGAGGAATTCCAGAAAATTTATGGCTGGAAAGATGCTGATGATAAGATTATTGAGTGTCAAGACACGATCACTAAAATCAATGCGGAAATATTTGAACAAGAACAGCAGCAAGAAAGAGAGCGGCAGGCCAGACTGGCAGCAAAAAAGAAACGAAAGAAACGTAATTTGATTATAGGCATTATTGCTGCAGTTCTTGTTTGCGCTGTAGTCATCTTAACCACTGTGATTATTCCGAATATTCAAATGAAAGAAATCAAAGAACGATTGGGAGATGCAAAAGCAGGAGATTATATTAAGTTTGGCACATATGCACAAAATTATAGCGGTGGTCGTAAAGAAGAAATAGAGTGGCTTGTGTTGGAAAAAAGAGAGGGAAAGCTCCTTGTGATTAGCAAATACATCCTTGATTGTGAGCCATATAACACCGTTAAAAAAGAAGTTACTTGGGAGACATGTACGCTTCACAAGTGGTTAAATAACAACTTTATGAAGGCTGCGTTTTCTTCTGCTGAAAAATCAATGATTTCTGAAGTGTCATTGCTTAGCGTTGCACAAGCAAATCGATATTTCCGATCTGACAAGGAAAGGGAATGTATGCCCACAAGTTATGCCGTTACGCAAGGAGTTAAAAAGCGTGCTGATGGTAATGCATGGTGGTGGCTGAGAGATACTTCCACGAATTATCCAGACCGCGCATCGACTGTTAGTTTTGGTACTGATGACATCGAAGGGAATAACGGACATGTCAGGACTGACGGAGATCTTGTTGATAGTAGTTACACTGGCATCCGCCCTGTCTTATGGATTGATATTGCTGAATAAAATTGGAGATGTATAAGTGATTAGCATAGGGCTAGCTAACGAACAATAGTAAGGCGTGGTAACTTAAAATGAAAGAATTGTTAGAAGGGGTACATATATGCCCGCGTGATGGACAATTTGCGTGGAGAGTTGTAGTGCTTAAAGGGCATATGGAAAATATATTTGGCCGGAGGAGCAATCTACAAGCAAATGTGAAACGTGTAACCTGTATGCCGTACGGCTATATTATAGAGGTGGAATGTCCTAAGTGTGGCAAACGATTTTTTGTTGATCATAAGAGCAATACATAATGATAGGCCCGGGAGACTTCTCCCGGGCTCCTTTCATATTAGCTGTGCATGATTTTGGATTGCGGTTTCGATCTTCTGGGGTTCGATGCCGATGTATCGCTGTGTGGTACTGGCGGAGCTATGCTGCAGCAGTCGTTGAACCAGTGCAATATCATAGCCATTGGCGTTGTAGATCTCCGTCGCATACCACTTGCGGAAGCTGTGGGTGCTGATGCCTTCCAGATCCAGATAATCACACACGATTTTCAGTTGCTTCTGGACGGCTCTCTCGGTGATCGGGAAGATCAGATCGTTCCGGCGAATCCCGTTTCGCAGGCAGTAGTTCTCGATATACTGCTGGATCAGGAGCGGGACGGTGAAGATTCGCCGCTTGCCTGTCTTCTTCTCCACGACTTCCAGACGGAAGCGATCTCCGTCCCTTACGATGTCGCAAGGCCGCAGCTTGATGATGTCGCTAATCCGCAAGCCCAGGTTTCCTTCCAATACCAACGCAGTGGCAACGCGGTCATTGGGGCGACAACCGCAGAATCCCTCCCGCATAGTCTGAATTATCTCCTTGTATTGATCGGTTGTTAGTGCCTTTGTTTTCTTGTTCATAGTAGCCTCCAATAGCAAAAGTTCGTATTGTGGTGGCGGTTCTGTTCGTAAATAACCACCGCTCTGTAAAAGCTGTTGATACATCAGGTTTTGGGTGTTCGTATTTGTTGAATTATACGAACACCCTCCTTTTCATCCAACCATGAGCAACTGCTCGTCACAGTCCAGACAAGCCACATTGACAACTCTCGTTGCTCGGATACTCATTCCGCAGCAAGGGCAGACATACTTGCGGCTGCTGCTCTTGCGGGGAGTGATGCCGACCACAGTGGGTGCGCCGTTGTGCGTGCCAGTGCCGGTGATCTGGAAGCCGCCGAACTCGTTCCGATTGATAAGGATGTCGGTCAGGTCATACTTCAAAATCACTTCCAGAAGTTCGTCGCTGGGTGTGGTGATTGTCCAACCGTATTGGTCGTGGTGATCCACGATCAGGCCGTGCGCCTCAGCTGCATCCCTGAACTTGCGGTTGTGGTAGGTGTTGCCTCGGCTGCAATCCTGAATGCCATTCACATAGTTAAAGTAGTGAACCATTTCGTGCAGCAGCGTGGCAGCAACCTCTTCGATGGGGCGGGAGAGCGTTCCGGCGCCGATGTTGATTTCGTGCGTGCCGCCGACCTTGGAGATCCAAGTGTCTTCCCGCAGAGAGAAATGACCGTAGGCTTTCGGGGTGGATTGGATGGTGATGGTCGGTCTTGAAAGTTCACATTCAAAGAACTCTTCGTTCAGGATGTCGAAAACCTTATTCAGGTAGCCTGCGACTCGATTGTAACTGGTCAGTTGCTTCATGGTGATTTCCTCCTTGATTTTGGAGGGGCAGAGGCTTATAATAAGCATACCCCTTGATTGACTTGACGGTTTTTCTTGGGCTGCCCCTGTCAGAGTTGCCGCTCTGACAAGGGCTTTTTTGTTAGGCGATGGAGAAGCGGCGGCTTGCGATCTGCTTGGTGAACTCTTTGTAGAGATCAGCATGGCTCTTTTTGAAGCCGGTGGTATCGAATCTCTGGCTCAGGACAGAAGTCCAACGGATGATGTACTGTCCGGCTTCCAGCTCTTCGGTATCGCGGTTCAACATCTCGGTCTTGATCTCGTCTCTCAGGGTTTCGGCTTCGGCCTTGGCTTCCTCGATGAGTGCTTCCAGTTCTTTCAGGGCTTCGATCTTGGTGGTGATTTCGATAGTAGACATTGTGTTGTGCTCCTTTGATATAAGATTTTCTTCACCCATGTTGTAGCGTTTGTTCTGGGGGTCGCTTACCGGGTGGCCTCTGTTGTCCCCTCTTTCTGATTAGATTATAGCACGAAAACTCGTGCAAGTCTATTAGCAAAATGCACGAAAGTTAGTGCTTCAAATTATGCATTTTTGCACTTGTTTTCGTGCAATGCGCATGATATAATAGGGACAATGGAGAAGGAGGCGATTTTTATGCCGCTGCGATATAAGATCGATGTACTTAACGCACTGAAAGAAAAAGGCTACAATACCAACAAAATCAGAACGGAGGGCCTGTTGAGCCAATCCACCTTGCAGAAGTTCCGGCAGCAGCAGGGCGTGTCTTGGGAGAACCTTGAAACCCTTTGCAAGCTGTTGGAGTGTCAGCCCGGAGATATAATCCAATACATAGAAGGAGATTCTTGACTATGGCTCAATATAAAGTTGCCCTCCGTGGTGGTTTTTCTGACCGCAATAAGATAAAGGAAGAGAATACAATTATACAAACTACCGAATTTGACCAGCGGACACGGGTAGCGTTGATGAATATGACTGATATTATTATTCAAGGCTATTTCCCTGATATGCGCTATGCGCATTTATCTAGTTTAAATTATCGTCCAGAACAGACCTTTTTGAGAAATCTGCTGGCTGATGTTTATGGTGTGGTGGTTGACTGGTCTCACTTTTATCATTACGACAAGGTCCTAAACATTGTAAAAGATACCCTCTTATTAGAAAGTTATGATGCGGTACTAACGGTAATTGAATATATTGCCAAACAAATAGCGAATCTCAAGAAAAAGAATATATATTACAAAGGTAAAAATTATACAGCGGAAAGCCTCTACAACTTGGTTTTTGAGCAGGAATATGTAGGGTATAGACTTATCAACGGCGAGGCACATCTCATTACTGACGAGAATGAGATTCAATCCATCCAAGAGGCAGTAACAAGCAACCATACCGAGGTACAACAGCATATCAGCAAAGCACTAGGCTTCCTTTCTGACCGTCAGGCCCCGGACTACGCAAACTCCATCAAGGAAAGCATCAGTGCTGTTGAGCGTATGTGCTCCATTATCATTGGAAAATCAACCACATTGGGAGATGCTCTCAAAAAGCTTGAATCCTCTGGCGTGAAAGTACATCCGGCTTTGAAGGGAGCTTTTAGCCAACTATATGGATATACCAGCGATGCTTCCGGTGTTCGGCATGCCGGACAATTGGGTGGTAGCGATTCCACTTTTGAGGAAGCAAAGTTTATGCTTGTTTCCTGCTGCGCGTTTATTAATTATCTAACCGGATTCATGGCAAAGAGCAACTGACCGGGGGCTATAATCCAGGAGCAAAAAACTCAAAATCAATAAGTCAGGTTTGCGTGGCCTAATCCGTTTCCCCGGGTGTTTTTTGTTCCGGAGGACGGTTTTCTTGACCAAAAACGAATAGCCTTGTTTTGTGCCGTCAGACGGCCACAAACGAAAAATAACGGCAGCCGTTCCGTTTTGGAACTTGCTGCCGCCTTTTATTTGAAGTCTTTGAATATTTCCTTCATCGCTTCGTCGATTGTTGTTTTCAGGCTCTTATGGATAAGTGCCATAATAGTCGCTTCGAGGACGCCCTTCTTCTTTTTCTTCTTTCTTTTGGGGGCGCTCATTTCATGCTGACCTCACTTTTGATAAATACTTCTTCCTCGTCATCCGGTATTTCAAGCTGTTGCTCTATATAGTTCTCTGTGGCGGATCTTTCGTTGAGTTGGTACCAATACCTATCCGGCAGTGTGCCGTTCTAATATGATAATTTTGTAGATAAGTCCATTGTATTTTCTCCTTAGTTCAAAATAAGAAGTTGGAAATTTCGACACAAGCTAAGCGCCGCCAGAGCGGTGCGTGCTTCTGGAGAAATTTCCAACTTCTCTCATATATACTTGCGTTTTGGGCAGATTCGATAAATCCATATTGCCCAAAGAAAAACAGTTACTTTTTCCTCAGTATAATATGATTCTTATTATATGAAGGAAAAAGTAACTGTTTTAGCTTGTTTCCACCACGCAGACATGTCGATAATCTGACCCTTGCGCCGGAAGGTATTACCAAATTTCCAGTAGGCATAATCTTTCCTGAATGCTTGAAATTCATTTTTCAAAACATTCATCGCAGCAACGATCTGGCTGACAGAAATATCGATGGCAGACGCAATCTCTGCATTGGTCACAACCACATCTTTTGTGTTCTGCATCAGCCAGAGCTGCACCTTCAGCACATTCTCCCAGGCTACGCCCTCTGAGTTGTATTCGTGGCGGCGGATACGCGTGACCCATTCAACCGGCATGGTGATTTCCTGTTCTTTTGGAACTAAGGTCATCTGATAGGTGTTTCCGGTTCGTGTTGCCTTGATGAAATCGTGGCGGGATAGTTCTTCAATAGCAGCACGAAGCCGGTTCCTGTTATGGGTTTGTGGGTCTACGGAAAAGTATCTGCACATATCCGCCAGAGACCCCCGAAACGCACCTACATCTGCAAGCATGGCTAATATGCGAAACTGCTCTTTTGGCAGTGCCAACCATTCAGCAAAGAATGATAATATCCGGTGTTCCATATTATGTAGGCATAGTTGCCGTTGTGGCGGCATTTTCTTTCATCTTGTATTGAACAACATCAGGAATGGCCACCATCACAACCTGCTCTTGCGTTTGGTCACTGCTGGTATAGCTTCTGTAGTTGGGGAATTGAGCCTCAAACCAATCCCTGACATACTTGTAGGGGCTTGCCAGGACTTTAGATCTTTGGCGGACAACGGCAAATACCGCTCTCAGCTCGTCACGATTCTCATGACAGTCGATAAAGGTGGCCATGTTCTCGTATGTCAGCCGCTTGGTGGGGCGCGCTGTGGTGATCGTGCGCCCTGCTTTGACAACTACGGAGAGGTGAGGGAAGTCCTCCAGTATTTCCTTTAGGCGGGCGTATTCGGGAGACCCAACATCGCTCATCGCCCGTTGGAACTTGTAGTTGAGAGTTACTGTGCCGGTGGTGAAGTCAAGCTTGTACCCCTTGACAGGGTCGTTTCTCTTGGATTTCATATTCATTCCTCCTTGTTTATTATTCGTTGACGGCGGCGGAGAGCTTGAGAACCTCAGCAACTTGCCGCTTCTCTTCCATTTCTTCCACGAAAGAGCCATAGCTATCGTACTTGCTGGCAGTGGCCTCGAACCATTCCAGAGTAAAGCGATAGGGGCTTGCTTTTACACAGGAACGGGTTTTGACGGTCTCAAATTCCTGCAGAAGCTTTTCGCTGTCAGGGAGAGTCTTCAGGAACTTTTCCATATTTTCATAGGTTAGGTTCCGGTTGGTTTTGCGGTCGGGATTCTTTTTGATGCTCTTGGTAATCATTACTGCTTCGGAGAACATTTCCTTGTACGCTCTCCACAGCTTGAATTCTTCGGTACCGAAGATAGAAGCCTGCTTTTTGAAAGCCTTGGTGACCAGAGCATTCTTTTCGTCCACGCACACAATTTTGGTATTCATAATGTAGTCCTTTCTGCCTTTTGGCAACTGCGTCGGTCGCAACCCAGATTATTTTCCAGTGGGGTTTGCCCCTCTGTTGTGCCTTTATTATATCAAGGATGCATTTGAGTTGAGGCACACAAATATACATTTGCTCAAATAGAAAAGAAAAAATATCAGAGAGCTTCAGCTGCTTAAAACAGAATGGCTCTCCCAAATCATAGAAAGTTTTCGGTTTAGATCAATTTGCCGTGTTTAGTGATGGTTTATCTTGACTTACTCCAATTTGTGCCATATAATCATTCCATCATCAACTTTGATATGATGTGTTTCCCATTTGAATAAAGGATAGGCTTAGGTCAAGGGATACCAATGCAAAAGCCACCGAAGGTGGATTTTGACGTTGAGATGATGGGCTTCCTGGGCGCAGGTAACAACCCCATGGTCGGCATGACCGTTTCCGTGGCTGTCGCTGTGGAAGAAGCTCTGAAGTAATCCAGTAAAAACCAACATCCCGGCTCGACTGAGCCGGGATGTTTTTCTTGATTTTTTGCTTGGGTGAGGATAT
>JBGVHZ010000022.1:0-12376 GCA_045122735.1 Faecousia sp.
AGGTCCCGCTTCCTACGGCATGACCGACACCATGGGCCGTATGCACGGCGATGCACAGTTCGCAGGTTCTTCCTCCGTCCCCGCCCACGTTGAGATGATGGGCTTCCTGGGTGCAGGCAACAACCCCATGGTCGGCATGACCGTCTCCGTGGCTGTTGCTGTTGAGGAGTCTCTGAAGAAGTAAGGGAAAATCCCTACTTTGGGGCTTGAAAAGTTGAGTCCCCACTTTTCGCAAAAATGAAACAAGGAAGCACATCCTACTCTCCAAAAGAGTAATGATGTGCTTCCTATTTTTGCGTTTTAAGGGGTGTTTTTGATGAAGAAAATGAGGATGTGTTTCCCAAAAGAAAAGACTTTCGCTGACGGTTTTGCTGAATATGTGCTTGACTGTAAAGCGAGGAACCTGCGGGAGGGAACAATTCACCACTACGAGGAATCAATAAAGCAGATTTACAAGAGAATCCCGCCCACCACACCGATTTCCGCAATGAACAGGCATACAATGGATGCTTTTTACATTTCTCTGCGGGCAGACCCAGACATTAACGAAGTGACCATGGGAACATACGCAAGGGATTTAAAAACCCTAATGCGGTTCTTTATGAAATGCCAATACATTCCAAGTTTTGAGATACCGCTTCCAAAAGCAGATAAGGCTCCTATTGAAACATACACGGATGAAGAATTGAGAAAACTGCTGAAAAAGCCTGATGTCCGCAAGTGCATCTTTTCAACCTATCGCAGTTGGGTGATTGTCAATTTTCTTCTCTCTACTGGTATTCGTCAAAATAGTTTGGTTAATATCAAAATTAAGGATTTAGATTTTGATAATGCAGTGGTCTATGTGAATGCCACAAAGAACCGCAAGCCGTTGATAATCCCGTTGAACGAGGATATTGTAAAAATCCTTCAAGAGTATCTCCAATACCGTGGCGGGCGGGTGGATGATTGGCTGTTTTGTTCGGTCTATGGTAAACAGTTGACCAGAAGCAGTTGTTATCACGCAATTTGGGACTACTGCCACGAAAGAGGCTTGGAGAAAACAGGAGTCCATCGGTTCCGGCATACGTTCGCAAAGAAATGGACAGCAATGGGCGGGTCTGTGGTGACGCTCCAAAAGATACTCGGTCATAGTTCTCTGGCAATCACAGAAAACTATTTGAATGTGCTGACAAGCGACTTAAAAGAGGACATTGACAGAGTGAATATTATCCGCAGTTTGAAACAGGAGCGCATTGTACTTCATCGGTGAACATCCATGAACAACTCGCCATCAACTGCGAACATCTTTGAACATCTCGCAACATCTCAATATCAAAAGGGGAGAAGTTTTTACTTCTCCCCTTCATCGTTATACATCTCGTTAAGTTTTCCTATGAACTCCCGCATTTTGTTTACTGCTTCTTCTGGATGAAGAACCTTTGCGCCCTTGCCGAAAGTAGAAATCCACGCCCAGAACGGCGGGCTTATCTCAACGGGCAGGGTGGCGACGAAGTGCTTTTCTCCGTCGGGTATCAGCAGAACACTCTTGCCGAACTGGTCAATGACAGCGTCAGCCAGATGGTTAGAAAAGCGCACACGGACTTTCATCTGGTCGCCGTGATACATCTGGAATACCTTGTATTCCTTGCTTGTGATTTGACTGGCCTTGAACTCCTTCTCGCCGTCCCGCTCTGCCATAAGTGGGTGGCTGATTGCTTCCATACGGTCAATGCGGAAGGTGCGGAAATTGCCCTTGTCGGTGTAGGCATAGAGATAGTAATTGCCGTTATCCCACAAAAGGGCGTAGGGACTTACAATATAGACATTTCCACTTTTGGAATACCGCTTTGGGTTGTCCCTGTTGGGGGTGTAATGAAAATAGCGGAAACTGATTTTGCGGTTCTGGGCGATTGCACTGTGGATCCTGTCCGCATCCTTTACCACGCTGTCATTGCGGCTGCGCACTCGGTCGGAAACATAGGCCACTCGGTTGAGGCTTTCTTTGGTGTAGATATCTGCCAATCCGCTTATCTTCTGAGTGATGGTGTTGGCTTCCTTCTGGGTGATAAACTTGGAGGACTGAATACTGTCAACCATGAGCCGTAATTCATAAGGCTCAAATTGTGGCTGGGTGATGTAGTAACCCCAACGCTTGGCATCGTATTCAATGGGGACTTTGAAATCCGTTTGGAGGCGGAGGATGTCATTGTAGATGGTCTTTTCGTGGGCCTCAATGCCGTTGGATAGCAGAAAATCCCGGATGTGTCTGGCGTTCTTGGGGTGTTCCTTGGTGGCGTGGGTGTAGAGGTAATCCCGGATATACAGCAACTTCACACCCTGGCCGGAGGAGCGTCCGCCTCTTGTAGGGCCACGCTTGGCGGTCTGCTGATTGACTTGGCGCAGGCGTTCTTTTATTTCTTCTTCGGTAAGGCCCCAGCCCTCTTTTTCATCCATAACGGCCCCTCCTGTGGTGGGTTTTGTGTTAGTATAGCATACCAAAAGGAAAGAGAAAAGGGGTGGAGGTTCCCATATTGTCTTGATTTTAGCAGGTCAGTATGTTAACATATGCCATATAAGTATCAAAACCTACACTTTTTATTATACAGAAAGAAGGTTGAAAATGAAAAAGGTAATCGCCCTTATTCTGGCAATCGCAATGTGTTTTGCACTGTGTGCTTGTGAAAATAATACGCAATCCTACGAAGTAACAGCTAC
Organism: Faecousia sp.; assembly: GCA_045122735.1. Classification (GTDB taxonomy): domain Bacteria; phylum Bacillota; class Clostridia; order Oscillospirales; family Oscillospiraceae; genus Faecousia. Next base: position 2,698 of record JBGVHZ010000022.1, read on the forward strand.
AACTCAACTACCGCCAGAAACAGAAGCGGAAGAGAGCTATGAGACTAAAATTGAGTTTCCAGAGTCGTTAACGTTAGTTCAGCATGATAATATTCGCATCGAATTAATTGCTATTTTTGAGAATGATTCTGTAAAGGGAAAGAACGATGTGCCGCACAAGTTTCTTTCCCTGAAATGTAGCAATACAGCAGATTACGAAATATCGGTGACCTTGCGAAATCTTTCTATTGACGGCATTCCAGTTGGATTTATTCATTATTTGAGTGGCCCCAGTCTTCTCCCTGGTGAATCAACAACATTCTACATCTATATTCATGATGGCTTCTATAATGGTTTGGACTCTCTGGAAGAATTGTACAAGCTGAAAGGCAGATTCTATCTTTGGAACCTTGAGAGAGATCTATCCGTAGAAATTCCTTTTTCTATAGAGGATTTCCATTTGTCTTGAACTCGATTTGTTACAAAAATAAAAGAACAGTGAACCAATCTAATCGGCTCACTGTTTCCTTATGCCTCCAAAAGAGAAATGTACTTGTAAATGGTTGTTCAGCTCAAATCGCACATGTTTTCCGATTTCCTTGATTTTGCCAGTTTAGTATGTTAACATATATCATATAAACGGCAAATACCGCACTTTTTAATATACAGAAAGAAGGATGGACATGAAAAAGATAATCTCCCTTATTCTGGCACTCGTTATGTGTTTATCACTGTGCGCTTGTGGAAAAAGTGAAGCAGTAGTAAAAGTTGAGGAACTGATTTCTGCTATTGGGGAAGTATCGCTTGAAAGCAAAGATGCTATTGAATCCGCACAGGAGGCATTTAATGCGTTACCCGAAGAAGAAAAAGCGGAAGTTGAAAACTATTATGTATTGGTAGAAAGCCACGATGCATTTAAGCAGTTGGAGGAAATTGAAGAACAAAGGTTATTGGAAGAAGCAGAGAATGCTATAAAAACCAACGCAAAAGAAGTATACGAAAACATCAAATCCGCTTGGACAATTGCCGACCAAATGGGAACGGGCATATACAATGTTTGGCACGGTTGGGTGTATAAAAAAGAAGAAATGTCTTCCGGCGGTCTTCAATTTTTCGCAGATAAAGCATCAATTAGTTTGGATGATATAGTTGAAGGCTTTTCTGCCCGAAATTATGTGAATGAACAATTTGCCAAAACAGGCGTCAATTGGAACGATATAAGCGAGTCAGACAAAGAGTTTTACAGAGATGCGACAGTCAAAGCATTTGAACAGGCGAGAAAGGCTAGACAATATGCTGGTATGAGTGATGTGCTATGGGGAACTGTCTATTCATTTATGCTTAATGGATATGTTGATGGAGCGCAGACACTTTTAGAAACCGCTAAACAGGAGTTAAAGGAACTGCCTGCGGATTATGAATATTATTCTGCTTTGAAAGATTTTTACACGACCACAAGCGCATTGGTTGATTATTGTGGCTCTCCTTCTGGCAGTCTTGACCAATATAAAGTGCTATTAAATGATTACCGAAAAGAAGCAAGAGATTATATGAACGACCTTGATTTTGTTTTTGAATGAGTTTGAAAACAGGGAGCCAATCGTGGCTCCCTGTTTCCTTATGCCTCCAATAGAGAAATGTACTTGTAAATGGTTGTTCTGCTCAAATCGCAAACTCTGGAAAGTTCGCTGATATTCAAATGGCCGCTTTTGTAAGCGGGGTAGTGCCGGAGGAAGATTGCGGGGACATCGTCTTTGGTTGTCTGCGGTCGGCCGATTCTGGATCCTTTGGCGGCGGCATTCGCCATCCCAGACCGCACACGCTCCCGTATCATGGATAACTCCAACTGGCTGAACACGCCTGCCATCTGTAAGAATGCCTCGCTCATAGGGTCGGCCTGACCCTGTCGGCAATCAAGGGTAATGGAGCCGACAATCACAAGGCGCAGACGCTTCTCCCGCACACGGTCAATGATTTCGCACAACTGCTGTGTGCTTCTGGCAAGGCGAGGAACCTCCAATGTGATGATGGTATCTCCCGCTTGCGCCTGGGCGAACATCTCTGCCTGTCGGGGCTTCACTCTGCTGTCGCCGTGTTCGTATTCCAGAAAGATTTCCTCGGCTCCTGCGCTTGTCAGTTCCCGCACCTGACGATTGATGTCCTGCTTGGTTTCGTTGGTGGAGCATCGGGCGTATCCGTATGTCATAATCTTCTCTCCTCTTGGTTGGCGGGGCTGTTGCCCCGCCCTTTATACGCTGATGGTAAAGCGTCGGCTTGCGGTCTGCTTGGTGTAAGCCTTGTAGAGTTCCGGCATCACCTTCTTGAAAGCAGTGCTATCGAAGCGGTTGGAGAGGACAGAAGTCCATCTCACAATATACTGGCCTGCGATAAGTTCTTCCACCTCTCTGGCCTCCATCTCAGCCTTGATGGAGTTGCGAACCTTATCGGCTTCGGCCTTAATTTCCTCCATCATGGTTTCGTAGCGGTTCAGCAGTTCAATCTTGGCGAGCAGTTCGATTTTAGACATTTTACATTTCTCCTTTTGGTTGTTAGAAGTGTTTCACCCATGTTGTAGTGTTTGTTATGGGGGTCGCTTACCGGGTGGCCTCTGTTGTCCCCTCTCATTTACAAGGATATTATAGCACGAAATATCGTGCAAGTCTATTGACGAAATGCACGAAATATCGTGTCAAACGTTAGTGATGTTTTGCACTTGATTTCGTGCAATTTCTGTGATAGAATAAGGATGGTAGAAAAGGGGGTGCCGTATCTATGCCGTTGAAGTATAAGATTGATGTCCTGTCCGCATTGAAGGAGAAGGGCTACAATACCAATAAAATCCGCACAGAGGGCTTATTGAGCCAATCCACCTTACAGAAGTTCCGCCAAAAGCAAGGTGTGTCTTGGGAAAATCTTGAAACCCTTTGCCGCCTTTTGGACTGCCAGCCCGCAGACATCATTGAATATGTGAAGGAGCCTGTGGAGGGTGTCCAGTAAAACATCTGTTATCGTGAACAAAAATCTCCCACGCCAAAAGGCAGAAAACTGAGGGGAAACAGGCAAGATTTTGTTCAGGGAACTGCGCCAACCCTTTCGCTGACATGGGGGGCATACCTTACGGGACAAAAAATATCTGTTTCCGTCATAGCCTATGTATGTGGCTCACTGTCCCAGCAAGTCGGCTTTTTATTTCGGGAAACGGTTTACCCAACTGTCAACGTCCAGAAGAAAAGAAAGCCGTCAGACGGCCTACAACGAAAAAATGCGGAAGCCCGCTTCGTGGAACCTACCATCGCCGGTATCAGGATCCATCAAGCGGGCTTCCGCCCTTTTTTATTTGAAGTCTTTGAATAAGTCTTTCATAACTGTATCCAATGCTGTTTTCATACTCTTTTCAAGCATCTACATCACAAAGGCATCCATCATAGCCTGTTGCTTTTTCTTGCGCTTCTTTTCATCTTCTTCTCTCTTACTCATTTTATAATCTTCACCACACTTTTGAATGTAATATTGGGGATAATCATTTCCGGCTCTGCTTCCTTCTTTGCTCTCTTGGCTTCTTCTCTTGCGAGATAGTCATTAACCAGTTGCTTATGTTTCGCCTATAAAATCTGATAGGGAGAATAGCCGTCAAGATACATCCAATCGTAATACTCTGGGACTTGTCTGTTGATATAATCTGATAGTGTCATAGATTCACGCTCCTTTTCTTTTACTTTTGGATTTTTTATATGAAATCGGGCCCATAGAAGATAACTTATCATGAGTAATGAAGCGACGCAGTCGCGAATTACGAAATGATAAGTTATCTTCCGTAAGGATCTGGCCAATACCGCTCGTAAAGAGATGGTTAATACCCACGGTACCCCCAGAAACAGTTCTGCTGCCACTACCTATCAGACTGAAGTTGTTTCTTTGGAAAGTAAACTTAAGGTCGCTGCTACCAATGCCCCTAGGGAGAGGCGCGCACAGGTAATCGCCAATGCTAAGGTTAAGGCCCAGCTTCAGGAGCACCCCGAGCTCTATGGACCTGCCTATAAGAAGGAACGCAAGAAGCTGGCCCAGATGGCTATTATTGATGCCCGTAATGAAGTCGGAGCCAAAGGCAAAGACACCAAGATCGACATTACAGAGCGTGAATGGGAAGCCATCCAGGCGGGTGCAATTAGTCACACAAAACTAAAAGAAATTCTCAATTACGCAGACATGGATAAGGTTAGAGAGTATGCTATGCCTAAGACCCAGACTCAGCTTACTGTCGCACAGGTTTCTAGAATTCAGACACTTAATGCGATGGGCTACACAAATGCTGAGATCGCCCGGGCTATTGGTGTATCTGAGTCCACCGTCCATGCCCAGATCAGTGGTTAAGGAGGTGAACACTACAACTATGGCCAGAGTATGCGCCCTATCTACCACAGACAATCCATACTGCCCCATCAACGAGTTTGATGCTTGGTATCGTTATGATATGGACAAAGGCTATATGTCGTGTTCATACCTTGATCGCATTGCTGTTACTTCGTCTGCCTTTACGGATGATGAGAACAATCGTGAGATTGAACGCGCAATTGATGAGATTGTCTTCTTGAATGGAAAACTTTATAAGAAAGTTGTCGTTGATGCCTAGCACTTATTGGTTCCCATTCAAAAACCACTTTCTTTTGGATGACAATGAATGATAATAAATAAAAAATATTTTATAAAATTATTTGTTTTCTGTTCAGTTCATCGACGGTCACTAGACCTATTCTAGACATAGGGGGAGGGGTCCGCAAAATAGACCCCCCTCCTGCATCGCGGCGGTCCTTGAAAATCCTCCGGGGGTAAAATTCCTGGAAACTCTTTGAGGGCCAACGCTTTATTTTTTGCACTAAAAGGAGCCCACAAATAACTCTCTGCCTGTTTTTCTTTTCTTCTTTCGGCAGGCCTCCCGTGAGAGTGTATATTTGTGGTCTCTTTTTAGTGCAAAAGTGTTCTAAAACCGTTACGAAAGTCTTCATAACCTAAAGCATAGTTCTACATAATTCTACGAGAGGAGGCTGAAAGGGTGAAGAAAGCTAAAACGGGAATCGATTCCACGCCGCATCCTCCAGCCAGAACTCCTGAAGGTAGGGAGAAGCAGCTTGTGGCTTTAGCTATGGACGCAGCCGAGAAGCAGCTTCGTGATGGAACAGCCTCCGCGCAGGTTATTACGCATTTCCTAAAGTTGGGAACCGAGACAGCTCGTCTTGAGCGTATCAAACTTGAACGGGAAAACGAATTACTTACTGCTAAGACAGATGCTATCAAGTCTGATAAGGAACGTGAGCAGAAGTATGAGGAAGTTGTTGCGGCATTGAGAAAGTATAGTGGGCAATCTGATGAGATCGACTATTCTGACTTATTCTGAGCTGTGTCAACTTGACACTTTCGAAGAGCGTTACCGATATTTGCGTCTTAATGGATCAGTCGGCAACGCTACTTTTGGTTTCGACCGTTGGCTTAATCAGCGGTTCTATAAAGATCCCGAATGGATTGCGCTTCGCAGAGACATAATCATCCGAGATTTAGGCTGCGATCTTGCCATGGCCGATCGGGAGATTTGTGGTCCGATCATGGTCCATCACATGAATCCTATCACAAAAGAAGACATCATTTATCGTAGTGAATTTCTGCTAAATCCTGAGTATCTAATCTGTTGTTCAGATAATACTCATAAGGCAATTCATTACGGAGACGAGAGCTTGCTGGTACTTGCTCCAATTGTACGCAGTCGGAACGATACTTGTCCATGGCGACATTAAATAGAAGGAGGAAGTATGGATAGCATTCTTGAATCTATCAAAAAGCTTTTAGGCCCTAGCGGTTCTTATGAGTTTTTTGATCCCGACATTGTCATTCACATCAATACGGCTCTGGCAAGACTTGTCCAGCTTGGCGTTGGTCCCCCCGGTGGATTTAGGATCGACGATAGTGGCGGTCAAACCTGGGAAGAGTTCATGGGTAATGATCCAAGACTTGAGCCGGCGAAAACTCTTGTTTATCTAAAAGTCAAGAAAGTTTTCGATCCCACCTTAAGTGCCTCGGTTAAGCAAGCATTCGATGAAGCGATTGCAGAGATCGAATGGACTCTTAACTGTGACGCGGAAGACATTCCGGAATAGGAGGAATTTCAAAATGGAGTATACTCCCTATCTTGTCCATTACGGCGTTAAGGGTATGAAGTGGGGTGTTCGCAGAACTGATGCTCAGCTGGCAAGAGCCAGAGGCAAAAGCGGCGCATCCAATTCCAAGACCTCTGATGCCGATAAGGAGAAGCGCAGAGCTACTGCAAAAAAAGTAGCCACAGCAACAGCCGCCGTTGTGACGGTTGCAGCCGCAGCTACAATTTATGCGAAGAATCCTAAAGTTCGCAGCGTAGTCAATTCTGTTGTAAACAAAGCTAAAAGTGTATCTGTTGACGACATCAAAACTGCTGGGAAGAAAAGTATAGAGCAAGGTAAAACTTACTCTAAGAAAGCATTGAAAAATGCAAAGGAAGCGGGAAAGGTTTATGGAAAGAAAGCCGTGGATAGTGCAAAAGCAGGCGCTAAGGAAGCAATTGAAAATGCCCCTAGAGAAGCTGCAAAAGCTATTGTTACTGGCATTATCATGAATTCCGCAAAACGTGTTCTTGATAGCGCCGTTGGCAAAGAAGAATCGGCTAAGATTTTCCAGGCAAATAACAAGAAGAAGATTTCTTCTTTCTGGAAAGTATCGTCTGAAGATAAGGATGAAGATGATTAAATCTCTTCATATTCTTCTTCATCATCACTTTTGGGAAGATTTAGGTTTACACCCAAAATAGCTGCAGATGCAAGAATGCCCGTGAGTGTCACTACTCCAGTAGAAATGAATGCTACAAGACGTTCCTGAGCAATTTCTTTTCGCATTTCACGAAGGGCAGCATTTACTTCAGATATTTTATCTAAAATTACCATTCTTTGCTCAAAAGAAAGATCGCCTGCATTCAGTTCTTTTTCGAGTATTTGGATAGTATATTCGTGCATTTCGAATAATCTTTCCGTTTCTTCTTTAGCTGAGGCTAATAAACCCAGAAATGAATCATGATATTTTTCTACAAGTTCGAGGGAAGCCTTTTCAAATTCAGGAAATTGTTCCAGCGCTTTCTTTGCAACTTCTGGGTCCATTTCATGAATCATAGAAGCTAACTTAAGGACTTTCTTTTTAGATAATTGTCTGAAGTTATCAATTCCTAATTTCTTTAATACTTTCTGTTCGCTTAGTGATTGACTCATAAGAATCAACTCCTTCGTTGTGAATAAGAAAATATTAACATATTAGGAAACAAAAATCAATATTTACCCCCCCCCATTAGGGCGGGAGAGGAGGATATATGTGGAGTTATCAACATTCTGACGAACTCTACCATCATGGCATTAAAGGTATGAAATGGGGAGTTAGGCGCTATCAAAAGAAAGATGGAACTCTTACTTCTGCTGGTAAGAAACGATACTTTGAAAAAAGTGATAGATTATACAGCAAGAGTAAAGTGCCAAGTAATGCCAAAACCGGTCCGTATCAGGAAAACAGATACACGAAGGAACGTAAGCGTCAGAAAAAGCATATTATGACGAAACGCGCTATCGATATAGGCTCTAGATTTATTAACACCTATACTAAACAACACGATGTTACTTTGAATGGTAAACATGTTGGTATTCCTGACAATGTAAAAACGCTTGTTAATATGTTGTTAGATTATAAATACATGAAAGACACTTTCAAATGAGGTAAAAATGGACGTTCGAGTTTATAGCTGTAATAATGAGTTCCGTCATCATGGCATTAAAGGCATGAAATGGGGCGTTCGTCGGTATCAGAAAAAAGATGGTTCGCTTACTGCTACTGGAAAACTGCGTTATGCAGAAGTGTCGGATAAAGCTATAAAAACAAATTCTGATGGCAGCAAAACGGTTCCTAAAGGGTTTGTTTTTAATCGTGTTGGCGGAGCATCGTTAGACGTAAATAAATCCGGTGCGTTATATGTAAGTTATGGTTTAGACGATGCGGCGCGTTATGTAAAGAATCTTGGTCCAACACCCCTTAGTAAAATTTTGGGGACAGCGAGTTTCAACGTGCAACATATATCTGCAAAAGATTCGTTGAGAATGCCGTCTGATGATACTGTAGTCAAAGAGACTGCTCAACTATTATTAGACAATAAAACGCTGTTCAAGACTTTTAACGATTCGTTATATTCGACAGTTTATACTGAGAATTTCGAAAGCGGCATCACGGAAGATGAACTTCGTAGAAGCATAGAGAATCCGCGGCTTAAAAGCTCCGTTAAATTAGCGTATAGTGTGAGTTCTTTTCTCGGTGATCCTAATTTTTCTCACGAATCAAAAACCGTATACGAACATTTTAGAAAATGTGGCTATGATGCCATTCCGGACTTACACGATACTCTTAGTGGAACGTCAACTACAGCGACTATCGTTATTAACCCACAAAAACTGACAGTCACCTCTACTACATATATTACCAAAGAAGTGATGATGGACGCTAAAGCATATTGCGAGTGTGCGTGCTGCTAACGTTCTTTATCCCGTTTCCGAAGCAGAATTAGATCGCAGACGCGACTATCAGAATAACGCTATCGCATCTTGCGAGCAAATAAAAAGCGAATTGCAGAGAGTTGTAGATATTTTTGAGGTTGACATAAATATATACGCTCGATACTTTCAGGCAATTAACCGCGAAGTTCATCTCATCAAAACATGGCGGCAGCGAGACAACAAACTCAAAAGCCGCCTTCAATAAAGGGTAATATCTAACGCGCGTTTCGGCTTCTAATTTCGCCAATGTCAACAACAATGGCAATGCGAACTACAACAACGCTTCTTACTCTTATGGTGTGCGTGTGGATTCGCTGTATACAACCAATACAGGGAAGGAGATACTATCTGTTCTCCAAACGGGGATAAATAATAAAGCCGATGCAATTTACTACGGTAACTATTGCTGTAACGGTGAATAAAGCGATTGAACTACAAAACTATAATATGCGATGCAAATAATTTGTATCAGGCATATCTAAAATCCATTAAAGGTAGCAAATGGAAAGAGACTACTCAGCGTTTCATGCTGAATTATCTCGATCGAATATTTGCTATACAAGCCGAGCTGGAAGACATGACCTATCAACCAGGCGAAGAAGGCGAATTTATATTACGGGAACGCGGCAAGATCCGAGCGATTACTAGCTTGCAGCCAAGGGACCGAATTGTTCGTCACGTTTTGTGTGATGATGTCTTGCTTCCGGCAGTTAGAGCAAAGTTGATTTACGATAATGGGGCCTCTCTGGAAGGAAAGGGAATGTCCTTTTCCAGAAAAAGATTCGAGATTCATCTCCATAAATATTACATGAAATATGGCACCAACGAGGGCTATATTCTTCTGGGTGATTTTCGGAAGTTCTATGACAACATTCCGCATGACATCATTAAAGAAGAATTGCTCAAGTTGGTAGACCATGACGAATATGTAGAATGGCTGCTCGATATTATATTTGAAAACTCTAAATGAGCAAATCTGAAAAATAAACAAAAGACACACCTAATATGGTACAATGAGGAAGAACCACCAACCACAAAGACCAAAAAGGTGTGCCTTATGGAAAACAGTATAACAGTCGGTGAAGAACTTCGCAAGT
>JBGVHZ010000023.1:0-56900 GCA_045122735.1 Faecousia sp.
TAACAACGACTCCTGGTGGCTGGATATCAACGGTGAGTATAAGTCCATTACCGTAATGGCCAAGAACTATCTGTCCACTGAAGAGTCCAAGGATAGCGGTGGATCTGTTGCCGGTTACCACATGATCCTGCGCATGGTGCTGGATAACGGCAAGGCTTATGCGTTCCGTATTTACAACGATAAGGGCACCTATGCCGCTTCCTGCTCTGCTGAAAGCGGTGCTGTGACCGGCTGGGGCAACTGGAAGAACATTAACGAGCATGCAGCTGCTATCACCAGCGACGGTGTAGCCTTCAAGGTAGAGCGTGTTGACGCAAAGACGCTGGCAGTTTCCGTTAACGGTACAGTTCTGATCCGTTATACCATGGAAGGCGTTACTGCTGACAACAAGGTCGTTTCTGTAGGCATTAACAGCAAGGGCAATAAGGGACAGTATGTTGAAATGCCCTTTGAGCTGGAATAATTCATAACGATCAACTGAAGAGGGACGGCAAAACCGTCCCTCTTCGGGGATATCTTTAAAAGCTGCCTTCTGCTATGGCAGGAGGCAGCTTTTAAGGATATATAGCCTTAATACATATGTTAGGAGAATACAGATGACAAAGTGGAGAAGAATTTTATATCACCCTAACCGCCCCCTTGGGGAGGACGGAAGGTGTGTTACTGCCTGCGCAGAGCATATTGAGCTGTCGAAAAATGCCGCAAAAGAAGGCATGGTTCTGCTGAAAAATGAAGGAAGCCTGCTACCTTTTGCCAAGGGCGCAAAGCTGGCACTTTTTGGCATGGCTACCTTTGACTATGTAAGAGGCGGCGGTGGCAGCGGCGAAGTAACGGTTTCTTATGAAGTGAACCTCTATGAAGGCTTTAAGAAGCTGGGCCAGCAGGTAGAGATCTGTGAAGAATTGGCAGATTTTTACCGAGACTATATTCAAAATGTGATCGGGGATACCTTCTATTGGCCCGGTCAGAAGCCGGAGCCGGAGCTTCCCGATGACCTTTGTGCCCGTGTAAGAGACTATACGGATACAGCGGTGATCTCTATATCCCGTTTTTCCGGTGAAGGCTGGGATCGGGATCTGAAGGGCCATCCTGTGTATGAAGAGGGCGACTTTTATCTCTCCAATGCGGAAAAAGCAATGGTTGCCCAGGTCAAAAAGTATTTCCCCAAGATCGTTGTCGTGATGAATGTGGGCGGCATGGTGGATACCCAGTGGTTCTGCCATGATGATGCTATCCAGTCTGCCCTGATGGCATGGCAGGGCGGCATCGAAGGCGGAACGGCCGCTGCTGAGCTGCTTTGCGGTATAGGAACCCCCGGCGGCAAGCTGACAGACACCTTTGCCAAGAGATTGGAGGACTATCCCTCTACCGCCGGTTTCCACGAATCTGAAGACTATGTAGACTATACAGAAGATATCTATGTGGGCTATCGCTATTTTGAGACCATTCCCGGCGCTGCAGAGCGGGTAAATTATCCCTTCGGTTTCGGCCTTTCCTACACGAACTTTGCGATTTCCGTCCTTTCTGCAGGCTGCGAGGGGGAGGATATCTGTGTTCGCGCCAGCGTAAAGAACACCGGCAATTACGCCGGCAAGGAAGTTCTGCAGCTTTATGTCAGCGCTCCCCAGGGAAAACTGGGCAAGGCTGCAAAAAGCCTTGTGGCTTTTCAAAAGACCGGTCTGCTGCAGCCCGGTGAAGCCCAGGAACTGACTTTACGATTCCCCGTTTCCAATATGGCATCCTACGACGACCTGGGCAAGGTGGCAAAGTCTGCTTATGTACTGGAAAAGGGTGATTATAGCTTCTATTTGGGCACTTCCATTCGGCACACGCAGAAGCTGGAATATGTGTTTACAGCTGCAGAAGACACCGTAACGGAACAGCTTTCTGCAAAGCTTGTCCCCAATCAGTTAAAGCGTCGGCTGCGGTCTGACGGCACATATGAGGAGCTGCCGCTGGGTCAGCCGAAGCATACGGAAAATGGGCTTTCACCCCTTAAAAAGGAAGAAATGGAAGTCATTTTGCCTGTGATCCGGGGGGTAACACAATGGCCGGACCGGAAGGATGAAGATCGCACATATTATTTCTTCGACGAAGTGGCGGAGGGAAAGGTCAGCTTAGACCAGTTCGTTCAGCAGCTTACAGATGAGCATTTGGTCCATCTTGTGAACGGCCAGCCCAATGTGGGCGTTGCAAATACTTACGGCATAGGAAATATACCGGAGTACGGCGTGCCCAGCGCTATGACAGCGGATGGCCCTGCCGGCGTTCGTATCCGCCCCAAATGCGGTGTGTTTACAACAGCATTTCCTTGCTCCACCCAGTTGGCTTGCACCTGGGATCCTGAATTGGCCTATGAAGTGGGCGTTGCCGGTGCAAAGGAATTAAAGGAAAACAACCTGGCGGCATGGCTTACCCCTGCGATCAACATTCATAGAAGCCCTCTTTGCGGCAGAAATTTTGAATACTATTCTGAAGATCCTCTGGTGGCAGGTGTGATGGCCGGCAGCTTCGTGCGGGGCGTTCAGTCCCAAAAGGTATCTGCCTGTGTGAAGCATTTCGCCTTTAATAATAAGGAGACCAACCGCAAAGACAGTGACTCCCGTCTTTCCGAGCGGGCCGCCCGGGAGATCTATCTGAAGGCTTTTGAAATAATCGTCAAGAATGCAGATCCCTGGTACATTATGTCTGCTTACAACAAGGTCAACGGCTGCAGAACCTCTGAATGCCGGGAATTGCTGGAGGACATTTTGAGAGAGGAATGGGGCTTTGCCGGTATGGTAAGTACCGACTGGCACACCTATTCTGAGCAGTATATTGAGATAAACGCAGGCAATGACCTCAGAATGCCCAGCGGCATTCCGGCACGGCTGAAGGAAGCGCTGGAAAAGGGACTTGTTACCCGTCAGCAGCTGGAGATCAGCGCAAAACGGATCCTTGGTCTGCTGCTGAAGCTGGATTAAGAAAATACATAAAAAACAGCTCTATGGAAGCGATTGGCTTCTATAGAGCTGTTTTTGTTATTTGACAATGACCGAAATGCCGTCGGGAATGGCAACGATGTTGGGATTTTCCTTATTAAGAATGGCTTTTGCCTTTTGCAGAGCTTCTTCCATGGTCTTGGCAGGAAGCATATGCATTTCCCGGATGGTTGCATCGTCCATCTCTGAAAGGAAGATGACGGTGGCCTTTTTCAGCACACGCAGGAAGACTTGGGTTTGCCATTGATCCGGCACGGTTTGCTCTTTGCCTCTGGACAGGAAAAGCGCCATGGTCTTGTCAATATCCGGCTCCTGTGCCAACTGGCGGTAGAAATGGTCGCCACCGATCCCATCGTTGCAGCGGGCCAGCATAATGATCACACCGCTCTGCTTGACAGTGGCTTCTGCTGCTGTCATACCTTTGACGGCCTGATACACATTTTGGTCAAGGGGATAGCCACCGTTTGTGGTGATGACGATATCGGCAGGGATCGCCTCTGCCTGACAAAGACCGGATAGAAAATCAGTACCGGCTTTATGGGCAGCTTCTGCATCACCGGCAACGGCATAGATCACTTCTTTTTCCGCATTCAGAACCACATTGACAATGTAGGCAAGCTTTGCGGTTTTTGCAGCCCAAAGCATATCGATGTGAAGGGGATTGTTTTCCAAAATGCCGGTTCTGGCACTGGGGTGGGCAATAAATTCGCTGCAGTGGTTTCCCAGCACAGTACTGCGTCCGGCGATACCGGGAAGCACACTCTTGCGGCCACCGGAAAAGCCTGCAAAGAAGTGGGGCTCAATAAACCCTTCCGCCACCAGAAGATCTGCCTCATAAGCAAGCCTGTTGATCTCGCAGGCACTGCCGGAAGGGAGGGTGCCGATGTTCACCAGCATATCCCGTTCATCGCAATCGTGGATATAGATTTTTTCATTTTGGACGATATCTGCACCGAATTTTTGCACCAGCTCTTCCCGGGTGGTGCCTCTGTGGCAGCCAGTGGCGATCAGAATGGTAATATCCGCATCCGGATTGCCCTGCCGGAGCTGCTGCAGCATCGGGGGAATGATCAGCTTGCTGGGGACGGGACGGGTATGGTCGCTGGCAATGATCACGATCTTATCTTTACCTTTGGCAAGCGCAGATAGGGGAGAACAGGCAATGGGCGCTGCCATTGCCTGTTCGATCAGTTCTTTATCTGTTGCCGGGGGCGTGTAGGTGTTAATGGCAGATTCCAAAACACCGACCAGCTCTTCTGAAAAGCTGTGGGTTATTTTACCGTGACCATAATGAAAAGCAACTTGTTTCATTATGCGCTCCTTAAAAATTATTTACAGACAGGTGCAGGAGGGGGGAGGGTGATGGTTTCACCGGCCTTTACACAATAGGTAACTCTGTCCCGGAAGAACCAGACATCGATTCGGGTGGGGTTGTACACACGAAGGCTGTCTGCGCTGTACACAAGGCTGTTATAGGCTTGGGTATACTCGTAGATCTCCATATTGGTGGCGTACCAGGTGTCCTCCATACCGGAAAGCTCCCGGCAGATCTCTTCCAAAAGTTCCCAGTTGTCATATTTCTTGAATTCCCAGCTGTGACCCCACAGGAAGAAAAGGCGGGGGTGGGTCTCGGAAATGTACTGCTTGGATTCCGTTAGTGCCTTGAATTTTGCAATACAGTCCTTAACATTGGGGTCTGTGTGACGGATGGTAGGTGCCCAAAACCAGAAATCCTGGGGCAGCTTGAAATCTGTGTTGGCAAGAGTGCTGGTGCGGCAGTAGGCCAGATCCAGCCCACGCATCAAAGCCCTGAAGGATTCTATGTCGGAGCCGTTATCAAAACGATCCAGGCCATTGTCCGGGGTCGCCATGCCACGGATAAAGCCGCCGAATTTCTCTTCCAGCTCCAGCCGGCAGCGGAGCATATCCCGAAGGGCCTCAATGGGCCGGTGGGAACAGACGGACCAGTGGTGGTGACCGTGGTTTGCAACTTCGTGACCCTTATCCAAAATGTGGGTACGGATATCGTCAGCGGTCATCCATTTGCCTTCCGGATCCTCGCTTATGTAGCCGTTGTTAATATTAAAAGTGCCCTTCAGACCGTACTTATCCAAAGTTTGGGCAAGGCGGATATCCGTGCGGAAGCCGTCGTCATAACTGAAGGTAACGGCCTTGTATTTACCACCGGGGAAACGCATATACATGTACATGGTTTATACCTCGTTTTCTTCTGCAGCTACCAGTTTTTTCTTTTCCTTTTCGGAGGCGTTGATGATAAACCAGAAGGCGACCATAATGGCCAGCATTGCGCCGGCAATGATGTAAAGAGCCGGGACGTAAGTACCGAAAATGTCAAAAATGGCATTGGCGGTAGGTGTGCCGAAGGCAAAGCCGGCGGTGTTGACGGAAACAAAGATGCCCATGATCTTGGCAAATTCCTTATCGCCAAAGAGGTCCGCGGCGATCAGGGGAACCAAAACCGTTTCCAGAGGCAAGGACAAAGCGGCAAGGGCGCTCCAAGCAAAGGCAAAGACGGTGCCGGAAGAGGAAGCGCCGGAAAGGGCCAGGGCAACAAAGGAGCAAACACCGCAGAATTCGCAGATCAGCAGGGTCTTTCTCAGGCCCAGCTTATCATAGCTGAAGCCTGCCAGGAACTTAGAGCCGCAAAGCACCACAGAGTGGGTGCTGAGGATGGTGGCAACCAGACCTTTGTCGATGCCCACGTCCTTCAGGTGTGTACCGGCGATACCGGTAATGCCCTGCAGACCCATGCCGGTTACAAACACGCAGATGGCAGCGCCGTAGAAATAGGGCTTGCGCAGAGCTTCTGCCAGGGTGATACCGGTCCAGGATTTACCCCGGGATTTCTTTTTGGCGGCAGTGCTTTGGGATTCCTTGGGTTCGTGGACAAGAATGGTGGCAATCACGCCGGTCACTGCCAGCAAAATGGCAACCAGGTAATAAGCATTCCGGTAGCCGAAGGGATTGCCCTGCTCATAAATGATGGGGGTAACGATCTGGGCAGCCAAAGCACCGCCCAAGCCGTTGGCACAAAGGGCAAAGCCTGTGATCGTGCCTCGCTTTTCCGGATACCATTTGCCCACAAGGTAACTGACCATCGTGGTGGTACACCAGGAAAGACCGATGCCTAAGAACATACCGCCCAGGTAGAACACGGCAACATCATTGGCAGTGGCATAGATCAGGGTGGAGGCGATCAGGCTCAGGAAACCTGCGCCAACCAGCTTCCGGGGACCGAATTTTGCGATCAGCGTGCCGAAAAACAGGTTCACAATGGAGGTAGACACATAGCGGCAACTGTCATTGATGGAGAAAAGGCTTCGCTTGATGCCCAAGGCCTCGGTGATGGCACCTAAGTACAGGCTTTTATTGCTGCTGCAAAAGCCAAGGCAGACAAAACCCATACAGAAGCATGCGGCAACTACCAGAATGCCGGCCCAATTCAGCTTTTTTTGTTTCAAATTCATTTGCTCATCTTCTTTCAAAAATTAGCGGATCTTTTCCAGAATACGAAGGCCGTTTTCAATCATCATTTCGCCGCAGCCGGACTTCAGCCGGGAGCCTCTGGTTTCGTAGGAGGCTTCAATGTAATTCTGCTCCATGCCCACATAGCCCCAGTGACCGTTGGTCAGGCAGCAGGGCAGCACCAGATCCCAGCCGGGAGCCTGCTTCAGGGCAACACCCAAAGCGGTGAAGGGTTCGCAGGGCAGGCCGATCATGGCGATATTGCCGATAGCCACGGCACTCAGGCGGACATCATAGTAGTCCGGGCCGTTTTCCAGCTGCACAATACGACGGGCTTCTGCAATATTGGCAGCCCGGGCAGAGCCGGAAAGGGGCAGTGCCTTTGCACCGTATTTGGTGTAAATATCCATGATCCGGTGGGCTTCCGGCAGCTGATCGGGTGTTCCACGGTTAGTGGGAATCTGAATGTCCTCCTGAATGAAGCGCAGGCTATCTGCCTCTACATAGCGGACCTTGTGGAATACCTGCAGCACAGCACCGGCCACGACGTGACCAAGGTGGATTGCGTTACGGTAATCGTAGCCGTCCCAGCCACATTCCAGGCCGTGCTTTACATCCAAGTGGTTTACATCACCCTGGGCGCCGGTGAAGAAGATGCACTTCACATTATCCAAGGTCTTTTCCAGCGTGTGGCGGAAAATACCGGGCCAGTCAGCGGTGATGTTTAAGCGGTTGGTGGTGTCAGGGTGGCAGCCGAAGTTGCAAAGCACATAGGTTTGACCGTCTTCTCTGTCAAAACGGAGCACATTTACCCGCTCGTCAACCTCTGCCAGAGGCTCTGCAATGTCGGGATTGCCCATACCGGGGTTGGTGGCAATAGAGCCGTCCTTCATACGGAAGCGGCGGATAAAGGCAATGCCGGGCGCCTGGGAAACGGCATAGCCGAGCTTGGTGTTTGTAAGATCCCGGAGAGCATAATCAGCAGCGTCCACCACCTTGTTCAGGAAGAACTTGGTGTAGCTGACGATCTTTTCGATGTCCTTATCCAGATCCGGGGTCTGCAGCGCCACGGAGGCGGCGGCAACAGGGCTTTGGGGAGAACCGAAGTGCCGGTCGATCATAGGACCGGTGTGGATATGGGTGCCGTGTACGAAGATAGCTTCCTGAGGAATGCCGAACTTTTCGGACAGGGTCTGACGGATATAGGCATGCTCATAAGGATACAGGGCATCCATGGAAACCAAAAGAACTTTTGTTTCACCGCATTCCAGCGCCATAACGCTTATTTCCAGGGCGTCCAGGATATTTTCTGCCCGGCGGATATTGTTATTGCCCATCAGACGGATGCCCAGAGGGGGCGTTACATCCAGACGGCAAAAACCGACTTTTAACTGACTCATAAAATTACCTCCTGAAAAGTCAAATTCTAAAATGTGTTAAACTTCTTGCTTTATGCCCCGGTTGCTGCTAAAGCATAAACCGGCACTATACTATTACTATACATTTGGATAGTACCCCCCAAAAAAAGAAATGTCAACTTCCTTTGAGGAAGAAAATAAGCCATCGGAAAAATTTGTGCATAACCGCCAAAAAATGGTGTTGGAATTTGGGAGCGCAAAAAAGAAGTGTTAAAAACAAGACACTATTGAGCAAAGATTTTACAACGAAAATTTCGTATAATTTTGGTGTCCCATTGTACGATGCGGACAATGGGAAAAGCGGCACCCGGAAGGCTTCTTCTGCTTGCAGCTTCTCAAAAAAGATGAAAGGAAGAAGAGAATGTTTAAATACGCATTAAAAAGAATTGCTGTAGCAATTCCTACCTTCTTTGTGGTGCTGGTCCTGGTGTTTGCGCTTTTGCGTATGGTTCCCGGTAACCCCATTTACTATATGTATCCGGGCGAAGAACTGTCTCCCCAGGAAGTGGCGGAGCTGGAAGAATACCACGGCTTGAACGATCCCATCATTGTACAGTTCGTTCGGTATTTGAAGGATGTGTTCACCGGCAACTGGGGTAACTCCTACATAAGTGGTACACCCGTATTCGAGAATATCCTGCGGGTATGGGAGCCCTGTATCGTTATGGCGGTGTTTGCCACACTTATAACGGTGCTGATAGGTGTGCCGGCAGGTGTGATCTGCGCTCTGAAGCGAAATTCGGCGCTGGATTATTTTGTGTCCTCTATGTCCACCGTCTCGTCTACCATTCCCACGGTCTGCTGGGCCTTGCTTCTTTTGTATGTCTTCGCCTACAAGTTGGAGTGGTTCCCCCTGTACCAGCCCTATCCCAAGCTGGGCAAGGATTTCTGGCTGAGTCTTTGGGTTATTGCCCTTCCCAGTATTTCTCTGGGTGTCCATCATATTGCTTCTCTGGCAAGAATCACCCGTGCAACGATGCTGGATGTCATCAACCAGGATTATGTCCGTACCGCCAAAGCAAAGGGCCTGCCTGCCCGGAAGGTCCACTATAAGCACGCCCTGAAGAACACCCTTTCTTTGGTAGGCACCAACATCATTGGCTCCTTTATGGGCATGGTGGGCGGCTCTGCTGTTACAGAAAAAGTGTTTGGCGTTCGCGGCTTGGGCACCCTGGCAGCTGAAACCATGGGCGGCCGTGACTATTCTCAGGAACAGGCAATTGTGATTCTTACTGCCATTATAG
Organism: Faecousia sp.; assembly: GCA_045122735.1. GTDB lineage: Bacteria > Bacillota > Clostridia > Oscillospirales > Oscillospiraceae > Faecousia. The sequence continues at coordinate 9,130 of JBGVHZ010000023.1, forward strand.
GTTTGACCATGAATCTTCTTATGGATATCTTCTATAAGTGGCTTGATCCCCGTATTGAGTACGAATAAGGAGGACGGACGATATGAGTGAATTAGCGTTTAAGCAGCGCAGTCGGGCGTACTACCTGTTCCGCAAGTACGGTCGTGTGATCGTCGGCGGCATCATCATTGCGGTAATCATATTCTGTTCTGTTTTTGCAGATTTTCTTACAGACTATGATCCTATGAAAATTGAACTGGGAAATACAAAGCAGCCTGCCAGCGCAGAGCATTTTATGGGTACGGACAAGTATGGCCGAGATCTTTGGAGCCGTGTTCTTTACGGTTCTCAGAACAACCTTCTGATTGCTTTTGGCACCCAGATCGTGGTGACGATAGTGGGCACAGTTCTGGGCCTGCTCTGCGGCTACTACAACAAGGTTGAAAAGTATTTGATGCGTGTTCTGGAAGGCTTTGCTCTGATCCCCAACATTCTACTGATGATGATGCTGGCAAGTATTGCCGGTGCAGGTGTTCCCAATATGATTTTGGCAATGTCAATGGGCGGCTTCTCCGGCATCGCCAGAATGATCCGCAACCAGGTCCTTTCTATCCGCGAGAAAGAATATATTGAAAGTGAAAGGGCTATGGGTGCCAGCGATATCCGCACCATGTTTATTCATGTGCTGCCCCAGTGCTCTACCTATCTGATCAACCGATTCTCCGGTGGTCTGGCAGGCTCCATTATGGCACTGACCACCCTTTCCTATCTGGGCTTCGGCCTGGATCCCACCGTTCCCAGCTGGGGCGGTATCATTGCAGAAAACCAGTCTGCCATCTTCGGTACACCCCACCTGGTCCTCTATCCCGGCATCGCTGTATGTCTGACCGTGTTTGGTTTCCAGATGCTGGGCGATGGCATCCGGGATCTGCTGGATCCCAAACTGAGATAAGGGAGGGTGCAGTATGGAAAACAAAGAAAAAGTATTGCAGGTGAAGGATCTGGAGCTGTGGTTTGTTAATGAATTCGGCGCCAAAAAGATCCTGAACGGCATTAGCTTCGATATCTATAAGGGTGAGACCTTGGGTATCGTAGGCGAATCCGGCTGCGGCAAGAGCGTAACCTCTCTTTCCATTATGCGGCTTCTCAACGAACCTCCCGCAACCTTGCGGGGTGAGATCAATTTCCAGGGCAGAAACCTGCTGACCCTTTCTGAAAAGCAGATGCAGCCTATCCGGGGCAACCGGATCTCCATGATCTTCCAGGAACCCATGACCAGTTTGAACCCGGTGTTTACCATCGGCAACCAGTTGACGGAAACCTTTACCATGCACCAGGGACTGAGCAAGAAGGAAGCAAAGGAAAAGTGTATTGAGCTTCTGCGTATGGTTCGTATTCCTGAGCCGGAGCAGCGCTTTGAAGAGTTCCCCCACCAGCTTTCCGGCGGTATGCGCCAGAGAGTGATGATCGCAATGGCGCTTGCATGCCAGCCCGAATTGCTGATTGCTGACGAGCCCACCACCGCTTTGGATGTGACCATCCAGGCGCAGGTGCTGGAGCTGATGAAGGATCTGCAGAAGGAAATGGGTACCTCCATCGCTTTCATTACCCACGATCTGGGTGTTATCAGTGAAATGTGCGACCGCGTGGTGGTTCTGTACTGTGGCGAAGTGGTGGAAGAAGCATTGGTGGATGATATTTTTGACGCTCCCACGCATCCCTACACCATCGGCCTTTTGAGCACGCTCCCCAAGATCGGTAGTGAAGAACGGCTGGCGGTTATTCCCGGCGTAGTGCCTCCCGCAGGCAAGTTCCCCGCCGGCTGTGTATTTGCGCCCCGTTGTAAGTACGCCACGGAAAAGTGTCATGCCTGCAAGCCGGACCTTGTTGAGGTAGGCGAAGGCCATCGGGCGCGCTGCTTCCGTTATGCTGAAGGATGGGAGGGCGAATAATGGAAAAGCAACACGATATTCTCGTAAAAGTGGAAAACCTGGTGAAGTGGTTCCCCGTAAAGCGCTGGTTTTTCCAAAAGCCTTTGTACGTAAAGGCAGTTGATGATGTTTCCTTTGAGATCCGCCGGGGTGAGACCCTGGGCATTGTAGGCGAATCCGGCTGCGGCAAGAGCACGCTTTTGCGTACGGTTCTGCGGCTGATCGAGCCCACTTCCGGCAAGATCACTTATGATGGCGTAGATATCACCAAAATGCGCAGAGGCGAGCTGCGGAAGATGCGTAAGAAGATGCAGATCGTTTTCCAGGATCCCTATAGCGCTCTGGATGGCCGTTTGAAAGTGGGCTACATCATTGAAGAGCCTTTGATCATCAGTAAAGCCTATAAAACCAAGGAAGAGCGCAAGGCAAGAGTGGCAGAGCTGATGGAACTGGTTGGCCTGGATCCCTCTTATGTGGATCGTTATCCCCACGAATTCTCCGGCGGTCAGCGTCAGAGAATCGTTATTGCCAGAGCGTTGGCAACAAATCCGGAGCTTCTGGTCTGTGACGAGGCTGTTTCCGCACTGGACGTTTCCGTCCGTGCCCAGATCCTGAACCTGCTGGAAGATCTGCAGGATAAGCTGGGTCTTACTTATCTGTTTATTTCCCACGACTTGTCCGTTGTGGAACACATTTGTGACCGTGTAGGTGTTATGTACCTGGGCAAAATGGTGGAGATCGGTGATAAAAAACGGGTCTTCAGCAATCCCCAGCACCCCTACACCAAGGCTCTTCTGTCCGCTATTCCTATTCCCGGTAAGCGCAATCGCCCCGACCGGATCATTCTCCAGGGTGATATTCCCTCTCCGGTCAATCCCCCGGAAGGCTGCCGTTTCCGCACCCGCTGTATGTATGCAACAGACGCTTGTAAGGTGCAGCCGGAGTGTGTGGACTTTGGTGCCGACCACCAGGCTTTCTGCCATGTTTGCAAGGCAGAAAGTAAAGTGGAAGTCTGATTATGTGGAATAACCTCCGCCTGCGGAAGCGGGCGGGCATGTTTCAAATACTTTGCTAAAAAGCAAAAAATATGGAGGAAAAAGCAATGAAGAAACTGTTAGCACTTGTTTTGGCAGTGGTGATGATGCTCTCCCTGGCAGCCTGCGGCGGCGGCGCCGGTGGCAGCGGCAGTGGCAGTGGCAGCGGTGCAAATGTGCCTGTTGAGGAGCGTTACGGTGGCCATTTAAATGTACCCCTTGCAAAGGTCACCTCTCTTGACCCTGCCAGAGCAACCGGTACCTGGAACTACGTATGGACTCGTTTGATCTACGAAGCTCCTCTGACCCGTGATGCTGAAGGCAACATCTGCCCCAATGTTTGTAACTTTGAACTGTCTGATGACAGACTGACCCTGAAGCTGTGGGTCCGTGAGGGCGTGAAGTTCCACGATGGTACCGATGTAGAGATCGATGATGTTATCGCATCCGTACAGCGTGGTGTCCATAGCTCTCCCCGTAAGTATGTTCGCGATTACATTGAGTCCGTCACCAAGAACGACGATGGCAGCGCCACCTTCAAGTTCAAGGAATACAACGAAAAGACCATGTACTACATTGCATTCGTCAATCCTATGATCGGCGTTATGCCCAAGGAGATCTGCGAAAAGTACACCTATGAAAACGGTAAGTCCATCAAGGATGTGGAAGATGCTATTGGCACCGGTCCTTATAAGATTGTAGCCTTGGAGCCCAGCGTCCAGCTGGACCTGGTTCGTTTTGAAGACTATGTGCCTGTTCCCGAAGGCCATACCGGCAGCGCAGCTCCCAAGTTGGCTTACATGGACTCTATCACCGTTAAGGCTCCCGCAGAAAGCAACACCATCGCTATGAGTTTGGTAAATGGCAAGATCGATCTGGCCGAAGCTGTTACCGAGGACCTCCGTCCTCAGGTTTACGCCGCCGGTGTTACCAGCTTCATCAAGCCCTTTAACACCTCTATCACTGTGAACTTTAACACCGTTGGCAGCAACAATGCGACGGCCAACAATCCCAACCTGCGTAAGGCTATTATTGCTGCTATCAACATTCCTGAACTGGTAATGTTTGCCCACCCTGATGGCACCTACACCCTGGGTGGCGGCCCCGTTATCGACCCTATCTATGCTGACGAAGATTTCGATAAGCCTGACTACATGGGCGAAGATAAGAAGGAAGTTGTTGAAAAGTACCTGAAGGCTGCGAATTACAATGGCGAAGTCATTGAAATGGCCTGTGGCTCCAACCTGACCTTTGCTACCCTAATCGAAGCATACTTGAAGGAGTATGATATCAATATTAAGATCAATGCCATGGAACAGGCGTCTTATAACGACTATGTTGCTAACCACAACAATCCCTGGGATCTTAAGGTCGGCTATGTGACCCTGGGTAATTCTCCCACGCTGATGTCCGATGCTCTGATCAATGCTGACTACCAGGGCGAAGAAAAGAATGCGCTTCTAAAGGAAATGAGCACCCTGTTTGCCGGCTCCGACGAGTATATGGCAAAGTGGGATGAACTGGTTGACGTGATCGTTGAAGACTGCGCAGTTGTTGTGTTTGCACAGTCCGGTCTGAACTGGTTTGTGGCTCCCGACCTGAACTTTGACTATGAAGGTCGCGATGTCTGCCTGTGGAATGCTTACTGGAGCAACCCTGCAGATCACCTCAAATAAGAACCTAACCTAACCACCTTTAAGCAATATCCCCGGTCGCTTCGGCGATCGGGGATATTGTGCTTTTAACTAAATTTTACACCTGCATTTTGTGCAGTTTTACCCCCGAAAAGGAAGGAAAAGAATAGTTTAAACGATATGTGCAATACAGTGGAAAATGTGCTAAATATTTTGCGAAAAATGTATAGTATAATACAATCGTCAAAATGCGGGATAGTACCCTCTGGCTGTCAGCAATATGTTAAAATAAGTTGTCTGTCAACCCGGATCCTATCCCAAACCCCGAACAAAATTCGGAAAAAGCAAAAGGAGATCAGAAGTATGAAATCAACACTTCGAAAGCTCGTAACCCTGCTTTGTGTGATCTTTGTTCTTGTTGCAACGATGGCATTTACTGCCTCTGCCAACGAGACCAATACCGCAACGGCAGACGGCGTCACTGTTTCTTTGGATATTCCCAAGGACAGCTATGCCCAAAATGAAGAACTGGAGGCCATTATATCTGTGGAGAACTTCTCCAAATATGGCCTGAACAAGGTTCGTACGGAAATCATTGTGCCCGAGGGCCTGCATTTGGTCAGCGGCAGCACCGCAAAGACCTATTCCGTTATGACTGCCGGTTCTGTAAACCGCAACACCGTTAAGCTGGCTGCAGATCCGGTGGTTGCCGGTTCTGATTTCACCTGGCTGATCATTGGCGGCGCCGGCGTGGCCGTCTTGGCTGCAGCGGCTGGCGTTTTCTTCTTCCTGAAAGGCAAGAAGGGCGCAAAGGCTGCTATGCTGTTGCTGGTCGTTACTGCTCTGGCTGTTACCTTGCTTCCTCAGCCTGCAAAGGCAGCTGATGAGCAGACCCAGGTAGAACTGGCAGAAACCGTTACTGTTGGCGGCAAGGAATACACTGTCAAGGCAGTGGTTACATATACCGTAAACACCTATGCCGTTGCAGAAACCATCGAAACCACTTATGTTCCCCGGGAAGAAACTACCCGTAAGGAGCTGGAAGATGCGCTGGTGGAAGTGGCTTGGGATTACTACCTGAAGAAGGGCTACTATCAGTACGGCTCTATGGAGCTTACTACCCGTGGCGATGTTGGCGTATCTGCCCCTCTTGCTAAGGACTACGGTGGAACATGGCGTACCAACACCTTCTCCGATATGGAAGACGCCACTGCCGACTCCCTGATCCTGTCCGTTTGCTCTGACTACTGCTTCAATGTTTATGACGAAGCTTTGGAATACCCTGTTCTGGGTAACCGTATCAATGCTGTTACCATCGGTATGTTCCGCCTTGCTGAGCAGTGCGGTGACGGCAGCCAGGTGGTTATGCGCTGGTATGATGCCGGCGTCCCCCAGGTGAAAAACAGTGAGTGGACCAAGTACGGCAACACCACAAAGCACGATGTAACTGCTGAAGAAGCTGTGGAATTCATGCGCAACTGGGAAGAAACCATGCGTCCCGGCGATATTATCGTTGCTCGTAGTAACGGCACCCATCAGCACGCAATGCTTTATGTGGGTAAGGGTCGGATCCTCCACTGCGGCGGCGGTAAGTTCGATATGGAAACCTTCGTGGATAAGACCGAGCCTGACGGCGCAGTTCATTATGCAACGGTGGAAGGCACCTACATCACCGGTACCGACCAGAAGGGCTACTTCAAGATCGACGGCACGATCTCTGACGAAAATACCTACGGTGCATGGCTGATTGTTCTGCGTCCTCTGAACCTTTTGACCATCGATGATGGTGACGATGATCCCAGCAATGACAAGCTGGATGTTGACTATGTTCTGGATGTAGGCCAGCTGAAGACGGAACTGGCAAACAATGAGAAGCACCCCACAAAGACCTCCGGCTACGGCATCTCCGATGCCACCTGGACCCGTCTGCAGTACCCCGGTATGAATATTGACCGTACCGTCAATATCAGTCTGCACAAGACAGCTACCTCCGGTGAATTGTTGACTTATCGAATTGCCATAACCAACAACTCTAATGAGTCTTACTTCGCAGCCTATCATACCGACGGTAGAGATGCCTTCTATATGGGCCAAGGCTATGTGGATTTGCCTGTTTCCGAAACCGTTCCCGAATATACAGAGTTTGTTCGTGCTTCCCACGGTGCTACAGTGGATGAAAACGGTGTGATCCGCTGGAATATCAATGTTCCCGTAGGCGAAACCGTGACCCTGAGCTACACCGTTAAGGTTACCGGCCAGCCCGGCGACCGCATTGTTAACGACGGTGGCTTTGTGGGCCAGATTCCCTCCAACTCCATTACCACCATCGTGGGTGGCCAGAAGCTTTCTAGCTACACCCAGATGATCATGCAGAACTTCTTTGCTGCCGGCGCTGCCAAGTGGAACAGCAACGATGGCTATAAGATTTCTGCCGACCCCGCCAAGGATACCCAATTTGTAGAGCGTATTTATGAAGAACTGGTTGGCGTAAAGCTGGAACTGCCTTCCATCGAAGAAATTAAGGATATTTTCTTCACCCAGGAAAAGTATTACCAGCCCCACGGTCTGCATGTCAACCACGATAGCTCCCTGACCCGTTATATGTACACCCTGAATGACCGGGATGAGGTCGCTCCTGAATATCAGTATGTATGGGACATGCTGGTGGAAGGCTACTACGGCGGTGTTTGGGTCTACTCCAACGACTATAACGACGAACCCCGTATCACTGAGCTGCGCTATGATTACCTGGAAGTTGGCGATATTCTTGTGAATATCCGCATTAAGGATTCCTTCAGCGGCGGTCTGGAATACGAGGACCGGGAGATCACCTCCTGGCAGCTGCAGGTTTACCTGGGCAACGGTCGGTTTGCCTCTATGGACTATAAGGGCAAGTTCCGCACTACCAGCGGCTCTATCGCCATTAACCCCTCCTTTGGTCAGGACTTTTTCGTGTGCCTGCGTCCTACGCAGGAGTACACCAACATCTATGAAGATCTGCCTGCCTACGAAGGTCCTGCTGCAGATCTGACCGAAAAGGACACAATGAATGTCTTTGTGTTCGAGCCCAGCTCCATTCTGCTTAACGAGGAAGGCATCGCAAGACTGCAGAAGCTGACAGCACAGTTTGTGCTGGGTCAGGATTCGCAGCCTGTGAACCTGGGCTTCGCCGATGCGATCTATACTGCCATTGGTCTGGACGTTGAAACCAACGGCCTTGAAGACTACACTTATGCAGGCGTTGTTAAGGCTTGCTTCGAAGACGATAGCAACAGCTCTGATTCCCTGGTTGATACCTATGAGCACCTGTACACCCTGGCAGCAGCACCCACCGAAGGCGGCGACGCTCTTTACAAGATGCTGATGTACTATGGCGGTCCCATTTACAAGAACCCCAACGAACTGACCAGCCTGGATCAGCTGTATCCCGGCGATATTCTGCTGATGGGCAGAAGAAGCGTCAGCGCATACCTTTGCGCAGTTTACCAGGGCGATGGCCGCTTCATGGTAGCTACCCAGATGAAGGAAGAAGTTACCTCCGGCAACCAGATCAAGGAATGGTTCGATAAGAAGATCTCTTCCGATGAAGAACTGGTTCAGTGGCTGGCAGAACCCATCAACGAAGAGGTTACCGAGTTCTATCTGTACGAAGGCTACCTCACCTTGCGTCCCTCCAGAGCATTTGATGATATCAACTCCATGATCCTTCGGGATATCAGCACCGGTAAGCTGACCAAGGAAGAAATGGAAGTTATTGCCAACCTGGATATGGACGACTGGCTGAATGCTAAGCGTCCTCAGATCCTGCCCAAATTCCCCAACTGGATCTACAAAGAAGCACACATTGACGTTAAAAATTACTTTACCGAGAACCTGACCGTTACCAAGGCATGGCTGGGTATCTTCAAGAAGGATGCAGAGTACGGCTATTATGTTCCTATGAAGAAGGGTGACTCCGGCTACAATGCTGATCTTGCAGATATGCTGGTGGATGACTGCTACGGCGGTAAGTACATTGCTGTTAAGGATCGTAAGAACCTGTCCTACTCCGATTTGAAGGTTGGCGACATCCTTTGCGCAGCAAGGAAGCAAAATGGCTCGTATCTTTACTGGGCAGCTCTCTACCAGGGCGGCAGCCAGTGGCTGATCACAGAAACACCCAGTAGCGGCTTTGGTAAGGCCTATATGGCCAACAATGTGATCATTGGTCACGATATGTCCGAAGAGTGGCTCTACTACTTCCTGCTTCGTCCTCAGCAGCTGGCCGACGGTCGTCAGCAGCCCAAGTCCTATGTGGACAGAGATATGGCAACCGGCGAGCTGACCTCTGCTGAAAAGAATGCCATTGCAAACTATACCACCGATAAGAAGGCACAGTTGGAAGCTTTCGCAGCTAACGTTTATGGCCACGCTAACATTGATGTGACCAAGTATCTGACCCTGAATGTAAACAATACTCGTAAGGAACTGTTCACAGAAGGCGGTCTGCTGATCTCCGGCGATTCCAACTTCCATAAGATGCTGGTACCCGGCTACTACGGTGGCGCAAAGAATGCAGCATCTGCAATTCCCACCAACAAGACCTTCAAGCCGGAAGACTTCCAGATCGGTGATATCTTCTGCGGCTTTATGAACGATAAGTGCTGCGACAACTGGCAGAATGTGATCGGCATCTACCAGGGCAACGGCAAGTTCCTGGTCAGCAAGATGGGTTGCGCAACCCACGGCGGTCTGTATAAGGACATTTCCGGTAAGACCACCAAGGTTGGCACCATTTGGGCAAGCCTGGAAGATCTGAACAGCGCTTATATGTACTACTATGTGCTCCGTCCTCAGAGATTGGCCGGCGAGCACCTGCTGAACGTGGCTTTGAGCCAGAGCGAAGCAAAGCTGAGTGTGGGCGATGAGATCACCCTGACCTACACTATGATTCCCGACACCATTACTGCGGAATCCATCACTTGGGAGAGCACCAATCCCAGTGTAGCCACTGTGGATGCAAACGGCAAGATTACTGCTGTTGCAGAAGGTGAGACCGTTATCATCCTGACCTGTGACGGCATTACTGTTCAGTGCGGCGTAAAGGTTTACGCCCGTAATATCAAGGATGGCAGCCTGACCGCTGAAGAGCAGGCTATCATCGCCGGCTACACCGCTGACAAGGCGGGTATGTGGTATGCCTTTGTAAATCCTGCTTATGAGGCTGCAGGTATCTATGTGGAAGCATTCGATACCACCATCGGCTTCAATGATCTGCGGAAGGCTGTTTTGTCTACCACCGCTTCCGATTACACCAAGATGTTGGTAACCGGCTATACCGGCGGTTCCAAGATGACCACCGCAAGCCGCACCTTCGTGCCTGCTGATTTGAAGGTTGGTGACGTGATCGCCACCGCAACAGCCAAGTGCGAACACGGCTCCTGGACTTACCTGACCGGCTTCTATGTAGGCGACGGCAAGTTCCTGGTTTCCAAGAGAACCTGCTCCGAGGAAGGCTGCTCCACCGTCTATGTTGACGAATATGGCGTGGCACTGACCAACGGTATGGTCTCCTTCTGGAGCGATGCCACTGCACTGAAGGGTGCTTATGAATATTACTTCGTGCTCCGTCCCCAGAAGCTGGCTACCCGCGATATTACCGCAGGCGCTTTGACCGCTGACGAGATGGCAATTATTGCCGGCTACGATGCAGAAAAGGCTGGCCTGTGGTATGCATTCGTTGCTCCTGCTTACAATGCAGCCGGCATCGAAGTGGACGCATTTAACACCAATATCGGTTTCAACGATCTGCGTAAGGCAGTTTTTGCAACTACCGAGTCTGATTACACCAAGATGCTGATGCCCGGCTATACCGGTGGCTCCAAGATGACGGAAAGCAAGGTCTTCGTACCTGCTGACCTGAAGATCGGTGACATTATCGCCACCGCCACTGCTAAGTGTGAACATGGTTCCTGGCAGTACCTGACCGGTATCTATGTGGGCGACGGCAAGTTCCTGGTATCCAAGAGAAGCTGCACGACAGAAGGCTGTGCCACCGTCTATGTTGACGAGCTCGGCAAGACTTTGACCAACGGTATGGTCTCCTTCTGGAGCGATGCTGCTGCACTGAACGCTGCTTACGAGTACTACTTTGTACTCCGTCCTGAGCGGCTGGCTGCCGGTGCTGTGGAAGGCATCAGCCTGAACAAGACCGAGATCACCCTGGAGGTCGGCAATGAAGAGACCCTGATCGCAACTCCTGCTGAAGGAGTTGTCTGGACTTCTTCCAATACTGCAGTTGCTACTGTGGATGCAAATGGTATGATTACCGCTGTTGCCGCCGGCACTGCAACCATCACCGTTAACTGCGACGGCTACACCGCAACTTGTGAAGTGACCGTCAAGGGTGCAGCCCGTGACATCACAACAGGCGCACTGACCCAGGCAGAAATGGATGCCCTGAGGAATTATGTGCCTGAAAAGCCCGGTACCTTCTCTCCCATTATTAAGGAGGCATATACCGTCGCCAACATTGACCTGCGTCCCGTAGTCGGCACCGACAGCTGGTTCACCATTAAGGGCAAGCTCTTTGATGGCGCAGGCAATACAGTTGCCGGAACTACCAACTATCACAAGATGCTCCTGCCCGGCTACTACGGTGGTGTAGAAGGCGGCGCAGCCAGAACCTTCAAGCCTGAAGACTTCAAGATTGGTGATGTCTTTGCCGGCGCCCATAATGTAGGCTGCTCTGCAAGCGGCACAGCCACAAAGTGGGTCTATATCACCGGTGTGTACATCGGCGATGGCAAGTTTATGGTTTCTGAATCTCACCCCGCAGCTTGTAATGACACCTGCTCCAAGTCTTATGTAGATACCTATGGCGATGCTAATTCCGTGATCTGGGCCGCAGAGGACTACATGAAGACCACTTATAAGTTCTACTTCGTCCTTCGTCCTGAGCGGCTGGCAGCTGATGCCATCCAGAGCGTAAGCCTGGATAAGGCTACCGCTTCCGTGGAAGTTGGCGGCAATGTGACCCTGGCAGTTTCCAAGGATCCTGCCACTGCTGTAGATGCTGTCAGCACCACTTGGACTTCCTCCAACACCGCAGTTGCTACTGTGGACGCAACCGGTAAGGTTACTGCTGTTGCTGCCGGCACGGCAACCATCACTGTAAACTGCGACGGCTACACCGCATCCTGTGCGGTGACCGTCACAGCCCCGGTCTCCTCCGAATCCCGTGAGATCACCGAGGGTGTGCTGACCGAGGCAGAAATGGCTGCAATCAAGACCTTCGTACCTGAAGGGACATTTACAGCTGGCGTTGTTATGAAGAAGGCTTATGAGGCAGCCAATATTGACCTAACCCCCGTAATTGGCACTGACAGCTTCTTCAATATGCAGGGCAAGCTGTTCGATACAACCACTGGTCTGCCTCTGGAGAATCAGGATGCTACTTATGCGAAAATGCTTCTGCCTGGCTACTTTGGCGGCAAGCGTTACAGCAACAATTCCGGTGCTAACGGTAAGACTTTCGCACCTGCCGACTTCAAGGTAGGCGATGTATTTATCGCTGCCCAGGATGCTGCCTGCGCAACGAATGGAAACAGATGGGTCTATATGACAGGTATCTACATTGGCGACGGCAAATTTATTGTTGTAGAAAACCATAGCCATACAGACGCTGCTGCCTGTAACCGGGTCTACATTTCTGATTACAATGCTGACAATGCAGAAAAGAGCATTGTCTGGGGCGATGCTGCAGCAATGAAGGCTTACAGATACTACTTCGTCCTTCGTCCTGAGCTGCTGGCTCCTGTGGAAGAGAGCATTGCTTTGGATATGACTGAACTGACTCTGGCCGCTGGCCTGCAGCGTACGCTGACCCTGTCCGGCGCTCCTGACGGTGCGCAGATCACCTGGACTTCTTCCAATAACGAAGCAGTAACGGTGGACGCAAATGGCAAGATCACCGCAGTTGCCGCCGGCACTGCAACCATCACTGCAAATTGCAATGGCCAAACGGTTTCCTGTGAGGTGCTGGTCAAGGGTGCTGCCCGTGAGATGGCAGAAAGCGTGCTGACCAAGGGCGAGATGGCAGCCATCAGCAGCGTTGGTACAGATATCTTTACAACCTATACCTCCGGTCCTGCCATTAGCACGATCTATGCCCAGGCAGCGATTGATCTGAGCGGCGTTTACGCAAAGATCGGTGCAGGCGATCTGGTAAAGATCGTAAAGGGTACCAAAGTAAATGAAAACGTTAAGGCCACCTATGTGGCAGGCACCTACTTCGGCAAGGAATCCGGCAACGGCACAAAGGTATTTACCCCTGCTGACTTCATCGTAGGCGATGTTCTGGTTGCCAACTACAAGTGCAGCCACAACAAGTGGCCCACCGTCACAGCTGTTTATCAGGGTGAAGGCAAGTTCCTGGCAGTAAGACAGCCCGGTTCTTCCGGCTGTACCTGCAGTAAGGAAGCCCATTACGACATCTATGATGCAGCCGGCAACCACAATGCAGACGGCCATGTATCTATCTGGAGCGCCGATAAGGATGCTGCAAATGTTGATGGCGGCGAATGGCTGAATTATTTGGTATTCCGTCCCAGCAAGTTGGCTGACTAAACTATGAAATCCTGTCCGCCGGCACATAGCCGGCGGACAGACCCCCCAGCAATCCTGAATGCCGTTCCCGGGAAGCAGCGCTGTTAATAACAGCCTTGCTTCCTGGGAATGGAAAAACCTTTGAAAGGGTGAAGAATATGCGTAAAAACAGCATAAAAGCACTGTCTTTGGTTCTGTGCCTTCTTTTGGTACTGCCTATGCTCTTTTCTGCCGTATGGGCAGAAACAGAAGTGCCGGGCGACCTGAACGGAGACGCACAGGTAACACAGGCAGACATTGATGCTCTGGAAGCTGCATTGCGTAGCGGACAGAAGCAGGACAATGTAAACTATGATATCAGCGGCAACAATATGGTGGACAGCGACGATCTGATCGCGCTGAAAAACCTGGTGGATCCCAGCCAGCCTGCTTTGGCAGACAAACTGGCCGATGGAAACACCGATGACCTCCTGACTTTGGTGAATTCTGTGGAAGGTGGCGTGCTGCAAGGCGCAGTTGTCCGTGGAGATTCCACCAAGGCACTGGAAGTGAATGCCACCGGCAATGTGACGGTTTTGTTCGCAGAGCCTCAGAATTGGCAAACCAGGGGCACACTGGAAATGGATACTCTGTGGCTTTCCGGTGACCGGACGGTTACAGTTGCCCTTTTGGGCGCCGACGGTAAGACCGTGCTTGGCAGACCCGGTATGGTAGCTGCCCAGAGCAATGGCTGGAGCCGTGTCTATGTACCCCTGAGCGGCGTGGCTGCAAAGGATCGGGCAGAAGTGGGCGGCTTTATCATCAGCGTAGCGGCAGATGCCCATGTATTCATGGATCATTTGTTCCTTGCTGAAGCAGCCGAGGCCAATATCACCCGTGCCGATATGGAAACCGCTCTGGTGGAAGTAGCATGGGATTATTATCTGAAGGGTGGAAAGGTGCAGTATGACTCCACCGAACTGACCACCCGTGGCGATGTGGGTTCTGAAGAACCTATGAGCAAGGCGTATGGCGGCACCTGGCGTACCAATACCTTCTCCACTTTGGAGGATGCCACCTCTGACAGCACCCTGTTCAGCGTTTGCTCTGACTACTGCTGGAATGTGTACTATGAGGCTCTGGGCTATCCCATTTTGGGCCATCGTGTCAATGCGGTCACCAGAGGCTTGTTTATGAACACAGAATATCCTCAGGATATGCTGGTTGCCCGTTGGTGGGATGATGGCTACGAGTTTGACGAAAGATGGGCAGACTTTGGCAATGCAGGCTCTGAGCGTACACCTGCCGAGACCCTTCTGGAAATGATCACCAATTATGATACTTACCTGCGCCCCGGCGATATTCTGGTTGCCCATGGCAACGGCGGTCATCAGCATGCAATGCTGTATGTAGGCGATGGTAAGATCCTCCACTGTGGCGGCGGCAAATTCAGCCTGTCCACCGGTTCTGATGAAGTGGAAGAAAATGGTGCGATCCATCTTGCCACCGTGGAAGGCTCCTTCCTGAATGGCACAGAGCAGGGCGGCTACTTCCAGCTGAAGGATGCCATTGCCGACACCAATGTGAACGGTGCCTGGTTCGTAATCGTTCGTCCTTTGGATGTTCTGACGCTGGACGATGTGGATGCGGATGCAGCCAACGATAAGCTGGATGTTGACTATGTGCTGGATACCGGCAAGCTGAAGTATGAGCTTGCTAATAACGATCTCAGCCCCGTACCTACCACCGGCTTTACCATTACCGAGTCCACTTACAGCCGTCTGCAGTTCCCCGGTATGGATATCGACCGGACTGTTAGTGTAAAGAATTACGGCACAGTGGTAAAGGGCGGTCAGCTGACCTATACCATTAAAATTACCAATAACTCCAATAACAGCAACTATCCCAAGGCAGCAACGGCCTATAGTGGTTTGGTTGTGACGGAAACTGTACCTGCCAACACTGCTTATGTTTCCAATGTGGGCGGCGGTACTTATGCCGATGGCAAGATCACCTGGAATGTAAATGTTCCCGCAGGTGCATCTGTGACCCTTAGCTATACCGTAACAGCTACCGGCAATGTGGGCGATAAGATCGTCTGCGGTGGCGGCTATGTAGACAATATCCCCTCCAATGTGCTGATGACCACCATTGGCGGTCAGAAGTGGAATGCTGCCAACCTGGAAGCTTTCCGTGGCAGCGATGTGGCTTCCGGCTGGAACAGCAACGATGGCTACAAGATCAGCGCCAAGGCTGAGCAGGAAACCGGCTTTGCTGAGCGGGTCTACAATGAAGTGACCGGCCTTGATTTGCAGCTGCCCAGCATCCAGGAACTGGCTGATAACTTCTTCACCCAGACCCGGATCTACCAGCCTTATGGCCTGCACTATTTCTACAATCAGCCCAAGACCCGCCATATGTTCACCCTGAACAGCAGGGAAGAGATGGCAGATGCCTATAAGCTCTACCGGGATATGCTGGTGGAAGGCTTCTACGGCGGCGTTTGGGTCTACTCCAACGATTACAACAACGAAGAGCGCATCATCGATCCCAGAACAAAGTATCTGGAAGCCGGTGATATCCTGGTTTACATGAACCTGGAAGGCTCTGTTTCCGGTGGTACAGAAATGGAAGACCGGGATGTAACAAGCTGGCGTGTGCTGGTTTACCTGGGCGAAAACACCTTTGCTTCTTTGGAGAGCAATGGCAGAATGCGCAAGGTTACCGGTGACTACTTCGCAATGCAGGGTCTGACCTACGATATGTTCCTGGTGCTCCGTCCCAGCCAGGCTTATGAAAACTTGAATACGCAGATCGGTGCTTACACCGCAACAGCCCCTGACCTGACCGATGCAGATATGTCCTATGTCTATCAGGTTCCCGTCAGCGATGTGCTGCTGAGCGACACCAACGCTGCCAAGCTGGCAGGCCTCACTGCTGATGCAGGCTGGACCAGTATGAATCTGGGCTTTGCTACACAGGCATATAAGAGAATTGGTCTGGATATCTATACCGATGGCACCAAGGGTGCAACTTATGCAACTGTTGTACTCAGCTGCTTCAACGCCACAAGCGGCGGCTGGGGCAAGGCATACAACTATTCCTTCCGGGCAGAGCCTGTTGTGGGAAGAGAAGCCCTTCACACCATGGTACTTTACTATGGCGGCACCTGCTTCAATAATCCTGTGGCGCTGACCTCTTTGAGCCAGCTCCATGTGGGCGATGTGATCCTGATGGGCTACCGTGACTACAGTGCTTATCTGTGCGCTGTCTACCAGGGTGAAGGCAAGTTCCTGGTGGCAACCCAGCAGAAGGAGAAGGTCACCTCCGGCAAGCAGGTTACAACCTGGTTCCAGAAGACCATCGCTTCTGACAGCGAATTGGCTGCTTGGCTGACTTCTGCCATTAACCCCGATGTCAGCACTTGGCGCAAGTACGAAGGCTATGTGGTCCTGCGTCCCTCCAGAGCTTATGCAGATATCAATGCAATGGCTATCCGTGACCTGTCCGAAGGCAGATTGACGGAAACCGAAAAGCAGGCTCTTTCCAAGCTGACTGTGGAGCAGTGGCTGGAAGACGGCCGTAGCTATCAGATGGCCGGCTTCGTCAACTGGGCCTACAAGGCAGCCAATGTGGATCCTACCACAGAAATGAACGGCAAGACCGTCAATGGCGGCCACAGTGCCATCTTTAAGAAGGTCAGCGGTAAGCTGACACCCATGACGGCGGCAGATGCAAACTACAACGCCACCTATGCAGCAATGCTGGTGCCCGGCTTGTACGGCGGTGCCAATGTGGCAGAGCATCCCGATAGAGTCCTTACCGCAGCCGATCTGCGTGTGGGTGACGTGTTCGGCGCATCCAAGTTCCTGTCTGCCGGCAGCTATCTGTTCTGGATTGGTATTTACCAAGGCAACGGTCAGTTCCTGCTGATGGAAGTCACCAGCGTGGACAAGGAATATAAAGTCCGCACCAGCACCGAGATCCTTGGTATGGACTTCAGCCAGGATTGGATGTACTACTACGTCCTCCGTCCTGATCGTACCGTGATCCGCAACATGGAAGACGGCGCTCTGACGGCAGAAGAACTGCTTGCTATTGGCAACTTCAGCGGCGGCGAAGCTGTTCGTTGGTACGACTTTGGTAAGTCTGTCTACAGCCATGCAGGTATTACTCTGAGCGTGTTTGACAGAGCCGAAAACTATAATACTGTCCGTGGCTATTTGATCGCATCCGGTGGCGCTATAGTAGGTGCTACCGAGAATACGCAGGTCTACCACGATATGTTCCTGCCTGATCATCATGGCGGCAGCAAGACCGGTACGAGCAGAGCATTTGTACCTGCAGACTTTAAGGTGGGCGATCTATTCTTAACTGCCGGTAAGAAGTGTACCTGCAACGAGGATACTACATTAAATAAGTATCCCTACATTACCGGTGTATATCTGGGCGAAGGCAAGTTCCGTGTTGCCCGGTTCGGCTGTAGCGTCTGCTCTGAGGTTTATGTGGACGAATACGGCAAGGAGCTGGAAAGCGGCTATATCTCCCTGTGGAGCGATGCCGAAACTATGAATGCTTCCTTTGAGTACTACTTTGTGCTTCGTCCTGAGCTGCTGGCTCCCGATGCACTGCAGAGCATCTCTATCAGCCAGGAAACTCTGAATCTGACGGTGGGCGCAACTGCTACCCTGACCGTCACCAAGACTCCTGCTACTGATGCGGTTGTTACTTGGGTAAGCTCCGATGAAACAGTTGCAAAGGTAGAAAACGGCGTGGTAACTGCCCTGCGTGGCGGCACGGTCACCATCACTGCCTACTGTGATGGCTACAGCGCTTCCTGCGAGGTGACCATCCCCAACCGTACGATCCAGATGGGCGCTCTGACGGCTGACGAACTGGCCGCAATTGGCAGCCTGACCAGCCTGACGGCCGGCAAGAACCCCGGCGTTGTAGCGAAGGAAGCTTACAGTGCTGCCGGTGTGGATGTTTCTGCTGTTCTGTCCAACCAGAGCTTCAATGCCATCTATACAGCGATCACAACCGCTGGCTCCGACCACAGCAAGATTTTGGTGCCCGGCTATATTGGCGGTACTGATCTGGATCAGCATCATGCCTTCGTGCCTGCCGATTTCAAGGTTGGCGATTTGATCATGGCCTATGCAACTAACCATTGTGAGGATTGCACCTCTGCAAATACATTGACGGGTGTATATATTGGAAATGGCCAGTTCCTCGTAGCAGATAAGAATACTTGTACGACTTGTGGCGGTTGCTATATTGATGCATATGCAGATATGGCTACAAATCCCGTTTCCCTTTGGGGCAATGCCGCTGCTGCCGACAGTGCTTTCACCAAGTATTTCGTCCTCCGTCCTGAACGGCTGGCGGCCGATGCACTCCAAAGCATCAGCCTGAACAAGTCTGAAGTGACCCTGAAGTACTTTGAAATTGAAACCCTGTCTGTTGCCGGTATGCTGAGCAATGGCAATGCTACTTTGGATGCTGCCAAGGCAATTTGGAGCTCTTCTGATCCTGCAGTTGCTACTGTGGATGCAAACGGCAAGGTAATGGCTGTTGGCGAAGGTTCTGCTGTGATCACTGTGCATTATGAAGGCTATAGCGCAAGCTGCGCTGTGACCGTTTCCATGCGCAGCATCACCGAGGGCGCATTGACCCAGGCAGAGATGGACGCTTTCGCAGAAATTACGAAAGGATCTATAACAGCCAATACATTTGCTACCGTGTCTCGTGATGCCTACGAAAAGGTTGGCATTGCCGGTATGTATGAGCTGATGGGCAAACTTAACAGCAAAGCTATGGCACAAGCCCTTTTCAGCGGTTCTGCACTGACAGAGATTACAGATACCAACAAGAACTATCATACGATGCTGATTCCCGGCTACTATGGCGGCAGCAAGTTTAAGACCGGAAAGACTTTCAATCCGGAAGACCTGAAGCCCGGCGACATTTTTGGCGGTCTGTCTGAAGTTGCCTGCGATCATAAGGGCTGGAACTATGTAACTGCAATCTATTTAGGCAATGAAACCTTCCATGTGATATCCCAGTATTGCAGCAGTGATGTATGGTATCAAGATAAGAAGGGTCAGGATATTGTAACGGACGACTCTAAGGGCTTCAGCACGGTGTCTTTGTGGACTGCCGATGCAGCAGACCTTGAGAGCGTGTACTCCTACTACTTTGTGCTCCGTCCCGAGCGGCTGGCGGCTGATGCCCTTCAGGGCATCGCCCTCAGCGACGACGGTGTGAGTGTGGCGCTGAACAAGACCACCACTCTCACTGTGATCAAGACTCCTGAAGCAGCAGCGCCTAACGCAGCTGTTACTTGGGTAAGCTCTGATCCTGAGATTGCTACTGTTGTTGACGGCAAGGTTACCGCCTTGTCTGTCGGCAGAGCCACGATCACTGCATACTGCGATGGCTACAGCGCAAGCTGTGTGGTTGCAGTGGTTGGCCGTGATATGGCAGATGGCGCATTGACAGCAGAAGAAATGAATGCCATCAAGGAATTCTGGCCTGAAAAAGCCACAACAGTGGGAACCATTATGAAGGGAGCCTATACCCTGGCAGAGATCGACTTGAATCCTGCTATCGGTTCTCCTTCTTATGGCGATATTAGAGAAGCACTCTTTGCAAGCAACGGTAAGCTCTTGGCTTCCCCCACCAATGAAAACTATGCAAAGATGCTGCTTCCCGGCTATTACGGTGGCGCTCGCCGCCTGGCCAACGAAGGCACAGTAGGCAAGCTCTTCACTCCTGACGATTTCAAGATCGGCGATGCCTTTATTGCCGCATGGGATGGCGGCTGTGCAATCTCCGGTCAGATGTGGGTCTACATCACCGGTATCTATGTGGGCAATGGCAAGTTTGTGGTTGCCGAAACCCACACCGGCGCTAGCTGCACCGAAGAATGTAAGCGCATCTACTATTCCGATTACAATGTGGAAAATGCAGACAAGGCAGTTGTTTGGGGCAATGCAGAGGCAATGCAGGTCTACAGATACTACTTTGTCCTCCGTCCTGAACGGGTAGCTGCTGATGCCCTTCAGAGCATCAGCCTGAATCAGACGGAGCTGACCCTTGATTACACTGCTGCAAATAGTCTGCCCGCAGCCAATGCAGCAACCCTCACCATTACCAAGACTCCTGCCGCTGCAGCTGATCCCGTGAATGTATGCTGGACTACTTCCAACCCGGATGTGGCCACCGTGGTTGACGGCAAGATCACTGCCGTTGGCGCAGGTACTTGCACCATCACTGTAAATTGTGACGGTTATGTGGCCTCCTGTGAAGTGAATATCACCCGCACAGCCGGTGCTCGTGGCAGCTTGACTGCCACCGAGCAGGCAGGTATCCAAACCTTTACCGGTGAAGGCAATACTGTTTTTGCAAACTTTGCGAAGGACGCTTATACTGCTGCCGGTATCGATATTTCTCCGGAGTTTGGCAAATTGGGCTTCTTTGACCTGATGAAGAAGAACTTTGATGGCAACAGCTACGCATTGCTGGAAACTGCAACCGATCCTAATTTCCGGAAGATGCTGGTATTTGATTACTACGGCGGCGCAAAACTGGCTGTAGGCAAGACATTCACACCTGCAAGCTTCGAGATCGGTGATTTGTTCTTCGCAGTTCGTGCCTGCGCTACTACCGGTAACAAGTGGGTATATATCGTAGGTGTTTACCAAGGCGAAGGAAAGTTCCAGGTTTATGAGCACCATCCTGCTGCCTGCAACGGCGAATGCAGAACAGTGTTCACTGACGAGCAGGGTGTTACCACTGATACGGTGGTTTGGGGCAACGCTGCAGCTATGAAGGCGATCCAGCACTACTTTGTCCTGCGGCCCAGCCGTTTGTCTATGCGACTGATCGAGGATGCCCCCCTGACGCAGCAAGAACAAGAGCAGATCGCCTCTTATGTCCGTGAAAAGGAAGGCGGTACCCTCTCCCAGGTGGCAATCGAAGCTTATGCACAAGCGGGCATCATTGCAGACTACGCTTTCGCAAAGGCAAGTGTTTCTACTGCCCGCGGAGAATTATTGGTAGATAGCAGCGGTGCATTGATCGAAGGGGATACGGTGTGGCATAAAATGCTGGTAGAAGGTTCTACCGGTGGCTCTGCCAACAAGGAAAGCACAAAGATCTTTGCGCAAACAGAGCTCCAGATTGGTGATATCTTCTGTGCCATCGGCAAGTGTGAGCACAGCAAGTGGCCTGCGGTTACAGCGCTGTATCTGGGCAACGGCAAGTTCCTGGTTGCAAAGCAAGCAGACTGCGATTGTAAAACCACCTATATTGATGACGCTGCAAAGGTAGACGAAACCGGTCTTTTGGAAGAAAATGGTTTGATCTCTATCTGGGCAGAGGATGCTGCAACATTAAAGAGTGTCTGGAAGCACTACTTTGTGCTGCGGCCCAGCCAGCTGGCACAGTAATTCTAACAAAATTTACCCACCGGCACTTGCGCCGGTGGGTAAATAATGCTATACTGTAGAAAAAGAAATAGGAGGAGTTCCGCTATGCCAATATGGCTCTTTATTGTTTGGGCGGTAGCGTTTTTCTTTGTTTTCTTTATCGGCACAGCCTGGCTTGCCAATATGGCTATGGCTTGGGCAGGCCGGCACTACGGAGAAAAGACCAAAAATGAAGCCCTGCTGAAAATAGAGAAAATGCTTCCCGGCAAGAACTGCGGAGAATGCGGCTGTGAAACCTGTAAGCAATATGCGGCAGAGGTGTTTTACGGCAGAGCAGACGAAAACAGATGCCCCTACGGCAAGGAAAGCCTGCCGGAGGATATCAATAAGGTCGTCGCAGAATTCCTGGCATTCTTGGATAGTGCAGAATCCATCGACCAAATCAAGAAGGACGAAAAAGAGCGCCGGTTTAAGCAATAAAATAAAAGGCACTGCCCAATGATGGGCAGTGCTTTTTGCATTATTCGATGGATCCATCACAAATCATACAGCCGCACATTTCGTGAAGAATATTGCCGTCCATATAATACTTTTTCAGGTTTCTTTGCAAAGAGGTGCTCTCGTCCAATGTTTCCAGATCCTCAGGGGGTGCAGACAGACGGAAGACAAAATTAAAGACATCATTGCCTGCGGCCACCTGGGTCATGGGAAGAAACCGCCGGCAGAACCGGGAAAGATTGCTTTCCCGGGGAAGCATTTCTGCAAGGGCGGGATTTAAGATCCAGCTGGAGCAGAAAATAGCTTTGTAAGGATAATCCGGGAAGTAGGTCTTCAAAAATGCCTTGATTTGGGCAAGGCTTTGTGTAACAGATTCGTTGTCCAGCCGTGCTTTGGAGGGGATATGCAGAGAGATGCAGGGAGCTTCGGGAGCAACTGCAATTTCCCAGTGGTCTTTCTCCAGGCGGATCAGTTCCTGCTGCACAAGACCGTCAGGGCCGTAGGCATAGCCTTCCCAGTAAGTATCGGTTTCTGTTATATTAGGTTCCCAGGCATCCGGGGATTCTTCATATCCCCGGCAACCCAGCATACGGCCGGTGGGGTGAAGCTTGCATTCCCGTGCCAGGGCAACATACTGACCTTCTTTGCTACGGAACAGGCAGGCCTGATTTGTAAAGGGAATATGCAATTCAACCTGCAGGCAACCAATGTCATAGATATCGCCACGGATCAGCCGCTGATACCATTTAAATAAGTGGAAGCCTTCGGCCCCGTTGTGGAGTTTGCGGAAACCGGCAACGGTTCTTTCCGGTCTTGCCATCAGATCCCGGATCATATCTTCCGGTAGTCCCCGGTTTTTCAAATTTTCATAGCAACGGGGAAATTGCCCGTAAAGGGCAAGACCGGGCAGCATATCCAAGGCAAAGTCGGAAGCATCCTCTGTAGGCAGAATGCGGAAGGCCTTTAGTTCTGCCTTGGTAAAGGGGACTTCCGTCAGGAATACATAGATCAGCAGCAAATACCGGCTGTAGGCTTCGTTTTGCCCCACTGCCACTGCTGCACGCTGGAAGGTATCCAGCTCTGCTTGGAAAATGCCGTAACGCTCTGCCAAGCTTGCATAGTAAGCCGGGTCGGTGAGAAAGCAGCCTTCTGCATCATACCGGGCCATAGCCTTTTCGTAAATTTCTTCTACGCAGGCAGGCCAGCCGGGGCAACGGACTTTTTCCATCAGGATTTGGATAGGTTCTCTCATAATCAGTTACCCACAGAGTTTTTGTAGGCGCTGGGGGAAACGCCGGTAAACCGCTTGAACATGCGGCTGAAGTGATGGATGCTGTTGTAGCCCAGATGTTCTGCGATTTGGGTGATATTCAGTTCCCCGTTCCGGATGAGCCGTTTGGCCTCCGTCATTTTCAGGGAGATCCAATACTCAATGGGGCTGGTGCCCACATTTTCATTAAACATATGGTACAAATAGGGGCGGCTGATAGAGAAGGTGTCGCACAGCAAGGAAAGGGAAGGCTGGGCAGACACATTGGCTTGAATGAATTCCAGAACCGTATCCACAAAGAAGGCCTGATTCTTTTTCCGCGCATCCGGAGCAGGCAGGTAAGTGGTATTTTCTGCGTTACTGCAGCGAATGATGGAATACAGGAATTCCACCCAATAGCACTGCATCAGCTGAGAAGAGCCGGCAGGGATCTTGCTCTCATCTACTGGCGAGCGCATAGAAGCAGGAACACCGATCTCACCAACCACATTGTTGGCTTCTGCCAGGAAGAGAGAGAGAATCTTTCTGGAAGCATTTTCCAGCATCAAAATGCGACCACTTAAGCAGTCCAAAAGGGGACTGTTACAGGAGAAGGAAACCACCACCATACAGCCGGCGGTATTGTCCACGGTCATATGTGCGTGCCGCTCGTGAGGACGGTGGAAGATGGTCTGCCCCTTGGTGAGAATATGGGCATCTCCATTTACCACCACACGCATAGAGCCTTGGTCAACATGAACCATCTCCCAAAAGTCATGGGATTCCTCTTTGTACTGGAAATCCTTATTGAATTCTTTGTAGCGCACGTTGCGGAAATCACGGATCTCGATCTCCTGCTTTATAGGATAGTAGTCGAAAGGCATAAAAACCCTCCTTCCTGAATTTACGGGTGAAAAAATGCCAAAATCGAAAGAAGATTTGACAAAGACTTTGTCCTTATTATATCATAAAATAATAACAAAGCAAGACAGTTTTGGGTGGCATATTTTATGTAATGTTTGCATAAAAGTGTCATTTTAGAGTCCGCATAGAGGTTTGGCATATTTTTTTTGTCAACACATTCTATGCGGCGCTTAGGCTGAGTGAGCTCGAACCTAAGCAGCCTCTCAGTAATTCTTTTTGTTGCTTTTTGCCTTATCTTCTTTGCCTTGCGGTAGCAAGGCGGCATCATCTGCGCCAAAAATCAATCAAAAATTATTTACTGAGAGGTGCCTTGCAGTTTTCAGCCATTTGCATTTTCCAAGACAAAGAAAATCACGCAGACAATACTTTTTGTATTATCAAGGGATTTTCTGCGGTATTGGGGAATGCAAATAACTGAAAACCTATTTAGGTTCGAGCCCACTCAGCCTTGTGTTGCAAAAAATCAGCAAATAGCTGTAAAATTGAGGAGTTTGCCTATGAAGTACAGAAGAATTCGTTTCGGACAATTGGGTAAAAACCAAACAGTGGATTATGCCGTTCAGGAGCTTTGTCGTTGCGCAAAGTTAATGGACAGCGAAGTGATGACAGAGGTGCTGTGTGCGGATACTGTTCAGCCTGCTTTCAAAAATGTGATCTGGGTGGGTCTGGATGAGAGCCTGCAGGGAAATGTGCCTGCTGTTGAGGATGCCCAGCTGGACGATGCCATCGCCATCTCCGTAAAGGACGGCAACGGCTACATTACCGGCTCCAACGATCGCAGTGTGCTTTTGGCTGCTTACCGCTTCCTGCGGGAGCTGGGCTGCGACTGGGTACGCCCCAGCAAGGGCGGCGAACGCATTCCCGAAAGAGTGCTGGATACATACGAAGTCAATGTTTGCGAAAAGGCTGCTTATCGCCACAGAGGCGTTTGCATCGAAGGCGCAAACGCCTATGAAAATGTGCTGGATATGATCGATTATCTGCCCCGGGTAGGTATGAATGAATATTACATTCAGTTTATGGTGCCGGTGGCTTTCTTTGACCGGTGGTACGGCGCTGTCCGCAACCCCCTCCAGGAAAAGTACCAGATCACCAGAGAAGAAGTGGCGGCCTACACCATCAGCTTTGAAGCAGAGATGGCCAAGCGTGGTCTGCGTCTGCAGAAGACCGGTCACGGCTGGACTTGCGAGCCCTTCGGCATTGACGGTACCGGCTGGGGCATGATCGATACCTCCAACATCGGTGAAGATGTGCTCCAGTATATGGCAATGGTGGATGGCAAGCGGCAGATCTGGAAGGACAAGCCCCTTTACACCAACCTGTGCTACTCCAACCCCGAAGTGCGGAGAATCGTCAGCGATGCGGTGGTGGAATACTGCAAGAACAATCCCCAGGTGGACGTGCTGCACCTGTGGCTGGGCGACGAACGGAACAACCAGTGTGAGTGCGAAGAGTGCGTAAAGATGCGCCCTGCTGACTGGTATGTGATGATGCTCAACGAGGTGGATGAAAAGCTCACGGCCGCTGGTTTGGACACTAAGGTGGTATTCCTGATCTACTACGATCTTCTGTGGGTGCCGGAATTCCATCAGATCAAGAACCAGGATCGGTTTATTCTGATGTTTGCCCCCATTACCCGTATGTACGGCCAGAACTACTCCGACTTCCTCACCTTTGACGGTCAGCTTGCTCCCTATGTGCGGAACAAGCTGGAGATCCCCGAACCTCTGGATGAAAACCTGGCATACCTGCGCTCCTGGCAGGAACTGTTCCAGGGCGACAGCTTTGTGTATGACTATCACCTGACCTGGGCTCACGTGGCAGATCCGGGCTATGAATTCTGCGCCCGGAACTTGTTCCAGGATATGAAGGATCTGGAAAAGATCGGCATCAACGGCATGATCAGCTGCCAGGTCCACCGCTGCGCATATCCCACCAACCTGCCTATGTATATGATGGCAAAGGCTCTGTGGGACAATAAGAGCGAGTACGAACCCAATATGGAAAAGTTCTACCTGAACACCTTCGGACCCGATGGTCTGGAGGCCCACAAGTATCTGGAAACTGTTTCCCGTCTGATCCCCATCTACGAAAGTGTTGCCAGTGGCCACCCGGTGTTCAACCGGAAGCCTTTGTGTGATGACTATGAGGGCGTTTACAATGCCATCAAGGCCGTGCTTCCCTTCATTGAGAAGAATGAAAATGGTCCTCAGGGCAAGGAATGGCAGGTTCTGAAGATCCATACCGAGTATGTGATCAACTATGCCAAGACCCTGAACGCTATGGAGCGTGGGGACGAGGAAGGCATCAAGAAGTATGGCCAGCAGGTTCGTGACATCATCAATGTGAATGAGCCCTTCCTGCAGAAGCATATGGATGGCCGTAATACGCACAGAATTTTCTCCCTGCGGACAGGCCTTGAGAAGCTTGTGCCCTTTGTGAACGGAACTGCACCGAAGGAGGATTGCACAGTATGAAGCGTTGGAGCAGAGCCTTATATCAGCCCTGTTGGCCTTTAGGCATGAACGGCACCAGAGTGACCGACTGTGATGAACACAGAGCCCTCTCCCGTGCCGCCGCTGCAGAAGGCGCAGTGCTGCTGAAAAATAACAACAAAGTGCTGCCTTTGCGGAAAAATGCCAAGGTCGCTGTTTTCGGCAAGGCCCAGATCGACTATGTAAAGGGTGGTGGCGGCAGCGGCACCGTGCTGGTTTCCTATGTGAAGGATATCTACCGTGGCCTGAAAGAAAAGGACGTTCCTGTCTTTGACAAGCTTTCCCTTTACTACGAGGGCTATGTGCAGGAGCAATATGCCCTGGGCAACCAGCGTGGCCAGTTTGACGAAGCACCTCTGCCTGCAGATCTGCTGGAAGAGGCAGCTGCTTACACCGATACTGCCATCATCACCATTAACCGCTACTCCCGTGAAAGCTGGGATCATTACAACAATGCCGATGATAACTATTTCAATCTGAGTCCTGCTGAAAAGGAAATGGTGGAAGGGGTTACTGCCCGGTTTGCACATGTTATCGTGCTTTTGAATGTGGGCGCTATGATCGACACCGCCTGGTTTGCAGAAAACGATAACATCGACGCAGCTGTGATGCTGTGGCAGGGCGGTATGGAAGGCGGCGGCGCTGCCGCAGATATCCTGCTGGGTCATGTAAATCCCTCCGGCAAGCTGGTAGACACCTGCGCAAAGGCTTTTGAAGATTATCCTTCTTCCGAGCTGTTCCACGAATGTGACGATTATGCCCGGTATACCGAGGATATCTATGTTGGTTACCGGTACTTTGAGACCGTTCCCGGGAAAAAAGACCGGGTGGTCTATCCCTTCGGCTTTGGCCTTTCTTACACCAAGTTTGCAATGGAGAAGGTACAGGCCTTCGACGATGGGGAAACCGTTTATGTAATGGCCACCGTTAAGAATGTGGGTCATTTCCCCGGCAAGGAAGTTGTCCAGGTCTACTACAGCGCACCCCAGGGCAAACTGGGCAAGGCTGCCCGCAGCCTGTGCGCCTTCCAGAAGACCAAGCTGCTGAAGCCCGGTCAGAGCGAAAAGCTGATCCTTTCCTTTAATATTAAGGATATGGCCTCCTTTGATGACCTGGGTCTGGTGGCAAAGTCCTGCAATGTGCTGGAAAAGGGCACTTACCGGATCTATGTTGGCAACAGCGTCCGTGACGCAAAGGAAATCGACTATACCTACGAGATCGCAGAAGATGTGATCACTGAGCGGCTTCATTCCTACTGCGCTCCCGAACGGCTGGGCAAGCGGATGATCGCTGACGGCACTTATGTGGATGTGCCGGATTGCAAGGTGGAAAGAACCAATTTCCCCTGCACCTACAAACTGGCGGATGTGCCGGAAGAGCCTATTACGCTGCTGGATGTGGCAGAGAAGGGCGCAAGCCTGGATGCCTTTATCGCCCAGCTGACCACGGAGGAAATGATCCATCTTGTGAAGGGTGTTCCCAGCATCGGTGTTAGCTGCACCAGCGGCTTTGGCAGCATCGAAGAGCGGCATATTCCCCCTGTTATGACCATTGACGGCCCTGCAGGTGTTCGTATTGACCGCCGCTGCGAGGTCAACTGCACCGCCTGGCCGGTGGCAACGGCTTTGGCCTGCACCTGGAACCTGGAATTGATGGAGCAGATCGGCAGAGCAGGCGCTTTGGAAGCCAAGGAAAACAATCTGCAGATCTGGCTGACCCCTGCGCTGAATATTCACAGAAGTCCTCTGTGCGGCAGAAACTTTGAATATTTCTCTGAAGATCCCTTTGTTTCCGGCAAGATGGCAGCCGCCAGCATCCGGGGTATTGAATCCCAGGGCATTGCGGCAACCGCTAAGCACCTGGCCTGCAACAACAAGGAGACCAACCGGAAGAGCTCTGACTCCATTGTTTCCGAGCGGGCTATTCGTGAAATTTACCTGAAGGGCTTTGAGATCTGCGTCAAGGAAGCCCAGCCCCAGCTGGTTATGTCCTCTTACAACCTGCTTAACGGCATTTACACTTCTGCCAACCAGGAACTGCTGGAAGGCATTCTGCGCCGGGAGTGGGGCTTTAAGGGCATGGTGGTTTCTGACTGGACCAATAAGGCTGACCATGTGGAAGAGATCAAGGCAGGCAACGATGTAAGAATGCCTAAGGGCGATGCCCAGTATCTTTTGGATGCGGTGGCTGAAGGCAGACTGACCCGGGAAGAACTGGCTGTCTGCGTTAAGCGGCTGATGAAGCTGATCCTTTGGATCGGCGAAGAGGATGGCCTTGACAAGCAGGGCGTTGCAGATACGGACGATTTCGATCCGTGGGCGGTATAAGCCAAGGAGGATAGAATGGTTACTATTACGGATAAATCCGTTATTCAGAAGCTGCGGGCGCTCCCCAAGGCAGATAAGTCTATGACAACGGACGAGCTGCGGAAGCTTTGCTATGACTATATGGGTCTGCAGATCTCCTTTATGTACACTCCCAATGTGGACTTTTCCTATGTGGTTCGTAGCCAAAATCTGCCTGTCACCAAGGAAGCCGGTCAGCTCTATGCAGGCTTTCCCTATGTGACCGTAGGCTCCGGCAGCCTTTACCGTCTGGCTGAGTTCTATGATGAGGAAACCGGCGTGGTGGATGTTACCTACGCCTTGGAAGATCCCCGGCTTTTTGGCAATGCCTGTACCGGTGCTGCCAGCGGTGCCTGGTCCCGTGTTATCAGTTCTTCCAAGTTGGGCTACACCTTTGAGCTGAACAAAGCCAATAACTGCATTCCTGTTGGTCCTTATACCTATCCTGAGGATATCAAGGAATTCGGCAACAACCAGTATGATAATATGACCTGCCTGCACATTTGTGAAAATAACGGTGAGCAGGTGATGTACCAGTCCTATGCCCAGGTCCATTTGGCTGATGGCATGGTAAATCGTGGTCATGTGCGGATGTTCGCATCTGAACCCAAGGTGGTCTACAAGGAAGGCACCGATGAGATCGACGGTGAAAAGAGTACGGTTCTGTACCGTGACCAGGGCTGCTTTACGACCAGCGAATGCCACAAGCGAGTGGATGAAAACGGTGTGGAGTATGTGATCCAGGGTGGCCTGGATGTGGAAGTGACCTTCAAGCAGCTCTATGATAAGCACTACATCCCCTTTACCTTTAAGGAATTCCTTGGCACAGAAACTGTCCATAAGGCAAAAGTGATCACCGACCTGCCTGCTCTGCAGACTTCTGTGGAGGATATTTGCTGCGCCACTTTCCGCGCCAATTATAGCATTTCCGACATTTTCTTCCTGGTAAAGGATAAGGACGGCAACGAAGTACACCGCAGTGTGTACCGCCATTACTACTTTACCGACCGGGAACTGAATATGAAGGAAGTTGCCGGCGCAGAAGCACTGGAAAAGCTGGAAGTGAAGGATGGCTACACCATCGAGATCACCTGCCAGCTCTATAACGGCGATCTGCTCACTGCCTACACCGGCAAACTGCTGAAGGAGAAGGCTGTGGATACGCTGCCTTATCCCAAGATGGAAAAGCTGGATGTCCGTGAAGAGTCCGGCGCACAAAGAATTGAAGCAAAGCCTGTCCACAAAAATCGCATTGTGTTCTACGGTCACTCCGCCTTTACCCGTTGGACGGATCGCTGGGGTCACCGGGAGATGGAAGATGACCTGATCGGCCGTGACGGCAATACCACCGTTCTGAACCACGGCTTTGGCACCAGCTGCGCAGAAGAGCTGCTATACTACTATCCTCGCCTTGTGCGCCCCTATGAGCCAAGAGCTCTGGTGCTGGCTGCCTTTGGCAATGATATTGGTTTTGGCTATACCCCTGAAGAAACCATGATGCTTTTGTCCCGGGTCATTGAATGGGCACAGACAGATTTCCCCGGCATTAAGATCTACCTGTGCGGTGTAGGCGTGGGCCTGAAGACCGTGGGTATGCCCAGATGGGATGCGGCAAGAGCTCGGTTTGACCAGTTGGCAAAGGATTTCTGTGAAGGTCGTGAAAACTGCACCTTTGTCGATGCGGTACAAAGCCCGCTGTTCTATGAAAAGGCAGAGGATGTAGGCGATCCCACCAAGGTCCGCAAGGACATTTTCGTCCGGGATATGACCCATTTCAACCAGCTTGGCTACGATCTGTACCGTGACTTCTTTAAGGAAGTACTGAAAGATATTCTGTAAAACCAAATCCCCCGACGACAAAGCGTCGGGGGATGTTTTGCTTGTTGCATAGTAGAGCCTTATATTTTATAATATTAAGAAAAGAAGTTCCCTAAAAGTTACAACCTGCACTTGGTGCTTATAGGAAAACCAAGAAAGGCAAGAAGGGGAAAATCAAACATTTCTTTTGGCAAATTTCGGCAAAATAAGGAAATTTACAAAATAATACTTGATTTTTTGCTAATTTAAGGGTATTATGTAAAACCGAGCGAAAAAACGAAAGGAGTTGTTGGCGGCATGAAAAAAGCAGGCCTTCGCATTGCCCTTCTTGTGCTCGTGCTGGTAACAGCTCTTGGTTTTATGCCCCAAAGCGCCAGCGCAGCCTACGAGAACACCCATAAAAATACAGGCAATTACCGGCAGGATATTATCGCCGTTGCCCTGACCCAGGTGGGCTATCGGGCATCCGATGGCAACTGGAACAATAAATATGGCGCTTACTTTGGACGAAATAATACCGCCTGGTGCGGCTGGTTTGTGTCCTGGTGCGCAGCCCAGGCCAATGTGCCCACCTCTATTTTGAAGCGCCAAGGCTTTGCAAGCGCATCTTCCTTTGGTATTCCCTCTTATTCAGGAAAGAATTACACCCCCCAACCCGGTGACCTTTACTTCCAGGTAAACAGCAACGGCTCTGTTACCCATGTGGGTCTTGTTGTGGCGGTGGATACCTCCCGGGGCATTGCGGTCACGGTAGAGGGCAACACCTGGGATAGCAGCAATGTCCACGGTGTTTACAGAAAAGAAAGAAAGATCAAGGATCATATCTTTGGCGTGCCGAACTATGGTGACGGTGGCGCCAAGCCCCACGATCATACATACGGAAGCGTTTCTTACGAATCTTCCCATCCCCACAAGGCGTACAAATCCTGCACCACCTGCGGCTTTAAGACCTACACCGGCGAAACCAAGACCGTGGACGGCTGCCAAAGCTGCTGCAGCCACACCTATGGCGCCTGGAGCAAAACAAGCGACACAAAGCATCAGCATACTTGCACCAAGTGTGGCTACAAGGAAAGCAAGAACCACAGCTGGAGCGGCGATAAGGTCATAAAAGAGGCCACCTGCAATGAGGTGGGCAAAAAGGAACAGACCTGCAGCGTATGCGCAGGAACACGGACAACGGATATCCCCAAGGCCAAAAACCACATTTGGGGTGAATGGGCATATTTGGACGAAACCAACCATCAGCGCGCCTGCACCTTGTGTAACGCAAAGGAATCCCAGGAACACAAAGCAGGGGAAGCTTGGCAGAACGATGAGGAGAGCCACTGGCACACTTGCCAGACCTGCGATGGGGCAGTGGGGAAGGAGATCCACACCCAGCGGGATTACTGCGCTGTTCCCTGCGAGATTTGCAAGTATGTAAAGCCGGACGGACACCTGTTTGAGGAGACCTTCTCCTGGGACGAAAACTTCCACTTCCGCAAGTGTATGTTCTGCCCGGGGCAAACGGATATTACTGCCCACCAGATCGTACCTGTGCTGACAGCCGACGAACAGACCCATTATTATCCTTGCGCCGGTTGCGGCTATCACCACGATGCCCAGCCTCACAACCTATCTGACCCGGCAACGGAAGAACATGCGCAGATCTGCCTGGATTGCAAGTATGAGTATGCACCCAAGCTTCCTCATATCCATTCCTTCCAGCCTATGCAGAAGGATTGGGAGTGCCACTGGAGTGTTTGCCGATGCGGCAAGGCCTATCCCAAGGAGCCTCACAAAATTTCTCAGGTGACAGGTCTGTGTAAGGTCTGCCTGGAAGTGCCTCCGGAAAAGCCTGAACCTACTGCGCTGGAATGGGCAAAGGAAAACGCTCTCTATGCCTGGGAGTTTACCGTAGAAAAGACCACCTATGCCTGGAATTTTATGACAGCGGAAGAAAACCGGCTGTATCTTTACATTGTCGGCGGCGGCCTGGTGCTGCTTTTAGGCGGCATCACCACCACAGTGATCGTTGTAAAAAAGAAAAAGAAGGTCAAAGAACCTGTTGCATAAAAATACCGCCAATCGTCACTGACGATTGGCGGTTTGTTTTAGGTTTGCAACTGATTCTTTGTGTACTGCAGGGTGTAGAGCTGATGGTAACGGCCCTTTTGGTGGAGCAGTTCCTGGTGGGTACCCTGCTCGATGATCTTGCCCTTAGAAAGCAGGATGATATTGTCGGCGTGCTGAATGGTGGACAGCCGGTGGGCGACTACCAGCATAGTGCCGATGTTCTTCATCTTTTCCAGGGAGTCCTGAATGAGCACTTCCGTTTCGGTGTCGATGTTGGCGGTGGCTTCGTCCAGGATCATAACGCTGGGCTTGTGGACGATAGTACGGGCAAAGCTTAATAGCTGCCGCTGACCGGCGGAGAAGTTGTTGCCCCGCTCCCGGACAGGCTCATCAAGGCCCTTTTCCAGGCGGTTAATGAAGTGGTCTGCATTTACATACTTGCAGGCTGCCATTACTTCTTCATCGGAAACATCCTCCTTTTGCAGAAGGATGTTGCTGCGGATGGTGCCGGAGAAGAGGAACACATCCTGGAGCATTTGACCGAAGTGGCGGCGCAGAGAAGAGATCTTGATCTTCTTGATGTCGATACCATCAATTAAGATCTGACCCTTTTGGATGTCGTAGTTCCGGCAGATCAGAGAAAGAATGGTGGTCTTACCGGAGCCGGTGGAGCCAACGAAGGCCACGGTCTGCCGGGCTTCTACCTTGAAGGAAACGCCCTGCAGCACCCATTCATCGGGCTTGTAGGCAAACCAGACATCCTTAAATTCAATGTTGCCTTCCAATTTCTCCAGTTCAATGGCATCGGGCTCGTCCACGATTTCCGGAACCATATCCATAATGGAGAAGATCTTTTCTGCAGAAGCAAAGGCGGACTGCAGGGTGTCGAACTGTTCAGAAAGGGTCTGGATGGGGTCAAAGAACCGGCGGGCGAACATATAGAAGGTGACTACAGTGCCGCTGGTGATGACCTGACCCAAAATGGGGGTGTCCTGAATGTAACCCTTACCGCCCAGGTACAGCAGGCACAGCACGCAGCTGATGTGGAGCATATACACCATGGGGCGGAACACACCGAAAACGATGAGCCGCTGCTGCTTTGCCTTCTTGACTTTTTCGCTCTTTTCCAGGAAGTCCTGCATTTTCTGCTCTTCCCGGTTGAAGATCTGGGTAATTTTGATGCCGGAAAGGTTTTCCGACAGGAAGGTGTTCATATCCGTACGGCTGTCAGTAACCGCCCGGTGGGCTCTGCGGGAGAACTTCTGGAACACATAGGTAAACAGCACCACAAAGGGCACAAAGCACAGCACGATCAGGGTCATTGCGTAGTTGATGAACAGCATCACCACTACAACGCCGATGATCACCATGGAGTTCTTTACCAAAGTGACCAGCACATTGGTGAACATCATGGAAATGGCATTGGTGTCGTTGGTGACACGGGTCACCAGTTTGCCTACGGGAATGTTGTTCAGCTGTTCGTGGGAAAGGCTCTCGATGTGGGAGAACACATCCTCACGGAGAGCGGAAAGCAGCTTCTGACCGATCTTCTGCAGGATCATGGTCTGTATATACATACTGACCAGAGAAATGATCAGGATCGTGGCATAGAGTGTTACCATTTGGAACAGGGTCTCCAGGGAGAAGCCCTCCTGCTTTACCAGCTCCTGGATATTGCCCACCAGCACGGGGGCAACCAGATCGTAGGCAATGGAGATCAGCATTACCACAAAAACCACGATAAATTGCTTTTTATAGGGAGTTGCGTAGTGGAGAAGACGACGAATGATCTGACTGTCGGGAATGGAGCGATCCCACTCGTTTTCCTCTTTCTTTCGCTTTACCAGCAGGTAAGCTGCCAGGAAAATAGCGGAGGCAAGGCCGATGATGGCACCGACGATCAGAATGGGTAAGTACTCACGCATTCTCTTCGCCTCCTTCCTCTTCCAGCCGCTGCAGGTCTACCATCTTTTGGTAGGCAGGGCAGGTGGCGTACAGGTCTTCGTGCTTGCCGCAGGCGACCAGTTTGCCGTCGTCAATAAAGAGGATCTTATCCATCTTTTCGATGGTGGAGATCCGGTGGGCGATCAAAATGGTGGTCTTACCCTTCCGGGTGGCGGCCAGATTGCCCAAAATGGTTCGTTCTGTCTTGGTGTCCACTGCGGAAACGGAGTCGTCCAAAATCAAAATGGGAGCATCCTTTAAAAGGGCCCGGGCGATGGAAATTCTCTGCTTCTGACCACCGGAAACGGTAACGCCCCGTTCGCCCAGAATGGTTTCATAGCCCTTGGAGAATTCACGGATATTGCCGTCCACATCCGCCATCACAGCCGCCTGCACGATGCTGGATTGCTGCTTGTCGTTCAGGGCGAAGCCAATGTTGTTGGCGATGGTATCGGAGAACAGGAAGTTATCCTGGGGCACATAGGCACAGCCTGCCCGGACAGAACGGATGGATACATCGTTTACATCCACACCGTCCACAAATACGGTGCCGTCAGGCACATTGTATGTACGAAGAATCAGGTCAACCAGGGTGGTCTTACCGGAGCCGGTCTTACCTACAAGACCTACATTTTCGCCGGCCTTGATGGTGAAGCTTACATCCTCCAGAGCATCGATCTCTCCATCGGGGTAGCGGAAGGTCAAATTCTTAAATTCGATATCGCCCTTGATGTTTTCAAGGTCTGCAACGCCTTCTCTGTCTACCACATCCTGCTTGGCATCCAGCAGCTCGCTGACACGCTTCAAAGAAGCTCTGCCACGGCTGGTCATATCAATGAGGTCGGAGATAGCCATAATGGGCCAAATGATGGCGTTGAAGTAGCCGATGAACTCCATCAGCTGACCGGCATTGAAAACGCCCTTCCAAACAAGGAAGCCGCCGTAGCCAAGCACCACGCAGATAACGCTTTCCACAAACAGCATAACCAAAATGCGGAACAGCACAGAGCTGCGGGTGAAGTCGATGTTAGCATCTTCATTTTCCTTGCTCAGCTTTTTGAAGGACCAAAGCTCCTTACCCTCTTTTACGAAAGCCTTAATGACCGCAATACCGGAGAAGCTCTCCTGGGCAAAGTCGGAAAGATTGGAAAAGGCCTCCTGCCGCTTTTCCCATTTGGCGGACATAAAGTTGCCCACGATGATACTGGAGCACAGCAGCAGCGCCATGGGGATCATGGCAAAGCAGGTGAGCAGGGGATTCATATTCCACATTTTGACGATGGCCAGACCGCCCAGGAAGGCAGCGTCGCAGCACTCCATGATGCCCCAGCCGTAACATTCCTGAATGGTATCCAGGTCGTTGGTGTAAAGGCTCATCAGATTGCCGACCTTGTTTACCTGATAGTACTCCCGGCTCAAGTCCTTGCAGTGGCTGAACATCCGGTTACGCAGGTCAGCCTCCATACCGATGGCAGCGCCCATAAAGCAGACACGCCAGGTAAAGCGGCCTACCACCAGGCACAAAATAACCCCAACCAAGGGCATACAGATATGGTCCAAGAGAAAATCCATATCAAAGGCATACTGCACGCCGTCTTTGATCACATAGCCTTCGTTGATGCCGTTGATGACCATCTGATACAGATTGGGAATGATCATCTGGAACCAGTCGACGGCGATCAGGGCAGCAAGGCCAATCAAAAAGGCCGGCGCAAACCGCAGATAATACCGGTTGATATGCTTACCGAATATCATATTTCTCTCTCCTTTCCTATTTTCACACACTCTTCGAATTATAACATAATTAACACAGGGAATGCAACTACTTTATCTAAAAAAGGAAATACATTCTTCTTGTTTTGAGGGGCTTTTTGTGATATATTGGGGAAAGAAAAATTCCGGAGGACAGTATGCTGAAGAAACAGGATGGAGACTTGTTACAACTGGAGATCCTGATGATCGTCCTGGGGGCGGTTTTGCTGGTGCTTTGCATCCTGGTGATCGTCATCTTCCCTCCGGGGGATACCCCAAAAGCACCGGAGCCTACAGAGCCTGCGCCTACCTTTGCAGCGCCGGAACCCAACCCCTATGGCCCGGAGGATTTTGCGGAAGTGAATGGCTATCTTGCCTGCGTGACAGGCCCCTATTCTATGGGCGTGGATGTTTCGGAGTTTCACGGCGCCATCAACTGGGAGAAGGCTAAAAATGCAGGTGTGGAATTCGTCTTTATCCGTGTTGGCGGCAGAGGCTGGGGGCAAGAGGGCAGACTTTACCCTGACAGCAAAGCCCAGGAATATTATGAAGGGGCAAAAGCCGCCGGCTTGCAGGTGGGAGCTTACTTTTTCTCCCAGGCAGTTACGGTGACAGAAGCCCTGGAAGAAGCGCAATATACGCTTTCTTTGATAGAAGGCTGGGAATTGGATCTTCCGGTGGTGTATGACTGGGAGTATGTAAATGCTTCTGCCCGTACTGCCAAGGTAAGGGCGCGGGATCTGACGGATTGCACCTTGGCTTTTTGCGATGCCATTCAGGATGCAGGGCATGAAGCCATGGTTTACTTCAATGTCAGCCAGGGAAGGGATCTATTGTACTTAGAAGAACTGACCATCTATCCTTTCTGGCTTGCCATGTATGAAAGCCCTATGAACTATCAATACGAAGTAGAATACTGGCAGTACACCCGATTTGGAAGTGTGCCAGGGATCCCCGGGAATGCGGATATCAATCTGCGCCTTCCTAAACGACCGATCGTATAAAAATATCCGTTCCATTTTGGAACGGATATTTTTTATTGTTTATGGAGAACTTCTGTAATTTTCAGCACTTCCTGAGGCGTTAAGGGATTGCGCTTCTTTTGAATAAAGGAAAGAAGCATTTCCTGGCCTTTTTCGCCCCAGAATACGGGGGTATCTGTCTGCTTGCTCTGGAAGCGGACTTGGCATTCCGGGTCGGGGAAGAAAACAGCGCAATCCAGATGGACGGAAATACCTTCACTCTCCAAAATCTTTTTCAGCCGGTACAGGTGGGTATTGACCTGCTTCACGGGATTGTAGAAATTCTTTGTTCGTTCTACGCCACTGTGGCTGACCTTTACCCGATTCCAATATTTGTCCTCCGGGCTTGCCAGGATCTTGCCCTTCATATGCTTGCATTCTATGATACAAACGCCGGTGGGGCCGATGACCACAAAGTCCAGCTCCGAGGATTTCCCATCCCAGGTGATGGTCTTGTCGGTGACGATCCAGTGTTCGCTGTCCAATTCTTTCAGAGTATCCAGAGTCAGCTTTTCGCCCCGGATGCCGGCGGCAAGAATGCCCATCTGGTCATATCGGGTCTTGGCAACAAAGAAAAGGCAGAAGGAGATCACCGGGCAGGCCAGCACAAAGCCTACATCCGGCTTTTGGATACCGAAAATGATCAGCAGCCAAAAGGCAAACACAAAAAGCCCCAGACCGAAGGTCCACCAAAACAGGTTTTTCTGAATCTTATAGCTGTGGTGCAAATGGGTATCTTTGGAAATTACATATGCCACGAAAACCCCTCCTTTCTTCCAGTATATCCTATTTTTCCCCATCTTGCAATTCTTTCTTGCTTGCGGTATACTGTGAAGAGAAAAAATTTAGGAGATATAAAATGAACAAGAAAATTCGTTGGATCACAGAAACAGCGGTGATGCTGGCGCTGCTGGTTTCTTTGCAGGCCCTCACCAAGCCCTTGGGGCAACTGGTCACCGGCTCCTGCGTCAATGCAGTGCTGGCAATTACAGTGCTGATAGCAGGCCTTTACAGCGGCATCACGGTGGCGATCATCTCCCCGGTGCTGGCATATTTATTGGGTATTGCCCCCCAAATTCTGACTGTGCCTGCCATTATGGTGGGAAATACTGTGTATGTGGTACTTCTTCGCCTGATTGCAGGCAAAAATAGCCGCAATATCGTGCGGCAGGTGGCTGCATGGGCAGTTGCCGCCTTTGCAAAATTTGCTGCCCTTTATGCCATCGTGGTGTGGCTGATCTGCGGCGTGTTTTCCAAAGCCCTTTTGGAAGCAGGCACTTTAAAGCCACCTATGCTGAAGCTGCTGCCGGCAACCTTCTCCTGGCCCCAGTTGTTCACCGCCCTCATCGGCGGCGCTGTGGCACTTCTCATTGTTCCGGTCTTGCGGAAGGCACTGAAAAGATAACAAAACAGCCGCCAATCAGGCGGCTGTTTTTATTCACATTGGACGGGCTGCCAGGCGAAGGGGAGAAGATCCCGGGCGGATACTTTGATCAGCCTGCCCTCTTCATCATTTACAATGACCTTGATATCCGGGCAGTACTCGAACAGCATTTGTCGGCAGTTGCCGCAGGGCGGCACAACACCGTTAAGGGCCTTTTCATGGGTGGCCACGATGGTATCAAAGTCCCGTTCCCCGGCAGAGATGGCGATGCCCATAGTGATATACTCGGCACAAGAGCCGTGGATGCCGTCGCAGTTGACACCGGTATACACCTTGCCGTTTTTGCAAAGAAGGGCGCAGCCTACTGTGTGATGATAGATTCCATCATCAAAGTTTTTGCTGAGAACATCCAGACCGGCAGCAATCAGCTGCTTATCTTTTTCGGTTACTTCGTATCTTTTCATAGCTTCTCCTTACAAACACTTTTCAAAGGTATAGCCAACCCGTTCTTTTCCGTCAGCGGTGGTGCAGGGGCCAACCTCGGTCAAGGCGTAGCCTGCTTTCCGGTAAAGGGCCTGGGCAGGAAGATTATCTTCCGTGGTGTGGATAATGACCTTGGAGAAGCCTTTTTCCTTTGCCAGTGCTTCGGTGACGGAAAGAATGAACTTGCCAATGCCTTGCCGTTGGCAAGAGGGTGCTACCTGCAGCATACCCAGCTCCAGGTCTTCCTCTGTGTCCAGCCGAAACCAGGCCACAGGCTGGGCATCCCGGACGATATAATAGGCCTGCCCCTTATTTTGCAGAAGTTCTTTCCACACTTCCAAGGTGCGATGGTTTCCGTGAAGAGCGGCGATATTTTGCTCGTAGGTTTCTGCAATAAAGGGCAGATCTGCTTCCGTGGCAGGATAGTAGCACAGCTCGTTCATAGTCTGACCTCCCTTTGTAATACTGTTATTAGTATAACGCTGCAACGGAAGAAAAGCAAGTAATTCCAAAAGCAAAGCCGCCTGCAAAAGCAGGCGGCTGTATGTCAGATCATTGCTTCCGGGTGGAAAACCCGGTCAAATTCCTCAGCGGTCAGGAAACCCAGCTCTACACAGGCTTCTTTCAAAGAAATGTTCTGCTTATGAGCCAGTTTTACGGTTTTGGCGGCATTTTCATAGCCAATATAGGGGTTTAATGCTGTTGCCAGCATCAGGCTGTTGTGGAGATTATGGTGCATCTTCTCCCGGTTTGCCTTGATGCCTACAACGCAGTTGCTGTTAAAAGAGCGGATGGAGTCGGCAAGAAGTCTTGCAGACTGCAGGAAATTGTAAATGCAGACGGGCATAAACACATTCAGCTCGAAGTTACCCTGGCTGGCGGCCATACCTACAGTTACATCGTTGCCCATGACCTGAACGGCAACCATAGTCACCTGCTCGCACTGGGTGGGATTTACCTTGCCGGGCATAATGGAAGAGCCGGGCTCGTTTTCCGGGATGAAGATCTCGCCCAGGCCGCAGCGAGGGCCGGAGGAGAGCCAACGCACATCGTTGGTGATCTTCATCATATCGCAGGCAAGAGCCTTCATAGCGCCGTGGGCAAACACCAGCTCATCCTTGGAGGTCAGAGCGTGGAACTTGTTGGGGGCGGTGACGAAGCTTTTGCCTGTCAGCTTGGAAATAGTTTCAGCTACCAATTCTGCAAAGCCTGCAGGGGTATTCAGCCCTGTGCCGACGGCAGTACCGCCCAGAGCCAGCTCCTTCAGGTGGCACATAGCAGCTTCCAGCATTTTCTTATCCTTTTCCAGGCTGCTTCTCCAGCCGGAAATCTCCTGAGAAAAGCCAATGGGGGTAGCATCCTGCAAATGGGTGCGTCCGGTCTTGACGATGCCTTCATTTTCTTCTTCCAGGCGCAGAAGGGTAGCGATCAGAAGATCGATGGCAGGAAGCAGGTTCTCTTCCACAGCAAGAACCGCTGCAATATGCATAGCGGTGGGGAAGGTGTCGTTGGAGGATTGGGACATATTGATGTCATCGTTGGGGTGCAGCAGTTTTTTGCCGGCCAGCTCGTTGCCCCGGTTGGCGATCACTTCGTTCACATTCATATTTGATTGGGTGCCGGAGCCGGTCTGCCACACCACCAGAGGGAAGTGCTCCTGCAGGCTGCCGGAAATCACCTCGTCGGCAGCAAGACAGATGGCCTGCAGCTTTTCATCCGTCATTTTCTGGGGCTGCAGGGTATGATTGGTCATAGCGGCGGCTTTTTTCAAAATGCCGAAGGCGTGGATGATCTCCTTGGGCATGGTTTCAAGGCCTACGCCGATGGGGAAATTTTGAGAAGAGCGCTGGGTCTGTGCGCCCCAGTACTTATCGGCAGGGACTTGTATTTCCCCCATAGAATCATGCTCAATGCGATATTCCATCGTAAATCCTCCCTTGTATTTTACACCAACAGCTCCTTACCGGAAATACCGGGCTCGGTCATACCGTAGGCATTCATAATTTTATGCAGTTCTTTTTCGGTCAGGATCTTATCCCGCAAAATCAGTTCCTTTACAGAAACTTTTGTGGAAAGGGCTTCCTTGGCAAGCTTGGCAGCACGGGCATAGCCAATGTGGGGGCACAGGGCGGTGACAGTACCCACGCTGGCATCCAGCAGTTCCCGGCAGCGTTCCTCGTTGGCGGTGATACCGCTGACGCAGTTGTCGGCAAAGGTGATAGCACCGTTATGTAACATAGTGATGGATTGGAACAAACACTCAAAGATAACAGGCTCAAAGGCATTCAGCTCCATCTGACCTGCCTCCACAGCCATAGCGATGGTCATATCGTTGCCGGCTACCTTGTAGGCGATCTGGCTGACCACTTCGGGAATGACCGGGTTGATCTTGCCGGGCATAATGGAAGAGCCGTTCTGCTTTGCAGGCAGATTGATCTCACCCCAGCCGGTGCGAGGGCCGGAGGACATAAGCCGCAGGTCGTTTGCGATCTTGGAAAGAGCCAGAGCGCAGGCCTTCAGCGCACCGGAAACAGCGGCAAAGCAATCGATATTTTGGGTGGCATCGATCAGATCCTCTGCCTGACGGAAGGGGAAGCCGGTCAAATCGGCCAGGGTCTTATCAATGTGATGGAAGTAGGCAAGGTCTGCATTGATGCCTGTGCCGATGGCAGTGCCGCCCATATTGATGGTGAGAAGCTCGCCCTCTGCCTGCTCCAATCTGCTGATGCTGCGTTCCACAGCGGTGGCATAGGCGGCAAATTCCTGACCAAGACGGACGGGAACCGCATCCTGAAGCTGGGTGCGACCCATTTTGAGGATGGAATCAAAGGCAGTTGCCTTTTCCCGGAAGGCATCCTTCAGGTAGGTAAGTGCTTTCTTTAAGTCCTGCAGCAGCACCAAGGCGGTCAGCTTACCGGCGGTGGGGATCACATCGTTGGTGGATTGGCCGTAGTTTACATGGTCGTTGGGATGTACAATAGAATAGTCGCCCTTCTGACCGCCCAGCAGTTCGATGGCAATGTTGGCGATCACCTCGTTGGCGTTCATATTCATAGAGGTGCCGGCACCGCCCTGGATGGGGTCTACGATAAACTGGTCGTGGTGCTTGCCCTCCATAAGAAGGTCACAGGCCTTCACAATAGAGCCGGCAATGTTTCTGCCCAGCACACCTGCATTTGCGTTTGTGACGGCACAGGCTTTTTTCAGCTGCGCAAGGCTGTTGATCATTTCCTTGTGGAGCATGCCACCGGTGATGGAGAAGTTCTCCATAGCCCGCAGGGATTGAACGCCATAGTAGGCATCCTGGGGAATTTGCTTTGTGCCGATGGAGTCGGATTCAAGCCGGAAAGTTACCGCATTTGCTACCTGTGTCATGAGAAAAAGCCTCCCTAAAAATTCAAAATTGACGAAACCACACAAATTGTTGGTTCTTTTCCAGTACAGTTTATTTTCTTGGGGAGTATAAGTCAAATATGTATAATAAATAAACAATATAAGAAAAATCTTATAATTCGTCAGAAGGATCTTGGCAAATGAGTTCAATAAAGGAGCGCATAGCCTTGGAATAGTATTTGTTCTTTTTGTAGGTGATGTAGATATCCCGACGGGCAAGGGAAGCATCCAGCTTATAAAACACCACGCTGTCAGACTGGTGCTGGGTGTTTTTCACCAGGGTATCGCTGACCACAGAGGCGGCTGTGCCGATCTCGATAAAATTATATAAGGTAACCAGCCGGTCGATCTCAAAAAGCATTTTTGGGGCGTAGCCCTTGAAAATTTCGTCGGTGCGCTCTCTTGTGTCGTTATCCTGGGTCATAAAAACGAAGGGAACACCGGAAAAGGCATGCAGGTCCACAGGCGGAATATCTTCCGAAATATGCCGGTCCTGCAGAATGTCCTCGATTTTTAACTGAAACTGCTCCAAGCCCCGGTTGCAGGCAAAGAAAGAGGGAACGGCAAGGAGAAGATATTCCGTTCTTAAAACCTGCTGTTCAAAAACTTCCGGGTCTAATTTTTGATTGTCGATGATCAGATCCACCTGACCGGAGGAGATCAGATTTTTCAGCATAATGGAGTTGTCATCTACCAGGTCCAGGTGGATATGGGGGTACTTGCCAATGAATTTGGCAATGTACTTGGGTAGAACGAGGGAGGAAAAAAGCTGGTTGCTGCCCACGGTCAGCGCACCTGTTTGCAGGGTATTGACAGAATCTACATAGTTAATAAAGGCGTTTTCAATGTGACGGATGGCTTCCGTAGCACGGATATACTCCATACCGGCTTCCGTCATACGGATGGGCTTACAGGTGCGGTCAAAAAGGGGCGTGCCGATCTCGTCCTCGATCTTTTTCACGATCACGCTCAGAGAAGGCTGGGCGATGAAGAGCTTTTGTGCCGCCTTTGAAAAACTCTTTTCCTGATATATGGTGTAGATGATGTCTTTTTTGTTGAAAATATCATTCATAGCGCATCTGTTCCTATCCCTTTAATAAAGGTATTGTAACACCAAAGACCTGAAAATGCAATGATCAGCCGCCCCCAATGATGGAGACGGCTGATGGAAAGACTGTTATTTCTGGCAATAAACCAAAATGGCATCGCAGATGAACTGGGCTGTGCCTTCGCCGTGGCGGTCGATGTTAGCCTTAAAACGCCCATCGGCCACATACATCTGCCCCAGGCCTGCCAAGATCGCAGGGGTGCAGGTGTAGTAGTTTTCCGTAATATGGGCCTGCAGTTTTTTTACAAGGGCTTGGGCTTCTTCGCTTTCCGGGGAAAGCTCTCTGCAGAGGGAAAATTCTGCCATAATGGCATCCAGGCTGCCTGCAAGAGCGGCCCGCTTTTCCTTGGAGTAATCCTTGGTTTTTTGGGCGTGTTCGGCGTAGGCTTCCGTTTTGCCCCATTTTTCTTTGACTTCTGCTTTGTGCTTTTCAAATTGGCTGTTGTCAAAAGCTGTCATCAC
The DNA here is from genome assembly GCA_045122735.1 of Faecousia sp. Classification (GTDB taxonomy): domain Bacteria; phylum Bacillota; class Clostridia; order Oscillospirales; family Oscillospiraceae; genus Faecousia. Next base: position 53,640 of record JBGVHZ010000023.1, read on the forward strand.
ATTTTCTCCTTTCACGGCACTGTTGATCGCACAAATGAGCCGCTCTAACCGCTCCTTTTTGAGTATGAGCAGGTCTTTTTGCTGGTGCAGTGCCTTTTTTGTGTCATAACCCGGAGAAGATAAAATTTCCTGAATGCTTTTTAAGGAAAAGTCAAGTTCACGGTAGAAGAGGATCTCTTGCATTCGCAGAAGGGATCTTTCATCGTAATACCGATAGCCGGTGGCCTTGTCCACAAAGGCCGGGGCTAGCAGACCGATCTCATCGTAATAATGGAGCGTGCGCACGCTGACCCCTGTAATGTTTGCGAATTCCTTAATTTGCAGTTTCATTTTATCACCTCACAAGGGGAGTATACACTATGACGGAGCGTAAGAGTCAATAGGGAAGTTACTGTACTTGGGTAATTTCGCCGGCTAAATTTTGGGTAAACAGAGCTGCAATTTGGCTCTGGGTCATACCCTGACCAATGGCCCACATCAGCTTTGTCATAGCGGCCTCCGAGGTCATATCCCGACCCTGAATGACGCCCAGCTGCAAAAGCTTGTTGCCCACCTGATACACATTCAGGTCAGAGCTGTCGTATAGGCATTGGGTGGTTACCACCACGCTGATGCCGTCCTCAATGGCTCTTTGGATGCCGCTTAAGCCCTTTTGCAGCACATTGATGCCGCCCAAGCCAAAGGCTTCCACCACGATGCCCTTGTAGCCCATGGCGGCAAGCATATCAAAGACCTTGGGATTTAAACCCGGGGTCAGCTTCAAAAGAAATACATTTTGGCTGATATCCGGCAGGAAGGCAGGCGCACCCTTGGCTTTTGGCAGCACCTGGGGATCTAACACCAAGCCTTGATTGCTGACCTTACCTGCATACCGGGCGTTGATGCTTTCAAAGGCAGAAAAGCCGGATGCCCGTACCTTTACTGCCCGGCAGCCCAGCATTACTTTTCGGTCAAAGGCCAGAAACACACCGGGAGTTCCGGAGGCGGCCATGGCAAAGGCGGTGCGCAGATTGTCCGGGCCATCGGAGAGAATGTCCGCCAGGGGTAGCTGAGAGCCGGTAAATACCACCGGCACATCGATGTTGGGAAGCATAAAGGTGACGGCAGAAGCGGAATAGGCCATAGTGTCGGTGCCGTGGGAGATCACAATGCCGTCAAAGGCATTTTTCCGTTCAAACACATGGCGGGCGATGGTCTGCCATTGCTCTGGCTGCATATTGGAAGAGTCCAGGCACATCACATCTTCCACAGCGATATTGTAATAGGTGCGCAGCTGATTTAATTCCCGTTCCATCACGGCAGAGCGCTGGGGCTCCAAGCCCTCACCGCCCAAAACGGAAGCGATGGTGCCACCGGTAGTCAAAAGCAAAATGTTTTTCTTGCCGTTCATAGTAACCTCACCTAACAGTTGTTTTTCTAAGGAAATTATACTGTAGCAGAAAAAGAAATGCAAGCAAATTAGAAAGCCGCTGACGATCAAGTCAGCGGCTATTTTTATCTGTTCGACATATTGGAATTTGTCACTCTGCAACAAAAAATGATGGCATAAGATTATTGTGTGGATAAGATGCAATTACTGATTCTATGTATTCTTCAATTTCCAATAAGGACTTATTTTCTAAGCCAATTTCATGAATATATGTTTCTGCATACATATATTCAGGATTGGTGGTATCTTTATATCCTCCACCACCGAGTGAATTTACCTGCTCATCGATACGGACATATTCAAACCACAAAATTTCCTCTACATAGCTACCTTGTGAATAAAGTAATTCTAAGAACTCCTTCCAATTTGCAAATATATAGTCAGCACATAATTTGTGTTTTTCAATATATTTAAGCACATCTTTTGATAGCATGTTACCACCCCTACAATATAAAGATAACTAACAGTTAGACAAATTCAAGTTTGTCTAAGGAAATTATACTGTAGCAGAAAAAGAAATGCAAGCAAATTAGAAAACCACTGACCGGATGGCCAGTGGTTGTTTCTTTGTTTTGTAAAGGTGGATTTTGTCCTATTTATCTTCCGAATCATAAACATACATATCAATATCTATTTCCGTCCTTGTTGCATGACAAAAATCAATCACATCAAGGGGCGGCGCCAGACAAGGATTTTTGTCACCTGCATAAATTGTGGGGACGATTTCTAAAACAAAACTAACATCATTTTCCTGTCTTATTTGATTAAGCAAAGGGATTTTATCCTGCAGTAATGCGATAGTTTTTCTCATCTGGTTTTCAACTTCAACATCATATTCTGTACATCTTCCAATTTCCCAAAGAGCAAAATCGTATTTTGTACCATTCCGTCGCAAATCTCCAATTTTCCAAGTCTTTTCGGGAGTAAGGTTCAACAACTCAGAAACATCGTCGGGATTGAAATTTCCAACTATCTTGAAATATGTATAGCAACTATTTCGAGTGTTCATACAAGCCTCCGTCAAATTTAAGTTTGTCTAAGGAAATTATACTGTAGCAGAAAAAGAAATGCAAGCAAATTAGAAAGCCGCTGACGATCAAGTCAGCGGCTGTTTTTATCTGTTCGACATATTGGAATTTGTTGAACTGTTTGTTTTATCAAAACTTATACTTTTCAAAATCAAGTGGTTTTGCATTGAATTTTTTAATAAAAAACTCATTGATGTAAAAAGCAGGTTTACTGTTTAATGATAATTGCTCCACACGCAAAATAATCGATTCATTAAACGCATCAACATTGATTTTATACGGATATTTGCCATTGTACAGCATAAAAGTAATTACGGTATCATCATTAGATAAGGTATATTCCAACACATCCTGCACATTCGGCATTTTTAGTTGAGAGTAAAATTCTTCCTTATCAAGTGCAACACTGAAAACATATTTTCTCATAAAAGTATCATAGTTAACAATGCCGTTCGAGAGTTTGTTATGTATAAACATAGGTTTTAGAATAAGGTAAAGAGCAATCGGTATCATTACAACAAAAATAATAACAAAGATATAAATATATTTCTCCATGCAATTGCCTCCTTGCCAAATTCAAGTTTGTCTAACTGAATTATACTCCCATACCATACAGAAATCAAGTTTTTCCGCTTCTGCGTTAGATGTGACGCTTGCCGACGAAAAAGCCTTCCCCTGGAGGGGAAGGGGGACCGCGCAAGCGGTGGATGAGGTGTTGATTTAGATGGCAGACACCTCATCAGTCACCTGCGGTGACAGCTTCTCCTCAAGGAGAAGCCTTTGGTTGCAATCGGGGGGATTTTA
>JBGVHZ010000024.1:0-25898 GCA_045122735.1 Faecousia sp.
ATGGCAAACTACTGGGGCGCAAAATATAAGCAGCTCCTTGAAACGATGGACGAAAGCCGGATGCACTATCCGAAGTGAGGTAACTATGAAATTAGGAATTATCGGCGCTATGGAGCAGGAAGTGGAAACCTTGCTCCGCCAAATGACAGATAAAACCTGCCTTTCCAAAGCAGGCAGCGACTTTTATGAAGGTAAATTGGAAGGTGTGGACGCAGTGGTGGTTCGCTGCGGCATCGGCAAGGTAAATGCCGCCCTTTGCGCCCAGATTCTTTGCGATGCCTTTGCCGTGACCCATATTGTGAACACCGGCATCGCAGGCTCACTCAGCAACGATTTGGACATTGGCGATCTGGTGATCAGCCGGGATGCTATGTACCACGATTTTGATTGCTGCCACTTTGGCTACGCCCCCGGTCAGGTGCCGGGTCTGCCGGTTTCTTTCCCCGCAGATGAAACCCTTATCCGCCTTGCAAAGCAAGCGGTGGAGGAAGTCCACCCCGGTCACAGCAAGGAAGGACGGGTTGCGAGCGGTGACCTTTTTGTTTCCCATCAGGAGCAAAAAGATGAAATCATTGCCAAAACCGGCGCTCTTTGCACCGAAATGGAGGGCGCAGCCATTGCCCAAGCCGCCCACCGGAATGGCGTTCCTTTTGTGATCCTCCGTGCCATTTCCGATAAGGCCGATAACAGCGCCCAAATGGATTACCCTGCCTTTGAGCAGCAGGCCGCCCACCGCTGCGCCGCCGTTACTTTGACTTTAGCAAAGATGATGAAATAAGAAAAAGCACTGCCAAATGGCAGTGCTTTCTTATTTAAATCTACGGGCATATCCGCACCGCCGGCAAAGAGGCTCGGCGGCTTCTTTTTTGGAAAAGCCGTCATAAATGGCCTTGGCACGGTCACTTTCCAAAATCTCTTCCATTGTCTGGGTAAGTAGATTGCCTAAGGGAATATCTCCCTCGTGGTCTAAACAGCAGGGGACAACAGTGCCGTCCCACAATACGCCGATCTGATCCCGAAGACCGTAGCAGAAGTAAGGCCCTTCTTCCTCCGGTGCATTCAGATCCGGCCAATCGAATTTCTCTCCCGGCTCTAAATAGATCTTTGACGCAAGTTGTGTGCCTTTTCTGCCGTCCTTCCAAGGCTTGGGGAAAACCTCCTCCAGCTTTTGAAGCAGCAGACCGTTCTGCTTGTCCTCGCCGCCGCTGTTCCAAAGGCGGAACACCGTCAGCTTTTTGCCCTCAGCCGCCTTTCCGTAATTAAGACAGCCGTCCACATAGGTTTCAAAGGGAACGGACAGGTCGTTGGCTTCAAAGGCGTGTAAGGAGATGTTCACTTTATGAACTGCCGGGGAAGAAAGGAGCAGTTCCTTCCTTTCTTCCAGCAATGTGCCGTTGGTGGTGAGGATGACCTTAAAGCCATCTCTACCTGCCAATTCCAAGAATTGGGGCAGCTGGGGGTGCAAAAGCGGCTCACCCATCAGATGAAAATACACAAACTCCGTGTAGCCCTTCAGCTTTTCCAAAATGCTGGAAAGCCGCTCCAAATCCATTCTGCCTTTAGGCCGTTTCGTTCCGGGGCAGAAACGGCAGCTTAAATTGCAAAGGTTGGATATTTCGATATAAACCTTGGCAAAACGCATAGAAATCTTCCTTTTATTTATGATAAAGAGGGGTGGAAAGATACCTTTCCCCGGTATCTGGCAGAAGGGTCACAATGGTCTTTCCCCTGTTTTCCGGCCGCTTGGCCAGTTCCAGTGCACTCCAAAGGGCAGCACCGGAGGAGATGCCGCAGAGAATGCCTTCCATGGCTGCCAAATTCCTGGCGGCTGAAAAGGCATCTTCTTCTGTCACTGTAAGCACTTCGTCAATGATATCTCTATTGAGATTTTTGGGAATGAAGTTTGCACCGATGCCCTGAATGCCGTGAGCCCCCGCCTTGCCGCCGGACAGCAGGGGAGAGCCGGCAGGCTCTACGGCCACGATCTTGATGGTCGGGTTCTTTTCTTTTAAATACTTTCCCACACCGGAAACAGTGCCGCCTGTACCCACACCGGCAACAAAAATGTCCACATTTCCTTCTGTGTCCGCCCAAATTTCCGGGCCGGTAGTGCCATAGTGAGCCGCCGGGTTGGCGGGATTTTCAAACTGGGCAGGAATGAAGCTGTTTTTGTGTTCCTTCGCCAAAGCCTCTGCCTTGTAGATCGCCCCCTGCATACCCAGTGCCCCGGGAGTCAGCACCACCTGCGCCCCATAGGCCTGCATTAAGAGGATGCGCTCCTTGCTCATAGAATCGGGCATCACAATGATGCATTTTATTCCCAGGCTTGCACAAACGCAGGCAAGACCGATGCCGGTGTTACCGGAAGTCGGCTCAATAATGAGGGTGTTTTCATTCACAATGCCCTCTGCCATAGCTGTTTTCAGCATATTCAGCGCCACCCGATCCTTTACAGACCCACCGGGATTGCGAAATTCCAATTTTGCTATCACGCGGGCGTTTTCTGCCATATTGTTAAGGACGACCATAGGGGTCGCACCGATCAATTCTCGCACAGAGCTATAAATCGCCATAGGAAACCTCCTGAAAGGGTTTTCTATATTATACCCGGATAAAAACAGATGGTCAATAGAAAGTAGCCGTAACATTGACTTTAGGTTTTGCGTATGGTATAAACAGGGAAAAGGAGGGATCCTATGGATATGGAAAAGGACACCCAGCTGGCAGTGGAGGCCATTTTGGCAGACTACCAAATGGGCAGAACCATTGATAAATTAGATGTGCTTCGCAGACCTAACTGGGATGCGATCATTGCCATTATTAAGAAGCTTCGCAGGATCGTGTTCCCCGGTTACTATCGGGATTGCGGCTGTAAATCCATGAACACCCGGAATACCCTGGCAGCACTGATCGAGGACGCTTTGCACGCCCTGAATGAGCAGATCGCCCTTTGCCTGGAAGTGGGGGGTATGGAAGAAAACGCCGCCCAGGAAAAGGCCCAGAGCCTTGGAGCAACATTCTTTCACCGCATCCCTGCGGTGCGGCAAATGCTGCAGTTAGACCTGCAGGCGGCCTATGACGGTGACCCGGCGGCTTCTGACATGGCAGAAATTATTTTTGCCTACCCCGGCTTATTTGCCATTATGGTCTATCGTCTGGCACATGAGCTTTACCTGATGGAAGTGCCCATGCTGCCCAGAATTATGACCGAGTACGCCCACAGCATTACCGGCATCGATATCCACCCCGGTGTGAAGATCGGCAAAAACTTCTTTATTGACCACGGCACAGGCATCGTCATCGGTGAAACGGCGGTCATTGGGGATAATGTGAAGATCTACCAGGGCGTGACCTTGGGCGCACTTTCCACCCGGGGTGGGCAGAAGCTCCGGGGTAAGCGCAGACACCCCACCATTTCTGATAATGTGACCATCTACGCAGGCGCATCTATTTTGGGCGGCGATACGGTGATCGGTGAAAACTGCACCATCGGCTCCAATGTGTTTATCACATCTTCCGTCGCCCCGGATACCACCGTAACTAACAAAAATCAGGAATTACAATTAAAGGCAAGAGAATAAAAAAAGCCCCAAACCATCATGGTTTGGGGCTTTTGTGTGGGCTGAATTAGTCTTCAAAGGTCAGAACGTCAGCAAAACGCTCTTTGAAAATTGCGTAAACAGAGTTCAGAACAGCCTCGTCTTCCACAGCCAGGTAGTTCTCATTTTCTTCGTCTACAGGCTCGATCTCCAGAATGACGATCTCGTTGGCATCTTCCTCAGCAGGGATCAGTACCAGGTACTCCTTGCCTTCGTACTCGATGCAATCCAAGTATTCAAATTCCTGATCTACGCCGTTTTCATCGGTCAGCACCAGGGTGGATTCTTCTTCCTCTTGCAGGATCTCTTCGTTTTCCATAATGGGAAACCTCCTTGTGTTGTTGATGGTTTCATTATAGCCTGCATTTAGACTTCTGTCAACTTACATCTGCGCAACGCTGCCACTTTTTAGCTGAAGCTGCAGCTTGTCAGCAATCAGCGCAATAAATTCCGAGTTAGTCGGCTTGCCTTTGGTATTGCTGACGGTATAGCCGAAAAATCTTTGGAGGGTATCCAAATCGCCCCGATCCCAGGCTACTTCGATGGCATGGCGAATGGCTCTTTCCACCCGGGAAGGTGTGGTCTGGAAGGTTTTTGCCACCTGGGGATACAGAACCTTGGTGATGGCGTTGATCACATCCATATCATTCACCGCCAGAATAATGGCTTCCCGCAAATACTGGTAGCCCTTAATGTGGGCAGGCACACCGATCTCGTGAATGATACTGGTGACCAAGGCTTCCATATTGCTTGTGGAAAGATTGGAAGTGCTGGCGGTTTGACGGCGGCTGGTGCCACGGATCTCCTCCAGCCGTTCCACCAGCGCTTCCATATCACAGGGCTTCAGCATCAGGTAACGAACCCCCAAAGAGGCGGCGGCAGATGCCACATAATCGGTGATAAAGCCGGAGGTCGCCAGCACCACCGGCTTTTGCTCCATAGCGCTGATGGCCTTCAGTACGCTGATGCCATCCTGCTTTTTCAGCATCAGATCCAGCACTAAGATCTTTGGCTTCCGTTCCAATACCATAGAGATGGCCTGCTCCCCGTCGTTGGCTGTCCCTACTACCTGAAATCCCCCGGCCCGCTGCAGGGCGGAAGAGAGTGCGTTGCAGAAATCCTGGGTGTTGTCTGCGATGATTACTGTTGCGAGTTTGTCCATAATGTCCTCTCCTGACTGTGTAAAATATTCCCCCAATAAAGTAAGCCATCAAAGGCTGTATGTTTGCGACAAATATAATTTAGCACATTGTAGCGGTTTTTGCAAGGAAAAAGCCAAACAATCGCACGACAAAAACCGGGAGAAAACTCGTTAAAATTACTAAAAAACAAACTTTTCGCCATAATTCGACTTGTGGATAAAATGATTGACGGCAAAAACAAAATGATGTATGATAGAAAAAACATTTTTAGGAGGTTTCCTATGAACGAACGTTGGAATTTGGATGTCATTTATAAGGGTTTTGACGACCCTTCCTTTGCCTGCGATCTGCAGGAGCTGAAAAATGCCATTGCTGCATTTATCGCCCTGGCAGAAAATTTGGAAGAAAAAACGCCTTTGGAAGGCTTGAAGGAAGGCACAGCCCTCCAGGAAAAGATCAGCGACCTGGGTATGAAGCTCTATGAATATGCCATGCTTCGCCAGTCTGCTGACGCCCGTGATGCAGAAGCGGGTTCTCAGTCCGGCCGGATCATGGCTGCCCTGTCTGAAACCGCAGGCGCAGAAGCGGCTTTCCAGAATTGGGTCTGCAAGCTCCCCAATCTTTCTGAACTGGTAGCAGGGGAGCAGAGCCTTGCGCCCTATGCCTTCCGCTTTGCCAAAATGGAAAAGTCCAGCCGGTATCTGCTGTCCTCTCAGGCAGAGGAAGTAGCAGCCAAGCTGCAGCTTTCCGGCGGCTCTGCCTGGAGCGACCTGCAGGGGTATCTTACCAGCACCGTTCCTGTAGAGTACGATGGCAAGACCATCACTTTGTCTACTGTTCGTAACTTGGCTTACGATCCCGATGCGGATGTGCGGAAAAAGGCCTACGAAGCAGAAATTGCCTGCTACGATAAGATCAAAGATCCCGTGGCTTTTGCCCTGAACTCCATTAAGCTGGAGACCCTTTCCGATTGCAAGCTCCGTGGCTATGAAGGCCCTCTGGCACGGACTCTGGAGCGCTCCGATATGAAGAAGGAAACCCTGGATGCCATGCTGGGCGCTATGGAAGAGTATCTTCCCAAGTTCTGGCAGTATCTGAAAGCCAAGGCCAAGGCGCTGGGTCACGAAAACGGTCTGCCTTGGTACGAACTGTTTGCCCCTATGGGCAATAGTAGCACCAAGTTCACCACCCAGCAGGCCAAAGACTTCCTGGTAGAGCAGTTTGCTTCCTTTAATAAGGAAGAGGCGGATATGATCGCCCAGGCTTTTGACCAGGAATGGATCGATTTCTTCCCCCGGGAAGGCAAAGCCGGCGGCGCATTCTGCTGCGATGTGGAAGCTTTGGGTCAGAGCCGTATCTTAACCAATTTTGACGGTGCATTCGGTGATGTGGTCACCCTCGCTCACGAACTGGGTCACGCCTGGCATAATGAGTGCATCCGGGATCACAGAGCTTTGAACCACGATTATTCCATGCCTCTGGCAGAAACCGCTTCCACCTTCAATGAATGTGTGGTTATGGCCAGCGCTATCGCAAACGCTGCTGACGACCAGGAAAAGCTGGCCCTCATCGAATCCCAGCTCCAGGACGCTGCCCAGATCATTTGCGATATCTACTCCCGTTACCGGTTTGAAGCCATGGTCTTTGAAAACCGGGAAGAGCAGTTTATGCATGCCGACACCCTTTGCGACTTTATGGTAAAGGCACAGAAGGCCTGCTACGGTGACGGCTTGGATCAAAACTGCCTGCACCCCTATATGTGGGTCTGCAAGGGTCACTACTATGGCCCCACCTTCTATAACTTCCCCTATGCCTTCGGCGGCCTGTTCGCCCGGGGTCTGTACGCCCAGTACGAAAAGGAAGGGGATGCCTTCATTCCCAAGTACAATAAGCTGCTGCACACCACCACCGTGGCAACGGCTGAGGATGTGGCAATGACCGCCGGCATCGACCTGACAGATAAGGATTTCTGGCGTGGTGCTTTAGAAATGATCGCCCGTCAGATCGACCTGTTCTGCGATTTGGTAAAGGAGTAAGACGATGAACACTGTAACTGCATTTAAGTCCTTTTTGGATAAGGCTCACAGCCAGTACCACGCTATCGACCTTTTAAAGACCCAGCTGGAAGAAAATGGCTATACCTGCCTTCCCGAAGGAAAGGCCTGGGAGCTGACCAAGGGCGGCAAGTATTATTTGACCCGTGGCGGCAGCGCCATTGTGGCCTTCCGTATTCCGGAAGAAAAGCCCCAGGGCTTTATGATGAGCGCCAGCCACTGTGACCGCCCCACCTTCAAGCTGAAGGAAAACGGAGAGCAGACCGGGGCATATACCCGTCTGTCCACCGAGAAGTACGGCGGTATGCTGATCGCTCCCTGGCTGGATCGTCCTCTGTCCGTTGCCGGCCGTGTGCTGGTAGAAGGGGAGGGGAAGGTGGAAAGCCGCCTGGTAGATATTGATAAGGATCTGCTGCTTATCCCCAATGTGGCTATCCATATGAACCGGAAAGCCAATGATGGCTATACCTGGAATGTGGCAGTGGATACTCTGCCCCTGGTTGGCGGTAAGGATGCTGCCGGTAAGGTAAACCAGCTGCTGGAAGCTGCTGCCGGTGGCAAGATCTTAGGTCACGATCTTTACTTGTATGTCCGCCAGAATGCTGCGGTTTGGGGTGCTGAGGAGGAATTCCTTTCCGGTCAGGCGCTGGACGACCTGCAGTGCGCCTGGTGCTGCACCCAGGGCTTCCTTGGCGCAGAAAAGAGCAAGGCTGTGCCTGTGCTGTGTGTTTTTGACAGCGAAGAAGTAGGCTCCAGCTCTGTGCAGGGTGCGGCTTCCAATTTGCTTGAAATGTCCCTGGAGCGGATCTGTGCCGCTTGCGGTTATGACCTGCCTGAAATGCTCTCCAACAGCTTTATGGTCAGCGCTGACAATGCCCACGCATTGCACCCCAACCATCCGGAGCTGTCTGATGCCAAGAACGCCCCTGTGATGAATGAAGGTGTAGTGCTGAAGTTTAACTCCAACCTGCGCTATACTACCGATGGTGTGTCTGCAGCTATTTTCCGCAGCGTCTGCCAAAAGGCAGAGGTGCCGGTGCAGACCTACTATAACCGGGCAGACCTTCCCGGCGGCTCTACTTTGGGTAACATTTCCCTTGCCCATGTGAGCGTACTGTCTGCAGATATCGGCCTTGCCCAGCTGGCAATGCACTCCTGCTATGAAACCTCCGGCACAAAGGATATTGCCTATTTGGTGCGCGCGATGGAGAGCTTCTACGGCGCTTCTTTAGAAGTTTGCAATGATGGCAGCTTTTGTTTGAAATAACGGAAATAACTGTATAAAAGTTACAAAAGCAATGGTGAAAACTGTAGGAATTCACCATTGCTTTTTGTGCGTTCTTATGATAACATTATAGCATCCGGGTCTATGGCAATCTACTCCACTAAATAGATGTCATACACCACAAAAGGAGGAAATATAAACCCCGTTGGACTCACGGTGCGGCAGTGTGGAGACCTGTCGTAAAGCGTTCGCTGTTTTACCCGGCGTTCGTAAGGATGCACGCAAGAATTTGGTGCGTTTAGAGTCAGAAGTTATGGCAAGTTTGTCCCTGAGAAACATCAAGAAAGTCTACCCCTTCAGTGGTGACGAAGGCAAGCAGGCAAAGAAGCAGAAGAAGTTCGAAGAGCAGAATCCTGAAAAGAAGAAGGCTAATCTGCAGATCACTTCCGAAGGCGTCGTTGCTGTCCAGGAATTCAACCTGGAAATTGCCGACAAGGAATTTATCGTTTTGGTCGGTCCTTCCGGCTGCGGTAAGTCCACCACCCTGCGTATGATCGCTGGTCTGGAAGAAATTTCCGGCGGTGAATTGTACATCGGCGACCGTCTGGTTAACGACGTTGCCCCCAAGGACCGGGATATCGCAATGGTATTCCAGAACTACGCTCTGTACCCCCATATGACCGTTTATGAGAACCTGGCATTCGCTCTGAAGCTGCGTCATGTCAAGAAGGCAGAAATCGACCGTAAGGTTAAGGAAGCTGCTGAAATCCTGGACATCACCCAGTATCTGTTCCGTAAGCCCAAGGCTCTTTCCGGTGGTCAGCGTCAGCGTGTTGCTATCGGCCGTGCTATCGTCCGTGACCCCAAGGTCATGCTGATGGACGAGCCCCTGTCCAACCTGGACGCCAAGCTCCGTAACCAGATGCGTGCTGAGCTGATCAAGATGCGTGAGCGCATCGACACCACCTTTATTTACGTTACCCACGACCAGGTGGAAGCTATGACTCTGGGCGACCGTATCGTCATCATGAAGGACGGCTTCATCCAGCAGGTCGGCACTCCCCAGGAAGTGTTCAACCACCCCTTCAATCTGTTCGTAGCTACCTTCATCGGTGCTCCTCAGATGAACCTGTTCGATGCCAACCTTGTGAAGGTAGACGGCAAGTACGCTGTTTCCATGGGCGGCCACACTGTGGTTCTGTCCGAAGAAAAGCAGGCTAAGCTGGCTGCCAACAATGTGGAAGAGCAGGAAGTTGTCTTCGGTATCCGTCCTGAGCACATGAACCTGTCCGGCGAAGGCGTTGACGGCATCATCGATGTGCACGAAATGATGGGTTCCTCCATCCACCTGCACGTCAGCACCCAGGGCAAGGATGCTATCATTATCGTGTCCACTGCCGATATGAGCGCTGCCGATGTTGCTACCCTGAAGAGCGGTACCGTGATCAAGTACACCTACGGCGGCAACAACTGCCACGTATTCTCCAAGGAAACCGGCATCAACCTGGAAGCCTAATTCCAAAATACATAGAGGCACACCCTTTGGTGTGCCTCTTTTTTGCAACACAGAAAGAAAAACTCCGCACCGAGTGGTGCGGAGTCTTTTTGTGTAGATTAGGCCTTGCCGGCGCAACCCAGAACGTTGATCAGCTTGTGGCGAACCAGTTCCTTGATGTTTGCACGAGCGGGCTTCAGGTACTCACGGGGGTCGAACTTGCTGGGCTGATCGTTGAAGAACTTACGGATCGTGCCAGTCATAGCCAGACGCAGGTCGGAGTCGATGTTGATCTTACATACGCTCAGAGCAGCAGCCTTACGCAGCTGTTCTTCGGGAACACCGATCGCATTGGGCATCTTGCCGCCGTTGGCGTTGACCATTGCTACATATTCCTGAGGAACGGAGGAGGAGCCGTGCAGAACGATGGGGAAGCCGGGCAGACGGCGGGTTACTTCTTCCAGCACGTCGAAACGCAGTGCGGGAGGAACCAGGATGCCCTGCTCGTTAACGGTGCACTGCTCGGGAGTGAACTTGTAAGCGCCGTGGCTGGTGCCGATGGCAATAGCCAGGGAGTCACAACCGGTGCGGGTCACGAACTCTTCCACTTCTTCAGGACGGGTGTAGGAAGCAGCTTCAGCGGAGACGTTGACTTCGTCTTCGATGCCGGCCAGGGAGCCCAGCTCAGCTTCAACTACAACACCGTGGTCGTGAGCGTACTCAACAACCTTCTTGGTGATAGCGATGTTTTCTTCGAAGGACTTGGAAGAAGCGTCGATCATAACGGAGGTGAAGCCGCCGTCGATGCAGGACTTGCAGGTCTCGAAGCTGTCACCGTGGTCCAGGTGCAGAGCGATGGGAATTTCGGGGCATTCGATCACAGCAGCCTCAACCAGCTTTACCAGGTAAGTATGGTTAGCATAGGCACGGGCGCCCTTGGATACCTGCAGAATAACGGGAGACTTTTCTTCCTTACAAGCCTCGGTGATAGCCTGCACGATTTCCATGTTGTTGACGTTGAAAGCGCCGATAGCGTAGCCGCCGTCGTAAGCCTTCTTAAACATCTCGGTAGTAGTTACAAGTGCCATTGGAATCAATCCTTTCTTATATAAGCGGCAAGCCGCATTTTTAACGATATCATTATAGCATAAATTCTCCATTTTTCAATATAAAATATTTCTAATATAAAAAAAGAAAAATTATGCTAAATAACGAGAAAAAAGGGAAAAATGCCTCTTTACCTTTGGGCGGAAATATCGTATAATCTATGCGGAAACTTATAAATTATAAGGAGTGTATAGTATATGAATCCTTCCGCTTTGCAAAAGGTTCGTTATCAGTATCAGCCCAAGCTGCCCGGAATGCTGCGTAACGGCATTTCCGAGATCTGTGTTAAGGTGGGCGCTCCCACCGAGAGCGTAGCCGACCAGGAAAAGGTCAAGGCTCTGTTCCCCAACACCTACGGCAAGAATGAGATCACCTTCCAGAAGGGCCAGAACACCTCTCCTGCCAAGAAGCAGGTTGTAGGCGTTATCCTTTCCGGCGGTCAGGCACCCGGCGGCCACAATGTTATCTGCGGTCTGTACGATGCTCTGAAGGCCACCGATAAGGAAAATGTGCTCTATGGCTTCAAGGGCGGTCCCAGTGGCCTGCTGGAAGACAGCTACATTGAATTTGATGACGAGTACATCAACAAGTTCCGCAACACCGGCGGCTTTGATATCATCGGCTCCGGCAGAACCAAGCTGGAAACCGAAGAGCAGTTTGCTGTTGTGGCAGAAGTCTGTAAGAAGCACGGCATTACCGCTATCGTCATCATCGGCGGTGACGACTCCAACACCAACGCTGCTGTGCTGGCTGAGTACTTTGCCGCCCACAACACCGGCTTGCAGGTTATCGGTTGCCCCAAGACCATCGACGGCGACCTGAAGAACGAAGACATCGAATGCTCCTTCGGCTTCGACACCGCCACCAAGACCTACGCTGAGATCGTTGGCAACATCGAGCGTGACGCCAACTCCGCCAAGAAGTACTGGCACTTTGTGAAGGTTATGGGTCGCTCCGCTTCCCACGTTGCTCTGGAAACCGCTCTGCAGACCCAGCCCAACATCTGCCTGATCGGCGAAGAAGTTGCCGCCAAGAAGATGTCCCTGGCTGAAATCACCGATTACATTGCTGATTCCGTTGCCAAGCGTGCTGAGACCGCAGGTAACTTCGGTGTTGCCATTATTCCCGAAGGCATCGTGGAATTCGTTCCCGAATTCTCCGTGCTGATCGCTGAGATCAATGAACTGCTGGCCGGTGAAAAGGCTGACGCTTTCAACGCACTGCCCACTTGGGCTGAAAAGTATGCCTTTATCAAGGCAGGTCTGACCGAGGCTTCCATGGCTGTATTTGCCATCCTGCCCCAGACCATTCAGCAGCAGCTGTTCCTGGAGCGTGACCCCCACGGCAACGTGCAGGTTTCTCTCATCGAGTCTGAAAAGCTGTTCTCCGAAATGGTAAAGGAAAACCTGGCTGCTCGCAAGAAGGCCGGCACCTACAAGGGCAAGTTTGCACCTCTGCATCACTTCCTGGGCTACGAAGGCCGCTGCGCTTTCCCCTCCAACTTCGATGCTGACTACTGCTACTCCCTGGGCTACAATGCTTTTATGCTGATCCAGTACGGCTACAATGGCTATCTTTCCAAGGTCTCCAACCTGTCCAAGTCTGCTGAAGAGTGGGTTGCAGGCGGTATGCCCATCACCAAGATGATGAACATGGAACGCCGCCACGGTGCAGATAAGCCTGTTATCCGTAAGGCTCTGGTGGAGCTGGACGGCGCACCCTTCCGCTACTTTGCTGCGCACAGAGAGCAGTGGGCTGTGGAAACCTGCTATGTGTTCCCCGGTGCTATCCAGTACTTTGGACCTAGCGAAGTCTGCGACCTGACCACCCGCACCTTGGCTCTGGAAAAGGCCTAATGAGAGAATAAAAGGGATGCACTTCGGTGCATCTCTTTTTTGTTTTGCTTTTTTTACAGATCCATAGTATGATAGTAAAAAACAAAGGAGCGGCTTATGAAAGAACAGATTTATACCATACCCGTAAACGAAGCCTTTGAAGCAGGGGATGAGTGTCCCTTTTGTAATATGCGCCGGCAGGCGGAGCAGCGGGCTATGCGCTATGTAGCCGGTCCCGGTGCCAGCTATATGGAGCCGGATGTACGGGAAACAACCGCCAAAGTGGGCTTTTGCAAACGGCACACCAAAGCACTTTATGACTACGGCAATCCTTTGGGAGCCGCTTTGATGCTCCAGACCCATATGGAAAGTCTCCTTTCTGAACTGCAAAAGGAAGAAAAGCATCCGGATATGCCGGAAAGTGGTCTATTTGGCAAAAACAAGAAGGATCCTTATCATAGAACTGTTGCCGCCCGGGTGGAAAGCTGCTATCTTTGCGATAAGGTCAATTACAATATGGACCGCTACTTTGATACCTTCTTCTATCTTCTTGGAAAAGAACCGGAATTCAAGGAGAAATTCCTTTCTTGCAAGGGCTTTTGTATGGATCACTTTGCCCAATTACTGGAAGTAGCGGAGAAGAAACTGCCGAAAAAAGACCGCGCTTGGTTTTACCCGGCGGTCTATAAGCTGATGCGGGAAAACTTCCAGCGGGTAAAAGAGGATCTGGATTGGATGATCGCCAAGTACGATTACCGCAACGCTTCTGCACCTTGGAAGAACAGCAAGGATGCCCTCTCACGGGCCATGCAGAAACTGGAAGGCATTTATCCTGCCGACCCTCCCTATAAAAACGACTAAAAAGACCCTGCGGCTACTTGCCGCAGGGTTCTTTTATTAAATGATCTCTGTGTAGGAAACACCTTCGATAGCTTGGATCTCTTCCAGAACATCCATATGTAACCGGCGGTCCTTGGTGTGCATAGCCAAAAGATAGGCACGGTTGCCGGATTCTGCATCGGTGCTGGGCTCCTTTTGTACTTCTGCCACTTCAATTTCCAGCTTCCGCATTTCCTTCAGGAAATTGCCGAAGGACAAAGTGGGGGTCAGTTCCACAAAAAGGTCAAAGTCCTTTGCTTTCCGGTGAACTCTGTTGTCCATTTTTTGCATCAGCGTCATAACAATGAACACAGCAAGAGAGCCCATAGCCGCAGCCTCATAGAAGCCGATACCCAGGGTAAGACCCACGCCGGCGGCAGTCCAAAGACCGGCTGCTGTGGTGAGCCCCTTCACCTGATGTCTGCGAGTGACCATAATGGTGCCTGCGCCCAGGAAACCGATACCACTGATTACCTGTGCGCCCATACGGACCGGGTCACCGGTGCCGGTGGTTTGGTAAATGAATTGATTGGTCACCATGATGAGGCAGGCACCTACGCACACCAGCATATGGGTGCGCAAACCGGCTGCCCGGTTTTTAAGACCACGCTCCAGACCGATCAAACCGCCCAAAATTATGGCGGCGAAGATCCGCAGGGCAACTGCCAAATAAGTAATTTCTCTAAGTTCCATATAACCCCTCCTGGTTTATCTATATGTTCTTGGGGAACCGTTATTTCCGGGCGATGGCTTCAATTTCGCAAAGCACGCCCTTAGGGAGCGCCCGGACTGCCACGCAGCTGCGGGCAGGCTTAGATACAAAATAGGTTTCATAGACAGCATTAAAGGGGGTAAAATCTGCCATATCTGCCAGGAAACAGGTGGTTTTCACCACATTTTCAAAGGAAATACCGGCGGCAGCCAAAACAGCGCCAACATTTTTGCAGGCCTGCTCTGCCTGAGCGGTGATCCCTTCCGGAATAGAGCCATTAGCAGGGTCTACGGGAATTTGTCCGGAAGTAAATACCCACTCACCGGCACAAATGCCCTGGCTGTAAGGGCCAATGGCTGCCGGTGCTTTTTCGGTTACGATCTTATCCATTTATATAGTCCTCCTCCCGTTTTTGACAACTAAAGAGAATGATCTGCCGTTCGGCACTTTCTTCCTTCAGAAGGTCCAAAGCTGCTTTCATTCGTTCCTCGTCGAAACGAACCAAGGCATCGTCCAAAATCATAGGAGCGCCCGGCATCAGCTCCTGAGAAACTGCCAGCCGCAGAGCAAGATAGAGCTGATCCACTGTGCCGTCACTGCGCCAACGGGAAGGCCGGGGTGTAATATCCTCTGTCGTACCTGCGTTGAGAACGAAATCTCCATCCAGGAACAGACGGTTATACCGTCCACCTGTCAGACGACCCATATATTCCTGGGCTTTTTGGGAGATCCGGGGCGCAAACCGCTTTTGCAGCGCTGCCCGTGCTTTTTCCAAAAAGTCCATGGCGGTTTCCAAAGCCTTGTAATGCTTTTCCAGCAGGGCGATCCGCTGGCGAATTTGGGAAAGCTCCCGATTTAAGGCTTCTTCCTGACCCAAGGTTTCCATTTGTCCCAAAAGCTGTCCCAGTTGGTGACGGACGCTGTTTTGCTGCGCATTGTTATCAGAGAGCAGACGGTCTGTTTCCGGTCCGGTGAAGGTCAGTTCGTCCGGGAAGGCCGGTGCAGGTGCTGTCTTTTGAGAACCCTCCAGGGTCTGTGCCAGTTCTGCCTTTTGGGCGAAATTGCGTTTTTTATCCCCAAGGGCGCTGTGCTTTTCCAAAATAGATTGGAGCTGCCATTCATATTGGGCAAGGGATTGACCCTTGGCAAGATTTTCGATCTTTTCCTGCAAGGCAGAAACGGCGTTTCTAATACCCTTGCATTCTTCGTCGTGGGAAGCCTTCTGTTCAAGATAGGTTTCTTCCTGTGCGGCATAGCCTTCTGCAATGGCTACCCAACGGTCAGGAGCAATGCCGGGATAGGCAGCAAGAAGCGCATCCAATTCCTTCTGGTGAGCCTTTGCCTTTTTGCTGTAAGCAAGGCCGTAAATGCCGATGCCAACAAGGGGCAAGGGTGCAAGGAACAGCCCAATGCCGGGAATGATGGCAAGACCGATGGCAGCAGCCAGCAGCGCAGCTATAATGGCCACGGAAAACCGGGGCGTTCCATTTTTCAAAGTATCATAGGCATTTTTGTCTTCCTGTGCTTTTTCACAGGCGGCCTTGCCTGTAAGAGCCCGGAATACCTCCGGTGCGATAGGCGCAGTGGGGGCAGGGGGGAGCATCTGTGCCTGCATTTGCAGACCTTCCTTTTCCTCCCGGTATTGCCGTAAAATGGAAAGCTGATTTCTGACTTCTGCTTCTGCGGGCAGGGAAGCACATTCTGCCTGCAAGGCTTCATAGTCCTGCTTGGCAGAAAGAGCAGCGGTTTGTGCAGCGGTCAGCTTTTGGGCATAGGAGAAATTCTCCTGATAGGCAAGGGCGTCCTGATGATTTTGCAGCTTCTTGCCGTAGTCTTCCAACTGGCTTAACCGCTGGGAAAGTCTGCTGTGCTGCTCCTGCAGAGACAGCCGCTTTTCCAGCTTTTCCAAAAGGCCGTCCCGGAGCTTTTCCGCCTCCGGCAAAAGACCGGTCTTATTATGGCGGCATTTGTTCTTTAAGTCCTTCAGCTTCTTTGCAAGCACTTCCGCTGTGCCGGATTCATCGCCGGTGGAAACCAGGGCGTTCAGCCGGGAGCGAAGGGCGGGGGTGTCAGAAACAGGAAGGTCTGTCAGCTTAAGAAATGCGGAGCGCTGGAACACTTCTTTTTCCACGCCCAGAAGGGTCTGCCCGCAGGTTTCCGCCTGCAGTTCGGGTACATCTGCACCGGTATCCGTTTCGTAGGCACGGAACTGATTGAGAATACCACGGCCCTTGGAAGTCCGTTCCATGGTGATTTTCCGGCCTTCCCACAAAATTTCCATACGGCCAGCCATAGGCGCACCGGACCAGGGAGCGTAATGCTCCTTGTCAGCCAGTTGAGCCTCTGTGTTTCTCTGCCGGGTATCGATGCCGTAGAGCATGGCGGTCATAAAAGCGCACCAGGTGCTCTTGCCCCATTCGTTGGGGGCGTGAAGCACATTCAGCCTATCTTCAAAAGAAATGGTCTGCTGATTCAGCTTACCGAAGGTGGCGGTCATAGAGAGAATTTTCACGGCAAGACCACCTCCTGTCCATCCAAGATCCTGCGGGAGAGCTCTGCCGCCAGGAGGAGAACTTCTTTCTCATCCGGTGTGGCATCCATAGCCTCTTTCAGCATGCCAAAATACTGTCCTTCTAAGGTGTCAGTTCCCAAAGCCTTCCACACATCCACAGGGACGACAGTGGAATCCAAAAGCTCCAAGTGGGGAATATGGGAAAAAGCGCCCAAAAGAAGGGGAATATCCAACTTTTCGCTTTCTCCTGTGAGGGTGATGCGGTAATAGTCCATAGAGCCTGCAGGGGGCAAAATGCGCTCCAAAGTTTCCTGGGCAGAGCCGGCAAGCGTCAGGGTCAGATCGTAAAACCGAGGGGTATCCAGAGCCACGAATTTGGAAGTAACACTTGTATCCAAAGTAATGATGTACGCACCCTTTTCTCCGGGTTCACCGTAATCTTTTCCCATAGGACAGCCGGGCCACAGGCAAAGGGTATCCCCACATAGAAGACTTCCTGCTTTGTGGATATGCCCCAAAGCCAAATAATCCAAGCCGGACTGACGGATCTGGGTTTGGGTGATGGGGTTGTAGGGAGAGGATACCATGGTAGGATCACCATGGAAAATACCGATGCCATAGCGAGTCGTATGGCTTGCCCGGAAGCCTTCCAAGAGGGCAGGACAGTCCATAGAAGTAAAGGATGCACCGTAAACAGTACAATCCAAGCCCTCTAAAACCAGACTTTTTACTTGGTTTTCTGTAAAAACAGTAACATTTTCAGGCCAGACTTCTGTCAGCCAAATGCTGCCGGGAGCCACAAAATCGTGGTTGCCGGGGGTGATGAATACCGGCACTTCCATTTGTGCCAATGCTTTTTTCAGAGCCGCAACGCTGTCAGCAGAGGGCGCACCGTCAAACAGGTCGCCGGACAGTAGCACTAGATCGCAGTTTTCCTCTTTGCAAAGATTGGCAAGCTTTACAGGAACGGATGCAAGAGCCTTTTTCAGTTCCTCTTTACCAAGAAGAGGGGCATCTAAATGCCAATCGGCACTGTGCAGGATCTTAATCATACAAATCCACCCTTTCTGCCTTCTTGCAAAGGCCGGTCTCCCGGTCAATGGTGAAAAGAACAGCCTCCAGCTTGGTAGGGCCTTCTTCCCACTGGTAGCGACCGATCAGATCGCCCCGGAATTTGGCAACGGATTGCCGGGCTTGTACGCCCAAAATGCCGTTTTTCGGACCGGTCATACCCAAATCTGTTACATAGCCTGTTCCCTTGGGCAGGAGCATTGCATCTGCAGTGGGTACATGGGTATGGGTACCCCAAACTGCGCTGACCTTGCCATCTAAATCGTAGCCCATAGCCAGCTTTTCAGAGGTGGCCTCTGCGTGGATCTCCACAAACACAAACTTGGCAGAAATATCTTTCAATAGTTTTTCAGCCATCAAAAAGGGATTTTCTGCATTGAAATCCATGCCACAGCGCCCCACCAGGTTGATAACTGCTACATCACCAAACCGGGTCTCATAAATGCCGTAGCCTCTGCCGGGGGTCTGGGGCGCATAGTTGCAAGGACGCAGAACTCTGCCATTGTCCTCCAAATAGTCCACGATTTCCCGCTTTCCAAAGGCGTGGTTGCCCAAGGTGATCACATCCGCCCCTGCATCAAAGATGTCCTCTGCCTGCTGGGGGGTGATGCCAACCATGGAGGCATTTTCGCCATTCACAACTACAAAATCTGCCGCAGTTTCTCTTTTCAGCTTCCGCAGGCTCTGCTGGATCCGTTTTACACCGGGATTTCCTACCACATCGCCTACAGCCAATACCTTAAAGTCCATGGTTTTCTCCTTTCTAATGGATATATAATAGAATATTATATAATAAAATGTGTTAAGATGCAAGGAAAAATGAATAAAATCAACAAAAGAAGTGGCACACCATCAAAGGTGTGCCACCAATTTATCTTTGATATTCAAACTGGAAGTCGTAGATGTCCACAGTATCACCGTCTTCGATGCCCATTTCTTCCAAGCGCTTAAATAAGCCGCACTTGTGAAGAAGGGTGTCAAAGTAGTTCCGGGATTCGTAGTCATCAAAGTTGATGTTCTCAATAAGCCGCTCCAGCCAGGTGCCGGTGATGAGCCAGGTGCTGCCCAGATGCTCGATCTCCAGTGCCTTGGGATCGCCTGCTTCCACAACGGGTGCTACATATTCCGGCTCGTAAATGGTCACCGGGGGCAGGGTGCGCAGCTTTTCTGCCACCACACGCATTAAATTCTTGGTGCCTTGGGTGGTGCCTGCAGAAATTTCATACAGCTCACAGCCCAACTCTTCCACATGCTTGCGAAGCCGCTCCAAATTGTCGGATTCGGGCATCAGCAGGTCGCACTTGTTGGCAGCTACGATCATAGGCCGGTTGTAAAGGTCGATGCTGTAATCGTGGAGCTCAGCGCAGATAGCGTCGAAATCTTCCACGGGGTTACGGCCCTCAGAGCCGGAAACATCCACCACATGGACAAGAAGCCGGCAGCGGTCGATGTGCCGCAGGAAGTCGTGGCCCAAGCCAGCGCCTTCTGCTGCGCCTTCGATAATACCGGGGATATCCGCCATAACAAAGGAAACACCTTCATCCACATAGATCACACCCAGATTGGGGTACAGGGTGGTGAAGTGGTAGTTGGCGATCTTGGGACGGGCATTGGAAGTGACAGACAGCAGGGTGGACTTGCCCACATTGGGGAAGCCGACCAGACCCACATCAGCCAACAGCTTCAATTCCAGAATAATATCCCGTTCCTGACCTTTTAGACCTGCCTTTGCAAACCGGGGGACTTGCCGGGTGGGGGTGGCATAGTGACCGTTGCCCCAGCCGCCTCTGCCGCCCTTGGCAATGACGAAATCCTCGCCGGTAGACATATCTACAATAATTTGATTGCTTTCCGCATCCCGAACCACAGTGCCACGGGGAACCTGAATGATCAGGGGTTCGCCCCGCTTGCCTGCCATATTCCGTCCTTGACCGTTGGCGCCTGCCTGTGCGGCATACTTGCGCTTATAACGGAAGTCCAGCAGGGTGGACAGGTTGTCATTGACACGCAGGATCACACTGCCGCCGTGACCGCCGTCACCGCCGTCAGGACCGCCTGCAGCAACATACTTTTCCCGGTGGAAGGCAACAGCGCCGTCGCCACCCCGGCCGCCACAGACCGTAATGCGGACCTTATCAACAAACATTTCCATAGTAAATCATCCTTTCTTAAAAGGAAAAGGGCTGCCGCAAAGCGCAGCAGCCCAAGTTAGCCATTTCGTGATTACTGCTCAGCAGCGTACACGGAGCACTGACGGCGATCCTTGCCCTTGCGCTCGAAACGGACAGTACCGTCAACGAGAGCGAACAGGGTGTCATCACTGCCGATGCCAACATTGACACCGGGGTGGATGTGGGTGCCTCTCTGGCGAACCAGAATGTTGCCGGCCAGAACGAACTGACCGTCTGCACGCTTCACGCCCAGACGCTTAGCCTGGGAATCACGACCGTTCTTGGTAGAACCGCCGCCCTTATGGTGAGCGAAAAACTGAATACCAATCTTCAGCATGGTGTTACACCTCCAAAACTTCGATATAATCCGGATATTGATCCCGCAGGTTGCACAAAGTCAGGAGCATACCGGCAAGCACAGCCTGCACGGACTCCTCTTCGTCGCAAGAGGCGGGGAGGGTGAGAGTGATACGAGCATCTGCTTCTTTCACTCTGACTTTGGCCTTTGCGCCGCACACCTCATTGATGGTGGCTTCGGCCATGGTCACAATAGCGGAGATGGCTGCACAGACGATGTCTGCGCCTGCTTCTGCATAGCCGCTGTGACCGCTGACAGAAAATCCTGTGATTCTGTCTTCTTCTGTAAAAAATTCACACTTGGTCATACTTACAGAGCGATCTTGGTGATCTCCACCTTGGTGTAAGGCTGACGGTGGCCGATCTTCTTCTTCTCGTTCTTCTTTGCCTTGTACTTGAAGACGTAGATCTTCTTAGCCTTGCCGTTCTTAACGACCTTAGCTTCGACGGTTGCACCCTCAACAGTGGGAGCGCCGATCTTGGAGTTCTCACCGTCCAGCACTGCCAGAACCTGCTCGAACTTCACGGTAGCTTCAGCTTCAGCCTCCAGCTTTTCGATGTACAGGACATCACCTTCGCTGACGGTATACTGCTTACCACCGGTCACGATAACTGCTTTCATTCTTTTCACCTACTTTAATTTGTGTAGTCTCGCTCTAAAGGTGAAGGCATAGTGCCTTTCTTAAACCTTCTCAATGCGGCTGGTCTATTTTAGCATTGTAAGTACTAAAAGTCAAGCCCTTTTTGCAAGAAAATTCCCGGTTTTTGCCTATTTTTATGCAAATAAAAGTACGCCTTGCAAAATTTGCAAGGCGTAGCATTTTACAGATTTTCCAGTTCGGCAAGCCAGACTCTGGCGGTGGCATCGCTGGGCATTCTCCAATCGCCCCGGGGGCTTAAGGATACAGACCCCACCTTCACACCGTCAGGCAGACAGTTGCGCTTGAACTGCTGGCTGAAGAAGCGGCGGTAGAACACCGTCAGCCACTTCTTTACGGTGGCGGCATCATACTGCCCTTCGTAAACCCGGCAAGCCAAGGTGTAGATCTTCTTGGGAGCATAGCCCAAACGCATTACATAGTAAAGGAAGAAATCGTGGAGGGTGTAGGGACCCACCAGATCTTCTGTTTGCTGGCTGATCTTGCCGGTTTCGTCCGGGGGCAGAAGCTCCGGGCTGATGGGGGTGTCCACAATGTCGCGAAGAACATCAGCAGCTTGGCTGAAGCCTTCTTTTTTGGCAATGTGCAGGATCAGATGACCGATGAGGGTCTTGGGAACGGAAGCGTTCACGCTGTACATACTCATATGGTCGCCGTTGTAGGTGCACCAGCCGAGAGCCAATTCACTCAAATCACCGGTACCCACCACGATGCCGCCAACCACGCTGGCGTAATCCATAAGCACCTGGGTGCGTTCCCGGGCCTGTGCATTTTCGTAAGTGCCGTTGCGCTGGGACATATCGTGACCGATATCCTTAAAGTGACCGGTAACCGCATCCTTAACGGAAATTTCCTTGGTGGAGATACCCAGCTTTTTCATCAGTTCCCAGGCATTTTGATAGGTGCGGTCGGAAGTGCCAAAGCAGGGCATAGTCACACCGTACACATCGGTGGCGGGGCGACCCAGCTCCTTCATAGCCTGCACCGCAACCAACAGCGCCAAGGTGGAGTCCAATCCGCCGGAAATACCCAGCACCGCATTTGCACCGATGGTGGCAAGGCGCTGCTTCAGACCTGCAACCTGAATCTGGAAGATATCTTCGCACCGATTCGCCAAAACCTGGGGATCATCCGGCACAAAGGGCATCTTTTCATAGGTGTAAAGGGTGCCGTCACTGCGCAGGGAAGAACAGCCGCAGTCAATGCGACGGGCAGGCTCGATTTGGGAATAAATGGAAATAGCATCCCGAATGCTGGTGTTGTGGCGGCGACGGGCACGGACAGTACCCAAGTCCACATCCTGCACCAAAAGATAATCGCTGGCGATCAGATCCTTGTTTTCTGCGATCAGTTTGCCGTCCTGGGCGATCAGGCTGTGACCGGACATCACCAGATCCTGGGTGGACTCTGTAGAGCCGGCAGAGCACAGGGCATAAACGCAGCTGCAAACGGAAGATTGATGGGTCACCAAATTTTGCCGGTAAGCCCGCTTGCCTACGACTTCGTTGGAAGCGGAAAGATTGACGATCACTTCTGCGCCATTTAAACGCATCATAGTGGAAGGGGGCATAGGCGCCCACAGGTCTTCGCAAATTTCCACGCCCAGCACAGTGCCATCACCCAAGGTAAACAGCAGATCCCGACCGACAGGCACAGCTCCCAGACCGGAAATGGAAACCTCCTTCACAGGCAGATCCTGAGAAGAGGCAAACCAGCGGCGCTCATAGAATTCCCCGTAGTTGGGCAGGAAAGTCTTGGGAATGATACCCCAAAGCTTGCCACGGCCCACAACTGCGCCACAGTTATATACCTGCCCGGTAATACAAAGGGGCAGACCTACCACCACCGTCAGGGCAGGGTGGGAGGCAGAGGCTTCCACAATTTGGGAAAGACCCTCCAAGGTGGCTTTCTGCAATGCCTCCTGAAAAACAAGATCACCGCAGGTGTAGCCTGTGAGAGAAAGCTCCGGAAAGAGAACAAGATCACAACCGGCCTCGTCGGCTTTTTCTATATAAGCGCAGATATCCCGGGTATTGGCAAACACATCACCCACACGAACCTTGGGCACTGCACAGCCCAGCCGCATAAAATCCAGCATGGAATCCCTCCAATTACTTATTTATTATTGTTATCATACCACATTCTTTTGGTTTTGCAACGAAAAATTCCGATAAAAAATCTATTTCGTATTTTTTTATCGATTAGGTATTGACAATTCCATTTTTAAGCGTTATGATAAAGGAGCGTTACACGACTGACGGATTTCGCGGGTCACCGCGGGGGAATGTAATTGCTTTAATGCCGACCGTCTGGGCAATTCAGTTCCTGGGACTGGATTGCCTTTTTTATTACGCATTTAGGAGAATAAAAAATGGCTTTTACATATCGTGGCTTACAGGCTGAATACAAGCGCCATATCATTACAGAGGAAGAAGTCAACCGGCATATGCACCGCTTGCTTCAGCAAAATCCCAGAGTTACCACTATCACGGATCGCCCCGCCCAGCTGGGTGACGAAGTGATTTTGGACTACGCAGGCTTTTGCGAAGGTGAGCAGTTCGCAGGCGGCACCGCCCAAAAGCAGACCTTGGTTTTGGGAAGCGGCATGTTCATCCCCGGCTTTGAAGAACAGCTGGTGGATAAGGTGGTAGGGGAGAATGTGGATGTGGAAGTCACCTTCCCCAAGAATTACCACGCTGATGAGCTGGCTGGCAAGAAGGCCACTTTCAAATGCACCATTCACGAAATCCGTGTAAAGGTTCCCTACGAACTGGATGATAACTTCGCCAAGGAAATTGGCGGTTGTGAAACTCTGGACGAAATGCGGGCAAAGCTGCAGGAAAGCTTGCAGGCTTATACCGACGAACGGGGCGAAATGGACCTGCAGGACCGCCTTTTGCAGCAGGCCTCTGCCACTTTGGACTTTACACCTGATCCTGAAGCCCTGGAAAAGGCTGCAGATCAGCAGATGAAGTCCTTGGAAGCGCAGCTGGCTCGCCAGGGTCTTTCCCTTGAAACCTACTGCAAGTTTATGAATACCACCATTGCAGACTTACATAAGGATGCCTACCCTGCAGCAGAAGCTACCTTGCGGAATTTGGCTACTGTAGAGGAAATCGTAAAATTAGAAGGCATCGAAGCCACCCAGGAAGATCTGGGCAAGGCCATCGCGCTGGTTTGCCGGGAAAACGGGGTTACCGCAGAGCAGCTCAAAGAGTACTACACCCCGGAATTTGAAACAGCGCTCATGAACAGCGTTTTGACCACCAAGGTCATGCAGCTGATTCGTGACAACGCCATCATCAGTGAATAAGTGTCGCATTTACGGCACTATAAATAAGGAGGACACATTTATGGCAATCATCTTTGACGAAAACGGCAAGTACGTAGACGAGAAGGGTTTTGTAAAACTGGACCCCACCAAGTTTGCGGACTGGCAAATCGCTGAGGAAGCAGAAAAGACTCTGCCTCCCGTCGACTTCTTCCGGGAAAAGCTGGGTCTGCTCCCCGAAGAAATCATCCCCTACGGCAAGACTCCCAAGATCGACTTTATCAAGGTTATGAACCGTCTGAAGGATAAGCCCGACGGCAAGTTCATTGAAGTTACTGCTGTTACCCCCACTCCCTTCGGCGAAGGCAAGTCCACTGTTTCTCTGGGTCTGATCGAAGGTCTGGGCTACATTGGCAAGAATGCCGGTGGCGCTCTGCGTCAGCCCTCCGGTGGCCCCACCATGAACGTTAAGGGTACTGCTGCAGGTGGCGGTAACGCTCTGCTGATGCCCATGACCGAGTTCTCCCTGGGCCTGACCGGCGACATCAACGACATCATCAACGCTCACAACCTGGCTATGGTTGCCCTGACTGCCCGTATGCAGCACGAGCGTAACAACAACGACGAGTGGCTGGCTAAGAAGGGCCTGCGCCGTCTGGACATCGACCCCAAGCGTGTTGAGATGGGCTGGATCATCGACTTCTGCGCTCAGTCTCTGCGTAACATCATCATCGGTATCGGCGGCCGTCTGGACGGCTTCATGATGGAGTCCAAGTTCGGCATCGCTGTCGGCTCCGAGCTGATGGCTATCCTGGCTGTCTCCAAGGATCTGAAGGATCTGCGTGAGCGTATCGGCAAGGTTGTCGTTGCTTACTCCAAGAACGGCGATCCCGTTACCTGTGAGGACCTGGATGTTGCAGGCGCCATGACCGCATGGATGCGTAACGCCATCAACCCCACCATGTGCTACTCCGTCGAGCATCAGCCCGTTCTGATCCACGCCGGCCCCTTCGCCAACATCGCTATCGGCCAGTCCTCCGTCATCGCTGACCGTCTGGCTCTGAAGCTGTTCGACTACCACGTCACCGAGTCCGGCTTCGCTGCCGACATCGGCTTCGAAAAGTTCTGGAACGTTAAGACCCGTCTGTCCGGCCTGACCCCCAACGTTTCCGTTCTGGTTGCTACCATCCGCTCCCTGAAGATGCACGGCGGCGGCCCCAAGGTCACCCCCGGCGCACCCCTGCCCAAGGAGTACAAGGAAGAGAACCTGGAACTGCTGGAGAAGGGTACCTGCAACCTGTTCCACCACGTCAACACCATCAAGAAGTCCGGCATCAACCCCGTGGTCTGCATCAACCGCTTCTACACCGATACCGATGCTGAGATCGCTCTGCTGAAGAAGCTGTGCGCTGAGCGTGGTGTCCGCTGCGCCGAGTCCAACCACTGGCGTTTCGGCGGCGAAGGCGCTGCTGAGCTGGCTCAGGTCGTTGTCGAGGCTTGCGAGACCAAGAACGAAGTTAAGTTCCTGTACGATCTGGAGATGCCCCTGCGTGAGCGCGTTGAGCGGATCGCTAAGGAAGTCTACGGCGCTGACGGCGTTGACTGGGCTCCTCTGGCTGTCGAGAAGGCTAAGCGCTTCGAGTCCGATCCCAAGTACGCTGACTACTGCACCATGATGGTCAAGACCCACCTGTCCCTGTCCGATGATCCCACCAAGAAGGGTGTTCCCACCGGCTGGCGGCTGTTCGTCCGCGACATCCTGGAGTACGGCGGCGCTAAGTTCCTGTGCCCCATGGCTGGTACCATCTC
>JBGVHZ010000025.1:0-3848 GCA_045122735.1 Faecousia sp.
CAAACTTGCTTCAAACTTAAGATTAAAAGCAAGTGGAAATATACGCGGACATAGCTCAGCTGGTAGAGCAGCGCCCTTTTAAGGCGTGGGTCGGGGGTTCGAATCCCTCTGTCCGCACCAATCATGGTGGATGTAGCCAAGCGGTAAGGCAGCGGATTGTGGTTCCGCCTATCGCGGGTTCGATTCCCGTCATCTACCCCATATGGAACCGTAGCTCAGTTGGTATACGAGCCGCAGCGAGCATGCCCGAAGTAACCGCGAAGCGGCTCTTAGCGGAGGGCTGAGCGCCAGACTGAAAATCTGGGCGTCGCTGGTTCAACCCCGGCCGGTTCCACCACATGGGTCAGTCGCCTAGCGGCTATGGCAGCGGACTGTAAATCCGCCGGTTTTACCATCGTTGGTTCGAGTCCAACCTGGCCCACCATGAAAAACCGCCCTTGCTTGGGAAGCAAGAGCGGTTTGTTGTTTTCTATTAGGCTTCCGGACTGAAATCAAAATCCTTCCACTTGCCGCCGTTCAGCCGGTGCAGTTCTTCCGTTGCCAGGAAGAACTTTTCTACAGTGCGATGCGCCGGATAGAACTCCACGAATTCTCCGTTGACGAAGGTGTAGAAGCGGCTCAGGTCCGTGCACATGCCGTATGTAGGCAATGCCACGCTGGGAATATGGAAGGTAAAGGGCTCACCATTTTTGGTGCCGGTGTAGCTAAGACCCGTACGGTCCAGCCGCAGTGTTCCGCTGCCGATAATCTCAGAGGTCGCCTGATTCTTCAGTAACTCAAATTCCGGCAGCATACCAAGCTGCACCTGCTCTTCCAACACGAAGTCCTCCTGCTGCACTTCCTTGCGGATCATCTCCCGTTCCAGATTGAACCAGGCGGTCTGGGTCTCGGGGATCACGCAGGTATCGTCAAAGGGAACCAGCTCATAGGTATCCAGCAGCGTAGCACCATTGCCGCATTCGGTGCAGAATATCGTATTACCCTTGGTTGCCATAGTGTGCTGCTTGCCGCAGCGGGGGCACCAGAAGAGCAAATCTTCCAGATCCTCGGCACCATTCTCTCCGATGTCGTAATGGTGCTTGTGGATCTTGTTCCATGCATAATCATCATGATAGATGGCATGATTGATCTTGGATTCGATCTCAGCAGGTGTCATGCGTTCCAGGTCCTCCACTGTGAACAGCTGGTCATACTCCACCTCTACATGTCCCACCCGGTCACGAAGGTTATACTTGGGGCTGGTAAGATAGCCGCCCCGGATCACGCTGTAGTAGACCGGCACCTTGTGGTGCTTGAACAGCTTGCCTGTGCCCAGGGCCACAGGCTGGTTAGCGCCGGAAATGGAGCTCATACCCTCCGGGAAAATGCACACGCCATGGCCGGACTT
Source organism: Faecousia sp. (assembly GCA_045122735.1). Taxonomy (GTDB): domain Bacteria; phylum Bacillota; class Clostridia; order Oscillospirales; family Oscillospiraceae; genus Faecousia. Next base: position 1,388 of record JBGVHZ010000025.1, read on the forward strand.
GATGACCCGGCTGATTTCCTTCACCGTGTAAAGATCCGGCGTAAAATTCTTCTTGGGAATCACCCGAAGCAGATTGAACACCAAAGACAGATGGGAACGGTGGAACTCGTTATAGCCTGCCACGAAATTCATCTTCAGCGGCAGCAGAGGTGCGCCCACGAAGATGTAGTCTAAGCGGGACGCATGGTTACTGATGAAGAAGAACGGCCCCTCCACCTTGCGAAAATCCTTCTTGAAGGTGTAGTGCACGTGATACTTGGGGTAAACAAACAGCTTCCAAACCAGTCCCAGGGTATCGTAGATCCAATTGGGGTGGCTGATTTTTCTTGCGTGAATGGATCTTTCAACCGATGTTTTTTCCATATCTCTCTTTCCCTTCCATCCAGAGCTTCTTTAGCAAAAAAGCAGCCCAAAGGCCGCCCAACATAAATATCATACCATATCCCCAATACACTTGTCCATACTCACTATCTCCAACTTTTTGCACTATTTCTTATGGAACATCCCATCTTGAAAAGCAGGCAAACCAGTTGTATTATGAAGATACAAAAAAGGAGTGAGTCCAATGTACTAAGCAAACGCTCCAATAAACCATTCTATAGAAAGTAGAGGTTATGTAAATGCTGGAACCCAACAACTTCTGAAACCCCTGACGCTAGGTGTCAGGGGTTTTCATTTTGTCTGTTTCACGCTCCGAAAGGGGCGTTTTTGTTTTGTCCGGCAAAAGGATGCGTTGAAAGTTTCGGCTGGATATGTTACTATATGTATGTAATTTTTTCATTTGAGGTACTTTTTTATGAGTGCGAAAATCAAAGATATGACCACAGGCAGACCGCTGCCGCTGATCATTTCCTTCGCCCTCCCGCTTATGGTAGGCAACATTTTCCAACAGTTGTATACCGTGGTGGATACTATGGTCGTAGGCAAAGCCTTGGGTGTGGATGCGCTGGCTGCCCTGGGTGCCACAGATTGGCTGTACTGGATGCTGCTTGGCATGATTCAGGGCGTAACCCAGGGTTTTGGCATCCTGATGGCCCGTGAATTTGGCGCAAAGCAATATGAAAGCCTGCGTAAAGTGGTTGGCAGTTCCACTTCTTTGTCGATCATTTTTGCACTGCTGTTTCTGATTCTGGGACAGGCGGTTGCTAAGCCTATCCTGGTATTGCTGAACACCCCTGTTCAGATTATGGATGGTTCCCTTCTGTATCTGCGAATCATGTTCCTGGGCATTCCGATCGTCATGATTTACAATCTTTTGGCGACCATTCTGCGCTCCCTGGGCGATGGACAGACACCGCTGTATGCCATGATCGTTGCAGCACTGACCAATATTGCTCTGGATATACTGTTCGTTCTGGTGCTGCACCTAGGAATTGCAGGTGCTGCCGTTGCCACGCTCATTGCCCAGGGGATTTCCAGCATCTACTGTCTGCAGAAGATCCGGAAAATCAATTTTATGACACTGAAGAAAAAACATTTCGCCCTGGAACCTGCCTTGGCGGGGCAGTTATTATCTCTGGGATCTCCCATGGCAGCGCAGAATGCCATCATTGCTGTGGGTGGAATGATCATTCAGGGTGTTGTCAACGGTTACGGTGTGGCTTTCATCGGCGGCTTTACTGCAGCCAATAAGCTCTATGGTGTGTTGGAAATTGCCGCAACTTCCTATGGCTATGCCATGATCACCTATGTCGGTCAGAACCTGGGAGCCGCCAGGATCGAACGGATCAAGACCGGCATGGGTTGGGCCATTGCTGTTGCGCTGGCTACCTCTGCTCTGATTGCCGCGGTGATGCTCGGTTTCGGACAATATATCATAGGTGCGTTTATTTCCGGAACACCTGAAGAAGCCGCGGCAGCCACCAAAGTTGGCGTTACTTATCTTTCCGTTATGAGTATCTGCCTGCCGATCCTATATATCCTCCATGTGACCCGCTCGGCGGTACAAGGCATGGGCAATACGGTACTTCCGATGGTTTCCGGCATTGCGGAATTTATTATGCGCACGGGCGGTGTTCTGATTCTCCCTGCTCTTATGGGTGAAAATGGCATATTTATTGCCGAAGTTCTGGCTTGGCTGGGTGCAGATTTGATTTTGGTGCCCAGTTATTTCGTTATGGTGAAACGGATATTGCGATAACAAACAGAGCCGTCCGGACGGACGGCTCTGCGTTTACTTGATTACCGAAAGAAAAGGAGACTGGCGGCTGCGTAAAACAAAAGGGCATGCCCACAGGCCGCCCAACATAAATATCATACCATATAGGATGGCCGCGTGTCTATTCTCAGTTTTCATAACTTTTTGCATAGATTCTTATATAACATCCCATCTTGAAAACTGCGCGCACCGGATGTATTATGAAGATACAAAAAAGGAGTGAGTCCAATGTACTAAGCAAACTCTCCATTAACAAATGTATAGAAAGTAAGAGGTTACGTAAATGATTGATCCCATCTACAA
>JBGVHZ010000026.1:0-3879 GCA_045122735.1 Faecousia sp.
ACCGGGTGGCTGTGGTGACCCATTTGTAAATCCCAGACATCTGGAAAGATGTGCCTGTGCGGAGGGTACTTAACTAAAATACAAGCGGCAGTGGCTTGCTCCTGCCGCTATATTTATACCCAAACAAGCTTTGTTTATTTGGGTATGGTGATTGTCAGCACGATTTGGCTGTCGGTTTCCCGGCGTTCGGAGATGGCGCGGATGCCACTCTTTTGGATCCGGGCAAGGGTTTGATTTACATTCCGCAGGAACAGTCCCACATCTGCCCGCAGGGGCTTTTCTCCCGGCTGAGTGAGTAGCTGCTCTATGTACTCTTCTGCCCGGGCAACGCTCATATTGTTCTTCTGCATTACCACGATGGCCTTTAATTTATCCGGCTCTGTGGGAAGCTTTAACAGCGCTCTTGCGTGGCGCTCTGTCAGTTCGGCATCCCGTATGGCCTGCAGCACCGGGAAGGAGTGGCGCAAAAGCCGCAGCTTATTGGCAACGGCACTTTGACTTTTTCCCAGCACCCTTGCCGCCTGCTCCTGACTCATAGTCCATTGTTCCATCAGCAGGCTGATGCCTCTTGCTTCTTCGATGAAATCTAAGTCCTGCCGCTGGAGGTTTTCCACCAAGGCTGCCATACCGGATTCCTTGTCGTCCATGGTCATAATAATGCAGGGAATGTCCGTAAGGCCTGCCATTTGGGCTGCCCGAAGACGCCGTTCTCCGGCGATCAGCTCAAAGCTGTTTCCCTCTAACCTTCGCACGGAAAGGGGCTGAAGAATTCCATGCTCTCGGATGCTGTTTGCCAGTTCTTCCAAGGCATCTTGCCGAAACACCTTTCGGGGCTGGCTGGGATTGGGACGAATAGACTTGGCAGAAAGAAAAATTACCCGCCCGGTTTCCATATAGGTTTTCAATCTTTGACATTGCATAGTTTGTTCTCCTTGGGAAATGTTGGTGCAATCATTTTATTGCCCCAACCCTTAGAAAAACCACGAAGCCGGGCATCTGGGCGGGAATTTTCCTCGACAGCTTCTCGTTTTTCGTTGCAAAGGTTTTGCGTATATGCTAAAATGGGGTAAAAACTGATAGAAAGCGGCCACGAAGTATGGAGAAACTTTATTATATAGATCCGGAAATAAAAGAATTCACTGCTACCGTCACCGGCTGCAGCAAGACCGAAAAAGGCTGGGAAGTTACCCTGGATGCCACCGCCTTTTATCCCACCGGCGGCGGTCAGGCCTGCGACTTGGGAACATTGGGAAATGCCAATGTGCTGGATGTAGCTGAAAGGGAAGAAGAGGTGATCCACCTCTGCGACGAAGCCTTGGAAGTGGGCGCAGCCGTTGCCGGCAAGATCGACTGGGCAAGACGGTTCGACCTGATGCAGCAGCATACCGGAGAGCATATCGTTTCCGGCATCATTCATAAGCTCTACGGTCACCAAAATTCCGGCTTCCATGTGGGCGAAGAGCTGATGGAAGTGGACTTTGACGGTCCTCTGCCCGAGGGCGCACTGGAGGAGATCCAGCGCCTTGCCAATGAAGCGGTTTGGGCAGATATGCCTGTGAATTGCTATGTGCCTTCCCCCGAAGAATTGCCGGGGGTGGTGTATCGCACCAAGCGAGCCCTTCCCTGGCCGGTGCGGATCGTGGAGATCCCCGGCATCGACAGCTGTGCCTGCTGTGGTATCCACACGAAAAGAACCGCCCAGGTAGGACTTATCTACATTTTCAGCTGCGTAAAGTTCCATCAGGGTGTTAGATTGGAAATGGCCTGCGGCAAGCGGGCTCTGGAGCGGCTGCATAAGCTCTGCCTGCAGAATAAGCAGGTCAGCCAGATCCTCTCTGCCCGTCCTTTGGAAACCGGAGCGGCTGCCCAACAAATGAAGGATGCCCTGGCAGGGGAGAAGTACCGTGCCGCCGGATTGGAAAGCAAGGTCTTTGAAAACATTGCCGCTACTTATGCCGGTCAAAAGGCAGCATTTTGTTTCGAAGAAAACTTAGAGCCTGCGGGGGTGCGCCAACTGGCAGAGAAAATTGCCAAGGTTGCAGACCTTGCGGGGGTATTCAGCCAAAAGGACGGAAAGTACAATCTGTGCCTTGCGGGAAATTCCGAAGAGGTAAAGGCACTGGGCACAGTGCTTTCCCAAACCTTAGGCGCCCGAGGTGGCGGCAAGCCAGGCTTCTGGCAGGGCAGTGTTACTGCCACCCAAGAGCAAATCCAAGCGTTGTTGCCGAAAAATGGCTGATTATGCAAAATCCCCAATAGAAAATACAAAAAAATCCCCTTTTTTACATTTTCCACACTTTACAAGAAACACAGTTTATTGTATAATAACGCCGTATAGGGACATTGCGCCCTATGTAAATCAGTAAAACCTGCCGCGAAGCGGCAAGGATAAAAATGGAGGAATTTACCATGTCTGTAAAAGTTGCGATTAACGGTTTTGGCCGTATCGGCCGTCTGGCTTTCCGTCAGATGTTCGGTGCTGAGGGTTACGAAGTTGTTGCTATCAACGACCTGACCTCTCCTGCTATGCTGGCTCACCTGCTGAAGTACGACTCCACCCAGGGCAATTACGCTGCTCAGGGCCACGTTGTTGAAGCTGGCGAAGACCACATTGTTGTCGACGGCAAGAAGATCACCATTTATGCTAAGGCTAACGCTGCCGAGCTGCCCTGGGGCGAACTGGGTGTTGATGTTGTGCTGGAATGCACCGGCTTCTACACTTCCAAGGCTAAGGCTCAGGCTCACGTTGACGCTGGCGCTAAGAAGGTTGTTATCTCTGCTCCCGCTGGCAACGACCTGCCCACCATCGTTTACAATGTTAACCACGAAACTCTGACCAAGGAAGACACCATCATCTCTGCTGCTTCCTGCACCACCAACTGCTTGGCTCCCATGGCTAAGGCTCTGAACGACCTGGCTTCCATCGAGTCCGGCATTATGTGCACCATCCACGCTTACACCGGCGACCAGATGATTCTGGACGGTCCCCAGAGAAAGGGCGACCTGCGCCGCTCCAGAGCTGGTGCTGTGAACATCGTTCCCAACTCCACCGGTGCTGCTAAGGCTATCGGCCTGGTTATCCCCGAGCTGAACGGCAAGCTGATCGGCGCTGCTCAGAGAATCCCCACCCCCACCGGCTCCACCACCATCCTGAACGCTGTTTGCGCTAAGGCTGTGACTGTTGCTGAGATCAACGCTGCTATGAAGGCTGCTGCTACCGAGTCCTACGGCTACAACGAAGACGAGATCGTTTCCTCCGATATCATCGGCATGCGTTTCGGCTCCCTGTTCGATGCTACCCAGACCATGGTTTGCGCTCTGCCCGACGGCAAGACCCAGGTTCAGGTTGTTTCCTGGTACGACAACGAGAACTCCTATGTTTCTCAGATGGTTCGCACCATCAAGTACTTCGCCGAACTGGCCTAATTTACCTACAACAAAAAGCACGCTCGAAAGAGCGTGCTTTTTATTTTATACTGTGCCTAAAAGACCGTCTTTGTATAGTCCGGTGATTTTTACCTCCCGGGTTTGGTTGTGGAGATTTTCCCCTTCCACATAGACCTTGCAGTAATTGGGAGTGTGACCGGTGCAGTGTGCGCCGTCCATTTCTTCGAAAAGAACCGCTTGTAATGTGCCTATCTGGGCTTCCAGGTAGGCTTTTTTCATGCTATCTGCCACTTTGATGGCCTCTGCGCTTCGCTTTTCCTTGGTGTCGTTGCTGTGCTGACCGGGCATTTTATCTGCCGGCGTGCCGGGACGACGGGAGTAGGGGAAGATGTGCATATCTGCGAAGCCACATTTTTGAATAAAGGCAAGGCTTTGCACAAATTCTTCTTCCGTTTCTCCGGGGAAGGCCACGATCATATCGGTGGTGACAGC
>JBGVHZ010000027.1:0-98785 GCA_045122735.1 Faecousia sp.
ATTCGGTCCCAAGGGTTTGGCTGTTCGCCAATTAAAGCGGCACGCGAGCTGGGTTCAGAACGTCGTGAGACAGTTCGGTCCCTATCTGTTGCGGGCGTAGGAGATTTGAAGGGAGCTGTCCTTAGTACGAGAGGACCGGGATGGACGCACCTCTGGTGTACCAGTTGTTCTGCCAAGGGCATGGCTGGGTAGCTACGTGCGGACGAGATAAACGCTGAAAGCATCTAAGCGTGAAACTCTCCCTAAGATAAGATCTCCACTGAGGCTCGACGTAGACTATGTCGTTGATAGGTCAGAGGTGTAAGTGTGGTAACATATTTAGCTGACTGATACTAATAAGCCGAAAGCTTGATCTAAAGCAGGCTCAGTGTTGTCTAACCCTTGATAATTGCAAAAGAAAACGATGTTCAGTTTTCAGGGCACATAAAAAGATGTCTTGAAAAGACCTGCACCTTTAGCTCAGTTGGTAGAGCAACTGACTCTTAATCAGTGGGTCCCGGGTTCGAGTCCCTGAAGGTGCACCACGAATCCATTGCTGATTGGTTGGAATGCAGAAACTTGTTGAAAGATTTTTGTTGACAAGCGGCTCTGCTTATGCTACTATTAGTTGGCATCCAAAGCCATTTGGCTTTTGATATAAAAGGTGGTTAAAAGCCACCCATAGTGAGTTGGTATTGATTGCGATGAGGGTCCACCTGTTCCCATCCCGAACACAGAAGTTAAGCTCATCTGCGCCGACAATACTTGGCGGGCGACTGCCCGGGAAGATAGGTAATGCCAACACAAATATTCCCCCTTAGCTCAGTCGGTAGAGCGACGGACTGTTAATCCGCAGGTCGTTGGTTCAAGTCCAACAGGGGGAGCCAAAAAGAACACCACCCAATCGGGTGGTGTTCTTTTTGGCTTTCATTGGCACTCTTGTGCCAATGAACTGCAGATCAGCAGCTTGCCGCTTTACCGACTGAGCGTGCGAAGGAAATATGCCGGCAAAATCCTATTGACAAGGACACTCTAACGTGTTAGATTAAATACAAGTTCTAATGCATTAGAGAAAGGAGATAAAAGCGTGGAGACACCGAAAGTTTTTGAAAGTGAATATCGATTTTGCCTTATTTTATGGGAGCATGCACCTATAAAAAGCAGCGAGCTTGTTAATCTGTGCAGAGAGCAGCTTGGCTGGAAGCCGACGACTACCTACACAGTCATCAAGCGCTTGTCCGACAGAGGTGTGCTAAAGAACGAGAACACGATTGTTTCTGCACTTGTCACGAAAGATGAGGTGCAGGCGGCCCAGATCAATGAAATGGTTGAGAAAACCTTCGAGGGCTCTTTGCCTGCATTTATCGCAGCATTTACAAAGCATCAGAAGATATCGGAGGAGGAAGTTGACGCGGTTCAGCAGATGATAGATCGCTATCGGAAAGGAGAGCAGTAATGTCAGAAATATTCCTTAAAATCGTTAATATGAGCATATCGGCAGGGTATATTGTTCTTGCCGTGCTGCTTCTGCGACTGCTTCTCAAAAAAGCGCCCAAATGGATCACGGTTATACTTTGGGGCATTGTAGCCGTTCGCCTTGTTTGCCCGTTTTCCCTTGAAAGCGCGCTGAGTTTGATCCCAAGCAAGGAAACGGTAAGCCCAAGCATTATGACGGATCCCCTGCCGACTATTAACACGGGCATATTGGCTATTAACAGTGCCATAAATCCGATAATCGGTGAGTCGCTGGCACCCACGCCGGGAAACAGCGTAAATCCCCTGCAGATATGGATTCCCATTTTGACAGTAGTATGGGTGCTGGGAATGGTTGCGTTGCTTACTTATGCGGTGATCAGCTATGCCCGCATAAAAAAACAAATCGGAACAGCGGTATTGCTTCGCAATAATATCTATCAAAGTGAGAACGTGGAATCTCCTTTTGTTCTCGGTATCATCAAACCGAAGATTTACTTGCCCTTTGATGTGGATGAGAAGGATCTGGAATATATTGTAGCCCATGAAATGGCACATATTCGACGGAAAGACCACCTCTGGAAACCGCTTGGATTTTTATTGCTTGTGCTCCATTGGTTTAATCCCTTGATGTGGCTTGCTTATGTTCTGCTTTGCCGTGACATTGAGCTTGCCTGCGATGAAAAGGTTATTAAGACGCTGGACCGGGAGAGAAGAGCCGATTATTCGGAGGCGCTGCTAACTTGCAGTGTGAACAGACGAATGATCACGGCTTGCCCTATCGCCTTTGGTGAGGTGGGCGTTAAGGCCCGCATTAAGTCTATACTCAATTATAAAAAGCCTGCGTTTTGGATCATTGTCGCTGCAATTATTGCTTGTGCGGCCGTTGCGGTTTGTTTCCTGACAAACCCTCCTCAAAAGCAAGAGGAGGATACTATGTTACCCCAGGGGGATGTGTACACGGATTATGAGGGCGTGTACATCACAATCAAGTCCATAGACAAAGATGAAGATGGACAAAATATTTTCAACATTGTCTGGCATAACGATACGGACGAAGAAGTAGCATTCACGAAAGGGTTTACAATTGAGCGAAAGACTGCTGAAGAGTGGATAGAGATAGATTCCGTCGCCGCGGTTTCTGACGGCGCGGCCCCAGGCTACCTTTTAAAACCTCATGAGACAAAAGAAAAAAGCTATATTTCGGAGCACTACGATTTGACAGAAACCGGCACCTACCGATTTGCTGCTCTGTTTTCCATCAAAAAGGACGACAAGTGGGTTTCCGGTGAGACTTCGTTTACCTTTGATAGTGGCGCAATTCTCAGTGTGGTGTATTTGCGCGAACAATATCCCGAGTATTTTGACATTGATGCGACCAACGGCCTTGATATATACGTTTGGCAGATGGTTCCAAACTATTATTCGTTTGGGATATTGCCCCATTCCGAAGTGCCTCGGGATGCGTTTTCCAGCGAACTGATGAATCTTAGAGGGGTAGATGCGGAGCAGGTGCGCGCTATATTGTCAGAGTACAATACCGACAGGACGAATATGCACATCATCTTGTGGCAAAATCCCCTTTCAAGCCATTTAGCACCCTGGAATATTGTCACCGAGGGAGAAACGGAAGAACAGAGACTACAGACCTATGGTGAGCCAATTCGCCGGATGCTTTTCGGAGAGCCTGCAAGCATATACGGCACCTATGTGCGGGAAAACAAAAATGACATTATGCCCTTTGCTATTACGCTAAATGAGGATGGGAGCTACCAGTACTTTGAGTGTGCCATCAGCAGTCATATCGGCATGGGCGGTTATACGTTTAAGGACGATATCGTCACGTTGGTGGATGGGAATATCCCCGGCGTTAACGGGTCGTTGACACGTACATACAAGTTCCGGTTCAAAAATGGAAAACTGGTATTCCTTGCGGAGGAATCTGACGATTTTATGTATATAAAGCTGCCGGACGGTGCGGAATTTACCCGTGTGGAGCAGGAGTAATATAAACGGTTGCGCTCCCACATTGGGCGTTGTATAATAAACCCAAGGCGGTGATTCTGTGAAAATAAGAACAAAGATTTTAATAGCAGCCGTATGTTTGCTTGCGACCTTGATTGTTTGGATCGTTTGGGGCAATCAAGCGCTTATGGTAAACACATACCGCATAACCAGCAGCAATTTGCCGGAAGCATTTGACGGTTTCCGTATTGCGCAACTATCTGACCTCCACAACTGCCAAATGGGGAAGAACAATGAAAAACTGATCTCCGTGCTGCGGACAGAAGCGCCGGATATTATTGTGATCACCGGCGATATGATAGACTCCCGGCAAACGGATGTGGATATTGCTCTGCATTTAGCAGGGGAGCTGGTGCAGATCGCCCCTTGCTATTATGTTTCGGGCAATCACGAGGCAAGAGCGAGCGAATACGACAGTTTAAAAGCAGGACTTGTCGAACTTGGGGTCACAGTCCTTGAGAATGCCAAGGTTACCATCGAGTCGTCCGGAGAAAAAATGACACTTGCCGGTGTTGTTGACCCCAGCTTCAAGACGGATTATTTGAAAGGCGACGATACAGTGATTATGGGCGGCATATTGACAGAGCTGCTTGATGAAGAGGACGGGTATACGATCCTTCTTTCCCATCGGCCGGAGCTATTTGAAGTTTATGCCCAACATACGGTTGATTTGGTTTTCAGCGGACACGCCCACGGCGGCCAGTTCCGGATCCCCTTCGTAGGGGGCCTGATCGCACCGAACCAGGGGTTGTTCCCTAAATACGATGCAGGCATCTATGAAGAAGGGAACACAACAATGGTGGTCAGCCGGGGAATCGGCAACAGCATCGTTCCTTTCCGCATCAACAACCGCCCGGAAATCGTTTTGGTGGAGCTTGCTTCCCAAGCGGATTGATTTTCATGGAAGATACCTCAAAAGGACACCACCCAATCGGGTGGTGTCCTTTTTGTTATCCCTTGACTTTTTGCAGTAAAGTGAAATAATAGTAGGTAGTACAATAGGAAGGAGGTCTCCGCTGTGGCAAGAGGATTCTTTCGGAAAACATCTTTCAATAAAATGGTGGGGGCCTACCGCTCCCAATATAAGCGTTTCTGGATGCGCCTGCTTACTTTTGGCGCATATGGACGCAAAGGCATGGGCTGGTGGCGAGACCCCAAAAGGGCATTTTATAACTGGTGGTATTGCCGCACCTCTGTCAGCATCCCTCGCCTGCTTGGCTATAAGCCATCAAAGCTGGCATTTTTCTGCGCATTGTTGTGTGCATCAGCTGTGAGTATTTTTGCAACACCGTTTGATGTGATCCGTGCCGGCGCAAAAGCCCATAAAATCAGAAAATCTGGGAAGATCCGTTCCAAAAAGAAAAGCACAGGAACAAAGCGCAACAGCGATAATGCTACAAGGAGCAGTGACGCAAAGGCGCAATCTGTGAATAAAACAGCAGACAGAGAGCCTGCAGAGAAGAAAACCGCATCTGCGGACAAGCGGACAATAACCCCTTCCAAAAGCCCAAGCGAGCGCAAAGCCGCGGATAAAACTTCCGCCAAACCGAAAGCGACAGCACCGGCAAAAGTGGCACCTGCAGCCCCTGAAAAAAAGCAAATGCAGGTCAAGCACGAAGAGCTCTCTGCGCTCTACCAAAAGGAGAATGCCTCGCCGGCGGTATTTGCGCAACAGGAAGCGCCTAAGGTGCCCGACGAGGACGCACCCAAGTCCAAACCCCTCTATGAGGCAGACCGGTATATTCGGCGGCTCGTGCTTGCCGGCACCGATCTTTGTGATCAGGCAGCTGCGAACAGCCTTTCTGTGGGTACATATATGCAATTGGCGGCAGAGCCGGAAAACCCCAAGGACAAGAATGTGGTGGCGCTTTTCTGTCAGGGAAGCAAAATAGGCTATATCGCCCAAAAGGATGCCCTTCCTTTTGCTGCCTGCCTGAAGCTTCAAAGGGAAGTGTACGGCGTGATCACCGACATAAAAGAATCAGCCGGCAAAAAGGAGATCGAGTACGAAACCTGGTTTTCCGGCAAACGATAGTTCCCGTGGGGAACAGCGACCGCAGAGCAGATAAAAAGGCAAGTGTCGTTGGACACTTGCCTTTTTGCTTATATTTCAAAATCGGGGTACAGGCCGGATTCGGAAGGGGCTTCGCCGGCGGCATACAGGTGAGAAATGTCACCCACACCGGTTGCCCGGAAGTGGGAATAGCCTTTGCTGTCCGTTTCTGTTACCAGGGTGGTGACAGAGGTGGGGGCAAGGAAGAAATTGTTTTGTGCAACGATGGGGGAGATACCCAAAAGGTAGGAAAGAATGGTAATACCCAATGCGAAGTGGCACACAAAAGCGATGGTTTTATCCTCACCGCCCCGATAGAGCATCCCTTCTCTTACCATGCCGTAACGGGAAAGCACTTCGTCCACACCCGCTGCGGTTTCCCGAAAGATCTTGGGGGCGGTGCTTGCAGACATAAGCTCGGAATGCTCCCAATCGGTCAGGTGGTAATTCCGGGCATCCTTGCACCACATATAGGGGGGCAGATCCCAGGTGATCCGTTCTTCTCCGGTGAAGGGAGAGGTAAAATGACCCCCAAATTCCCGAAGCCAATGGAGTGTCTCTGCTTCCACGCCCAGTGCCTTCAGGGTGGGCTCGGCTGTCCGTTGGGCTCTGCCCAGGGGAGAGCAGTAGAAAGCGTCGATCTTTTCCTTTACAAGCCGATCCTTCAAAAGTGCTGCTTCCCGGAAGCCTTTTTCCGTCAGAGAATCGGTGGGGTAGTAGGGGTCGCCATGGCGAACGATCAGAATTTTCATAACCATTCCTCGCTTTTCTTTTTCTGCCCTCATTATTTCACAGGTTGGAGGAAAAGGCAAGTATTGATTTGACAAAAAGGGGGGAGAGATTTATACTAAAAATATAAAGTGTCCTTTTAGAAAGGAGAAAGATATGACTGATTTGACTTACATATATAACGGCCAGATCGTGCTGGAAAACGGCATTATTTGGGATGGCGCTATAGTGATCGCAGATGGTATTATTCAGGCGGTGGGAAAGGAACGGGAACTGCCCTGCCCTGACGGCGCAACGAAAATCGATGCCCAAGGTGCTTATGTGGGCCCCGGCTTTGTGGACATCCATGTCCACGCAGGTAACGACCTGGAAAGCTTTGCCCACCCCAAGGAAGTGGCAGAGTTCTTCCTGGATCACGGCCACACAGCCTTTTTCCCCACGCCCTTCTATTCTCAGAATTTTCAGGAGATCCTGAAGGGTATTGCCAATGTAAAAGCGGCGATGCCTGAGGTGCCTACCATCAAGGGTATCTATATGGAAGGTCCCTTCACGAACCCCGATTACGGCGCAAACCGGGATATCAATCCTTGGCGGCACGAGATCACCCCCCAGGAATATGAAGCTATGGCAGACCTGGGCGGCACAGATATTAAGGTCTGGACCATCGCCCCGGAACGGACGGATCTTCTGCCCTTTATGGCCTATGCCCGGAAGGTAAATCCCAATGTGGTGTTTGCTCTGGGTCACTCCGAAGCCACCCCGATGCAGGTGCGGGCTTTGGGCAAGTACCGCCCCACGCTGATGACCCATACGTTCGATGCTACCGGCCGTCAGCCTGTGCTGATCGGCACCCGAGGCTATGGCCCGGATGAGTATGCACTCCAGACCCCGGAAATGTACTGCGAGTTGATCTCCGATTCCTGCGGCATCCATGTGCATCCGGAAATGCAGCGGTTACTGCTGCAAAGCAAGGGCGTTGATAAAGTGGTGCTGATCACGGACTGCACCGTGGCAGTAGGCGAAAATCCCCCGGCTCTTGCCCATATCACAGACCTGAACTTTGACCATAACAGCGACTTGTGTGGCAGCCGCCTGACCCTGGATCAGGCCTGCAAGAACATTATGGCTGCTACCAACTGCGGCATCGCCCAGGCATTTTTAATGGCAGCCACCAACCCTGCAAAGGTGGTTGGCATGTATGATGAGATCGGCTCCATTGCGCCGGGCAAGGCAGCAGACCTTGTATTCGTAACAGACCGGTTCCAGGTGCAGCGTGTCCTGGTTGCCGGCAAGGTAGTCAGATAAGGAGAGAATTATGGAACAGTTAAAAGTTGGCTATAGCAGCGTGGTTGCCAATCCCCCTCTGGGCATTGGCATTGATGGTTATTATGTTCCCCGGTTTGCAAAAGGCAATTTAGATGACATCGGTGTTCGTGCCATCGTTCTTACCCAGGGGGAGACCAAGATCCTTCTGATGAGCGTGGACAGCTGTATGATCCATGAGGAAACGGTTGCAGAATATGCAGCGCATATCGAAAAAGAAACAGGCATTTCTCCTGATAATATCGTCATTTCCGCCACCCATACCCATACCGGCCCCTTCCTGGCGCCTACCACCATGTTTGAAGCAGACCCGGAGCCTATTTTGGCATATGCCAAGTTCTTGGGTACCAAGGTGTTGGAGGCTGCCAAGCTGGCGCTTGCAGATGTGAAGCCTGCCCGGATGGGCTATATCGTAGGCTATGCCCCGGAACGGGTGGCCTATATCCGTCGTTACAAGATGAAGGATGGCAGCACCTGGACCTGCCCGCCCATCAATGACCCCAACATCGACCATCCCATCGGCACCCTGGATCAAAGAGTGAATGTGCTTCGTTTTGATAGAGAAGGCGCAGAATCCGTGGTGCTGGTAAACTACGGTGTCCACACCGATACGGTCAATGGCGAAATGCTGTCTGCTGACTGGCCTGCCTGGATGGCAAAGACCCTGGATAAGGCTCTGGACGGTGTGAAGTGTATGTTTATCTGCGGCGCCCAGGGCGATGTGGGCAGCACCAATGTCCATCCCTCCGGTGGCGATATGAATGATACCGAGATCAGCTTTGATAACGAAATGAAGAGCCCCGGTATGGCTCGCTTTGTGGGTCGGGCTCTGGCAGGCACTGTTCTGCAGGTCTACGACAAGGTTAATTATGTGGACGATGTGGAAATTTCCATCATCAACGACTATATCAAAGTGCCTTCCAATATGCCCACGGCAGAGCAGCTGCCCCTGGCAAAGGAATATAAGGCTTACCACGATGCAGGCCGGGATGATCTGATCCCCTATACTGCCATGGAGCTGACAACTGTGGTGGCAGAAGCCATCCGGATGTGCGAGCTGGAAAATGGCCCGGAGGACTTCACTGTTCGCCTGACCGGCGTAAAGCTGGGACCTGTGGCGCTGGTGGGCATCCCCGGTGAGCCCTTTACCGATGTGGGCGTTGCCATTAAGGATACCCCCGGCTGGGATCTGATCCTGCCCTGCGCTCTGACCAATGGCTACCTGGGCTACTTCCCCATGCAGTCTGCCTTCGATGAGGGCGGCTATGAAGCAAGAACCTCCCGCTTCCGTGGCGGCGTTGCCGAACGGATCATTCAGGGCGGCAAGGAGCTGCTTTCTAAAATGTAACAGACACAACGGCACCAAAAGGTGCCGTTGTTCTTTTGTACAAAAGAAAGCGGCAAATAAACAGTAAATTATGCAGGATTGAGATTGTAAAAAGAAAACCAAAGTGCTATGATATGGCAGGCTAAAAATACTACAAACAGAAAGAAGCGTTTGTTATGGAATATACACTGATTACTCTTTCTTTGTGCCTGATCGTGGGATTGATGTTCTCCCGGGTGGCAAAGAAGCTTTCTCTTCCTGCGGTAACAGCCTACCTGGTGGCAGGTCTTATCTTAGGCCCCTTCTGCCTGGGACTTTTGAATGTTCCCGGCTTGGGCTTTGCCTCTTTGGAGGCGGTGGAAGGCTTTTCCATCATTAGTCAGGTGGCCTTGGGCTTTATTGCCTTCGCCATCGGCAATGAGTTCCGCCTTTCCCAGCTGAAGACCATGGGTCGGCAGGCGGTGACTATCGGCATTTTACAGGCAGTGCTGACCACGGTTTTGGTGGATATTGTGCTGATCGCCCTGCATTTTGCCTTCCCCCATGTGCTTACCCTCCCCGTGGCGATTACTTTGGGCGCCATTGCTTCTGCTACTGCCCCTGCGGCAACTTTGATGGTTGTCCGCCAGTATAAAGCGGAAGGCCCGCTTACCAAGCTGCTCCTTTTGGTAGTTGCTATTGACGATGCGGTAGGTCTTGTGCTGTTCTCTGCTTCCTTTGGCATTGCAAGAGCTATGGAACAGGGTTCTATCAGCCTTCTGGGCGTAGTTCTGGAGCCGGTTTTGGAGATCGTCCTGTCGCTGGGGCTGGGTGCTTTGGCCGGTTTGATGCTGCATTATGTGGAGCGGTTCTTCCATTCCCGCAGTAAGCGTCTTTCCGTGTCCGTTGCCTTTGTTCTTTTGACCGTAGGTCTTTCTATGGTGAAGTTCACCGTTGGCGGCGTCCATTGCGGATTTTCTCTGCTGCTGGTCTGTATGATGACCGGCACGGTATTCTGCAACATCTGTGATTTCTCCGAAGAACTGATGGATAGAGTGGACCGTTGGACGGCCCCCATCAGCATTCTGTTCTTCGTTATTTCCGGCGCAGAGCTGAATCTTTCCATTTTGACAAATCCCATGGTGCTTTTGGTGGGTGTGACCTATATCCTCGCCCGCTCTGCCGGTAAGATCGGCGGCTCTTTTGCCAGCTGCAAGCTCACTGCCTGCAACAAAAAAATCACCAACAATCTGGGCATCACTTTGCTGCCCCAGGCCGGTGTGGCGCTGGGCATGGCAATGACCGCCGCATCCTTGCAGGGTGGTGAACTGGTTCGCAATGTAGTTCTGTTCTCTGTGCTGGTTTATGAACTGGTTGGCCCCATGCTCACGAAGATCGCCCTGACAAAGGCAGGAGAAATCAAGACCGAGGGTCAGACCAGCGCAAGAACGCCCAACGCTCCCAAGCATCATTTTTTCCATAACCCCTTGAAATAAATGGGAAAAAGGGGTATAATGCCCCTAACTGAATAGGACAGTTCGAAACCATCCTGTCTCAAAACAAAACTATGGACTTGCAAAAGATGGGTGTACTATACCCATCTTTTTGCATTATGAGGTACACTATGAACAATAAATCTCGAATTCTAACCCAAGGAGCCATCATCGCTGCTTTGTATGCGGTGCTGACCCACGCCCAAAACCTGCTTCTTCCCGGCTCAGCCACCTGGGTCATCCAGATGCGGGTGTCAGAATGTATGTGCGTTCTGGCACTGTTTACCCCCTCTGCCATTTGGGGGTTAGGCGTAGGCTGTTTCCTATTTAATATCATGTATGCCGGTGCGCTGCCCCTAGATTGGCTGGTCGGCCCCTTGGCGACGGTATTGGCAGCCGGTGTGATGTATGCCTCCCGGGGCGTCACCTTTAAGGGATTTCCCCTATTCGCCCTTTTTATGCCTGCCCTTTTCAATGCGGTTTTGGTAGGCTGGGAATTAAGCGTGTATATTGGGGGCGCTTTCTGGGTAAATGCTTTTTATGTGGCTATCGGGGAGATGATCGTGCTGTATACCCTGGGAACAGCCCTTTACTACACCGTCAGAAAACCCCAACTGCGGAAGATTTTTCAGTAAGGAAATGAAATATGATATCTTTCAAACCTTTTAAACCCGATGAACGGGAACTGTATGAGCCCTATTTAGCGCTTGCCGGGAACAGGGGCTGTGAATATAGCTTTGCAAACCTCTGTATCTGGGGTCGCCAGCAGGGTGCGATCGTGGAAGAGGGACTGGTGTTTTTCTCCCAGTTCAACCAAAAGACGGTCTACCCTTTCCCTTTAGGCGCAAATAAAAAGGCACTGGTGGAGCATCTTATGGAAGATGCCCGGGAGCGTGGCATCGCCCTGCGGCTGACAGGTTTGCTGGCGGAGGATTGCCGGGAACTGTATACCCTGTTTCCGGGGAAGTTCCGCTTCCATAATGCCCGTAGCGACTATGACTATATATATAATGTAGAGGATCTGGCAAACCTGAAAGGAAAGACCTACCAATCCAAGCGGAATTTTGCCAACCGCTTTCAGAAAAACCATCCGGATTGCCGTGTTGTGCCTATCGAAGAAGATAGCCGGGCAGCGGTGGAGCAGATGCTGGAAGCTTGGTATGCCAGCCGGCAGGAGAAAGATCCCCAAGGAGATTACCATATGGAAAAGGCCGCTTTGCGCAAAGCCCTTTCTCATATGGAGGAGCTGAAGCTGGAAGGCGTGGCCCTGATGGAAGAAAACCGGGTGCTGGCCATGACCTTGGGTTCCCGCCTCACAGAAGATACGGTTGATGTCCACTTTGAAAAAGCTTTGGAAACAGAAGAGGGGGCATATGCCCGGATCAATCAGGCCTTTGCCCAGTATCTTATGGAAAAATATCCTGCCGTGCGGTATCTGAACCGGGAGGACGATATGGGCCTTGAGGGTCTGCGGAAAGCAAAGCTTTCCTACCATCCTGTTTGCCTGACGGAAAAATACTGGGCCTGCTTAAAGGATGAATGCTATGATTATTAGAAAACCCACCCCGGAAGAGCTGCCCCGGCTTTCCCTTCTCTGGCAGGAAGCCTTTGACGAAAGTCCGGAGGATGTGGAGATCTTCTACGAAACTGCCTTTTCCTGTGACCGGGCGCTGATCGTCTGGGAACAAAATCCCGTTGCCGGCATATATTGGATAGATGCCCAAATTGCAGGGCAAAAGGCAGCCTACCTCTATGCCTTTGCAGTAGACAAAAACTGCCGCAGTAAGGGCATCGGCAAGACGCTCCTGCGCCAAACCCTGGAAACCCTGAAAGGGGAGGGGTATAAGGCGGCGGTTTTGGTGCCAGGAGAAGAAAGCCTTTACAGCTACTACGAAAAGGCAGGTTTTACGGCCTTTGGAAAAACGGAAAAGATCACCGTAGAAGAGAAAGCACCCGGTTTGCCCGTAGAGAAAATATCCCCCGATGCCTATTTTGCCAAGCGGCAGGAGCTTGCGCCTGCAGTGACCTGGGGGAAAGAGGCGGTTTCTTATCTGGGCAAACTCTGCGCTCTTTACGCTGGGAATGATTGGCTTTTGGCGATCGGCAGAGAAGGTGTGCAGGAATTTATTGGAAATGCCCAAGACCTTCCCCATATTCTCTATACATTAAATATAGAGAAGACCTCTGTGCTCGCACCGGGAGAAAATCCCTGTGCGATGGGCTGCTGTTTTGCGGAAATTGCCCTTCCGGACACCTTTTGTCCGTCATTTTAGTGAAAAAAGCATGTGCAAAAGAAGCAAGTTGCACAAAGCACTATTTCCAGCTTAATACTTTGTTAACAACTGGAATACAAAGTTTATGCATATTCCACCGGTTGCGGACGACCATACAAAAGGGGTACAATATGCTCCGGGAAAAACAGTTGTTTTTCGTGTAAATACACATTTTTTCAAAAATCTATTGACATAAGTCCATTTCTATGGTATATTTCCAAAACAAAGGGTGAATTGTATGCAATTATCCGGTTCCTTTCGGTGAAATGCAAACTTTTTCTGAAAAACTGTATAATAATGGAAAATCATACAAAGCCTATTACATCTTATACAATGGCCAATGGCCGTGTATATAAAATTTCATTTGGAGGAAAAGAAAATGAAGAAGATCCTTGCTCTTCTGCTGGCAGTTGTTATGGTCCTGAGCCTGGCTGCTTGCGGTAAGAAAGAAGCAGAAGATGAACCCGTTGTTGAACTGACTCACTTCGAGAAGTCTCAGCAGGTTTATGACGCCGTTCTGGGCGAGTTCGAAGCTGCTTACAATGAAGCTCTGGCTGCTGAAGATGAAGCCACCCGTTATGCTTTGATGGCTATTGCCGAAGCAAAGCTGCTGGGCGCCGGCGTCTTCCTGCCCACCACCTCTAAGGGCGGCAACTACGCTATGACTAAGGTTGCTCCCTACTCCAACACCCCCGTTCTGTGGGGTAACGATACCTATCGTTTCCACGATCGTATCGTCACCACCGAGCCCATCGAAGCTGCTCACATTGCTGAGATGAAGGCTAAGTGGACTGAAGTTCTGACCACCGGCACCTACGAGCAGTGGGTTAAGGACTACCTGACCGAGAAGGGCTACACCATTAAGGACACTGCTACCTTCTACTTCGACGCTGACCCCGAAACTTGGGACGTTCTGATCACCTCTATGGCTGCTGACTCCGAGATCCTGGTCAACACCTACGACGGCCTGGTAGAATATGATATGGAAAAGGTTCTGCAGCCCGCTCTGGCTGAAAGCTGGGAAGTTTCCGAAGACGGCCTGACCTACACCTTCAAGATCCGTCAGGGCATCAACTGGGTCGACAACCAGAACCGTGTTGTTGCTCCTGTTAAGGCTGACGACTTCGTTGCCGGTATGCAGCACATGATGGACGCTATGGGCGGCCTGGAATACCTGGTTTGCTCCGGCTGTGCTAACATTGTTGGCGCTGACGAATATGTTGCCGGCACTCTGACTGACTTCAGCCAGGTTGGTGTTGAGGCTATCGACGACTACACCCTGCAGTACACTCTGACTACCCCCACTTCCTACTTCATGACCATGCTGGGCTACGGCGTATTCGCTCCTCTGAGCCGTGAATACTACGTTTCCATGGGCGGTCAGTTCGGCGCTGAGTACAACCCCGACGCTGAAACCTACCTGTACGGTAAGGACCCCTCTTCCATCGCTTACTGCGGTCCCTTCGTTGTTACCAACTTCACTTCCAACAGCACCATCGCTTTCGAAGCTAATGAGTCCTACTGGAACGCTGAAGGCAACAACCTGAAGGCTATGACCTACATCTACACCGACGGTTCCGACCAGAAGAAGCCCTATGACGATTTCTTCGGCGGCGTTGTCGACACCATGGGCATGACCACCGAGCGTGTTACCATCGCTAAGGAAGCTGGCACCTTCGACAAGTATGCTTACGTTTCCGAAACCGACGCTACTTCTTACTGCGGCTTCCTGAACGTTAACCGCGGCGCTTACGCTAACTACAACAACCCCGCTGACGCTGTTTCCACCAAGTCCGATGCTGACAAGGAGCGCTCCATTGCTGCTCTGGCCAACCAGAACTTCCGTCTGGCTCTGGTTATGTCCATCGACCGTGTTTCCTACAACGCTCAGTCTGTAGGCGACGATCTGGCTGCTAACTCCCTGATCAACTCCTACGTTCCCGGCACCTACTGCATCCTGCCCACTGAAGTTACCGTTAAGATCGGCGGCGTCGACAAGACCTACGCAGCTGGCACAAACTACGGTCAGATCCTGCAGGATCAGCTGGATGCTGACGGCATCGCTCTGAAGGTTTGGAACGGCCAGTCCAGCTCCGGCTTCGACGGCTGGTACAACCCCACCAACGCTGTTAAGTACCTGGATAAGGCTATTGCAGAGCTGGCTGAGGAAGGCATCGAGATCTCCGCTGAGAACCCCATCTACATTGACATGGCTACCCGTACCGACTCTCAGGTCACTATGAACATGAAGCAGGTCGTGAAGCAGTCTGTAGAAGCTGCTACCGGCGGCAAGATCAAGGTCAACCTGGTTGAATGCTCCACTCGTGACATCTACCTGGCTGCTACCTACCGTTACACCACCGGTGACCAGGCTAACTTCGACATCAACGACGGTTCCGGTTGGGGCCCCGACTACGGTGATCCCTCCACCTACCTGGGCACCATGCTGCCCGACGGTGCTGGTTACATGACCAAGTCCCTGGGTCTGTTCTAATTGAACACCAAGCAATAAATCCGTGGAGGATGGACGGCAACGTCCATCCTCCCACATTACCTGTTTAGGGTAGAGCGATAAATCCGAACTCGTTTTACAAAGGATGGTTTATTGCTCTATCTTCGTTAAAATACTCGCAAATACACAAAGTATTTGCTGCGTTTTGTGCCTTGCTAGAACAAAAACCCTCTCTTTGTAAAATCTTCGACCTTAAAGCGAGAAGATTTTGGATGATTTTCGTTCTATTGGGGCGAAGGAATGCTTTGTGCCTTTCGAGGCACAATAGGGCGAAAAGCGCCGAAATCAGCCGCTTTAAGGCGGGTTCGGATTTGACGCTCTACCCTTGCCAATGCGCGATCCGGTAGGAAATGCTGCCCTCAGTATTCCCGGTACTTTGCGGAATATTGAGGGCAGTATTCTCTACTGCTGCAGTTCACGCTACGGATCGTAAAACATCCCTAAAAAAGAGATGGTGATAGACTATGACAAAATATTTAATCAAGAGAATTTTGCGCGCTCTGCTTTCTGTTGTGATCGTAGTGGCTGTCATTATGACGATGGTCTATGTCTTCCTGGATAAGGAAGCCATTTTTGCCAGCGACCCCACCTACAGTAAGCGTAAGAGTAACTCTCTGCAGGCATATAAGATGCAGCAGTGGGAGCGCTATGGCTACCTGGACTATGTTCCTTTTGAGGATTATCTGCAGGAAATGCTGGTAGATGGCGAAATTGACAATGCCACCTACGAAAAGGCTGTGCAGATCGGTAAGAGCGTTACCGGCGATAATAAAACTGCCGAGTCTTATATCGCTTCCTTCAAGGTAAAGTACAAGGCCATGGGCTATAAGATCGTGCCTTTGAAGGGCGAATTGAAGGGTAACACCGTTAAGTATGTAGACGGTGGCCAGCCCCGCCTGTATGCTTATAAGGATGTGCCGCTGGTGCAGCGTCTGTGGAAGTACCTGACCAGTATCGTCACGGTGGATAATATCCACAAGGCATCCGGCGATGTAGGCGAAAGAGGCATTTCTTTCACCTGGTATGACCCTGCCTACGGCGGAGAAAAGCTCTCTCCTGCTATCATGGGCAACGGCACCCAGCACAAGTATCTGTTCTATATGAACGATAAGTTCCCCTATATCCATCAGAACCTGGTTTCCATCAGCCTGGGTACTTCCTTCTCCGTTAACAAGGGTATCGATGTGTTCCAGACTATGACTGACACCCAGGGTTCTCTGGTCAAGGATACCGTTTACTATCCCTCCGGTGTGGTGGAAGTGACGGCTGATAACCTGCATAGCCTGACCTATCTGGAAGGTTCCCGCTCTCAGGGCGCTCTGAACGCCACCTACTATAATGATGACTACACCGTAAGTACCACCAATAAGGACGGCAAGTCCAAGATGGGCTACTCCTTCGTGATCGGTATCATTGCAGTTATCCTTTCCTATCTGGTCGCTGTGCCCATGGGCATCGGTATGGCACTGAAGAAGGATAAGCTGCTGGACAAGCTGGGCACTTTCTATATCGTGTTCATCACCGCCGTGCCTTCTCTGGCTTATATCTTTATGTTTAAGGCCATCGGTAACAGCGCAGGCTTGCCCACCACCTTCGATATGCTGGCACCCACCTGGCTGATGTATGTGCTGCCTATCGTATCTTTGTCCCTGCCTTCCATCGCTTCTACCATGAAGTGGCTGCGCCGGTATATGATCGACCAGATGAACTCCGACTACGTGAAGTTCGCCCGCAGCGGCGGCCTTTCCGAAGGCGAGATCTTCAGCAAGCACATTTTGAAGAATGCCATCATTCCCATTGTGCATGGTCTGCCTGCCAGCGTGCTGTTTGCTATGACCGGCGCTATCATCACCGAGCGTGTGTACGTGGTTCCCGGTGCAGGTAACCTGCTGACCACCGCTATCAATAAGTACGATAACGGCGTTATCGTTGGTGTAGCTCTGTTCTACGCCATCCTGACTGTGGCATCTGTTATCATCGGCGACGTGCTGATGGCAGCAATGGATCCCAGAATTTCCTTTACAGCGAAAGAGAGGTAAGTCTTATGGCAGATAAAATTGACCTGAGCCAACTGAATATGCCTGAAGAAGACCTCTTTGCGCCCATGGATATCAATGAGCTGGAATCTGAAAAGATCACCGCTCCCCGGTATTCCTACTGGCATAGTGTGTTCCGTGTCTTCTTCCGCAAGAAGATCAATATCATCATTCTGAGCATCCTGGCTGTGCTGCTGGTCTTCACTTATGTATACCCTGCAGTGACCGGTTACGATGCCAATGTGGATCCCTACCTGAACCTGCTGGATGCCCATGGTAAGCACCTGAGTCCTGCAAAGGCAATGGAGCATTACGGCGCTGAGCTGAAGTGGGTCCTGGGTTCCGGTGCTTCCGGCCAGTCCACCTTTGATGCCATCTGGTATGGCTCCAGCATTTCCGTGACCCTGGCCCTCGTCTGTGCGGTCATCAATATGACCGTGGGCGTTGCCATCGGTTCTATTTGGGGCTTCTCCAAGAAGGTTGATATCTTCATGACAGAAGTCTACAACGTTGTGGCAAACATTCCTTATGTTCTGCTGATCTCCGTCGTCGTTTTGATCATGTCCGCCAGCTTCTGGAGTATGGTCTTTGCTTTGACCGTCACCGGCTGGATCGGCATCGCCTACTTTATCCGTACCCAGGTTATCATTATTCGTGACCGTGAGTACAACCTGGCTTCCAAGTGCCTGGGCACACCTATCTGGCGGATCGCTCTTAAGAACATCCTGCCTTTCATGACTTCTGTCATCGTGACCCTGGCTGCTGCCGAAATTCCCTCCTACATTTCTTACGAAGTGTTCCTGAGCTATATCGGCATGGGCCTGAAGGATATGTCCTTGGGTAAGCTGATCGAAGATGCACAAAGCGCCATGCTGACTCCCGGTTGGGAGCTGGAATTCTGGGCTCCTGTTACCATCGCATCCATCATCACTGTGGTGCTGCACGTGGTAGGCCAGAACCTGGGCGACGCATCCGATCCCAGAACCCACATGTAATGAGGTGCTTGTATGGAAAATAAAAAAGTTTTATTGTCCGTCAAGGACCTGCATGTAAAATTCCGCGTTCGCGGCAGAATTCTGACTGCTATCCGGGGCATTTCCCTGGATCTGTATGAAAATGAATCCGTAGCCATCGTTGGCGAATCCGGTTCCGGTAAGTCTGTATTTACCAAGACTTTTGCCGGTATGCTGGACTCCAACGGCTACATCAGCGAAGGCTCCATCCTCTTCAACGACCCCGAGCTGTCCGACACCAAGGTGCGGATGAACGCTACCGGCCAGAGCATGGTTGCCCGTGCTTACAATTATCTGAACAGAGCTTCCTCCCTGGAATTTGGCGCTGAAATCTTCAACAAGATGGAAGAACTGAAAGCCCAGGCAAAGGCCAAGGGCGAACTGACCGAGGAAGAAAATGAAGCCCTGACCGATAAGATTGCCCAGCTGCGTTTTGAGCGCACTGAGCTGTTTAACCTGCGTCAGACCATTGATTCCCGGAAGGAAAAGGCTCGTTACCACGAGACCGGTGCCCAGCTGAAGCAGATGGATGCCGAGATCGAAAATCTGGAAAAGCAGCGCAACGCTATCATCAAGGAGCGCAAGGCTGCTGCCAAGGCTGACAAGGCATATCTTGCTCAGTATGCGGCAGAGAAGGCTAAGCTGTGGAATGCATACACAGATGCTATCAAGCAGGAGCCTACCGAGGAAATGAAGGCCCGCAACCTGATCATTGCCAAGGAGATCTACCTGTCCATTGGCCGTTACGGCTTTGTAAAGCGTGAAAAGCTGCTGCGCAAGCTGCTGAAGGTCACCAAGAAGGCAATGCAGATCGGCGTTGACCTTTCTGATGATGAGAACAAGAACCAGATCTTCGATCAGGTCGTGTTCCGTGTGCAGTACCTGGACGAAAACGACGGTATCCTCCACGGCACCAGCCTGGTAAACCTGGCAAAGGTGAAGTACTCCAAGGACTGGACCCAGATCCGTGGCGGCAAGATCGCTACTGTTTTCCAGGACCCCATGACCTCCCTGAACCCCATCATCACCATCGGCAAGCAGATCACTTCCGTCATTCTGAAGCACCAGAAGTGCTCCGAGACCGAAGCTCGCCGCCGTGCGCTGATCCTTATGAAGAAGGTCGGTATTCCCAACGCGGAAGACCGTTTCGACGATTATCCCTTCCAGTATAGTGGCGGTATGCGTCAGCGTATCGTTATCGCTATCGCTCTGTCCTGCCAGCCCAAGATCCTGATCTGTGATGAGCCCACCACCGCTTTGGACGTGACCATCCAGGCTCAGATCCTGAAGCTGATCAAGGACCTGCAGAAGGAATATGGCTACACCATCGTGTTCATTACCCACGACTTGGGCGTTGTTGCCAATGTTGCTGACCGTGTTGCCGTGCTTTACGGTGGTCAGATGGTAGAGCTGGGCACTTGTGAAGAAGTATTCTACAATCCCCAGCATCCCTACACCTGGGCGCTGCTTTCCAGCTTGCCCCAGCTTGCACAGCGGAACACCAAGCTGTACTCCATCACCGGCACACCCCCCTCTCTGTACAACAAGATCGTGGGCGATGCCTTTGCACCCCGTAACCCCTACTGCCTGAAGATCGACACCTTGGTCGAGCCTCCCATGTTCCAGGTAAGTGAAACCCACTTTGCCAAGACTTGGCTGCTGGATCCCAGATCTCCCAAGGTAGAAAAGCCCGAAATTATCCAGAATATCCACGAGAAATTGCTGGATGCATTTAATATTTAAGGAGGGTCCTCTTATGAGCAAAAAACAGAATAAGCAGACTCTCTCTGAAAGTGTTGCCCACCTGCCGGAGCACGGCCCCATTGTGGATGGCCGTGAAGTTCTGCTGAGCCTGAAGAATGTTGACATTACTTTCGGCAAGGGCGATACCGCTGTTCGGGCAGTTAAGAATGCCTCTTTCGACATCTACAAGGGTGAAACCTTCTCCCTGGTAGGTGAGTCCGGTTCTGGTAAGACCACCATCGGTCGTGCTGTGATCCGTGTTAACCCCTGCGCCGCTGGTGAGATCCAGTACAAGGGCGTGCGCATTTCCGGCAAGACGAAGAAGAGCCTGGACCGGGAAGTGATCCGGAACATCCAGATGGTTTTCCAGGATCCTGCCGCATCTCTGAACGAGCGCGCAACCGTTGACTATATCGTTTCTGAAGGCCTGTACAACTTCAAGCTGTACAAGGACGAAGCAGACCGTGTTGCAAAGGTTGAAAAGATCATTGAGGACGTAGGTCTTCTGCCTGAGCATATGACCCGTTACCCCCACGAATTCTCCGGCGGTCAGCGTCAGAGAATCGGCCTGGCCCGTGCCATGGTTATGGAGCCGGAACTGGTTATTGCTGACGAGCCCATCTCCGCTCTGGACGTTTCCATTCGTGCCCAGGTTCTGAACCTGCTGAAGAAGTTCCAGAAGGAACGGGATGTGACCTATCTGTTCATCGCCCACGACCTTTCCATCGTGCGCTTCATTTCCGACCGGATCGGCGTTATCTATAAGGGCGATATCGTGGAAATCGCAGATGCAGAGGAACTGTTTGACTTCCCCCTGCATCCCTACACCCGCAGCTTGATCTCCGCAATTCCAATTCCCGATCCCCAGCTGGAAAAGAATAAGGTGCTGTTCACCTACGATCCCAGCGTCCACGATTACAGCGAGGACAAGCCTGAGCTGGTGGACATTGGCCACAACCACTTCATCTTCGGCAACAAGAAGGAGATCGAAGAGTACAAGGCTATCCGGGAGAGCGGTAAGACTGTGAAGTCCATCACCATTCTGGAACCCGGTCAGGAAGCACCTGTGAAGGAAGAGGAGAATGTAAGCAACGAGCCCATTCTCACCACCCCTCGGTTTGACACCGGCAGCAATTGGTACACCTTCCTTAGCTTCATTCTGAGCGTTCCCGGCCTGATCGCCGGTCTGATCTTCAAGAAGAAGAACCACATCCGCAACTACAAGGCTTGCAAGAAGGGCGCAATTGCCGGCTTGGTTACCAAGTTTGCCATCGTCGCTCTGTTCGGTCTGGCTTTGCTGTCTGCGGTACTGTAAGACCTTATGAGATTACGAAAGAATCCTATTTACGATCAGGAACAACCGCAACCGATTATAGAAGTAGAGCAGAAACCCGGCAAACGCCGGGTTATTCTGCTGATTATCTGTTTATCTGTGGCAGCGGTTGCCTTAGGCTACTGGATCCATAATCTGGTGACAGTGGAGCCGGGGTGGTACACCATTTCTGTGGAAACCACCGCTCCCAACTGCGGAAACGAATTTGCATTCCAATATAAGGTTGGGGGAAATGCGAAGGAAGAAAAAAAGGCAGTCACAAAAGCCTATACACAGGCCGCAAAGGAAGCCTATGATCTGCTTACTTGGGACGTGGAAGAACCCTTTGAGGGCGGCATCCGCTACCTGAGTGATCGGCCCAACCAGGCAGTTACCATCGACAGCCGTCTTTATAACGCTTTGGCGCTGGCAAAGGACAGCCGGCTTCTGTTTATGGGCCCTGTAAACGCAGAATACAGCCGTATGTTCCAGTACGACGAAGAACAGATGGCCGCTCAGTGTGACCCGGGTCAAAACCCGGAAGTGATGGCGTATGTTGCAGAACTCATTACCTTTGTGGGATCTCAGGAGCATATCCGGTTGGAGCTTTTGGGGAATGACCGGGTGACGTTGCATATCAGCCAAGCCTACCTGGACTTTGCCCGGGAACATGGCGTGGAAAACTTCCTGGATCTTGGCTGGATGCGCAATGCCTTTGCAGCAGATCTGATGGCAGATGCCTTAAAAGAAAAGGGCTATACCCAGGGCTACCTGGTCAGCTTTGACGGTTTTGGCTGCTATTTGGACGGGGCGTACACCCTGTCGCTCAGCGACCGTGTGGGCTATGAGATCCACCGCCCTGCCACCTATGGGGTGACAGGCGCCATGC
The DNA here is from genome assembly GCA_045122735.1 of Faecousia sp. Classification (GTDB taxonomy): domain Bacteria; phylum Bacillota; class Clostridia; order Oscillospirales; family Oscillospiraceae; genus Faecousia. The sequence continues at coordinate 22,160 of JBGVHZ010000027.1, forward strand.
GCACAGTTTCTTTCCGGAATTATCCCCTGCAGGAAAACGGCATGGATATCTGGCGATACTTTGTTTTTAGCAACGGAAGGATCGCCTCTGTGTATGTAGATCCAGCTGACGGCACTTGCAAGAGCGCCACAGATAGCCTTACCTGCTATAGCAGAAATGCATCTTGCGCGGAAATGGTGCTTTCCTGCGCCCCTCTATTCTTAACGGAGGAGCTGGATGAGGCAGCTTTGATCGCTTTGAGCGCAGAAGGTGTGCAGACCATCTGGGCAGAAGGGAAGGAACTTCGGTATACCGACAGTACCCTGACCCTTACCATTGCAGAAGGAAGCGGCTACACGAAAAAGCATATGCAATAAAGAAAAGGACAGAGAATTCTCTCTGTCCTTTTTGCTATGTAGGAAGCTTTAGTTGAAACCCATGGGGTTCTTGCTTTGCCAGTTCCAGGAGTCGCGGCACATATCTGCCAGCGTCTTTTCTGCTTTCCAGCCCAGCTTTTCTGCGCTCTTGGCAGGGTCAGCATAGCAGGTGGCGATGTCACCGGGACGGCGGTCTGTGATCACATAGGGGAGCGCCACATTGTTTACATCCTGGAAGGTCTTTACCATATCCAGCACGCTGTAGCCCACGCCGGTACCCAGGTTGAATACTTCAGCGCCCTTGTTGTTCATTACAAATTTTACAGCAGCCACATGGCCCTTTGCCAGGTCTACCACATGGATGTAATCACGGACACCGGTGCCGTCGTGGGTGTCATAGTCGTTGCCGTAGACGCTGAGCTGTTCCCGGCGGCCGATGGCCACCTGGGTGATGTAAGGCATCAGATTGTTGGGAATGCCCCGGGGATCTTCACCAATACGGCCGCTTTCGTGGGCGCCGATGGGGTTGAAGTACCGCAGCAGCACAATACCCCATTCCTTATCTGCATTTGCTATGCCGGTAAGGATCTGCTCAGTCATATATTTGGTCCAGCCATAGGGGTTGGTGCAGCCGCCGGTGCGGCTGGTTTCCTTCAGGGGCATTTCGTTATCCGCAGTATACACGGTGGCAGAGGAGGAGAAGATAATGTTCTTCATACCCACTTCTTCCATGACTTTGGTCAGCACCAGGGTGGAGTTCAGGTTGTTGTCGTAGTATTTCCAGGGAATGGAAACACTTTCACCCACAGCCTTCAAACCTGCAAAGTGGATCACACAGCTGATCTCATTTTCTGCGAAGATTTTCCGGAGCAATGCTTCATCACGGACATCGCCTTCATAGAACTTCAGGTCTTTACCAGTCAGTTCCTTGACACGATCCAGACTCTTGGCGTTGGAATTACACAGATTGTCGATGACTACCACACCGTAGCCCTCGTTCAGAAGTTCTACGCAGGTATGGGAGCCGATATAGCCGGCACCGCCGGTTACCAATACATTCATCATACATCCTCCTTGATGGGATTTTTAACACATTTATTTTACACACTGATTGAGGAAAATGCAATCCCAAATCCTGCTGATCTTTTCTTTTTTCTTGCTATTTGCGCACAATGGGGATATAATGATAAAAGAGAATGTATGTCCTGATGAAAAACGTTAGGAGGTATTTTATGGAACCTATTTATGTTACCGGTCACCGGAACCCGGATACGGACTCTATTGTGGCGGCAATGGCCTATGCGGCCCTGCGAAATGCCCTTGGAGACCGAGAGTATGTGCCTGCTTGCTTGGGTCACATTTCTGATGAGACAAAGATCGTGCTGAACCGTTTTGGCTGTGAAGCGCCCAAGCGGATCCACAATATGTTTACCCAGGTGAAGGACCTGGAATTTGACACACCACCCCTGCTGAGCCAGGCAGTCCATCTGGGTCGTGCCTGGGAGCAGTTGATGGGCAATAGTGCCATTCCCGCTCTGCCGGTTGCCAACGAAGATGGCACCCTGTATGGTATGCTTTCCCGGGAAAATGTGGCAAGCTACAATATGGAAATGGCCAATACGGGCTTTTTGGAGCCTGTTCCTCTGTTCAACCTGCTTTCTGTGCTGGAGGGTCAGCTTGTGGGCGCAGCCGGACAGACCACCGACTATGTATCCGGGCAGGTTACCATTGCGCTGCCCCAAAACCGGGAAAACCTGCTGTTCCAGAATCCGCAAAGTATTGTTTTGTGCGGCGACCAGCCGGATATGATCGAACGCGCCGTCCGGATGAAGGTGAACTGTCTTATTCTTTGCCAGGCAGAGCCGAGAGAAGATCTGCGCAATATTGATACTTCCACCTGCATTATTACCACCCCCTTCGATGCTTACCGTGCTGCCCGGATGATCTTCCAATCTACCCCCATCCGTCGTATTTGCCGTACTGACAGTATCATTTCCTTCCATTTGGAAGACCGGGTGGACGAGGTCCGGGAGCAGATGCTGAAGCACCGTCATCCCTGCTATCCTATTTTGGATGAAAACGAAAAGGTAGTCGGTCTTTTGACCCGGTATCATTTGCTCCGTCCCCGGAGAAAACGGGTGGTGCTGGTGGACCATAACGAAGCCGCCCAGTCCGTTCCCGGCCTGGAAGAGGCGGATATTTTGGAGATCATCGATCACCACCGCCTAGCAGATATCCAGACCACCAATCCGATCTATGTCCGCAATGAGCCTGTGGGCTCTACCAATACCATCATTGCCGGTATGTATCAGGAGCAGGGTGTTCTGCCCTCTGAAAAAATGGCAGGTATGATGGCGGCGGCCATCCTTTCCGATACGGTTATGTTCAAATCTCCCACCTGTACCCAGCGGGATAAGAACACTGCCAGCCGTCTTGCCCGGATCGCCAATGTTTCTTTGGAGGAGCTGGGTCGTGAGATCTTCTCTGTTACCGGCGAGAACCGTTCTGCAGAAGAATTGCTCTTTGCCGACTATAAGGAATTCCACATTGCCGGCCATGATCTGGCTGTGGCCCAGATCATCTGTGTGGATAGCCCCGCTATGCTGGAGCGGAAGGCAGAATTCCTGGGTCTGATGGAAAAGACCGCCAAGGAAAAGGACTTCTCAATGATGATCCTGATGCTGACCGACGTGCTGAAGGAAGGTACCCAGATCATCTATTTAGGAAGCGACGAAGTGATCACCCAGGCGTTCAATGTAAACCCCAAGGAAAATACCGTCTTCCTGCCCCATGTCATGAGCCGGAAGAAGCAGGTTATTCCTATGCTGTCCGCCCTGTGGGGTTAAGCAGAGGCAACGCATCCACTCTGCTTTGGGTGTAGAAATTTTGTATCTTATGTGGTATAATCGAGGAGAAAGAAATGGGATTTGATGGTCTTTTGGGCAATGCCCGGTTAAAGGAAAACCTGCGCCACAGTGTGGATAGCGGGCGGCTTTCCCATTTCTATCTCATCAGTGGCCCCAGAGGCTCCGGAAAACGGACTCTGGCCCGTCTTTTGGCAGCGGCGGCTGTGTGCCGGGATGGAAATAAGCCCTGCCTTGCCTGCTCTGCCTGCCGAAAGGCTATGACCTCCAACCACCCGGATATCATTACGGTCACCGACCCGGAGCATAAGGCGGTGGCGGTAAAAATCGTCCGGGAATATCGGGAAGATGTTTATATCAAGCCCAACGAGGCAGATAAGAAAGTATATATTTTTCCCCAGGAGTTAGGCACGGAGGGGCAAAATGCCCTGCTGAAGATTTTGGAAGAACCGCCGTCCTACGGTGTGTTCATCCTCCTGGCAGAAAATCCCCAGCAAATTCTCACTACTGTTCGTTCCCGCTGCACCTTGCTGCAAATGGAGAGTCTTCCCAAAGGCTTGCTCCTTTCTCAGCTGGGCAAGCAGTTCCCCGGTGCGGATCAAGAGCAGCTTTTGGCTGCGGCAGAGCGCAGCGGTGGCTATTTGGGCCAGGCGGCAGAATTGCTGAAGGAGGGCGAAGTGGTCTCCGGCCGCACAAAAGCCTTTGCCAAGGCCTTTTTGGATAGTGACCCGGTGGCAATGACCCGACTTATGGTGGGCATGGAAAAGACCAAGCGGGATCAGGCAGTTGAGGAAGTGGAACAATGGCTGCACCTTTTGCAGAATGCTTTGTCCTGCCGCAGCGGCTTGCCGGCTGTGACCCAGGAGATCAAACAGCTTAGCCGTCAGGATCCTGCAAAGCTGCTCTGCGCCATACGAGAATTGGAAAAGGCCATTACTTATTTGAAGTCGAATGTGTCTGTTGCGGCGGTATGCGCCAATCTGCAGTGGACATTGTTATAAGGAGAAACTATGGAAGATATTAAGAATACTGAAAACCTGGTGGAAGTGGTGGATATCCAGTTCCGTCCCGGTCAGAAGGTTTACTTCTTTGACCCGGCAGGAAAAACCTACCACACCGGTGACCATGTCATTATGGACACCGCCAGAGGCCCGGAATACGGCACCTGCACCGGTGGCAATCATAAAATTACCGTCAAAGAGGTGGTATCCCCCCTGCGACCCGTTCTGCGCCTTGCAAACAAGCAGGATGAAGAAACGGTTGCCCGGAATTTGGAGACGGAGAAGCGGGCTTACAGCCTTTGCTTGGAGAAGGTTGCAGAAATGGAACTGGATATGCAGCTTGTCAGTGCCGAGTGTGCCTTTGACGGCAGCAAGATCCTGTTCTTCTTCACCGCTGATGAGCGGGTGGACTTCCGGGAACTGGTAAAGAGCCTGGCAAGTGCTTTCCATACCCGTATCGAATTGCGGCAGATCGGTGTCCGGGATAAGGCTCGTATGGTGGGCGGTCTGGGCATCTGCGGCAGACCTTTCTGCTGCGCTACTTTCCTGGATGATTTCCAGCCTGTGTCTATCAAAATGGCAAAGACCCAGTCACTCAGCCTGAATCCCACCAAGATCTCCGGTACTTGCGGACGGCTGATGTGCTGCTTGAAGTATGAGCAGGATGCCTATGAGGATCTTATTAAGAACAGCCCTAAGGTGGACTCCTTTGTGGATACCCCCCAGGGTCGTGGCACCATTGTGGAAGTAAATCTGCTTCGCCAAAAGGTGAAGGTTCGTTTGGAAGAAAATCCGGACACCTTGGCTGTGTGCCGCAACGATGAGATCGAAGTTTTCCGCAGCGGCAAGGCAAAAAAGACCGATCCTCCCATCCCTGAAGATTGGGCGCCCATCTCCGGTGGCAAGAGTCAGCGTCGGTTGGAGCCTCTGGACAAGCCCTTCCGTTTTGAGCCTGTTCGTCTGCGCTCTGAAGTAGAGGAGCAGCCGGAGGAGGAAGCACCGCAGCCGGAAGAAAAGACGGCAGAGCGGCAGGCAAATCGCAACCGCCGCAAGAAAAAGGGAAATAAGCCTGCAGCAGAGCGTCCTCAGCAGGAAAAGCCTCAGCAGGAGAAAACGCAGCCTGAAAAGCCTCAAGAACCCAAGTCTGAAGGCGCAGAGGGCGGCAAGCCCAAGGGCAAACCCCACTACCATCGTCGCCGCAGACCGAATAAAAAACCGGAATAATGAAAGACCGCCTTTTGGCGGTCTTTTTTATGGGCAATAAAGGAAAGCGTTTGGCCTTTTATATTCGTTCTGTAGGGACACCCGTCCCCGGGTGTCCGAAAAGATCATACAAAAAGCGGACACCCCGGGAGGGGTGTCCCTGAAATTCCTCAGCGGCGTTTTTCGACGAAGGGGTGTTGTGAGAACGTGTTCGTACAATTTTTATGAAAACGCTAAAAATGTGTTGCATTTTTGCAAACCTGTGATACAATAAAGCTACGGTTAAGTGGTGTGCTTTAGCATATCACACGGCACCAAGAAACTATTGGCGTAGTTTCTTGGTGTTTTTTTATTTGTGTGCTATCAAGAGTTCTATGACTTCAGCAGGTGTAGTAAAAACATCAATCGTATCCCCGTCATCGTCAAAGAATTCAACTTCAAAGGCTTTTCCGTCATACTCGCAAACAATTGTTCCCTCAGTTCCGATTGGTAAGCCTTCAAATTCTTTTATCAGACATACTACATCAAGTTCTTTCATTGTTCGACAGTCTCCAACTCACTGAATTTGTAAGTAACTACATCTACAGGATAGTTGTTTGAGTCCCAAAGTTCAACTTCACATGCTGGTCCTGAAGAATAAATACTTACAATTACACCGATCGTACCTATTGGAAACCCTTCCTTTTCGACGAGCGTTCTTACGCGATCATTTTCCTTAAACATATTATTTTCCCTCCACATAATTTGTTACAAGTCTTGGTGTGCTGCTACCTTTATCTATTTGATAAACCGCAATTACGTTTTTGGTTTTGCCATTTGGTCCTGTGATAGGGATACGGTATTTATATTTGATTCCATATTCTGTTTCAGAAACCTGGTATGGTTTGGCGGTACCAGAAGTTACGGCATTGTGAATTTGTGATACAAGGCCTTGCGCATTGGATTTTGTGTATCCCAAAGCACGTTCGTATGCCTCAGCTTTGCCAACAGCATTGGGGTTGTTATAATCAAGAGAGTAATTGACGAACTTTTCGGCTGGAGTTGTCGCTTTTGAATGATTGGGCATAGACTGATTAGATGCCCCTTTGGTGTTGTTATAATTTCCTGATCTGCCTGCACCCATTATACCGCCCTCCTTCTCTTTGTAGAAGTCCAGTCGGGATAATTGACGAATTGGGTTGCGTTCTTGAAATCACCAAAGATGCAGTCAGGCATACCGCCGTATACAAGCACGACTTCCGGCGAAAGCTCGTCAAGCATTGCGGATAAGCCTTTTCGAAAGTATTCCTTGTTTTCTTTGCTTTTGATGCAACCGTATGTTCCGATAGAGACGATACTGTTTTTGGGAGCACCGAGAAAAGCGAATTTTTCAGGCAGTTCAACTGTCGTAAAGCTGCGTTCATCACCCCAACGGATATTCGGGATAACATACAAGCCCTGCGATTGCAGATAGTGTCCTACAGCTCGGTTCATGTACGTGTTTGCAATTTGTAAGCACAACGGCATATCGCGATAAAGGGAGCAATCGGGAGAAATGACCGCAGAAAACTTTGCAAGTTCGGGAAGCAGGTCCTTGGTGCAGGTCAATACATCAGAAAACCTTTTGTCATGCTCATAAAAATGAACCGCTTCTGATTTTGTGCTACTTCTCTTCATCTGTGTGAAGGGGATTAGCGCGGACGGAATTTTAATTTCTTGGGGTTTCTCGATAATCGGGATCTCTAATAGGCCGTCGAAGAAAGCATTAGAGACAAGTTCGGAGTTGAAACCGTCATCAATTATTGTTTTTGACATAAGTGTTTTATACCTTTCTCCTCTTAATGAGGTAATGATATTTTGCAAAATGGCAATAGTTTAGAAAGGGTAGGCTAAAACACTTATTTTTCGGTTAAGTGGCGTGCTTTAGCATATCCTTAATTGTATTCTGTTTGGAATCATCAAGCGTTGTTGGCGCAACCCTTGATGCTATGGTAACGCATAGAGCATCATTCCTTTCGTTTGGTGATTTTAATAAGTTATGCGTTTCTTCGCTGCGGCATCTGACACGCCGTATGTGTCCTTCAGTTCTTTGACAGTCATTCCTTTCGTGGCTTCATACGGCATCATAACCTCACCGGCAAGAGCCATAACAATCCACTCTAAACGTCGGAATGGTGGAACATCTTTCGTCAGTTGTCGGGAAAAGATAGGCTTGAATCCAAGCTTATCCGCGAAGGTGTGCATAATTTCGTGCATAATGTGCATGCGATGACCGCCCGTTTTCTTTTCATATGCGCCCATATACACGGTATCTTTGATTTGGATCAAATAACCGTCCTCTGTTAGCGTGCATTGTGCGGGAACATTTTTGGGAAGTTCGTTGCCATATACAATTTCATATCGTACATCTTCAAAGCCTTACAAATCGGGGAGCTTGTCAAGGAGAACCACGGGGTCGATGCACTCGTTAGAGGAGAATCCACAAATAGAACGAAACAACTTTGCGTACAAGCGCAATTCGTTCCGACTTGCGGCTTTGGTTTCATAATCCATCAAGTATCCTCCTTGTTCAAAAGCTTGAGGATAGCGGCGGCTGTATCGTCATCAAGATTTTCAAAGGAGCGTTGAAACTGAACCGCCAATCTGCGCTGCGTGTTGTTTGCAGAAACAAGGTTGATCTTCATTTGCGTTTTGGAATGCTCGATGGCCTCATATAACTCTGCTTGCTCTTGCGAATTTAGGTTGTAATGCTCGACAAGTATGGGTATCCATTCTTCCGGAACATTTCTTTTTCCACTTTCCACAGTAGAAACAAAGGGTAACTTCACTCCGAACAATTGGGCTGTATCAGCCATAACTTCGTGGTTTTTAACGCGTTGGATTCTCATGAATTCACCGAATTTTGTGTAACCCATAATATCTCTCCTTTCGTATTTAAGGATATTATATTATAGATTACTCAAAAAGTCAATAGAAAAGTTAATCTAAATTTGATTAATAACGAGGGGTGTCCCTACGGAAAAAGAAGAAAGAACCTCAAGAATTGCAAGGCTTGTTGGCACTTTTAAACGATTCTGCAATAAAGAGTATGGGGCAAACATTTGGCAGAGCCGTTATTACGACCATGTGATACGAAATCAGGCAGATTATAACGAAATTTGGGAATACATCGAAAATAATCCCAATAAATGGGCAACACAAAAGCAAGGCAGGGATTGACCCTGCCTTGCTTATTCTATAGTTTTTAAAAGTCGGGGATGAAGCTTGTGTCGGAGGAGGTGGCTTCCTGGGTGAAGCCTTCGATATCGTTCAGGTACATCCAGCTGAGCACGGCATCATATTCCTCTTCTGTGACAGAACGGTCAAAGGGGGGCTTCATACCGGGCGTGGGCGTGTATTGCCGCATCAGGCTTACCAGAACCTCCCCGGGAGCAAAGGTATCGCCGATCCAATCTAAGACCTTCAGGGAGTTTTCAATCTGTCCCGGCAGGATCAAGTGGCGGAGCACCACGCCCTTTACAAGCTTATCTCCCGCAAATTTGGGGCGTCCAACTTGAGAAACCATTTCCCGGATCGCTCCGGTGGCGACTTCAAAGTAATCGGGCGCGGCAGACAGAGCCTTGGCAAGGCCGTTATCTGCATATTTCAGATCCGGCAGATAAATGTCTACTTTGCTTTCCAAAGCAGCGATGGCTTCTTTGCGCTCGTAGCCGCCGGTGTTGTAAACCACCGGCACAGGCAAAGGTTTTTCCAAAGCTTCCAAAACTGTGGGCAAATAGGGCGTGGGGGATACGAGGTCGATGTTTTCTGCACCTTGGGCGATGAGCGTTTCCATTTCTGCCCGGAGGGCAGATCCGTCCAAAAGCTTGCCTTGGGGCGTGCGGCTGATGGCATAATTTTGGCAGTAGATGCAGCCTAAATTACAGCCTCCAAAGAAAATAGCACCGCTCTTGCCATTGGGAGCTAAAACAGGCTCTTCCCATTTGTGGAGCATGGTTTTGGAAACCACAGCTGCAGCAGGCGCTTTGCAAAAGCCGACTTTTCCCTGGGTACGGTCAACACCGCACAGGCGGGGGCATAGATTGCAGTTCACATAATTCATAAATGACACCTATGAAAGGGTGGCTTTCCTTTAGAAAGCCACCCTTTTATTATTCCATAATGGTTCCGTCGGGGTGGAACAGGGGCAGTTTTTCCAGGTAGATCAGGTCTCCCCGGTCCTGTGCATCGCCCTCTGCCAGCACAGCCATACGGCCTGCGATAATGCCGCCGGCCTTTTCTACCAGGGCTTCCAGAGCCAGCAGGCTTTCACCGGTGGAGATCACATCGTCCACGATCAGGATCTTCTTGCCCTTCATCAGCTCTGCATCGGCAGTGTCAAGGTACAGCTTCTGCTCCTTGGCGGTGGTGATAGACTTGACGGAGGATTCAAACACGCCGGTCATATACAGCTTGGGACCCTTCCGTGCCAGGAAGTACTTGGCAGCGCCACTCTGACGAGCCATTTCGTGGGCAAGGGGAATGCCCTTGGCTTCGGCGGTGATGATGTAATCGTATTCCGGGGCCTTTGCCAGCAGTTCCCGGGCGCAGGCAACGGTCAGCTCCTGGTCACCGAAAATAACAAAGCCGGCAATATACAAATTGTCATTTACTTTACAGATGGGCAGCTCCCGCTTCAGGCCTGCCACAGTCATAGGATATACCATAGGTAAAACTCCGTTTCTTTTAAGATATTTTCATTATAAAACAGCAACAGGGAATGTCAAGCCTTTTGGGCTTTGCACAGCTTGTCTGCCACGCAGAAAATGGAGAAGCCGATCACAAACAGCAATGCCAGAGAACCAACGGCGATACCCGTGTTCACGACAGTCAGGCCCAGGAAGGAAAATTCCAGACCGTCGGTGAGCTGGCTGACGAGAGCCACCATAGTGGTGCCCACAAAGGAGGCACCCTTACCGAAGATATCCATCAGGCCGTAGTACTTGCCGCTTTCATCAGCGGGGATGATCTTGCCCAGGTAGGAACGGCTGAGCGCCTGAATGCCGCCCTGGAACATACCCACCAGTACAGCCAGGATCCAGAACTGGACCAGGGAGGTGAGGAAAATAGCAAAAAGGGCAATGCCCGTATAGCTAAGGATACAGATCTTCAGCAGCAGACCGGTATCATACTTGCCTGCCAGACGGCCAAAGAGAATGGAGAAGGGGAAGGCTACGATCTGGGTTACCAGCAGCGCAAGCAGCAAACCGGTGGTGTCAAGACCCAAGGATTTGCCGTAGGCGGTAGCCATATCGATGATGGTGTAAACACCGTCAATAAAGAAGAAGAAAGCGATCAGGTACAGGAAGATGTGCTTTTGCTTCTTGGCTTCCTTGATGGTCTGCCAAAGCTGACGGAAGGTCTGCAGGAAAGCACCCTTCACAGGAGGCTGGTAAGCGGTCTGCTTATAGTGCTTCATCAGAGGCAGGGAGCAGGCAAACCACCAGGCACCGGTGATAGCAAAGCCGATGATCAAAGCGGTGACCTGAGAGATGCCGAAGCTTTCATAGCAAAGGGCCAGCACAAGGCACAGGGCGAAGGGGATGCAGGAGCCGATGTAGCCGAAGGCATAGCCGGAGGTGGAGACCCGGTCCATCCGTTCCGGGGTGGTGATCTCCGGGAGCATTGCATCGTAGAATACCAAGCTGGAGGAATAGCCAACTCTGGCCACTACGAAGATCACCAGGAAGGAAAGCCAGCTCCAGGCAGCGCCCAATCCAAGACAGGCAAGAGCGCCAAGGAGCATTGCACCCATAAACAGGGGCTTTTTATAGCCTTTCCGGTCAGCCAATGTGCCGCACAGAGGGCCGATGATGGCAACCAGAATGGTGGCAACAGAGCCGGCATAGCCCCAGTAGGCAAGGTAATTGGACTCAGAAACACCGGCGGCGGTTGCCAGAGAGTTAAAGTAGATAGGCAGCAGAGTTGCTACCAGCAGGATAAAGGCAGAGTTGCCAATATCATAGAGGATCCAGCTTTTTTCGGTTTTGGTCAGCTTCAGTTTTTTCACAGGCAGTTCCTTCTCTCTTTTTATTGTACCTTAACGCTCAGCAGGTAATACTGATCGATGTAGGTGGTACCCCAAGACCAGCGTTGGATCCCTGCTTCCCGGGCAGCCTCCCGGAACAGGGTCTCCAGAGAATCCTTGCAGGTATTGTAGTCTGTTTGGGTGGCAAATTGAACAGTGAATGTGTCGCCGGTCTTATGCGCATCCTTAAACAGCTTTTTCACGGCATTTTTCCAGTTTGCACCAGCGGCAAAGAAATTTCCTTTTTCCGCATGATAACTGGCATCCATACTGTGCTCTTCCGGAATATCGAAGTAGCTATCCGGAGCATAGATCCCAACCATAAAGTCAGCGCTTACATTGTAGGCAGGATAGAAGGGGTCGTGCTGGGTGCCGGATTGCACATCAGAGGTCAGATCTAAATGATAGTAGTGGCCGTCCACCGGAATGATATTCCAAGCGTGACCGATGCCCCCATTATAGGGCTGTCCGCCTACGCACATACAGGAAAAACCGGCATTTTCCATAGCCCATTTCATAGCCTTGGAAATACCATCACATTTGGCTTGCCCTTCCACCAAAGCACCGTATACATTGGCACAGTGGGTGGTGGCGGTGCTATAGGTGATTTGCTGGCAGAGAATATCGTAAATATACTTTTCTGCCTCCAAAAGTGTCATACCCGCAGTTTCAAATTGGGAAAGGGCTTGCTTGGCATCAGCGAGCAAAGCATCGTAGGTGGTCTTTTCCATACAGTAGGGGAAATCTACAGCGATCACATCGGCCTGCCCTTCGTAGCTGTGATAAGAGGTGGGCTGGGTCAGGTCTATCTGGAAAAGCTCCGGGCATTCATAGCATAATAGAGCAAGAAGTCCCTGCACCCGATCTTGGGGCATGGGGTAGGGAAGGTAGCAGGTGGCTTCAAAATTTGTAATGGCATGATACAGGGCAAAAAGATTTTCCTTTGCCTGATCATCCTGTTTCTGCAAAAAGACTTTCAGTTCGTAATTTTCAATGGTGTTGGGCCGCATAGCTGCCTCTCCGTTTTTGCTTTCCGGGGCGACGGCAGAAAGACCGCAGCCGGAAAACAGCAAAAGAAGGGCAAGCAGTGCCGCCAAAAGCCGTATGGCTTTTCGCATAGAACCACCTCGCAAAATTTGCTGTCATTATAGCACAATTTATGCTTAAATGGTAGCCTTTTTCCAAAAAAAGTTTCCGTAAAAGAGAAAAAAGGCAGGTTTCCCTGCCCTTTTTTGTTAATTGGAAATGCCGTATAGGGCGGTGGTAAAGCGGCGAAGTGCCTGATCCCGTTTGCGATAGATGCTGGATTGCTCCAGATCCAGTTCCTGGCAAAGCCGATCCATAGCGTTTCGCTCCGGGTATATATAGAGCCGGTATAAAACCAGTTTTTCTTCCGGGGAAAGGACACCAAAGGCCCGTTCCGTGGTGCTCACCCAAAGCTTAGCTTGGTTTAAGGCTTGCGCCAGCTCCTCCCGGCAGACCAGATTGCTAAGCAGCATATCCTCCCGCCGGTTTGTACCTCCCTTTACCGGTGTGCCATCTGTACGGGCAGACCGAATGGCGCAGGCAGCCTGTTCCAGCCGCTTCATCTCTTCCGGCAGATTCTTGACCGCCAAATGCATGGCGTCATATTTGCGCAGTTTTTCAGTTGCTTCTTCTTTCCAATTCATACAGGGATCTCTCCTTTCGTTTCTTCCCAGACTCTGCGGACACGGCAAGGGCCGGTGCAAAGATCCTGGGGACATTTACAGGTATCACAGGGGTTATTTGCTATGTAGTCTCGTTTCTGGCTGGGATGGCAGTAGGTGTGTCCGCCCAGGGAAATACCTACCGGTGTCAATGGTGTTTGCTCCATAGCCTGCCGGGGGAAGCCTCTGATCAGCTCCCAACGGGCAAGAAACCATTTTTGCCATACCTTACAGTTTTTGTTCTCACAGTTGCCGGGGTCCTTCACCCGGGTACATAGAACGCAGGGGCTGATCGCCCCGGTTGCAAATCCTCTCATTTTCATTCCTCCTCATTTCTTTTTACATCTTTGGCAGAGAGCTTGACCGGGGAAGAAAACTTCTGTGCCGCAGCGTAAGCACCAGCCCCGGGGGATCGCCCCCTGCATATCGGTTCTGGGGGGATATATTCCCACAAATATGGGCCTTCGCCCAAGATAAAAGACCTTTCCGAACATCCCGTTCGCCTCCCGTTTTTTTTTGTTGGTTGCAAAGCCATAATAGTACTCAAACAAGTACTTGTCAAGGGAGGAACGAAAGGTTCGGTAAAGTTTATGTACTTGCACAAGTACAATATGACAAAATTAGACAGGTTTCACAAACCTTATAAATGGTAAAAAAACGGGAAGACTTGGCGAAAAACGGCGAGAAGTAAAAAAGTCTTGCAATTGCTCTGTTCTCCTTATAAAATAAAAGAAAAACCGGACCGCTCATCGGCCCGGAGAGGAGAACATATGGATAAGGTTGGATTTATCGGTACCGGCAATATGGGTGGTGCGTTGGTTCGTGCGGCATGTAAGGCTTATACGCCGAAGAAAATTCTGATCGCGAACCGCACAGAGGCGAAGAGCTTTTCGATGGTAGAAGAAACGGGCTGCTGCGTCAGCACCCCGGAAGAAATTGCCAAGACTTGTGATATGATATTTTTGGGCGTAAAACCCCAAGGAATGGAAGGTCTGCTTTCTTCCCTTGCTCCCATTTTTGGGGAGCGGCAGGATGCATTTACCCTGGTGAGTATGGCGGCTGGCTTGGAAATTGTCACTTTGCAAGCTATGGCCGGGAGTGACTACCCGGTGATCCGTATGATGCCCAATACCCCGGTGGCGGTGGGTGAAGGTGTGATCCTCTACGATTGTTCCCAGAAAGTGACCGGACAGACAGAAGAATTTTTCCGGGAGCTGTTCCGCTTTGGAGGCCTTCTGGATCGTCTGCCGGAAGCGCTCATCGATGCAGGTAGTGCGATTGCAGGCTGTGGTCCTGCCTTTGCCAGTTTGTTTTTAGAAGCGTTGGCAGACGGCGCAGTGGCTTGTGGTCTGCCAAGGCAAAAAGCGATCCGCTACGGCGCTCAGATGCTGGTCGGTACCGGCAAATTGGCACTGGAAACAGGTATGCACCCCGGACAGATCAAGGATGGGGTCTGCTCTCCCGGCGGCTCCACCATTGCAGGCGTGGAGGCGTTGGAGAAGGGCGCTTTCCGCGGAAGTACTATGGAAGCAGTGAAGAATGCCTATCTTCGCAATAAGGAATTAGGCAAGAAATAAAAAATGCCGCACACGGATCATCCGTGTGCGGTATATATTTTGCTTAGTCCAGTTCAAAGGAGACCACATCGCCGCCCTTATCCACCACGATGGTGGCATAGGATTGGAAGGTGAGGTTTTCGTCCTTCTTCGCCTTGGATTTGGAGTACTTCCAGCAGGCTTCTTCCTGTTCTGCATCCAAAGGAGTGGTTACTTCATAGATGGCTACGGAATAGGTGATCTTGCCGGTGAAGAATTCCTTGAAGGCACTTTCCACGATGGTGATGGTTTCCACATTGTCGTATTCATCGGACTCTTCCACCACAAATTCCTGCATCAGCTGGTTCTTTTCCACACGCTCAGAGGTGGAATAGGATGCGGAAAGGGACTTGGTCTGATAGTGGTAGTTCAGATAGGTCAGCAGACCGCCCACACCCACGGCAAAGAGGGTCAGCAGCAGGGCAAACTGCTTGGTGGTGAACTTCATACTGTTCTTATCCGCAGAGGCGTCGTGGGTCAGCCCCAGCTTGTAAGTAACAGGAATAATTACAGACAGGAACAGGGTCAGTACGAAGGCCTCAATGGGGAACATGCACAGGTTCTTGATGATGGCAGGCAGAAGCATTTCCACATAGCTCTTCTGGTAGAACACCTGGAAGTACCAGAACATAACAGCGCTGTTCAGGATGATGTTCACAAACAGGTCCATGGAGAACCGGGCAAGGATGACCCGGGTGGGACGCATTTTGGTGCGGTAGAAGAATAGGGCGAACAGCACAGAGCCGGCCACTTCCACAAAGGCGCAGGGGAAGAAGTAAGGGCCTTGGGGGAAGATGATGCAGCCTAAGGTGTCAGACACCAGCGCAGCGGCAGCGGCTACCACAGGGCCAAAGATCATTGCGCCCAGGGCGTTGATCAGAGGAGCGGCTACATTGATGTTCAGGTTGGGAGCCAGGGGAATGACGACGGTCTTCAATGCCACGCGAAGGGCGATCAGCAGCGCTGCGATCACCAGGGTTCTGGTGCTTTTCAGTTCTGCAGCGGCATCACGCCAGTAGGCCTTGGAGAAGGGGTGGGAATATAGGGTTCTGTTTTTTTCTTTGGTTGCCATAAGCTTACCTCCTTTTATTGTTGGCCATCCAATAAAAAAGCCCGTACCTATGGTACGGGGAGTGTATTACGAGATGGCCGGTGGGCTGGCGGACACAAGGCCGGCCTTTCGCCCAACCGAGTATCGTTGCTACATAAAGGAGAGTCTCCATTATGGCGCAGCGGGTGCGGACTCCTCATCGCGGGCGAATGCCCTTCGTCTGTCACTCAACTCCCCATTTTGACAGCACTTCACGCGAGGAACCCTACTCTGTTGGACTCATCATACACCATCTGGCAGAAAAAGTAAATCCCCAATTTGCGTTTTCGGTAAAAAAAGACCGAAAAAGAGTCCGTGAAAGAGGCAGGGGAGAAGGCAAAGACAAGCAACTCGGGCCTGTAGGCGTACAAAGGTACGTTAAGGCCCGAGTTGTGCAGTAAGTCAAAATGGCTTGCAAAGCAAGCGGATATTCCTAATAGGAACAAGAAACCGTGATTAAGAGAAGTTTGGAATAGGGGCAAAGATCAAAATAAATAAACACATTTTGACGGTTTGCCTTTTCCGCGGCCTCTTAATAGTTTTCTGCGTGAATCTGGAAGTAAGCCTTGGGATGATTGCAGGTGGGGCAGATCTCAGGAGCTTCTGTGCCAACCATAATGTGACCGCAGTTGCGGCATTCCCATACCTTTACAGAGCTCTTCTTGAAGACCTCAGCAGTTTCCACATTCTTCAGCAGGGCGCGGTAACGCTCTTCGTGGTGCTTTTCCACTTCCGCTACCAGACGGAAACGCTGTGCCAGTTCCGGGAAGCCTTCTTCTTCGGCGGTCTTTGCAAAGCCTGCGTACATATCGGTCCACTCGTAGTTTTCACCTGCAGCGGCGGAAGCCAGGTTTTCAGCGGTATCGCCCAGAAGGCCCAGTTCCTTAAACCACAGCTTTGCGTGTTCCTTTTCGTTGTCGGCAGTAGCCAGGAACAGGGCAGCGATCTGCTCGAAGCCTTCCTTCTTGGCCTTGGATGCAAAGTAGGTATATTTGTTTCTTGCTTCAGATTCGCCTGCGAAAGCGGTCATCAGGTTTTTTTCGGTCTGGGTGCCTGCGTATTTGTTTGCCATAGGGAGATCCTCCTTTGTATAATTAGGTATATATCCAGTATAGCATATTTTTCCAAAAAATAAATACTAATTTAAAAGATATACCCCTAAATTTAAGTAGCCTGCAAAGGTGACCCAAAGAAGGTAGGGAAGAAGCGCATCCGATGCCCGTTCGTCAATGGCATTGAAGGCACGGATGGTGAGGAAAATCAGCACCCAAAGGATACACAGCAGGAAAAAGGCGGTCAGCCGCCAGCCCAGCCGGAAGAAGGTCAAGGGCCACAGGAAATTGAAAAACAGCTGCAGCCCATAAAGGATCAGCGCATTTCGTTTTTGCTTTGGGTCTGCATTGGAACTGTAGATCCGGTAGCTGCCGTAGCCCATCAGCAGATAAAGAATGGTCCATACGATGGGAAATACCCAACCCGGTGGAGAAAGAGGCGGCTGAATAAGGTTTTGATATTGCATCATATCTCCCCCCACCAGGGCAGCAAGACCTCCCACTGCCAGGGGAATGGCTAAAAAGAGCAGAAGTTGTTTCCAGTTTGTTTTCATGTTCATCCCTCCTGCTACCATTCTATCGGCCCAATTGGGGGAATATCCATAAAATATGGTTGCAATAGGCTTTTTGGGCCATTATAATAAAGACAGAAAGGTGGGATTACTATGAAATCCAAAGTTTATTTTACTTCCGAAATCACCCCTGAATCCGTACTGGGACTTTTTAAGCGTTTGGGTAAGAAGCTCCCCGGTAATGTTGCCATCAAAGTCCATTCCGGTGAACCGGGAAACCAGAATTTCCTCCGCCCGGACTTCTGGAAAGAGATCGTAAATCATGTGGGCGGCACGGTGGTGGAGTGCAACACGGCCTATGAAGGTGGCCGTCACGATGAAGCCCATCATATGGTGACGCTGCGCAACCACGGCTGGTTAGACTATTTCCCTGTAGATCTGTTGGACGCCAAAGGTCCGGATATGGTGTTGGAGATCCCCCAGGGCAAGCAGATACAGAAAAACTATGTGGGCAAGGATATGGCAAATTATGACAGCACCCTGGTCCTGTCCCATTTTAAGGGTCACCCCATGGGTGGCTTTGGCGGTGCGCTGAAGCAGCTGTCTATTGGCTATGCTTCCTCCTATGGCAAGAAATATATCCACGGTGCAGGAGATCCGGAGCATCCTTGGGACTCCACTGCAGAGCAGTTTATGCAATCTATGGCAGATGCTGCAAAGAGCGTGGTAGATTTCTTCGGTGGCAAGGCTATCTATATTAACGTGATGAAGAATTTGAGCGTGGATTGCGACTGCTTCTCCAAGCCGGAAGATCCCTGCATGAAGGATATTGGCGTGCTGATCTCCACCGACCCTGTAGCCATCGATCAGGCTTGCGTAGACCTGATCTATGCTTCAAAAGACCCGGGCAGAGATCATATGGTGGAGCGGATCGAATCCCGGAAGGGTCTGCTGCTTCTGGAAAATGCAGAGGCACTGGGCATCGGCAACCGGGATTACGAACTGTTTTTTGAGGGCTAAAAATGGGTTGTGGTAATTGTAGCGGCAATTGTGAGCATTGTGGCGGCTGTGCCGGCCATTTGGTAGTTAGCCGCGTAGAATGGGCGCTTTTGCAAAAATTGGCGGAAATCCCTTTCTTGCCCGTTGCAAGAAGCGCCGGAGAAAATAAGCCTATTTATTTCCCGGAAACAGAGGATGGGGAAGACTATAGCCTGATCCTCACTTGTTTAGAGAAAAAAGGTTTGATCACCCTGGACTATGACATCCCCCTAAAAGGCACTTGGGACAATCGGTATGATGCCTACCCCATCCGGGGCAGTATGGCCCTGACCCTTCGTGGACAGCAGGTGCTGGACTTGGTGGACAAGCAAGGCTTTGAGGATGCATAATGGTCTATATTTTTGAAAATCTCCAGCTTTGCGACCCGGAATGGCTGGCAGAAAAGATAAAAAACCTGCCTCTCTGGCGACTCCAAAAGGTGCAGGCTTTAAAAAAGCAGGAAGATAAGATTCGGTCTGTGGCGGCATTTCTTTTGCTGGAAAGGGCTTTGCAGGATTTGAGCATTTCTCCTGTGCCGGAGTTTGCATATGAGGAATTTGGAAAGCCCTATCTGCCGGGATATCCTGTCCACTTCAGCCTAAGCCACACGAAAAATGCCGTGGCCTGTGCCATAAGTGACCGCCCCATTGGGGTGGATGTGCAAGAAAAAATGAAATATTCTTCTCGTCTTTCCCAGAGAATTTGCAGCGATACAGAACGCACTGCATTGGAAAATGCCGAGGATAAGGGTCTGGTATTGACCGCCCTCTGGACAAAAAAAGAAGCCCTTGCCAAGTGCAGCGGCAAAGGGCTGGGGGAGAAATTTTCTTCTTTGGAAGAAGGGGTGTTTACCCTTCACCGCCCGGGCTACTGCCTGAGTGTCACGGAAGAAAACCCACGAATTTGTATTCTGAATGAACTGTAAAAACTGCCACCCATTTGGGTGGCAGTTTTATTAGTCTAAGTAGCGGCAGGCGGCCATGGCAGCGATCGCGCCGTCAGCAGAGGCGGTTACCACCTGACGGATGTACTTGCTGCGGCAGTCACCGGCAACAAAAAGACCCTCTGTCTTGGTGCGGCAATCTTCTGCGGAATCGAAATAACCCCAGTTATTCAGATCGGCATGTTCTGCGAAGGGATCGTTTTCCGGCATCAGGCCGACGGCAAGGAACGCACCGTCTACGGAAATTCCGAATTCCTCTCCGGTCTGGTCATTATGGAGCTCCAAGCCGGTGAGCGCACCGTCTGTAGTTTCATAACCGGCAACCACGGTATTAAAGTAGGCAGTTACATTTTCCTTTTGCATTAGGGCATCCGCCAGCTTCTTCTCTCCGGTGAAACCGGAAAGGTTCTGCACCACGGTGACCTTTTTGCAGACCTCGCTGAGAAGCAAGGCTTCCTGCAGGGCAGAATTGCCGCCGCCGATCATTGCCACTTCCTGTCCGGCGTAGAAAGCACCGTCGCAAACAGCGCAGAAGGAAATGCCGTTACCGATCAGCTCTTCTTCTCCGGGAAGGCCTAAAGTGCGGTGCTTCACACCCACTGCCAAAATCACGGTCTTGCCATAGAAGACACTGCCTTCTTCTGTATGAACAGTGAAGCCGTCATTGGTTTTTCCAACTCGGATCACCTTTTCCAGTTCCATATCAGCACCCAGTGCCATGGTCTGGTCGGTCAGATGGTCAGCAAATTCCGCACCGCTGATCACCTTGGTGCCGGGGATGTTTTCCACCTTGGGGGAGTAGGCGATCTGTCCGCCAAAGCCGTTCTTTTCGATAACAAGAACGGTTTTACCTGCTCGCAGGCCGTAAATAGCAGCGGTCAGGCCCGCAGGGCCACCGCCCACAATTACAATATCGTATACCATATCTATCTCTCCTTGCGATAAAGGGTCGGGATTTCCCGACCCTTTATTTTTACAGACTCGCTAAGTATTTCTTGATTTCAGGAACGCTGTAGTAGTTTACGGTGTTTTCCCCATCGGTGATGACCAGGGTGGGGGCGCCCTTTACGCCGTACTGTCTGCAAAGCTCCAGATTGTCGTCGGCGATCAGCTTTTCGTATTCCACACCGGCCTTGCCTAACAGATTTTCTGCAACACGGCAGTTGGGGCAGGTCACACGGGAGAAAAGCATTGCCTTGGCGGCCTTGGGAGCGCAGGCACATTCGGCTTCTGCCTTGGCATCTGCAAGGATCTTCAGCTCGCCCATATCCGGTCTGCCGTGGGTCAGCACGCTGGTTTCAATGTTGTAAACCTTGCGGTGCTTGTATTCCTGGGTCTTGCCCGCATTCCAGTTCTGCACAGGACGGTAGTAACCGGTGATACGGCTGTAAACCTCGGTGGTCTCACCGCATTCGGGGCAGGTGTGTACTTCACCGGCAATGTAGCCGTGCTTGCGGCAAACAGAATAGGTGGGGGACATGGTGTAGTAGGGCAGCTTGTAGTTTTCTGCGATCTTCCGCACCAGTTTTGCAGCAGCCTGCCAATCGGGCAGCTTTTCGCCCAGGAAGGCGTGGAAGACAGTGCCGGAGGTGTACAGGGTCTGCAGGTTGTCCTGAATATCCAGCGCAGTAAAGATGTCGTCGGTATAACCAACGGGCAGGTGGCTGGAGTTGGTGTAGTAGGGGGTGTCGTCTCCTTCGGAGGCGGTGATGATGTCCGGGAACCGCTTCACATCGTGCTTGGCAAGACGGTAAGAGGTGGACTCAGCAGGGGTAGCTTCCAGGTTGTACAGGTCGCCGTACTTTTCCTGATAGTCAGACAACCGCTCACGCATATGGTTCAGCACTTCAGCAGTGAAGTCCTGGGCTTCCTTCTTGGTCAGGTCGGCACGGATCCACTTGGCGTTTAGGCAGCATTCGTTCATACCCACAAGGCCGATGGTGGAGAAGTGGTTATTGAAGGTGCCGAGATACCGCTTGGTGTAGGGGTACAGGCCTTCGTCCAGCAGCTTGGTGATCACGCTGCGCTTGACCTTCAAAGAACGGGCAGCAATGTCCATCACATGGTTCAGCCGCTTGTAGAAGTCCTTTTCGTCGGTGGCCAGGTAGCCAAGACGGGGCATATTGATGGTGACAACACCAACAGAACCGGTGGACTCGCCGGAGCCGAAGAAGCCGCCGGACTTTTTCCGCAGCTCACGCAGGTCCAGACGCAGACGGCAGCACATGGAGCGCACATCGCTGGGCTCCATATCGGAGTTGATGTAGTTGGAGAAGTAGGGAGTGCCGTACTTGGCGGTCATCTCAAACAGGAGCTTGTTGTTTTCGGTTTCGCTCCAATCGAAGTTCTGGGTGATGGAGTAGGTGGGGATGGGGTACTGGAAGCCACGGCCGTTGGCATCGCCTTCGATCATAATTTCGATGAAGGCCTTGTTGACCATCCGCATTTCTTCCACGCAGTCACCATAAGTGAAGTCCATTTCCTTACCACCAACGATGGCAGGCAGATCCTTCAGGTCAGCAGGAACGGTCCAGTCCAGGGTGATGTTGGAAAAGGGTGCCTGGGTGCCCCAACGGGAGGGGGTGTTCACACCGTACACGAAGGATTGGATGCACTGCTTGACTTCTTTATAAGTCAGGTTGTCCACCTTTACGAAGGGAGCAAGGTAGGTATCGAAGGAGGAGAATGCCTGTGCGCCGGCCCATTCATTCTGCATAATGCCCAGGAAGTTGACCATCTGGGAGCAGAGGGTGGAAAGATGCTTGGCAGGGGCAGAGGTGATCTTACCCCGGATGCCACCCAAACCTTCCTGAATGAGCTGCTTCAGGCTCCAGCCTGCGCAGTAGCCGGTGAGCATGCTCAGATCGTGGATGTGCATATCGCAGTTGCGGTGTGCTTCGCCGATCTGCTCATCATAAATTTCACTGAGCCAGTAGTTGGCGGTAACAGCACCGGAGTTAGACAGGATCAGACCACCAACGGAGTATGTAACGGTGGAGTTTTCCTTTACACGCCAGTCCAGCGCTTTCAGGTACTGGTTGACGGTGGACTTGTAGTCTAAGTAGGTGGAGGTCATATTGCGCAGCTTTTCTCTCTGCTTACGGTACAGAATGTAAGCCTTTGCCACATTCTCATAGCCGCCCTGAGAAAGAACGGTTTCCACGCTGTCCTGAATGTCTTCCACGGAAACGATGCCGTCTTTGATCTTGGGCAGGAAGTGAGCGCTGACACGCAGGGTCAAAAAGTCGATAACGCTGTCAGTGTAGGGGGTTTCGGTAGCATCGAAAGCCTTTTTGATCGCACCTGCGATCTTTTGCATATCGAACTGCACAACATTGCCGTCACGCTTTAAAATCTTGTACATAATGCATTTCTCCTTCTCTCTTTCTATTTTCTCAGATGCCTCGAAGGGCAACTGTTGGTACATATGGTTGCACGGCCAGCAGAAGACCAAAAAGCTCTTCCGCGGTGTAGGAAGAAAGACCCTCAGGCGCTAAAACGGTGTCCCGCTCTTGATAGCACTGCAAGAACCAGGCTTTGGCACCGGCGATCCATTGGGCGGCTTCTATGAGCGACTGTTTTGTGTGCAGACCCTTCACCACCGTGGTCCGGAATTCGTAGTCCACCGGAGAGGTCAGCAAATAGGCTTTGCTTTCCTGGACAGCGGTGATGTCAAAATTCGGAATGCCCACTGTTGTGCTGTAGGCGTTGGGGCTGTTTTTGATATCCATAGCCACCTTGTCTACAAGGCCCGCTTCCACCAGTTGCCGTAAAAAAGCCGGCTTGGAGCCGTTGGTATCCAGCTTGACTTTATAGCCTAAGGCTTTGACTTTTTCCAAAAAGCCTGCAAGACCCGGATGGAGCAGAGGTTCTCCGCCGGTGATGGCAATGCCCTCTAACATTCCCTGCCGCTTTTTTAAGTAGGCAAGGACCTCCTCGTCCGGGATAGTTTCCGGAGGACTTCCGGCAATCAGGGGCGCATTATGGCAGAAGGGGCAACGGAAGTTGCAGCCGGCTGTAAAGACCGTGCAGGCAACCAGCCCGGGATAGTCCAGACAGGATAATTTCTGTATGCCGCCAAACTCCATAAAATCACCTCGGTACGTACTAAAATAGCATATCTTGTATTCTGTGTCAACTTAAAAACACTATATGTTGTAAGAAAAGTGAGAAATAGTTGCAAAAGCCACAAGCAGTAGCGTAAAGAAATACCGCCCTGTGGAAGACCCACAGGGCGGCAAATGTTCAGGGAAAAATCAATTAGTCTTCGTTGTTGAACACCAGGATACCCATAGCGCCAACAATTGCGTAGATTGCAAAAGCAACCCAGTTCAGCCAGGGAATACCAACGCTCATCTTCATGGTCATACCCATCATGCTTTCGGAAACGCCGCAGAAAGCGAAGAAGATCACCTGCAGGATCACACCGGCAACACCGGCAGCGCCCATGTAGAAAGCAGGATTCTTAACCTTCAGGTACTTGCCAACGAACTGATCGTAGTAGGGCATCTTGTTCTGCTTCTTCAGGAAGTAGAGAGCGCCAACAGCGGCGATAGCCAGGTTGACGATGCCGAACAGAATGTTGCCGATGTACACGCAGGCCAGGCTCTTATCCATCTGCTTCCAGGCTTCAGCGATCTCAGAGATCTTGCCGTATTCGGTTTCCTTCATGCTCATCATCTTGACGGTTGCAGGGATGTGCAGAATGCCAAAGGTGTTCAGAACGAACAGTACCAGAGCCAGAACCGCAACACCGGCCAGGATGAGGGCCAGGAAGGGACGGATGGTGGGGGCCAGGTTACCCAGGACAGCGTTTGTCTTTGCCTTGGGAGCCTTGGGTGCTGCGGGAGCAGCGGTTGCTTCAGGGGCGGGAGCAGCATTCAGAGGAGTGCCGCAGGATTGGCAGAACTTGGTGCCATCGGCGCACTGTGCGCCACAGTTGCTACAAAACATAATTATTTTACCTCCCTTATATTGTATGTAACATACACCTATAGTATAGGCTATTTTGTTTGCGGTGTCAAGACAAAAGCACTCCTATTAAGGACAAAAAAAGCCGGCAGGCGAACCTGTCGGCTTTCTTATGTAAAAAATCAGGCGTCTTTCTTCTCGGGCAGGCAGTTCAGAGCAGCGATGCCGCCGAACAGAGCCAGGTTGACCCAGGCACTGATGGGAGCAGCAAGGACATAGGTGGCCATGTAGTCGTTATAGGCTTCAACTTTAACACGGCAGAGGATCACAAACAGAATGGCGTACAGGAAGGTCATGCCGGCAGCAACGATGGTTGCCTTCTTAAAGATGCAGTTGCCCTTGCCACCGCAAGCATTTTCCAGCATGGCAAGAATGGTCAGAGCGGCAACGCCCAGCAGAGTGATGCCATAGATGATATTCAGAACCTTGGCGCTGGTGGTAATTGCATCGATCTTACCTTCGCCGGTCTTAATGTAGGCCTCTCTTGCGTCCACGGCTTCCACATGCTGCAGTTTGCCGTCATACTTGGTTTTGCTTACCAGATCGATGGTGCCGGTAACGGTAGCCAGGCCGATCAGCAGGGAGACCACCAGAACGATGATCATCATTGCCTTTGCCCGCTTGGCAGCGATGTCACGAAGACCTGCCACGGTGATAGCGGATTTGGGAGCTTTGCGTACTGCAGGGGCAGCCAGATTGGCGCCGCAGTTAGCGCAGAAGGCAACACCTTCTTCATAGGGTGTGCCGCAGTTGGAACAGAACTTTGCCATAAAAAGTTTCCTCCTTATTTATATTGGATAGTATAATTATACGAAGGATAAAATCCTTTGTCAATCCCGGAAGGGATTAAAGTGCTCCTGCAAGGGCTTTTTGCCATTGCTTTTCGATCTGGGCGGTCACATGGGAAATGATTTCCTCTGTGCTGTTGGTGCAGAAATTTTTCTGCAAAGCCAACGACATGCTTTCTCTGCGCTGGGCATCTTTGGCCAATTCCACAGCTAGCTCCACCACTTCTGCTTCTGTGTTGCTGCCAAGGGCATAGTCTTTAGAAAGGAAGTAGTTAAAATTCCGGCTTTCGCAGGCGCCGATCAGGTTGAAAAACACCATAGGCAGCCCCTTGTTTGCTCCTTCGGTGGAGCTTAATCCGCCGGGCTTGGTGATCATCAGATCTACCGCATCCATATATTCGTCGATGTTGGAGGTGAAGCCCAAGGCGGTGAGCCGGGAGTTCTGAATTTTCTCCATAGACTCAAAAAGAGCAGTGTTGCTGCCGCAGACGGCGATGACCTTGGCAGTTTCCGGCAGCTTTTCCACCAAGTCCTTGGCGGTCTTTTCAATAGGGCCACAGCCCATACTGCCGCACATCAAAAGCACATAGGTGCTTTCCTGATCCAGACCTAATTTCTCCCGGGCCTGTGTCTTGGGAGTCTTTTTATAAAAGGCCTGCCGCACAGGAATGCCCACAGGAATAAGAAGCTCTTCCGGAATACCGGCGGCTTCAAATTCCCCCTTTTGGTCGGCGGTGGGGATAAAATAGCCGTCCAACTGGCATTGCTCCACCACCGGGTGGCAGGTGTAGTCCGTCGCCACAAAGTAGCAGGGGATATCTAAACCCCAGCTGCGGCGGATCTCCGTTACCATTGCACCCGCAAAGGAGTGTGAGCAAATAATGGCATCGAAATCCCGCTCCAGGATCCAATCCCGCATCTTCTTTGCGCCCAAACTCAGCAGCTCGTAGATGGGATTAAATTCATCCGGGTCGGAAGTAAATTCTGCAAAGCGGTAGCCCCAGTCAAAGAGCTTTGGACCGTGGCGGTACAGCCGCACATGCCAGTTGGAGATAAATTTGGAAAAGCCGGGGGACAAAAAGGCCAAACAGTCTTCCAATTGGCAGGGGACCTGCCGGCTCTCATAGACCTCCATAATGGCCTTGGCGGTGGCGTTATGGCCTTCACCGGTGTTGGCTGAAAGCATCAAAATTCCCATTTTGGTGCCCCTTTCCTTGTTTTTCGTCCATTATACTCCTTTTGGGCAGTTTATTCAACAATTTTCTTTTTTTACCCTATTGCAATTTGAGGAAATAGTGATAAAATATCCCTAATTCAAATGGAAATGAGGAGTTTTATGAGCTATAAAAGAGTTTTAACCATTCAGGATATTTCCTGCGTAGGCCAGTGTTCTTTGACGGTGGCGCTGCCCATCCTGTCTGCCTGCGGCCTGGAAACCGCCATTTTGCCCTCTGCAGTGCTTTCTACCCATACTGCCGGCTTCACCGGCTTTACCGTCCGGGATCTGACCGAGGATGTACCCGGCATTGCCGCCCACTGGAAGAAAGAGGGCATCGGCTTTGATGCTATTTATACAGGCTACCTGGGAAGCACCCAGCAGATCGCCTATGTGGCAGATATTATGGACAATCTGGATAACCCCGGCTGCAAGAACATCGTGGACCCGGCTATGGCAGATAACGGCAAGCTCTATCTTGCCTTTGATGATGCTTATGTAGCGGAGATGAAGAAGCTCTGCGGCAAGGCAGATATCCTCCTTCCCAATATTACAGAGGCCTGCTTTCTGACGGACACTCCCTATCAGGAAACCTATGATAAGGCCTATGTGGATGGCCTGCTTGCCAAGCTGACCGCTCTGGGCGCCAAGACCGTGGTGCTTACCGGTGTAGGCTACAACCCCGGCGAAACCGGAGTGGTGGTCTTTGAAAACGGGGAATATTCCCACTATGTCCACCCCCGTCTGGAAAACAGCTGCCACGGTACCGGAGATGTGTACGCATCTGCTTTCACCGGCGCTTATATGCAGGGCTTTACTACCTATGAGGCTGCCAAGATCGCTGCTGATTATGTGGTGCAGTCCATGAAAAATACCATTGGGGACGATACCCACTGGTACGGCGTGAAGTTTGAAACCGCCATCCCGGATCTTATCAAGGCACTTAATCTATAATGTATGCAAAAGGCCGTCAGGTGTGAAACCTGACGGCTTTTATGATCGTAAAGAGCCTCCCTTGTGCAAAGGGAGGTGGCAAAAATCTTTGATTTTTGACGGAGGGATTGTGTACAATCCCCCAGTCTTTTTGCTCTGCAAAAATCCAGCCCCCTTTACACAAGGGGGCCATTGGTGCGTTCTGGATTAAGTTTCTTCCTTTGTAAAGCAAACAATATCCTGTGGGCCGCAATTCAAAATGTGGCAAAGCTTTTCCAAAGTAAAAAGGGTGATGGACTTGTTGTGCTTTAACTGGTGGATAGTTCTGGGGTTTATATCATGCTGGTTAATCAGCGTATAGGTGCTAATGCCCCGGTCTTTCATAGTTTCCCATAACGGCCCGTAGCTGATCATTTCCATACCCCCTTTTCGTTAGATATTCTTATTGTCGACTTAGACAAACGATTGATTCGACGGTTGTACCTTTAGGTAGGGAGTCTAGCAAAGCGGTTGATATATTGGAATTTGTCAATAATTGCATTTTCCAATAATATGTGTTTCTAGACGCCACTGTTGTCGTGGGGTATTCCTTTTAGCTTTCATCAATTCTTGTATAGCTGTTGATTTTTCCACATAGCAAGGACTCTCAATAATATCTCCCTCAAGTGATGAATCTATGTTTTGCCCATAAAAGCGATATACATATTCAACGCTATCACTTTCACCAACAACTTCAACTTTTTCAATTCTGACTTTGCAATCAGGTTCTGAGAAATTTCTGTTACTACTTATAAGTTTTCTGGCAACTACATCTATTTCTTCTGCTGATGTGAAGAATCCAATGAAATATTCTGTCCAATAGTTTTCTGGTGTAACACAGCTAATAGATAAGCTAAGAAGAGTATCCATATCATTTTCCCCGTTAATTGTACTTGTTTACAGTTAGATAAATTTCAAGTTTACCGGTCAATTGGCCACCAGTCAAACTCGCAGGTGTCTTCCATAAAATCAACTACCATTTGCATTGCCTCCTGCGTATCATTGGGATGCCAATGGTCAGCAAGTGTTCCTGCATGATTTTCGATATCAAAAATGGCAATCACACCGTCATGGTAAAGATAGAATCTATTCTGAGGTGATTGACCGAATAGCACTTGGAAGTCTTTGCGAAATCCTGCATTCAGAGAAAGCGCATTTGTCAGTTCCAGATTATACTTGTCTTTAAAATGCTGATAAATCAGAGGCAAATCCAAACTATCCATTGCTTTCCTCCCGAATCATGGTCACGATGGATTCTACATGTGCACATCTGGGGAAGAGGTCGGCGGCTTGGGCGGAGAGAAGGGAGTAGCCTCTTTCTTTGAAAATGGCCACATCTCTTGCCATGGTTGCTGGGTCGCAGGACACATAGACGATCCGTCGGGGCGCCATTTGGCAAATGCCTTCGATGGCATCGGCATTTAAGCCTTTTCGGGGCGGGTCGACTACGACCACGTCTGGCTTCACACCCCGGCTTTCCAGCTCCAGAGCGGCTTTGCCTGCATCACCGCAGAAAAATTCTGCATTCTCGATGCCGTTGCGGATCGCATTTTCTCTTGCGTCATTGACTGCTTCTGCCACCACTTCCACACCGATCACCTTTTTGGCGGCCTTTGCCATTGCCAAAGTGATGGTGCCTACACCGCAGTAGAGGTCTAATACCAGGTCTTCCTTTGTGATCTGCCCCTGGGCGATGGCGGCTTCGTAGAGAAGCTCCGCCTGATGGTGGTTGATCTGATAGAAGGATTGGGCAGAAATGCGGAAAGTCAGGCCGCAAAGAGTGTCTTCAATGTACCCGGGGCCATAAAGCGTTTTATTTTCTTCTCCAAGGATAGTATTTCCCTGCTTTTTGTTGATGCTAAGCACCAAAGTGGTAAAGCCGGGGATCTTCTGCAGCCGCTCCAAAAGGGCTTCCTGACGGGGAAGAGTTGTGCCGTTTATGCAAAGGCAGACCAAAATCTGCTTGCTGACTGCACCTTGCCGCAGGAAGATGTGGCGCACCAGACCCTTGTGTTCTGCCTCATCATAGGCGCTGACCCGGTACTGGTTCATATAGTCCAGCACCGCTTTTTTGATGGTGTCTGCTTCCGGGAAACCAATGCGGCAGCCCTCATTTTCCACGATCTGGTGGCTGCCTGCCCGGTAAAAGCCGGCGTAGGCCTTATTGCGGTTGCTTCCCACAGGGAAGATCACTTTGTTGCGGTAATTGTAGCAGGTGGGGGCGGAAAGAATGGGGATTTCATCCAGGTTTTCGCCTGCCAGCCGGTTTAGGTTTTGTTTTACCCGGTCAGCCTTCAGCCGGCATTCTTCCTCGTAGGTCATATGCCAGAAATCGCAGCCGCCGCAAAGCTTGGCAACGGGGCATTCCCGGTTAATGCGGTGGGGGGATTTTTCGATCACCTGGGTGATCTTTCCCAAAGCCCAGGTCTTGTTTGCCTTTAAAATGGCGATCTTGCAGAGATCTCCAACCACGCCGTTGGCAACAAAGACAGCACAGCCTTCGATCTTGGCAACACCTTGTCCATCAGCTGTGTAGTCTACGATCCGGGCTTCATAAACTTGGTTCTTAATTAGCATTACAGCACCTTTTCCATTACGGTTTTCTGGGGCGCAAAGCCCATTTTTTCATAAAATGCCTTGGCGGCATCGTTGCCTTCCCACACATTCAGGGTGATGGCATCGCACTTGCGCATTTTGGCATAGCGAACCACTTCGTTATATAGAGCCGAGCCGATGTGCTTGCCCCGGCAGCCTTCCAGTACACACAGATCGTCAATATAAAGGCAGTAGCGGTCATTCAGCACGGGGTTTTTCTCCGTCACTTGCACCTGGCAGAAGCAGTAGCCCAAAACCTTGTCCTCTTCCACCGCCACGAAAATGGGGGTATCAGAGCTTTCCATCAGGGAAAACAGCTGAGAAGGGCCGTATTTGCAGGCCTTTTCCCGGAAAAGATCGGGACGAATGGAGTGGTGCAACCCGCCAACCTGCTTCAGCAGTGTCAAAATGCCTGCAGTATCTTTATTTTCCGCAAAACGAATTTCCATAAGCGCCTCCTGGTGTGTTAATGTATATCTTCCCGGAAAAGGGAGTATAGGCAGTCATCGAAGATGGTGCCTTCAAAGCCTTTGACGCAGCACCGCAGCAGACCTTCTTTTTGGAAGCCTAAGCTTTCCAAAAGACGCTGGGATGCTATGTTGGGAGCAAAGGAGCGGGCAGTGATGCAGGTGAGGTTTTCTGTTTCAAACAGGTGGGAAATGAGGGCAGAAAGAGCCTCTTTCATATATCCCTTTTTGGATTCTTCTTCCCGTAGGAAGTAGGAGATCTCCTTGGAGTTCACATCATAGCGAAGGCTGTCCTCTCCCACATAGAGCATACCAATTAGCCTGCCGGTCTCCTTCTTTATGATGGCAATAGAACCGTCTTCTGCGTTTGCAAACCGGTATTCTGCTTTCTCCTGAGTTACGGGGGACATGGCATTATAGCGGTTGACAAACCGGGTATTGACAAATTCCATATAGTCATTTACATCGGCAATTTCCGGCTTTCGCAAAATTAGCCTTTGGGTTTCAAGAAACATAGGAACACATCCTTAATTGCACAGATCTTTGATCACTTCACCGGCGATGATCAGGCCCACCGCAGAGGGGACCCAGGCGCAGGAGCCGGGGAGGGCATTTCTGCCTTCCGGAAGTTCTGCCCAAGCGGGGTCGTCCGCAGGCAGGTTACATTCAATAGGCTCTTCTTCCGAGTAGACCACCTTCAAATTTTCAATGCCCCGTTTGCGGCATTCTTTTCGCATAATTCGGGCCAAAGGACAGACGGAGGTTTTATAAATATCTGCCACCCGGAAGGCGGTGGGGTCCAGCTTATTGCCTGCCCCCATGGAGCAGAGGATGGGCGTGCCGGCTTCCTTGCAGGCTTCCACCAAAGAAAGCTTTCCGGTGACGGTATCAATGGCATCTACCACATAGTCGTACTTCGTAAAATCAAACAAATGTCGGGTGTTGGGGCCGAAAAAGTCGCAAATAGCATTGACTTCACAACTGGGGTTAATGGCATTCACACGGGCTTTGGCGGCTTCTGCCTTCTCCATTCCCACAGTATCCACGGTGGCCAAAATCTGCCGGTTGATATTGGAAAGGCTTACTTTATCGTGGTCAACAAGGGTGAGCCGACCCACACCGCTTCGGGCAAGGGCCTCCACCACATAGCCGCCCACGCCACCAAGGCCAAATACAGCCACATGGGCATTTTTCAGTTTTTCCATAGCAGTATCTCCCAGCAAAAACCGGGTGCGGCTAAAGCATTCCATAGGCATCTTCCTTTCTTTTTTCATCCTACCACGAAAGGGGCTTTGTGTCAAATCCCGGTTGCAACTTCGGGGTGATTATAGTATACTACCCTAAGAAAGGAAGTGTTTGCGTGAAATTAAAGACCCTTTGGCAGGTTTTTCTCACTTTTTTTAAGATCGGCGGCTTCACCTTCGGCGGCGGCTACGCTATGATCCCCCTGATCCAGGCGGAGACGGTGGACAATAAGAAGTGGATCACGGCGGACGACATTTTAGAGATCGTTGCCATTGCCGAGTCCACCCCCGGCCCCATTGCCATCAATTCTGCCACCTTTGTTGGCTACCGTGTGGCAGGTGTACTGGGCAGTGTATGCGCAACCCTGGGCGTGGTTTTGCCCTCTTTTGTGATCATTCTGCTGCTTAGCTTTGTGCTGCGGCAGTTTCAGGAGCTGGAAGCCGTCCGTTATGCCTTTTTCGGCATCCGGGCAGGCGTGTTGGCCCTTCTTTGCAAATCCCTTTGGACCATGTACAAGAAAAGCCCCAAGGGCTGGGCAGCCTATGTGGTGATGGGCGGCGCATTCGTGGTCAGCACCTTCTTTGACATCAACATTCTCTTTGTGATCATCGGCTGCGCCATCTTTGGCCTGGTGACCTCCCGTATTATGGAAAGGAGGGCTGCAAAATGATCTTTTTGGAACTGTTTGCTACCTTCTTTATGATCGGCGCTGTCACCTTTGGCGGCGGTTATGCTATGCTGCCTATGATCCAGGAGCAGGTGGGCCTTCGGTGGGGACATATTATTTCCCAGCAATCTATGATCGACTTTGTGGCGGTCAGTGAGTCCACCCCCGGTCCCTTTGCCATCAATATGGCCACCTATGTGGGCAGCGAAGTGGGGGGCGTATTTGGCGCTTTCTGTGCTACTATGGGCGTGGTCGTTCCCTCCTTTGTGATCATTTTGATCGTTGCCAAGTGCTACGAAAAGTTCTGTAACAGCCGCACCGTAAAGGGCATTATGACAGGGCTTAAGCCTGCGGTAGTGGGTCTCATCGGCAGTGCTATCGCCGGGGTATTTATGACCGTATTCTTCCCCGTGGGCTTTACAACAAGCGTGTTTTCTCTGGCAAGCTTCTACATCAGTGCCGGCATTTTCGGCCTGATGCTTGTGCTTGCATTTAAGAAAGTACACCCTATTTTGCTGATCTGCCTTTCTGCGGTTTTGGGCATTGCCTTCGGCTATATGGGCCTGCTTTGATACATTCCGGGACACCCTCCAAAAGGGTGTCCCGGTTTTTTCTCTTGCAAAATGGAAAAACTGTGTATATTATATATTTAATGTATACTGGCAAAGTGTTCCCCAAAGGAGAAAAACTATGGCTTGGAAAGAAATTCACAGATTGCGGTGGAAAAAGGGGCTAAGCCCCGCCCAAAGCATTGCCATCGCCTTTGCAGTTATTATTTTAATAGGTACAGTTTTGCTTTCTTTGCCCGCCGCTTCCCGGACAGGGGAAGCCCACAGTATAGTCGATGCTCTTATGGCGGCAACCTCTGCCACCTGCGTGACAGGCCTTGTGCCCGGAGATACCTTCACTATGTGGAGCGATTTTGGGCAGACGGTGCTTCTGGTGTTGATCGAATTGGGTGGCTTGGGCTTTATGAGCATGGCTTCCCTGGTCATTCTGCTTTTGCGGAAAAAGGTGGGCCTGCGGCAAAGAATGATGATGGCCCAGGCTTTGAGTCTGGACGATATGCAAAGTGTGTGGAAGCTCCAAAAGTGGGTGCTGGGGGGAAGCCTTCTCATCCAGCTTACCGGCGCAGGCATCCTGTTTTTGCGATTTTTGCCGGATCAGGGTGTGGCTACAGCCCTGAAATGGGGCGTTTTCCATTCGGTCTCCGCTTTTTGTAATGCAGGCTTTGACCTGTTCGGTCAGCTGCAGCCGGGAGCAAGTCTGATGCCCTTCCAAAATGACCCGGTGGTGCTTTTGACCTTGATGGGTCTTATCGTGGTGGGCGGCCTGGGCTTCTTTGTTTGGGAAGAAGTGGTGCGGCTGCACAGCTTCAAAAAGTTCTCCGTATACACCAAGCTGGTCCTGCTCACTTCCGGCATTTTGATTTTGGGCGGCGCAGCATTTATTCTGGCATTGGAGTGGAACAATCCCAACACATTAGGCCCCATGCAAACCGGAGAAAAGATACTCAACGGCTTTTTCCAATCTGTTTCCTTGCGGACGGCCGGCTTTGCCTCTGTTGACCAGGCTTTGCTTACAGACAGCGGCAAGGCGGTGTCTATGGTGCTGATGTTCATCGGCGGCTCTTCCGGCTCTACTGCCGGCGGTTTGAAGACAGTGACCTTTGTGGTGCTGGTCTTGTTCATTTTGGCTCGCATTCGTGGAAAGCGCCATGTGACGGTGTTCCGCAGGACCGTTCCTACAGATAAGGTAACGGATGCCATGACCCTTACCAGCGTGATGTTCCTTTTGGCGCTCTTTGGTGGTATTTTCATTTGTGCCACAAGTCCTGTAGATCTGACAAACGGCATGTTTGAATCCGTTTCTGCGTTGGCAACGGTAGGCCTGACCGCCGGGGTAACGCCCTTGCTGAGCTTGCCTGCCAAGCTGCTGATTATTGTATTTATGTATTTTGGCCGTGTGGGCGTGCTGACCTTGAGTCTGGGCTTCCTCTCCGGAGACAAAGCCCAGGAGCGGTTCCGCTATGCCACTACAAACTTACTCATTGGATAGGAGTGTTCGTATGAAGTCTTATATTGTGATCGGTTTGGGCCGTTTCGGCACAGAGGTTGCCATTCGTCTTTGCCAGTTAGGCTGTGAGGTGCTGGCGGTGGACAGCAGAAGCGAGCCTGTACAGCAGATCAGTGATGATGTGACCCACGCTGTGGTGGCAGACGCCCGGGATGTGAACGTTCTTCGTGCTTTGGGGGCTGCGGAATTTGATTGCGGCATTGTTGCCATCGGTGGCAATCTGGCAGAATCTGTGCTTGCCACTATGAGCCTGAAGGAACTGGGCATTCCTACTGTGGTATGCAAGGCTCACGACGATGTCCATGCCCAGGTGCTGAAAAAGCTGGGTGCCGACCGGGTAGTGATCCCGGAAAAGGAAAATGCCCAGCGCCTTGCCAAGAGCCTTTCCAGCGAAAATGTGCTGGACTACATTGAACTTTCCGACGACTACGGCATTATTGATGTGCCTGCTCCCGAAAGCTGGATCTATAAGAACCTGCGGGAGCTGAATGTCCGTGCCAAGCTGGGTGTGAATATCCTTGCCATCAAGCGGGATGGGAAGATCAATGTATCTCCTTCTGCAGAATTCGTGATCGAAGAAGGGGATGTTATGGTTATTTTAGGGGACAATCAGGCTCTGCGCCGGGTGCAGAAATTATGATGGAGATACTCACTTCCCGTAAAAATGCCACCATCCAACGGGTGCGTAAGCTCCTCTCTTCCCGGAAGGCAAGAGTGGAAGAAGGTCTGTTTGTGGCAGACGGCACCAAGCTTCTTGCGGAAGCTGTCAAATGGTGGCCGGGGCTGAAAATGGTTCTCCACACTCCGGAAATCGATCCGGATGTGCCGGCGTATGTAGAAAAGATCTGCATCAGCCGGGAGCTGATGGAATATGTTTCTCCCATGGAGACCCCTCAGGGAGCGCTGTTCGTCTGTGCATTGCCGGAAGAAAAGCCCCTTGCAGTAAAGCAGGGAATGGTGCTTCTGGACGGCATCCAGGACCCCGGCAACTTAGGTACGATCCTGCGTACTGCTGATGCGATGGAAGTGCCTGTTGTGCTTTTGGAAGGCTGTGCAGACCCTTATAGCCACAAGGTAGTTCGCTCTTCCATGGGCGCAGTGTTCCGCTCTGTTCCCGGGCAAAGCACCTGGCAGGAAGTGCAGGCTGCCTGCAAAGAAGCGGGCATCAGCGTTGCGGTGACCGCCCTTTCTCCCAAAGCAAAGGACATTCGCCAGGCGGAGCTTTCCCAAATGGCGGTAGTCATCGGCAGCGAAGGGCAGGGTGTTCGCAAGGAGATAATGGCATCTGCCCAGGCGGAGCTGATCATCCCTATGAATGAAAAATGTGAATCCTTAAATGCGGCGGTGGCGGCAACCATCGTCCTATGGGAAATGAAGAAATAACAGGAAGAAGGTGTGGGTGTGCTTTTATATTGGCTTTGGTTTCATTTGTTGACGGGCTTGACCGTTTCCCAAAAGCGCGCCCTTTTGGAATATTTCCACGACCCGGAGCAGCTTTATCGGGCAACGGAAAGCGCCTACCGCACGGCGTTGCAGCTGCCGGAAGAGGGCTACACAGCCCTTTCCGATAAAGAACTGAAAAATGCCCGGGCCTTGGCTGCAGAATGCAGCCAAAAGAGAATCGGCATTGTTACCATTGGTGACAGCGGCTATCCTGCAAGACTTCGGCAAATTCCCGACGCACCCTTGGTGCTTTACTATCGGGGCAGACTTCCAAATTGGGAAGCCTACCCGGCCATTGGCATTGTGGGTACCCGCAAAGCATCCGGTTACGGTCTGCAAATTGCAGAAAAGATGGGTGCGCAGATCGCTGCCTGCGGTGGTATGGTGGTTTCCGGCGCAGCCGACGGCATCGACAGCGCTGCTATGGAGGAGGCTCTTTTACAGGGCGGGCCTGTTGTGGGTGTTTTGGGCTTCGGCGCAGATGTGGTTTACCCTGCATCCAGCCGGAAGCTGTTTGCCCAGCTGGAGGAAAAGGGCTGCCTGATCTCTGAGTATCCTCCCGGAACACCGGGTTATAAATGGAACTTCCCCCAAAGAAACCGGCTCATCAGCGGCATCAGCCACGGTGTGCTGGTGGTGGAAGCGCCGGAAAGAAGCGGTGCGCTGATCACTGCACGGCACGCTATGGAACAGGGAAGAGAAGTGTTTGTAGTGCCGGGTAATATCAATTCCGACACCTCCGCAGGCAGCAATAACCTGCTGCGGGAAGGGGCAACGGCTGTCTTTGAAGGCTACGATATTTTGCGGGAATATGCGTCCCGTTTTCCGAGGCAAATTCGCAAGGCAGAGCCGAAAGAAATTACACAAATTCCTGAAAAAGAGGAAAAGATCCCGACAAAACCTGCGAAAAAACCCATTGACAACAGAGAAGTTACCCAGTATAGTGTCTTAAATAGTGGCGCAGGTACCCTCACAGAGGAAGAAAAGGCGCTACTTTCCCACTTGACCCCTAAGATCGAAGGGGTGGACGAAGTCATTGCCCGCAGCGGTATGGAGACCGCCAAGGCATTGTCTGTTCTTACGAAATTAAGCTTAAAGGGAATGGTGAAGCACCATCCCGGCAAGTGTATATCCTTAAAATAATCTGAGCGGAGGCGCCCCATGGCAGCACAGTATCTTGTAATTGTAGAATCCCCGTCCAAGGCCAAAACCATTGGCAAATATCTTGGACCGGCTTATACCGTAAAGGCCAGCATGGGTCATTTGCGGGATCTGCCCAAAAGCACCATGGGTGTGGATATCAAGGGCGGCTTTGTGCCGGAGTATATCCCTCTGGATACCAAGAAGGACCTGATCGACGAATTGAAGAAGGCTGCATACAGGGCAGAGCTTGTCTATCTGGCAACGGACCCTGACCGGGAGGGCGAAGCCATCTCCTGGCACTTAAAAGAGCTTTTGTGCTTGCCTGACCAGAAGGCACGTCGGGTCACTTTTAACGAAATCACCCAGAAGGTAGTTCGTCAGGCTATCGAAAACCCCAGAGATATTGATAACGATCTGGTGGATGCCCAGCAGGCAAGAAGAGTGCTGGATCGTATCGTGGGCTATGAACTTTCCCCTCTGCTTTGGAAGAAGGTTCGCCGTGGTTTGTCGGCAGGCCGTGTGCAATCTGTGGCCACCCGTCTGGTGGTGGACAGAGAAAATGAGATCCGGGCGTTCCAAAGTAAAGAATATTGGTCTTTGGATGCTGCCCTTTCTTTGCTCGATAAGGAAGGCAAATTTGTTGCCCGTTACTTTGGCAAGGGCAAGAAGGCAGAACTGGAAAACGAGGAACAGGTGAATACTGTTATCCGGGATGTGGAAGGCAAGACGTTCACTGTGGACAGCGTAAAGCGGGCAGAGAAGAAGCGTTCTGCCGCCCCTCCCTTCACCACCTCCACTTTGCAGCAGGAAGCTTCCCGAAAGCTGAATATGACCCCCAAGCGCACCATGGCCATCGCCCAGCAGCTGTATGAAGGCGTGGATGTGGCTGGAGAAGGCACTTTGGGTCTTATCACCTATATGCGTACCGACTCTTTGCGCCTTAGCAACGAGGCTATGGACGCTGCCGGTGATTTTATCAAGAGCCGTTACGGTGCCAACTATTACTATGGCAAGCACCATGTTTTCAAGACCAAGTCCGGTGCCCAGGATGCCCACGAAGCCATCCGTCCCACCCATGTGGAGCTGGATCCTGACCGGATCCAGGGCTCTTTGACAAGGGAGCAGTATCGGCTGTATAAGCTGATCTGGAGCCGTTTCCTGGCAAGCCAGATGGCAAACGCTGTCTATGACACCGTTGCCATCGATACCGTTTGTGAAGGTCATATTTTCCGTGCCACCCATCAGAGTGTCCGGTTTGCAGGCTTCTTAGCTGTCTACGAAGAAGGCAAGGATGAAGAAACTGTAGCAACGGGCGCTGCTTTGCCCGACCTGCAGGCAGGGGACAAGGCCACCTGCACAGATCTTAAGAAGGAACAGCATTTTACCCAGCCTCCTGCCCGGTACACCGAAGCTTCTTTGGTGAAGGCCATGGAAGAAAAGGGGGTAGGCCGTCCTTCCACCTATGCAGGCATCGTCTCTACCATTCAGGATAGAGAGTATGTAAATAAGGAAGAAAAGCATCTGGTTCCCACCCCTCTGGGCGAGGTGGTCACGGGCCTGATGATGGAAAAGTTCCACGATATTATCGATGTGGAATTTACCGCCAATATGGAAAACCGCCTGGACGAAGTGGAAGCAGGCGCTTGCTACTGGAAGGATCTGCTTTCTGACTTCTACGGCGATTTCCACCGGCAGATGGAAGAAGCGGAAGAAGCCCTGGCAGGCACCCGGCTGAAAGTGCCGGATGAAGTCAGCAGCGAAATCTGCGAAGTCTGCGGCAGAAATATGGTGGTGAAGGTGGGTCGGTTTGGCAAGTTCCTGGCCTGCCCCGGCTTCCCCGAATGTAAGAATACCAAGCCCATTGTGGAAAAAATGCCCGGTCGCTGCCCCAAGTGTGGCTCTACCCTCTTGAAGCGGAAGTCCAAGAGAGGCTTTGCCTACTACGGCTGTGAAATGGGCGCAAAATGCGGCTTTATGTCCTGGGATGTACCCACCGCAGAGGATTGCCCCAAGTGCGGACAGACTATGTTCAAGAAAGCAGGCAAGGGCCGCAATAAGCCCTTCTGCATCAATGAGCAGTGTGAAAACTTCCTGCCGGAAGACAAGCGGGGCTATTATAAGAAAGCGGACAAGGAAGGCGTAGAAGAGAAGCCTGCCAAGAAGACCGCAACGAAGAAGACTACAACCAAGAAAACCGCTTCCAAGAAGACAAAGAAGGAGTCCTAACCATGGTGAAAGTGATCGGCGCCGGTCTTGCCGGTAGTGAAGCCGCCTGGCAGCTTGCAAACAGAGGCCTGAAGGTCACGCTTTACGAAATGAAACCCCATAAGAAGTCCCCCGCCCATCACACAGATACCTTTGCAGAATTGGTCTGCTCCAATTCTTTGCGGGCAGATGGCATTGCCAATGCGGTTGGCCTTCTGAAGGAAGAGCTGCGGCGGCTGGGTAGCCTTATTATGGAATGCGCCGATGCCACCCGTGTGGAAGCAGGCGGTTGCCTGGCAGTGGATCGGGAAGGCTTTTCCAAGATGGTCACGGAGAAGATCCGGAGCCATCCCAACATCACCGTTGTGGAAGAGGAGATCACCCAAGTGCCGGAAGGTCCGGTGATCATCGCCACAGGCCCGCTGACCTCCGATGCATTGTCTGAAAGCATCGGCAAGTATTTTGGACAGGATTATCTCCACTTCTTCGATGCGGCCGCACCCTTGGTCACGGCAGAATCTGTGGATATGGAAAAAGCCTGGTGGCAGAGCCGTTACGACAAAGGAACGGCAGATTATGTAAACTGCGCCATGAACAAAGAGGAGTATCAGGCCTTCTGGAAAGAGCTGATTAGCGCTCAGGAAGCAGAAGTCCACGGCTTCGAAGATAAGAATGTGTTTGAAGGCTGTATGCCCGTGGAAGTGATGGCTCGTCGTGGTGAAGATACTTTGCGGTTTGGCCCTCTGAAGCCCGTTGGCTTGGTGGATCCCAACACAGGAAAAGAGCCTTATGCCGTTGTCCAGCTGCGGCAGGACAATGCGGCAAAGAGTGTGTTTAATTTGGTGGGCTTCCAGACCCATCTGAAATTCCCGGAGCAAAAACGGGTGTTTTCTATGATCCCCGCTCTGCAAAATGCAGAGTTCGTCCGCTATGGCGTGATGCATAGAAATACCTTCCTGCAATCTCCCAAGCTGTTAGATCGGTATTATGCCGACAGAAGAGATCCCATGGTTGCTTTTGCCGGCCAGATGACCGGCGTGGAAGGCTATGTGGAAAGCACTGCTTCCGGCTATTTGGCAGCGGTTGCTATGGCAGCAAAGCTGCAAAATAGACCCTTGCCGGAATTCCCCAAGGAAACTGCCATCGGTGCGCTGGGACTTTATGTCAGCGATGAAAGTATCGTAAATTTCCAGCCTATGAATGTGAATTTCAGCATTATCGCCCCCCTTGCATATCGGGTGAAGAAAAAGGCAGAAAAGAATCTGGCCATCGCAAACCGTTCTTTGGAGATCATTGAGAAACTGAAAGAATCTTTATAAAAAGAGAGGGATTCCTATGAAGATTATTGTGGATGCAATGGGCGGCGACAATGCCCCCCAAGCCCCTGTGCTGGGTGCACTGGATGCAGTAAAAAAGTTCGGCGCCCAGGTGGTGCTGGTTGGCCGTGGCGAGGAAATTCTCAATGTGCTGAAAAACAAGGGTATTTCTGATCTGCCGGAGGGCGTGGAAATTGCCCATGCCGACGATGTGGTGGATATGCACGATGATCCGGCAGCTGTTGTGCATAAGCGAAAGAATTCCTCTATGGTGGTAGGTCTGCGCCTGTTGGCTGACGGACAGGGAGATGCCTTCCTTTCTGCAGGCAGTACCGGTGCGCTGCTGACCGGTGCGACCTTGATCGTCAAGCGTGTGAAGGGTATGCGCCGGGCAGCTATGTGTCCTGCAATGCCCAATAAAGCTGGCGGCAAGACCCTGATCGTGGATTGCGGCGCAAACGCAGAATGCACTCCCGAATTTTTGCTCCAGTTCGGTCTGGTGGGCAGCCTCTATGCCCAAAAGAATTTTGGCGTGGAAGCACCCCGGGTAGGCCTTCTCAACATCGGCACGGAAGATAGCAAGGGTACACCTCTGCAGAAGGAAGCCTATGGTCTTCTTAAAAATGCTGCCGAACAGGGACTTCTCAACTTCATCGGCAATGTGGAAGCAAGAGAAGTGCTTCACGGTGGCGTAGATGTGGTGGTCTGCGACGGCTTCTCCGGCAATGTACTGCTAAAGTCCATTGAAGGCACTGCTATGTTTATGGGCAGCCTGATGAAGCATAAGATCTTCAAGCGTAATATCTTCAGTATGCTGGGCTATTTGCTGTGCAAACCCGGTGTAAGCGAAGTGATGGGCATGATGGACTACCGGGAAGTGGGCGGCACCCAGTTCTTGGGCATCCGCAAGCCTGTTATTAAGGCCCACGGCAGCTCCGATGAGCTGGCCTTCTGCAACGGCATCCGGCAGGCAATGGCTGCCGCAAGCCAGGATTTCACCGCCCAGTTGGAGCAGAGTCTGAAAGTCCTCGCTCCCAAGGAGGAAGTATGATCAAAGATTTGGAAGCCGCCATTGGCTACCGTTTCAAGAATATCACCCTTTTGCAAAATGCCCTGACCCATTCTTCTTATGCCAACGAGCGCTGGCACGATGGGCTGATGAGCAACGAGCGGCTGGAATTTTTGGGTGACTCTATTTTGGGTATGGTGGTGGCAGATTACTTATATCGTAATTTTCCCCAGCGCCCGGAGGGGGAACTGACCAAAATGCGGGCGGATATGGTTTGCGAAACCAGCCTTGCTCAGGTTGCCCGTAAGGTGAACCTTGGCGAGCATCTGCTTTTGGGTCACGGTGAAGAGCAGGGGGGCGGCAGAGAAAGAGCCTCTATTTTGGCAGATGCCACCGAATCTGTAATCGCCGCCTGCTACTTGGACGGCGGTATGGATGCGGCAAAGGCATTCATTGAGACCTTTATTCTGTGCAATGTTCCCACCGGTCGGCTCCATAATAAGGACCATAAGACCGCCTTGCAGGAGCTTGTCCAGCAGAAGAAAAACCAGACCCTTACTTACACTTTAGTAGGGGAGCGGGGCCCGGACCATGATAAGGAATTTTCCGTGGAAGTGAGCCTGAACGGCAGACCTATCGGCACCGGCGTCGGCTCCAGCAAAAAGCGGGCAGAGCAGGATGCCGCCAGAGTAGCTCTGGAAAAGTTGACACAAGAATAAGAAAAACAGACACTTCAAAATGAAGTGTCTGTTTTGCATTTTTTCTCTGTTTCCGGGAAAACTGTTTCCGGAGGGATGGCTATGACGGAAAAAGAATACGGAAGATTGGTAAAATCTATGGCGCCCAAGTCGCCCATTGTGAAAGACTGCTTGTTTGCTTTTCTCATCGGCGGTCTGATCTGCACCTTGGGGCAGGCAATTTTGAACGGCTACAGTGCTTTGGGCCTTTCCAAGGAAGATGCAGGCACAGCGACCTCTTGCACACTGGTGGCGCTGTCTGCACTGCTCACCGGCCTTAGTCTTTACGATAATATCGCCAAATATGCAGGAGCAGGCACCTTGGTGCCCATCACCGGCTTTGCCAATTCTGTAGCCGCCCCGGCAGTGGAATTCAAAACCGAAGGCTTCATCCTGGGCGTGGGCGCAAAAATGTTCACAATTGCCGGCCCGGTCATCGTCTACGGTGTTTCTGCAAGCGTGGTATACGGCTTGATCTATTGGATGACGACACTATTTTAATAGCAAAAGGCTTGACCGATCGGTCAAGCCTTTTGTGTTTATTCCTTACCTTTGGGTTGGCCGCATTCTTTGCAGAAGTTGGCCTCGTGCTTATTATAGGACAAGCAATACTTGCATTCCCACATTGCGCCGGAGGACTGGGCATTGGATGCCATTTTGCTAATAATATTTGCGTTGGGTTTTGGAGCAGACGCAGAATGGGCAGAAGGGGAGGAAGTTGTTTTCTCGCTGGCAGGAGCATTTTTCGCTGCTTCGTACAGCGCCACATCGGCAGAGATCATAGTATTCTGGGTGATGCAAGCAAGCGCGCTGATCAGCAGAGCCAGAACATGGAAGGCGCAGTACTCAATGAAGGCGTATACACCCCAAGTGATCGCAGATGTGAGGAAGGTGGAAAAGGCCATATCTTCGTTGACATCTGCAACTTGGATGGTTTCGACGACAGTAGAAATAATACCGACGATGATCAAAACAACGAAGAAAATTGCGCCCCAATTTTCAAGCCGTTCTGCCCAGGCGTGCAGATTATCTACAGTTGCGTCGGAGCGGGTGCATTCAGACAAGGTCTTAGGAATGTGCTTTTCTTGTTTTCCGGAAAACATATTTGCCATTTGTGTTCTCTCCTTTAACGAAGCAATTTTTGAATGTGGTAAAATAATTTTAGCACGAATTTAAAAGGATTGCAAGGCTGGTTTT
Organism: Faecousia sp.; assembly: GCA_045122735.1. Taxonomy (GTDB): domain Bacteria; phylum Bacillota; class Clostridia; order Oscillospirales; family Oscillospiraceae; genus Faecousia. The sequence continues at coordinate 65,595 of JBGVHZ010000027.1, forward strand.
CACAGTAGCAGAATTGATTTTTACGCACGCAAAGGCTATAATAAATGGGAAAGAAGGTGACAGGATGTATCGGACGGCAAATGATTACTACAAGGAAAAATACGGCATGAAGGTGTATAAGCTTTCCTTGGATGGGGGCTTTACCTGCCCCAACCGGGATGGAAGCGTTTCCACCGGGGGCTGCATTTTCTGCTCTGCCCTGGGCGGTGGAGAATTTGCCGAGCGTGGCACCAACATCCCCGAACAGCTGGAAAAGGCCAAGGCAAGGGTGGCAGGCAAGATAAAGGACGGCAAATACATTGCCTATTTTCAATCCTTCACCAACACCTATGGGCCGATCGAAAAGCTGGAAAAAATGTACCGGGAGGCCGTTGCTCCCAATTACATTGTGGGGCTGAATATTGCCACCCGTCCGGACTGCCTGCCGGAGGAGACCATCCGGCTGCTGGCTGAAATCAACGCCATCAAACCGGTGACGGTGGAATTGGGCTTGCAGACAGCAGACGATGGGGTGGCGACCTACATAAACCGTGGCTATCCTACGGCAGTTTATGCCGATGCCCTTTCCCGGCTGAAAAGCGCCGGGCTGGAAGTGATCACCCATATTATCATCGGCCTGCCGGGAGATGACCCTGTGGCTACTACCCGATATGCAGTAAACTGCGGCACAGACGGGGTGAAATTCCACCTTTTGCATATCCTCCGAAACACCCGGCTTGCTAAGGAATACGAAGAAGGTCGCATAAAGCCCCTTTCTTTGGAAGAATACGCCCAAATACTGAAAAACTGCATTTCGGTACTGCCCAAAGAAACGGTTGTCCACCGGATCACCGGGGATGGGGCAAAGAAAGACCTGATCGCTCCTTTGTGGTCGGCAGACAAAAAGAAGACCCTGAATTATCTCCATAGATACTTAGCTTAAGGTGTGGTTTGCAGCGGTTGCAATGCAGGAAAATATATGCTACAATATAGGTACTATTTTATGAAGGATGGTGTGCGATGAAAACTTATACCATCGTTGCCGGCGTGAATGGCTGTGGGAAAAGCAGTTTGACCGGTGTTTTGCGAACAGAGATCGACAATCTGGGAAAGATTATAGATGTAGATAAGATTACCGCAGCCTGCGGCGGCAATTTGCTGGAGGGCGGCAAAAAAGCGGTCACATTGATCGAGGAGTGCCTGGAAAAGGAAATTTGCTTCACCCAGGAAACTACCCTTTCCGGAAGAAAAACGCTGGATACCATTAAGCGTGCTATTGCAAAGGACTATTATATCCGCCTTTACTATGTTGGCTTGGATACCATGGAAGAAAGTCTTTTGCGCATTGAAAACCGCGTAAAAAAGGGCGGACATAATATCAACACCGACACAGTTGCGGCGCGATTTGGGAAACGCTTTGAGGATCTGCTTGCGGTGTTGCCCTATTGTAATGAAGCAACCTTCTACGATAATGACAATGGCTTTGTTACCGTGGCGAAATATAAAAACGGTGAACTGCAGACCGTTGGGCAGAACAGTCCCCGATGGTTGAAAGAACTGATTGAAAGAACAAAGGCTTGACCGGTTGGTCAAGCCTTTTGTTTGATGTTTTTGAAATTGCCGTAGGTTTCGTTGACTACCTCAAAATAAGAGAAGGTGTCCGTATACTTGGCAAGAATTTTCTGGAAATCGTTTAGCTGGTGCTTGTTGATCACGCAGATCAGCACCGTTTTCTTATTGTGGGTATAAGAACCGGTTGCTTCGATCTCCGTACAGCCGTGGCGGAGGGTGTGGGTAATATCCGCAATAATTTCTTCCTTATAGGAAGTGATCACCGTAAATTTGTAGGCGGTCTTGGTGCTTTTCAGCATCAAATTCCCCACAAAGGTGGAAATGAAGCAGTAGAGAATGCACAAAGCCGCAGGCTTATAGTTCAGTGTGCCGTCAGAGTAGACGAAGATGGAAGCGATGGCAACAATGCCGTTAAGCACAAAGGTCACCGCAAAGAAATTGGTATCCGGGCGGATCTTGTTGATATACCGGGAAACGATATCCGTTCCGCCGGTGGAAGCATTATTCCGGAAACAGACCCCGTATACCACACCGGCGCAGACACCGCTGAGGATCACCGGGTAGATGGTGTCGTGTCCCAGGGCGTTATACTGAATAAAAGCAGGGTCAATATGCTGCAAAAGCAGGAAGGAAACAGAATAAACCACAGAAAACAGAAGGGTCTTTACAGAAAAATCCTTTTGCACAAGGAAATAGGAGGCTGTTGCCAAGGGAATGTTGATAAGCAGCGACATGTAACTGATGCTGAAGCCGGTCTTATGCTGGATCATGGTGGCGATGCCGTTCAGACCTGCCGGCGCAAAGCTATTTTGAATGATGAATATGTAATACACAAAGGCCAGCCCCACAGCGCTGAGGGCGATCTGCAAATAATTCCACAGCTTTTTCATTTTGTCCACCCCTTTCGGTTGGATTATAGCACCTGCCCACAGACTTGGCAAGTGGCACTTTCCGGAAATTTAACTTGTTTCTGTTTTCCCTTCGTGGTATAGTGAGAGTATATAAAAATGAAAGGATGAAGGCTATGATCAAATACACAATTGAAGGCGGAAACCTGCCGGTCGTCATTTGCTATCCTGAAGAAGGACAGACCCTTTGCACCGAAAGCGGCGCTATGAGCTGGATGTCCCCCAATATGCAAATGGACACCAACACCGGTGGCGGCATCAAAAAGATGTTCGGCAGAATGTTTTCCGGCGAATCCCTGTTTTTAAATGAGTACACCGCCCAGGGCGGCACAGGAATGATTGCCTTTGCCTCTTCTTTCCCCGGCAGTATCATCCCCTATGAGGTGACCCCCGGCAATGGCATCATTGTGCAAAAGCGGGGCTTTTTGGCTATGGAAAAGGGGCTGGAGCTTTCCGTTTATTTCCAGAGAAAGATAGGAAAAGGTCTCTTTGGCGGAGAAGGCTTTATTATGCAGCGTATCGCCGGTGAGGGCGTTGTGTTCCTGGAGATCGACGGCTACTGCAAGGCATACGATTTGAAGGAGGGCCAGAGCATCGTGGTAGACACGGGCTATTTGGCAGCTATGACCGAAAGCTGCACCATGGATGTGCAGACCGTAAAGGGCGCAAAAAATATTTTCCTGGGCGGTGAAGGCTTGTTCAACACCCGTATCACCGGCCCCGGCAGAGTGTACATCCAATCTATGCCGGTGATCAACACCGCACAGCGGCTGACCCCCTACCTGCATATCGAAAGCGGCAACGATGGCGGCGGCATAAAGATCAACTTTGGAGATTGATGACAAAAACTTGCAAGAGACGAAGCGGTATGCTATAGTAATGCAAATAAGCTAAGGAGGCTTTATTATGTCTTACACAGAAGCAAAAGCAAAATACGGTGCATTGGGCGTAGATACCGATGCGGCCATCGAAAAACTGAAAAGTGTTCCTGTTGCGCTGCACTGCTGGCAGGGTGACGACGTTCGTGGCTTTGATACCGACCCCTCTAAGCCCCTCACCGGCGGCATCCAGACCACCGGCAACTATCCCGGACGGGCAAGAACCCCGGAAGAGCTGATGGCGGATCTGGATATGGTGCTGAAGCTTTGCCCCGGCACCAAGAAGATGAATCTCCACGCCTCCTACGCTATCTTTGAAGAGGGTGATTGGGCAGACCGTGACAAGCTGGAACCCAAGCACTTTAAAAAGTGGGTGGATTTCTGCAAGGAGCGTGGTCTGGGCTGCGACTTTAACCCCACCTTCTTCTCCCACCCCAAGGCAAGCGGCCTGACCCTGTCCTCTCCCGATCCGGAGATCCGTAAGTTCTGGATCGACCACGGCAAGGCTTGTATCCGCATCTCCAATTACTTAGCAGAAGAACTGGGTCAGCCCTGCATTATGAATATCTGGACCGGCGACGGCTTTAAGGATATTCCTGCTGACCGGATGGGTCCCCGTATCCGCTACAAGGAAGCTATCGATGAAATTCTTTCCGAGCCCTTCGATTTTGAGAAGGTAAAGCCTTGCGTGGAAAGCAAGGTTTTCGGCATCGGCGTGGAAGCCTACACCGTAGGCTCTGCAGAATTTACCCTGAGCTATGCTGCTATGAATAAGGAACGCTGCATTCCTCTGATGGATAACGGCCACTATCACCCCACAGAAGTGGTTTCCGACAAAGTGCCGGCACTGCTGGCCTTCTTCCCGGAGATCGCTCTGCACATCACCCGTCCCATCCGTTGGGATAGTGACCATGTGGTGCTGCTGGACGACGAGGCCAAGGAGCTTTGCAAGGAGATCGTCCGCTGCGGCGGTCTGGAAGGCCGGGTAAAAATGGCCCTTGACTATTTCGATGCTTCCATCAACCGGCTGTCTGCCTGGACGGTGGGCTTCCGGAATGTGCAGAAGGCCCTTTTGATGGCCCTTTGCACCCCCGACCTGACCTCCATGCAGAATGCTGACAACTGGACAGAGCTGATGGTCGTTCAGGAAGAGATGAAGACCATGCCCTTTGGCGAAATTTGGGCAGAGTATTGCCGTGTTTGCGGTGTACCCGGTGACGGCGAGTGGTTTAGTGCTGTCCGTCAGTATGAAAATGATGTACTGAGCAAGAGAGGTTAAGTATGAAAGAACAACTGGCTGCTTTGGCGGCAATGTCCAATAAATATGGCGCAGATGCCAATTTCGTGTTGGCAGGCGGCGGCAACACTTCCTACAAGAGCGCAGATCGCCTGTGGGTGAAGGGCTCCGGCACTGCCCTGGCAACCATCAAGCCGGAAGACTTTGTGGTGCTGGAACGGGAAAAACTGGCAAAGATGTGGTCCGCAGCTTATCCGGAAGAGGAGGCTGCCCGGGAAGCAGCAGTTCTTGCGGATATGATGGCTGCCCGTGTAGAGGGCGAAAACCGTCGTCCCTCCGTGGAGACTCTGCTCCACGATCTGTTCCCCCAGCCCTACATTCTGCATGTGCATCCTGCTATCGTCAACGGCCTGACTTGCTCTAGGGAAGGCGAAAAGGCTATGAAGCAGCTGTTCCCCGACGCAGTTTGGGTGGATGCCTGCAAGCCCGGTTACATTCTTGCGCTGCTGTGCAAGGAAAAGATGGATGCTTATAAGGCAGAAACCGGCAAGGATTGCAAGCTTCTGTTCCTGCAGAACCACGGCATTTTCTTCGCAGGAAATACCACCGAAGAGCTGGACGAAATGGCAAATGGTGTAATGGTTACCCTGGCAAATGCTGTTACCTATAAGCCTCAGCTGGAGAAGATCGCCTACGATGAGGCAAAGGTAGAAGAACTGTCCTGCAAGCTGGCTGCAGCCTATGCAGAAAATGCAGCGGTGAAGTTCACCGTTTGCCCGGAAGTGCTTGCCTATGACCCGGCAACCAAGAGCTTGTCTCCTGACCATATCGTCTATGCCAAGGCAAAGCAGCTTTGTCTGGAAGAGGGTGCAGATGTAAAAGCCACCTTTGCTGCTTTTGAAGCAGAAAACGGCTATAAGCCCAAGATCGTATTCGTGAAGGGCTTGGGCATGTTCGCCTGCGGCAACAGTGAGAACGAAGCGGCTACCGCACTTTCCGTGATGATGGATGCCATCACTGTGGTGGCTTACACCAAGTCTTTTGGCGGCGTATCCGCTATGCCTGATTTCCTTATTGACTTCATTGTGAACTGGGAAGTGGAAAGCTACCGCTCCAAGGTAAGTCTGGGAAAATAAGTTGTAGTTTTATTGTGTTATAACGCAAATGAAAATACAAAGGAGGTAATTCTATGAATATTCGTTTCATTCATCCGGCGGACCAACTGGTCATGTTTATGCAGCGTATCTATGATAAGGGCCTGACCACCACTTCCGGTGGCAACCTTTCCATTATGGATAGCGATGGCAATATTTGGATCACCCCTGCCGGTGTCGATAAGGGTACGCTTACCCGCAAGGATATTGTTTGTGTCCGTCCGGATGGCACTTGCGAAGGCCCTCACAGACCTTCTTCTGAACTGCCCTTCCACGCATCTGTTTATAAAATGCGTCCCGATCTGAAGGCAGTGCTTCACGCCCATCCCCCTGCACTGGTGGCATTCTCCATTGTCCGCAAAGTGCCTAGCCTGGATCTGCTTCCTGCGGTTGGCAGAGTATGTAAGAATGCCAAGATCGCCATTTATGATGTTCCCGGCAGTGATGAACTGGGTCAGAAGATCGGCGATGTGTTTGCATCCGGCTGTGATATTGCCATTTTGGAAAATCACGGTGTTTGTATCGGCGCAGAGAATATGTTTACGGCTTTCCAGCGGTTTGAAACCCTGAACTACACCGCACAACTGGAAATCCTGGGCAGAAAATTGGGTGAGATCAATCACCTGGATCCGGATGCCGGCCGCATCACCGATACCCGTTTCCATGAAAAGATGGATGACTTCATTCCCCGGGTGATCACCTCTGAAGAGCAGGCCGCCCGCCGGGATATGATCACTTTGATCCGCCGCTCTTACAAGATGGACTTGTTCACCGCTACCCAGGGTACATACTCTGTTCGGCTGTCTGATGACAGCTTCCTGATCACCCCCTATGGCAGGGATCGTGCCTATCTGGAAGAAGATGACCTGGTTCGTGTAAAGGCAGATATGAAGGAGCAGGGAAAGACTCCCTCCCGTGCAGTGTATCTGCACCAGAAGATCTACAAGAAGCATCCGGAAGTGCGTGCGATCTTGCAGGCACAGCCTGTCCACGCTATGGCTTTTGCCGTTACCGATGCAGACCTGGATGCCAGAACCATTCCGGAAAGCTATATCCTTTTGCGGGATGTGAAGAACGTTCCTTATCAGGATGTTTATCTGAACAGTGATAAGGTGGCTGACTACTTTGTGCCGGCTTCCCCTGCTATGATCGTGGAAAATGAGTGCGTCATCGTGACCGGCAACTCTTTGCTCCAGGCATTCGACCGGCTGGAAGTGATGGAAACCACTGCCCATTCTGTTATCAACAGCGCAGATCTGGGCCCCATCGTTCACATCACCGGCAAGGAAATTGACGATTTGAAGGTGGCATTTAACCTTGCAGACTAAAAAGAAGGCACCCTCAGGGTGCCTTCTTTTTGAATAAGCCGTGGTGATTGCAGTACCAATAAAGGTAGCCGCCTCCTCGCAGAGAAAGACGGGTTTGGGCATTTCCTTCCGGATAGAACTTCACCAGCTGCACCCGGTCGCAGGTGACAAATGCTGCAAAAGAAATAGAATGCTGCTTTGTCATAGGGTGGGGGATGGAAATAAAATATTCATCTTCCACAGGCTCAATGGTGATTTGGTGAGCTTCATCCGGTTCTTCTGCTTCCAAAGGAGGCAGTGTGATGCCGCAGCAGCTGATCACTGCGCTTCCTGTGCTGTGAAGCAGATTGCCGCAGACCGGGCATACATAAAATTTGGAACGGAGCAGATTGGCAGAAACATTCTTGTTTGCGATTTGTTCTCCGTTCATCAGCTCGATCAAAGAAATGTTCAAAGCCTGTGCAAGAGGCTGCAAAAGAGAAATATCGGGAAGTCCTTTGGCGGTTTCCCATTTGGAAATGGTCTTACTGCTGACCCCGATCTTTTCCGCCAGCTCTGCCTGGGTAAGATTCTGCTTTTCCCGAAGATGCTTAATGGTTGTGCTTGTTACATAGGTGTTCATTGGGACACATCCTTTTAGAAAAAGTGTAGCATAAAGAAGAAAACAGCGCAACCTATGGACCGTAGACAAGAAGATCCCCGGTGAAGCCACCGGGGATCAGGTTATTTTTGCAGAAGCTCTTCGTAGAGAGCGAAGGCACGGTTTGCGATGGCTTCAGAGCCGAAATTTTTTGCAACGGCACGAAGGGCGTCTTCGTCGAAAGTGCCTTTTCTTTCATACATAGCCTTAATGGCTCTTGCCAGATCTTCCGGATTTTCGAATTCGCACATTTCAGCGCAAGTGCTGTCCAGGAAGGTTTCCGGGCCGTAGCACCGGGTACAGACCACCGGCACACCGGCAGCCAGGGCTTCCAAAGCAGGGATGCCGAAGGTTTCAAAGTTGGAAGCAAGCACCAGGGTGTCTGTATGGGTCAGATACTCGGCTGCTTCGGCAGGGGTTTTTCTGCCCACGAACTTTACGCAATCGGTCATCTGCAGGTCAATGGCAGCCTGCTTATAGAAGGCTTCTGTTTGCCCGTCGCCGATCACGGTAAATTCAAAGTTACCGATCTCACCCCGGTCACGGAGAAGCTTTAAAGCTTTGATGGTATCATCCACGCATTTGCCGGGCCGCAAAGCGGATACGGTCAGCAATCTGTAAACGCCGTCATTTTGCAGCGCCCGGGGCTTTTCAAAGGCAGCGGTGTCCACAACATTGTAAAGAAGTTCTGATTCTGTGCCGTATTTTTCCCGGAGCATATTCTGCAGATAGGTGCTGACACAGGTGACCTTGGCGTTCTGCGCCACAAAGCGGGAGAATTCCTTGCCCTCCGGCTTTGCCCAGGGGGAATAGGCGTGTTCTGTTACCAAAACGGGGATGCCGTATTTTTTACCGATCCGGGCAGCGGCATAGCCTGCAGGCACAGCTACATGGGCGTGAAGCACATCAGGCTTTCCTTCTTTTTTTACATACCCCCGGAAGGCCTTTTCCATCACCTTGGCATAGACCTTGGTCTGCCATTTGAAGCTTACCTTTACCCGGCTGAGCATTTTATGGGCATAAACGGTGTAGCCTTCGCCTTTTTCCTCGTACCGCTTTTTCATAAAAGGGTACTGGGGCAGCTGCTTGATGCCTACCCGGTCGATATACAGCATATTTACCTTTGCATTGCCGGTTTCTGCCAGGACCTTGCAAAAGGTTTTATGATAGATGCCGATAAGCTTGTCCCGCCCGTTGGGATACCAGGTGGGGATCACCAGCACATGGAGATTTTCTTTCATTCTTTACACCTTCCGGTCCTTAACTGCCGTTTTTTACACGGGCTTCAATACGCTTTTTGGCATAAGCCATATCATCGTAAATATCCTTGGATACTGCATCCAAATGATTGCTTTCATAAGCGGTCATGGCATTTTCCAGCCGTACCACCCGCAGGGAATCCTCCGTGGAAACGGAGAAGAGGGGAGTATAGGAATAGCCGGTGATCCTGGTTTCTCCGGTGGCGGCAAATTTGGTGATCTCCAGATCCAAAAGGATGGAATACTCCGTGCCGGCCACAGGGTGGACATCGGGAACGGGCTTGAGATCGAAAGCGCTGGGAAGGAAATCGCCCAAGCTGTAAGCCAGGAACTGACCGGTTTGCTCGTTCAGCTCCAGCTTCTGCACATAGTGGGGGTGGGTACCGATGATGGCATCAACGCCACGACCCTGCAAAAGCTTTACGATGGATTTCTGGGTGGAGCTGATATTGTCGTTAAATTCGCTGCCCCAGTGAACAAGGGCGACGACCAGATCCGGCATTTCCCGGTCGATGTCATCCAAAATGGCATTTATGCCTTCGGTGTTGATCTTCTGATAGGTGGTGTCGTAGTCTTTATAAAGAAGATTGACGCAGTCTTCATTGCCGTCCAGCAGGGACATACCGTTCAGACCCTTGGTAAAGGCCACCACAGCGATCTTTACCCCCTTGATCTGGAACAAAGAGAAGCCCCGCTTTTCCCGGAACTGGTTGGTATCTTTGAATACACCCACAGGCTCCAGGCCTGCAGCTATGGCACTGTCGATGGTGGTATAGAGTCCGCTGGGACCACGGCTGTTGGAGAAGGAGTTGGCAAGCTGTACCATATCCAGACCTGTCTTCTGCAGGGAATAGGCCAGAGATATGGGGGCAGAGCCGGTATTTGCGCCGTAAGGGGCGCCGGCTAAGTTGCCCTCCAGGTTGAGGACGCTCAGATCCGCATCGGCGATCAGGGGCGCCACATCCCGGAACACTTCGTCATAGCCCCGCTCTCCCACGGAGATGAGCTTATCCGTAATATTCAGGTCGCCGCCTGCCACAAAGTGCAGGATGGTATCTTCACCCACTTCTATTTCAGGAGCAGGCTCGTTATGAGAACAGCTGGTGATCAAAAAGACAATGCCTGTGATCAAGGCTGCGCCTGCGAGAATAAGGGCGATCCGCCAGATCCATTTTCTACGCGCAGCGATCTTTGCTCTTTTCTGCGCCCGTGCCTGTTGACGGCTTGCAGCATCCTGTTCCATAGAACCCCTCCTTTCTGCTTTTTATGTATTGTACTATAATTCCCCGGATTTCTCAAGGGGGAAATCCTTTACATTCCCTTTTTTATAGGTTAAAATAAGAAAAAAGGAGGTGTGCAGATGGAAAAGCCTGTAATTGGCCGTTTTGCGCCTACACCGTCGGGGCGGATGCATCTTGGCAACGTGTTTGCTGCGCTGGTGGCGTGGCTGTCTGTGCGAAAACAGAATGGGCAGATGGTTCTTCGGATGGAAGACCTGGACACCCAGCGGACAAGTAATGCTTACGCGGAAGTTTTAATGGATGACCTTCGGTGGTTGGGGCTGGATTTTGACATTGTAACGCCTCCACAAAGCACCCGGACGGAAGTGTATGACCGCTATTTTTCCATTTTGCAGGATATGGGGCTTCTATACCCTTGCTACTGCACACGAAGCCAGCTTCACAGTGTCAATGCGCCCCATCTTTCCGACGGCACCTATGTGTACCCCGGTACTTGCCGGCATTTGACGGAAGCGGAAAGAGCGTCCTTTGGAAGAGCTCCTGCATGGCGTGTAAAAGTTCCCGATAAGCTTTGGGAGCTTTGCGATTATGCCCAGGGAGAATACAAAGAAAATTTGGCCACCGATTGCGGGGATTTTGTAGTCCGTCGTGCGGACGGTGCTTATGTATATCAGTTGGCAGTAACGGTGGACGATGGGGAAGCAGGTGTGACAGAGGTAGTAAGAGGGGCTGACCTTCTCAGCTCTGCGCCCCGGCAGATGTATCTGCAAAGCCTGTTTGGATTTGCCCATCCCAAGTATGGCCATGTACCTATGCTTTTGGCGCCTGACGGCAGACGGCTCAGTAAGCGGGATCAGGATCTGGATCTGGGCGCTCTGCGCACCCGGTTTACAGCGCAGGAGCTTTTGGGTCTGCTTGCCTGTAGCGCAGGTATGATAGAGCAAAAAACGCCCGTCAGCCTGGAAGAACTGATCTCGGTTTTCTCCTGGGAGCCGCTAAAAAAGGACGCAATTTATCTGGATAACGGACTTTTTGAATAAAAATCACCGTTGAAATTTGGGTCTTTTTACCAATTTCCTCGCCCCGGCTTGCTTTTTCTCCGTTTCAAGGTATAATAGAGGCAGGCAGGGATAAAACCCTGCTTTCTATAAGGAGGACAAGTTATGTCTAAGAAACCTGTTTTGGTTGTGATGGCCGCCGGTATGGGAAGCCGATACGGTGGCCTGAAGCAGATCGATCCCGTGGGTAGCCAGGGGGAAGCCATTTTAGACTACTCTTTGTTTGATGCCTATGAGGCCGGTTTTGAGACCGCTGTGATCATTATTAAGGAAGCCATCCGGGAAGACTTTATGGCAACTGTGGGCAAGCGCCTGGAAAAGTGTCCCATGGAGATCCGCTATGCGTATCAGGAGCTCTATAAAATTCCTGAAGGCTTTACTATTCCTGCTGAACGCACAAAGCCCTGGGGCACCAGCCACGCAGTATGGTGTGCCAGAGAAGAGATCGGGGACGCTCCCTTTGCGGTAGTGAATGCAGATGACTATTATGGCAAGGATGCCTATAAAGTAATTTATGACTATCTGTGTAACGGCGGCGATGGGGAAAAGTATGACTATTGCATGGTTGGCTATGACCTGGGCAACACCGTAACAGACAATGGCTCTGTGGCAAGAGGCGTTTGCGCGGTCAATGAAGAGGGTTATTTGACCCACGTGGTGGAGCGGACCAGAATTGAGAAGTACGAAGGTGGTATCCACTTTACTGAAGATGACGGTGCCACCTGGACCGATTTGGCGGCAGATACCCCTGTTTCTATGAATATGTGGGGCTTTGCTCCCAGCTTTATTCGGGAGATCAATGCCCGGTTCCCGGATTTTCTTGCCAATGATGTGCCGAAGAATCCTGCCAAGGCAGAATACTTCCTGCCCCGGACAGTGGGAGAGCTGCTGGCAGAAAAGAAAGCCGGTGTAAAGGTGCTTCGTTCCCGTGACCGTTGGTTTGGCGTGACCTACGCTGCAGATAAGCCTATGGTGGTGGCGGCACTGAAGAAAATGCAGGAGCAGGGACTTTACCCTGACGGACTTTGGAAATAAGTAAAAAGGAGGGCGACGCCCTCCTTTTTTACAAGGAGAAACTATGTTATTTGATACCCACGCACACTTGAATGACCCGGCCTTTGATGCAGACCGGGAAGAAATTTTGAAGAATTTGCCAAATGAAGGCATCGGTTATGTGATGAATGCAGGCTGCAGCCTGGCATCCTCCCAGGATATTATCGCTATGGCAGAACGCTATCCCTATCTGTATGCCTCCGTTGGTTCTCATCCGGATTCCTGCGATGAGGTGAATGAGGAAGTTCTGGAAGAATTCAGAAAGCTCTGCCGTCACGAAAAGGTGAAGGCCATCGGCGAGATCGGTCTTGACTACCATTATGAGGACATCCCCCGGGAAATCCAGAAAAAGGCATTTAGAATGCAGATGGAATTGGCAAAGGAAGTAAATTTGCCTGTTATCATCCACGAACGGGACGCCCACGAGGATGGTATGAAGATCGTCACCGAGTTTCCCCAGGTGAAGGGCGTGTTCCATTGCTTCTCCGGGGCAAAGGAAATGGCAAAGTGGCTGGTCAAGCGAGATTGGATGGTTGGCTTTACCGGTGTGCTGACCTTTAAGAATGCCCGGAAGGCCATCGAAGCTGCCCAGGCCATCCCCATTGAAAATATTGTGATCGAAACAGATTGCCCCTTTATGGCACCGGAGCCTTATCGTGGCAAGCGGAACTACCCTGGCTATCTGGGCCGCATGGCAGACAAGCTGGCAGAAATTAAGGGTCTTACAAGAGAAGAAGTGGAGCATATCACCACACAAAATGCCAAACGGCTTTATCGCATTGACTAAAATTCCTGCCCTTTTCCGGGAAAAGTGGGACATAGCACCAAAAACCCGGAAAAACCATTGACATAGAGAAAAGAAAGTGCTATTCTTTATTTCAGTACAGAAATACCGAAAAGGAGATTATACATTATGGATATGACTTTGGAATCTTGCCGTAAGTTTGTGGAAGTTCTGGCTTCCGATGCACCCGCCCCCGGTGGCGGTGGCGCAGCCGCTCTGGTTGGTGCCATTGGCACTGCTCTGGGCAACATGGTTGGCAGCCTGACTGTTGGCAAGAAGAAATACGCAGAAGTGGAAGCAGAGATCATTGCCCTGAAAGCAAAGTGCGACGCTCTGCAGACCGAGCTTCTGAACCAGGTGGAAGCTGACGATATCGGCTTTGTGCCTCTGGCTAAGGCCTACGGCATTCCCAAGGACGATCCCAACCGGGATGCCATTTTGGAAGAAGCCACCATCACTGCCTGTGCTGTGCCTATGCACATCATGGAGCTGTGCTGTGAAGCCATCGGCTACATCAAGGTATTTGCCGACAAGGGCAGCCGTCTGGCTGTTTCCGATGCCGGCTGCGGCGCTGTTTGCTGCAAGGCTGCTCTGCAGGCCGCATCTCTGAATGTGTTCATCAACACCAAGACCCTGAAGAATCGGGAAGTTGCTGAAGAAATGAACGCCAAGGCCAACGGTATGCTGAATACCTACTGCGCACTGGCTGATGAAATTTTCAACACTGTGAAGGCCGGTTTCGGTCAGTAATTACATAAGGAGAGAGTTACTATGGCAAAACTGTTACTGGGTAAGGAAGTTACCGATGCACTGAATGCAAATCTGCAGGAGCGTACCGCTGCCCTGCGTGCCAAGGGCGTAGAGCCCACTTTGGCGATCGTCCGCTGCGGCGAAGACCCCAGCGACCTGTCTTATGAGCGCGGCGCTACCAAGCGTGCTGAGCTGGTTGGCGTAAAGGTCGTAAACTTCCTGCTGCCTGCTGATGTAGACAAGGACACCCTGATCGCTACCATTGAAAAGATCAACGCTGACGATTCCATCCACGGCGTGCTGATGTTCCGCCCTCTGCCCAAGCACCTGAAGGCTGACCAGAATGAGATCTGCAACAAGCTGGATCCCAAGAAGGATATGGACTGCATGACCCATATGTCCAACGCCGGTGTGTTTGAAGGCCTGGATCTGGGCTATGCTCCCTGCACCCCCGCTGCTTGTATGGAGATCCTGGACTTCTACGGCATCGACTGCAAGGGCAAGAACGCTGTTGTGATCGGCCGCAGCCTGGTAGTTGGCAAGCCTGCGGCTATGATGCTGATGGGCAAGAACGCCACCGTTACTGTTTGCCACACCAAGACCGTGAATACCGCTGAGATCTGCCGGAATGCTGATATCATCATTTCCGCTGCCGGTGTACTGAATTCTCTTACCGCTGATTTTGTCCGTCCCGGTCAGACCGTTATCGACGTGTCCATCAACTGGGATGCCAACAAGCCCAATGCAAAGGGCGGCCTGGGCGCTATCGCCGGTGACGCCTGCTTCAACGAAGTGGAAGCCATTGTAGATGCCATTACCCCCGTTCCCGGCGGTGTTGGCTCTGTTACCACTTCCGTGCTGATGAAGCACGTGGTTGAGGCTGCGGAGAAAGTTTAATAGCACCCTGCATAACTGACGGATTTGGGGATTTACCCCAGGGGAGTGCAGGCGTTAGAAAGCCGACCGTCTGGGCAGTCCAATTTTAAGGACTGCCCAGTTTTGTCCCTATTACTATGAGGTGATATTATGAAGAGATTGAAATCTTTGCAGGAAAGCAGTTTTCTGCGTGTATTCTTTGCCTATGTGAGCCTTGCCTTTGTGGTGGCAGCGTTTATTCTGCCGGATAGAGCCAATGCCTTTACCGGTCTGTGGAATTTGCTGACCAACCCTTGTAAGATCTCCACCAACTATTTCGCCCTGGGCGGTTACAGCGCCACCTTCCTGAATATGGGTCTGGTGGGCCTTTTCTGCCTGGGTCTTACCTATCTGCCCGGCTGCAAGCCCAACAATGTAACCACTTTGGCATTTTTGCTGACCGTGGGCTTTGCCTCCTGGGGTATGAATATTTTCAATATGATCCCCACTATGCTGGGTGTTTGCCTGTATGCTCTGGTGAAGAAGGAAAAGCTGGGAAGTCTTTCCAATGCTATGATGTTCTCCACCGGCATTGCGCCCCTGATCTCTGACCTGCTGTTCCGTTACCCCAATGAGACCATTGTTGGTTTTAACTGGTTGGGTCTGGGCTTTGCTCTGGCAGTTGGCCTGATCATCGGCTTTTTCCTGCCTGCAGGCCTTGCACATGCACCTGCCTGCCACAAGGGCTATGACCATTATTCTGCCGCTTTGCCCATCGGCCTTACCGCCTTCTTCCTGCGGACACTGCTTTACAATGTGCTGCTGGGCTGGAAGATCGGTGATCTGGGCAAGCTTTCCACTCTGGCACCCAAGGGCTATGATTTCTTCTATGCCTGCAACATTTTCAGCATTGTGCTGTTTGCCAGCTTTATCGTAATCGCCCTTTTGATGGGCGCTACCTGGAAGGGCTACTGGGGTCTTATGAAGGATTCCGGCCACAGCGTCAGCTTTACTGCCAAGTATGGCACACCTACCTTCCTGATGAACGCCGGCGTTTTTGGCCTGATGATCGTGGCTTACTTCAACTTTGCCGCTCTTATCGACCCCAAGGTGGCAGTGGGCGATATCTGGACCGGTATGACCTTTGGCATCGTGTTCTGTATGCTCTGCACCTGCAACTCCGGTTCTCATCCCAGAAATGTGCTGCCCATTATGGCAAGTTACATTGTGACTTCCTTCCTCTTTGGTTGGCTGGCAGGTCTGATGGGTAACGAAAACTATGCCCTCACCATCGGCAGCCAATCCATTCTGATCGGTCTGTGCTACGCCAACGGCCTTTCTCCCATTTCTGGTAAGTACGGCTTTGGTTGGGGCATGCTGGCAGGCGGCCTGCACTACCTGCTGGTCAGCGCTGTGCCGGATATGCACGGTGGCTTCCTGCTGTATAACGGTGGCTTTACTGCAGCTCTTATCTGCATTCTGTTTGTTCCCCAGCTGGAGAAATTCGCAAAGACCAAGGAAGAACGGAAAGCAAAGCAGACTGCAGAAGTGGAAAAATAAGTATTTTTTCGTTGCGTTCTGCAAAAACTCGTTGTATAATGAAAGCGGCAAGGCCCTAAAAAGGCTTTGCCGCTTCAAAACATTTTGAGCAAAAGAGAGAGGGTACCGGTATGGGAAGAAAAGAAGATATTATTTCTGCGGTCTTTTCTATGCTGATCGGCGTGATGCTGATCGTGATGAAGGGGCAGGTGGTGAGCATTGCGATCACCGTATTTGCCGTCATCGTTCTGATTTCCGCAGTGATCGACCTGTTCCACAAGTTAACAAACAGCGCCATCGTTAAGGGCGTTCTGGGTGTGTGCATACTCATTTTCGGTTGGGTATTTGTCAGCGTCGCTTTGTATCTGCTGGCTGCCGCCATTATCATTATGGGCCTTCTGCGGCTTGTGAATATGCACAAGTTCCTGCCGGAAGATATGACCTATGAACAGAAGCTTTTTGCCTATGCTCGTCCTGCTCTTACGGTTCTGGCAGGTGTCTGCCTGCTGTTTAACCAGGGTGGCGCAGTAAATTGGGTATTTATCCTCACAGGCGTTCTGCTGGTGGCAGAAGGCGTGCTGGATGTGGCAGATGCACTGAAAAGCAACAAAGGTCAGGGCGGAAATGCTTTGTCCATCATTGATGCTGACGACGAATAATGGAACATACAATATATGCCGGGGCATTTGCCCCGGCATACTTTTTATTTCATTAATTTGTCGATGGCATCGCACAGATCGTCAATGGCATCGTGATCTCCGGCGGCTACTGCATCCACCATACAGTGGCGCATATGATCCTTTAAGATCACCTTGCCGGTGTTTTCCAGCGCAGAGCGGACAGCGGCTAATTGCACCAACACCTCGGAGCAATCGTAGCCGTCTTCCACCATTCGTTTCACCTTTTCCAGGTGGCCGATGGCACGGGCAAGGCGGTTGATCACCGCTTTTTGATTTTCGTGGACATGACCGTGGCTGTGGGCGATGCCCTGCTGGTGCATATGCATATGTTCGTGGCTATCCAAGGCAAGCCCCCCTTTCTTTCCACCTATCATACTTCATTTCGACCTTCTTTGCAAGCCCTGCGGGGGGATAAATTTCTTCGGGACTCTTATCTTGCGGTTTGCGTGGCAAGAGATCTTCTGGGCGCGGGCATTCTGGGAGACTTAAAAAAGAGTAGCTTTTTTGGGGAGTATTTGATATAATTATACCGACATATATATGAAAGGCGGCAATTACCATGGAAAACAAGTATGAAGCCCTGTTTACCCCCTGGAAGGTGGGCAATGTGGAGATCAAAAACCGCATTGTGCTGTGTCCTATGGGCGGTACCAGCCTGTTTGGTTGGTTCGAGCTGGGCGGCTGTAAATTTGATAAGGAAGCAGCAAAGTTCTTCCTGGAGCGGGCCCAAAACAATGTTGGTCTGATCATCCCCGGCATCGCCCCTCTGCGGGATACCTTCTGGGGCAAATGGCTGTGGCAGAATCCCAAGATGTTTAAGGACCTGAAGGAATTTATGGAGGAGATCCATAATACCGGTGCAAAGCTCTTTATCCAGCTGACCGCCGGTATGGGCCGCAGCTGGGCTATTACAGACCTGATCGCCCCCTTACATAAGAATAAATTTACCCGGGCTATTTTGAAGCCGGTGCTGGATACCAGCCACGAGCTGGCAAGTCCCTCTCCGCTGCCCTCCCGTTGGGATCCGGAGATTACCACCCCTGAAATGACCATTAAGCAGATCCACGAGATCATCGAGGCCTTTGCCAAGACCGCCAAGCTCTGCAAAGATGCAGGCGTTGATGGCGTGGAAGTCCACGCTGTTCACGAAGGCTATCTGTTGGATCAGTTTACTATGGAGTGGACCAACAAGCGTACCGACGAATACGGTGGCTCTTTCGAAAACCGTTACCGTTTCCCCGTGGAAGTGGTGCAGGCCATCAAGGCTGCCTGCGGTGAAGATTTCCCTGTTTCTCTGCGTTACTCTGTGGAGTCCAAGGTGAAGGGCTTCCGGGATGGCGCTATCCCCGGAGAAGTATACACCGAAGTGGGCAGAAATATGGAAGAGTCTGAAAAGGCCGCCAAGTATCTGCAGGATGCGGGCTACGATATGCTGAACGCCGATAACGGCACTTACGATAGCTGGTACTGGGCCCATCCGCCTATGTATATGCCTCAAAACTGCAACCTGGAAGATGTTGCCCATATTAAGAAGTTTGTGGATATTCCTGTGGTCTGCGCCGGTCGTATGGAACCGGATGTGGGCGCTCAGGCAGTGGCAGAAGGCAGAATCGACGGCGTGGGTATTGCCCGTCAGTTCCTGGCAGACCCCCAGTGGATCACCAAGCTGATCGAGGACCGCTTGGAAGATATCCGCCCCTGCATCTGCTGCCACGCAGGCTGCTTCAATTTCTCTTCCTCCAAGGGTCACGCCAACACCCAGGATCTGTCTGATACCATGCACCTGGCCCGCTGCGCCCTGAATCCTCCCACCATGCAGACGAACAAGTACTACATTGCCCCTGCCAAGAAGCAAAAGACCGTGGCGGTCATCGGTGGTGGTATTGGCGGTATGGAAACAGCCATTGTTTGCGCAAAGCGCGGTCATAAGGTCACCCTTTATGAAAAGAGTGATAAGCTGGGCGGTGTGTTTATTGCCGCTGCTGCTCCTTCCTTCAAGGAAAAGGACAGAGATCTGATTACCTGGTACCGTCGTGAGATCGCCAAGTATCCCCAGATCGAAGTGAAACTCCAGACGGAAGTGAAAGATCTTTCCGAAGTTAAGGCCGACGAAGTGGTGATCGCTACCGGCTCCCGTCCCAATCGCATTCCCGTTCCTGGTGTGGAAAAGGCTGTCCAGGCTATCGACTTCCTGCTGGGTACACCTGTGGGACAGAATGTTACCATTATCGGTGGCGGCCTGACCGGCTGTGAAATTGCCTACGAACTGCACCTGCAGGGCAAGAACCCCACCATCGTGGAAATGCTGGACGATCTGATCTGCACCCCCGGCATCTGCCTTGCAAACACCAGCTTCCTCCGGGATTATTTCAAGGTCAAGGGCGTTCCCGTACACCTGGAAACCGGTGTACAGGAGATCAAGGACGGCGCTGTTGTGGTGAAGGACAAGGATGGCAAGGTCTTCGAAATCGAAGCCGACAGCGTGATCCTTTCCACCGGCTACAAGCCCCAGCCTTTGGCTGAAAAGTCCCGTCATATCCACTTGGTCGGCGATTGCTCCAAGGTTGGCAACCTGCGCTCTGTCATCTGGCAGGCCTGGGATGTGGCAATGAAACTGTAAAGAAAGGGAGAAACCTATGTTTTTAACCGATGAACAACAGGCCATATTAAATGGCTCCAAGGGCGAAACCATGGCCAAGGTCTGGAAGACTTTGGTGATGTACGGCGATGCCTTCGGCGCAGAAAAGATGGTGCCGGTGACCTCCAAGTACAACCACCTGGTCACTTCCTTTGGCCTGAAAATGATGAAGCCCGTTTTCGATTTGATGCAGCAGCTCATTGATGCCGGTGCGATTTCCCAGCAGCAGTTTTCTGTTGACCCCCGTCCTCTGGACAAAAATGTGCCTGCAAATCTGCTGCAGAAGCTGATTTTTAATAAGTTTATGTATTCCACCCAGGCAGAGTACGAAGAGCAGCTGAAGCAGCTGGGTCTTGTCAGCGAGGATGCCTTTACCTGCGCCTGCTATTTGGATCAAGTGGGCAATGTCCCCGGCAAGGGCGATGTGCTTAGCTGGGCAGAATCCTCTGCGGTGGTCTATGCCAACTCCGTGCTGGGCGCTCGCTGCAACCGCAACTCCGGCATTATGGACATTATGGGCTCTATCGCAGGCTGTGTTCCTGCCTTTGGCCTCTTGACCGACGAAGGCCGGAAGGCTACCTGGGTGGTAAAGGTAGAATGCAAAGAAAAGCCGGAAGCCCAGCTTTTGGGATCTGCCATCGGTATGAAGGTGATGGAGGATGTGCCCTACATCACCGGTATGGAAAAGTGGCTGGGTGAGGAACTGACCGATGCTGCCTGTGCTTACCTGAAGGACTTTGGCGCAGCTACCGCCTCTAACGGTGCTGTTGGTCTTTACCATATTGCAAACCTGACTCCCGAAGCAAAGGAATTGGGCGAAAGCCTGGTCGCAGAGGGCGCACAGGTCTATGTCATTGACGATGCAGAGCTGCAAAGAGTAAAGGACAGCTACCCTGTGATGTGGAAGAATCCCGATGCAAAGCCCAAGCTTTGCTTCATCGGCTGCCCCCACCTGTCTATGGAGCAGCTGAAGGATTGGGCAAACCGGGTGGAAAAGGGTCTTGCCGCCGCCGGCAATAAGAAGGTACAGATCCCCACCGTCTTTACCACCGCCCCTGCGGTCAAAAAGGCCTTTTTGGAAACAGAAGATGCCAAGCGGCTTGAGAAAATGGGCGTCGTTCTTTCCGATATCTGCCCGCTGATGTATATGAACAATCCTCTTTGCAAGTCTATGCCCGTCATTACTTGCTCCAACAAACTGCGTACCTATACCACTTCCCGGTTCTACACCGAAGAAGAGATTTTGGGTAAGATCACAGGAGGGAAGTAAGATGAAAAAATTTAGTGGACGCATCGTTACCCCCGGCACGGTTACGGCTCCCGCTCTTGTTTCCCACGGCGGCCTGAATACCCTGGCTTCCTTCCAGGGCGCTCTGCAGTTCGGTGACAAGAAGGCCACCTGCGGTGACCAGAACAATCCTGATCTTTACAACAAGGAAATGGCAGGAAAGGCTCTGTGCCTGCCCCAAACCATCGGCTCTACCACCGGCGGTCTGGTGCTGTACTGCGCCTGCGCTATGCAGCGGCAGCCTGCTTGTATGCTCTTCAGTAAGCCTATTGACTCTCTGGCAGCAGCCGGCTCTATTTTGGCTTCTGTTTGGCTGCCCGATGCCAAAATGCCTGTAGTGGACAGCCTGGGCGAAGAATTCTTAGAATATGTGAAGGACGGTATGTCCATCACCATCGAAGAAGACGGCACAGTAATCGTAGAATAAGAATAAGCGGCGGAAGGTGAAACTTCCGCCGCTTTTCTTTTGAAAAAGTTGGGAAATGCTTGACTTTCCCTTGTGTCCGTGCTACAATCAACCCAAATATACCGAAAAAGGAGGATGATAGGGCTCATGGACAGTTGCGACGGTGATTGTAGTAACAATACTTATTTGATTGTGGTCGGCATACCTGCGCCCATTTTCCGGGAATAGGTGTGTCTTTTTTGCGCCCATTTTTCATCACAATCGAATTTTTAAGGAGATATATAAAATGTTAAGCGAGTTATTGCCCAGTATAGTGGCAATGGTATTTTGCGTGATCATGTCCGCCTATTTCAGCGCTACGGAAACAGCCTTTTCCTCTCTCAACAAGACACGGCTGAAGGCCCTTTCCGAAAAGGGAAACAAGAAGGCAGATTTGGCACTTTCTTTGGAAGAAAAGTACGATAAGCTGATCTCTACCATTCTGATCGGCAACAATATCGTGAATATTACATTGGCATCCATCGGCACTTTGATGTTCGTGAAGATCATGCAGGGTGACCAGGATGCAGGTGCGACCTTGTCTACCGTTGTGGTGACCGTAACGGTACTGATCTTTGGCGAGATCACCCCCAAGAGCATTGCCAAGGACAACCCCGAAAAATTTGCTATGTTCAGCGCACCCTTCCTTCACGCTTTGATGGTGATCCTGACTCCTATCAATTTCCTGTTCTCCCAGTGGAAAAAGCTGATCTCCAAGATCTTCAAGGTCAGCGAGGATACCAAGATGAGCCAGGAAGAGCTGCTTTTACTGGTGGAAGAAGTTCAGCAGGAAGGCAGTATCGACGAAAGCGAAGGCGAGCTGCTGAAGAACGCCATCGAATTTCGGGATCAGGTGGCAGAGGATATTCTGACTCACCGGACAGACCTGGAAGCTGTCAGCGTAGATACCGACAAGGAAGAAGTGGCCCGGGTCTTTACCCAATCCCGTTTTTCCCGGCTTTTGGTCTATGAAGAAAACATCGACAATATCGTGGGTGTGCTGAATATTAAGGACTTCTATATGAACAGCGGCATTACGGATAAGCCCTTGCAGGAAGTAATGACCCCGCCCATTTTCATTCACCAGTCTGAAAAAATTCGGGATCTTCTGAACCAGCTCCGTGCTGCCAAGACCCATATTGCCGTGGTTATCGACGAATACGGCGGCACTTTGGGCATCGTCACTATGGAAGACATTCTGGAAGAGCTGGTTGGCGAAATTTGGGACGAGCACGATGAAGTGCAGGAATCTTTCAAGATGCTCAGTGAAAATACTTACCTTGCTGATTGTATGGTAAATCTTGATGAATTTGCCGATTGCTTCGATGTGGAGATCGAGTCCGAAAGCGTGTCCCTGGGCGGCTGGGTGATGGAGCAGCTGGGCGGCATTCCCGAAGTAGGGGAGAACTTCACCTATGAAAATCTGCATATTACGGTTACAGAGCTGGATGCCCACCGGGTGTCTTATGTAACGGTTATTAAGCAAGAGATCACAGAAGAGGAAGAATAAGCCGATGACCGTCCGGTAAAAATTACCGGACGGTTTTTGTTGACAAAACAGCCTTTGGTGCTATAGTTAGGAAAGAAAGGAGGGGATACCATGCTGGAAGTGTTTTTGCTCACCCTGGAGCAGGTGGGCGTTTTGCTGATCTTTATCGGTCTTGGCTACTTTTTCCGTCGCCGCCATCAGCTGCCGGACAGCTCCGGCCATGTACTTTCCTTGCTGAATACCCTTCTGTTTGCGCCTGCCTATTCCATCGCCAATTTCTCGGTGAATTTCACCCGGGATGTGGTGGGGGAGAAGCTGGTGATCTTCGGCTTCGGTATGCTGGCCTTGGTGGGAACCATTACGTTGGGTCGCCTTTTGGGCAAGTGGATGGGCCGCAGTGATATGGAAAAGCGGTCGCTGATGTATGCTTTTACTTTCTCCAATTCCGGTTATTTCGGTTATCCGGTGATCGATGGTGTTTTTGGCGGTGGGACGCTGGCAAATTATATGGTGTTTAATCTGCCCATCAACATCGCCTGCAATTCCTACGGCTATATGCTTTTCCAAAAGGATAAGCATTTCAGCCCCATTCGGCTGCTGGCCACACCCTTGGTGCTTTCGGCCTTTATCGGCATGGGTCTGGGCCTTTCCGGTATTCAACTGCCCTCTGTGCTGAAAACGGCATTGGATGGAGCAGGCAGCTGTATGAGCCCCTGCGCTATGCTTTTGGCAGGCTTTATGCTGGGCAAGTTTCCCCTTTCCAAGCTGTTTTCCGGTTGGCGGGCCTATCTGTTTTCCCTGGTGCGGATCCTGGGGATCTCTGCTATCTTGGGAAGCCTGTTCTGGCTCTGTGGCGTCCGGGGACAATTGCTCTTCTGTTTGCTTTTATACACCAGCATGCCCCTGGGCCTGAATTTGGTGGTATTCCCGGAAAGCTGCGGCTACGAAAAAGAGGCGGGGGACAATGCCCAAATGTGCTTTGTGTCCTATTTGATGACCCTTATTTTGCTGCCTGTGGTCTTTGCCCTTGTCAGTCACATTTGCCTTTGAAAATCGCAGGTCTGCCCTTTGGCAGACCTGCATTTTTTGCACTTTTTTCTAAAAAATTTAACACCTTGCATTCTTGCACAAAAAACCCCCTCGGGGGGATAGGAAAATGGGTCGAAATGTGGGCAAATCTACGATTGACTTTCGGGGGCAAAGTGATTAAAATAGATACTGATACACTATGTACCCTTGCGGGTGCGTAAGGGTACGCAAATATCTTTTAGGAGGAAATCACTTTGAAGGATTGGGCAACTTTAACCACCGTTGAGGAGATGGAAGCTGCTACCAACGCTTTGCTGGAAAACGGCAAGAAGGTCGGCGCCGACTCCTGGCAGCAGCGGGTCAAGAATCAGACCCCCCATTGTGGCTTCGGTGAGGCAGGTACTTGCTGCCGCATCTGCTCTATGGGCCCCTGCCGCATCACCCCCAAGAGCCCCAGAGGCATCTGTGGCTGCGACGTCCACGGTATCGTGGCTCGTAACTATCTGCGCTTTACCGTTGGCGGTACTGCAGCACACTCCGACCACGGTCGCGAGATCATGCACACCCTGCACCAGACCAAGGAAGGCGGCAACTATCAGGTCAAGGACCCTGAAAAGCTGATCCGCATCGCCAAGGAATGGGGCGTTGAAACCGAGGGCAAGGACATTTATGACCTGGCTCACGAAATGGCCGAGATCGGTTTGCTGGAATACGGCTTCCCCTTCGGCACCCAGAAGTTTGCTAAGCGGGCTCCCGAGCACACCCAGAAGCTGTGGGACGAAGCAGGCATCACCCCCCGTGCTATCGACCGGGAAATTGCCACCGCTATGCACATGACCCATATGGGTTGTTCTTCTCTGCCTGAGGCACTGATCCGTCAGGCTCTGCGCGCCGGTCTGGCTGACGGCTGGGGCGGCTCCATGATGGGCACCGAGTTCTCCGACGTTATGTTCGGCACTCCCAAGCCCGTTGACACCACCGCTAACATCGGTGTTATGGAAAAGGACATGGTCAACATTATCGTTCACGGCCACGATCCTTCTCTGTCTGAAATGATCGTACATTATGCAAACGACCCCGAGATGCTGGAGCTGGCCAAGAGCGTTGGCGCTAAGGGCATCAACATCGCCGGTGTTTGCTGTACCTCCAACGAAGTTACCATGCGTCACGGCATCCCCATGGCAGGTAACTTCCTGAACCAGGAAAATGTTGTACTTACCGGTGCTTGTGAAGCCATCGTTGTGGACGTGCAGTGTATCTTCCCTGCACTGGGCCCCCTGAGCAAGTGCTTCCACACCAAGTTCATCACCACCTCTCCCATTGCCCGTATGCCCGACTCCGAGTTCATTCAGTTCCATGCTGAATCCGCCGGTGAGAACGCTAAGGCAATCGTACGGATGGCTGTTGAGAACTTCAAGAACCGTACTCCCGAACTGGTGAACATCCCCAACCAGAAGCAGAATGCCCGTGTTGGCTACTCTGTGGAAGCTATCAAGAAGGTGCTGGACGGCGTTGCCAACACCCAGGTTGACGAGATGGGCACCACCAAGCCTCTGATCGAATGTGTCCACTCCGGTGTTCTTCGCGGCGCTGTGGCAATGGTCGGCTGTAACAACCCCAAGGTTCGTCCTGACTCCGCTCACATCGAACTGATGAAGAAGATGCTGGAAAACGACATTATCCTGATCGTTTCCGGTTGTTCCGCTCAGGCTGCTGCTAAGGCTGGCCTGCTGGATCCCGTAAACGCTAAGGAATACTGCGGCGCAGGTCTGAAGCGTGTTTGCGAACTGGCTGGCATTCCTCCTGTTCTGCACATGGGCTCCTGCGTGGATATTTCCCGTATGATGATCCTGGCCTCCGATATCGCCAAGGATTGGGGCATCAACATTTCTCAGGTTCCCGTGGTCGGCTGCGCTCCCGAATGGATGAGTGAGAAGGCCGTTTCCATCGGTAACTACGTTGTTGCTACCGGTATCGAAACCTTCCTGGGTGTTGATCCCTACTCCAAGGGCTCCACCGAAGTCACCGAGCTGCTCCAGGGCGAGCACGGCGTGAAGGATTGGGTGGAAGCAAAGTTTGTTGTGGAAACCGATATCGACAAGCTGGGCGACAAGATGATCGAGTGCATCGAGCAGAAGCGTCTGGCTCTGGGCATCTAAGATATGAAAGTTGCAATTACCGGCAAAGGCGGTGTGGGTAAAACCACATTGTCCTCCACATTGGCTCGTCTTTACGCCGACGAGGGTCGTACCGTATTGGCTGCCGATGTGGACCCGGATGCCAACCTGGGTCTGGCCTTAGGCCTTACGCAGGAAGAAGTGGACGAGATCGTCCCCATCAGCAAGATGCGCACCTTGGTTGAGGAGCGCACCGGTGCCAATGAAGCCAACAAGTTTTTCAAGCTGAACCCTTATGTGGCAGATATCCCGGAGAAATACTCCAAGGATATCAATGGCGTGAAGCTTTTGGTGATGGGTACTGTGGATGTGGGCGGCAGCGGTTGTGTGTGTCCCGAGCATGTGATGCTCAAGGCTATCCTGTCTAACCTCTCCTATCGGAAAAACGATGTGGTGATCATGGATATGGAAGCCGGTCTGGAGCATCTGGGCAGAGGCACCGCCTCCAATATGGATCAGTTTATCGTGGTGATCGAACCCGGCGCCCGGTCGGTGCAGACCTACCGGAATGTAAAGCGGCTGGCATCCGATTTGGGTGTGGCTCGCGTACGGGTGGTGGCCAACAAGGTCCGCGATGACAGCGACGAAGCTTTTATCCGCCAATCTATCCCTGCGGAAGATCTGCTGGGTGTGATCCACTACAATCCGGAAATTATCGATGCAGATCGTCAGGGAAAATCCCCCTACGATTTCAGTCCCAAAGCCATTGAAGAAATTAAGAACATCAAGGCGATCTTAGATCGTGATTGACACCTTATGAGGAGGAAATATGACACTTTTTGACAGAGTTTTTGGCGGTAACGACTACAACTACGAGCGTACCGTAGCCGCCATTGATGAAGCCATCGCCACCTACGGCGAAGGCGAGGCAGTGTCCTTCCCCGGCACCGCCTACAGCCTGCCCTGCTACTACGCAGTGACCGGCGTGAAAATTAACAACCTGGGCGAAATGAAGGCCGCTATGGAAACCATTAAGGCCAAAATGACCCGCAACAACCGCCTGCACGACGCTTTCGAGTCCGGCATCGCTTCTGCTCTTTGCGCAGAATTCCTGGAAGCTCTGAAGTACCTGCACGGCGCTACTCCTTATGCTGAGCCCGAAATGGGCCACCTGACCGACGCATTCGTCCGTAACCTGGGCGTGCCGCTGGTTACCGGTGACATCCCCGGCGTTGCTGTTATTATCGGCGGCGCTGACTCTGCTGAAGAAACCGTTGCTCTGGTTAAGTCCTACCAGGCACAGGGTATGCTGGTCTCCCTGACCGGCGAAGCTGTTCGCCATGTTGCCGAATCCGGTATGACCACCGGTGAAGGCGTTCGTGTGGTTCCCCTTGGCTACGAAATGCAGTCCGTTATCCACATCGTTTCCGTGGCTCTGCGTGCAGCTCTGATCTTCGGTAACATCACCCCCGGTGATTTCCCCGCTCTGGCTAAGTACACCATGGACCGTGTCCGTGCTTTCGTTAACGCTTACAAGCCCCTCAGCGACGAGATCGTTTCCTACGGTGCCGGCGCTATCTGCCTGGGCTTCCCTGTCGTTTCCAACGAAACCGAGAATATGTTCCGTGTTCCCAAGAGCCTGATCCAGCAGCTGGATACTTCCAAGTGGAATGCAACTTCCCTGGAAGCCCGTGACATCAAGATCAAGATCACCAACATCGACATTCCCGTGGCTTACGCTACCGCTTTCGAAGGCGAAATCATTCGTCGTGGCGATATGCAGGTAGAAGTGGACGGCTCCCGTGTGGACTGCTTCGAGCTGGTGCAGACCAGAGAAGCAAACGAAGTGGAAGATCACAAGATCACCGTTATCGGCCCCGAACTGGAAGAAGTTCCTGTTGGCTCCAAGATCTCCCTTTCCTACACCATCGAAGTTGCCGGCAAGGCTATGCAGGCTGACTTTGAGTCCGTTATGGAACGTAAGATCCACGCTTGGCTCAACTGCATCGAAGGCGTTATGCACACCGGTCAGCGTGATATGATCCGTGTTCGTATCTCCAAGGCTGACTTTGAGGCTGGCTTCCGCTTCAAGCACCTGGGTGAAGTTCTTTATGCCAAGGTCAAGAGCGAATTCGAAGCTGTTGTTGACAAGTGCCAGGTCACCATCGTTGTAGACGCTGAGCAGAACAAGGCTCTGCGTGCTGCTGCAAACGAAGTATTTGCAAAGCGTGACGACCGCCTGAAGTCCATGACCGACGAGTCCGTTCCCGTTTACTACACCTGTATCATGTGCCAGGCCTTCTCTCCCAGCCACGTATGTATCGTTACCCCCGAGCGTCTGGGTCTGTGTGGTGCCGTGTCCTGGTTGGATGCTAAGGCTACCAACGAGCTGGATCCTGCCGGTCCTTGCCAGGTCGTTCCCAAGGAACGCTGCATCGACGAAGAGCTGGGTCGCTACGAAGACGTTGATGAGGCTGTTTGCAAGTACTCCCACGGTGCTCTGGAGCACATCACTCTGTACTCCCTATTCCAGGATCCCATGACCTCCTGCGGCTGCTTTGAGTGTATCTGCGGCGTGGAACCCTGCTCCATGGGCGTTGTTATCACCACCCGTGAGCATGCCGGTTTGACTCCTCTGGGTATGAGCTTCTCCGACATGGCTTCCATGACCGGTGGCGGTGTGCAGACCCCTGGCTTCATGGGCCACGGCAAGCAGTTCATCTCCTCCAAGAAGTTCATCAAGGCAGAAGGCGGCCCCGGCCGTATCGTTTGGATGCCCAAGGAACTGAAGGATCAGGTCCGCGAGCGTCTGGATGCTACCGCTCTGGAACTGTATGGCGTAGAAAACTTCACCGATATGGTAGCAGACGAAACCGTTTGCACCGAGGATCCCGAGCAGCTGCTTGAGTTCCTGGGCGAAGTTGGTCACCCCGTACTCTCCATGGAGCCCTTCGATATGTAATATTAAAAAAGGACATCTTCCATTCGGAAGATGTCCTTTTTGTTTGATATGCCTAAACTGCAAAAATCCGTGCATAAAACAAAGAAACAAGAGCAAATTTTTGGTTGTCAAAGGGGGCTGGCTGTGGTATCTTAAAAGAGAGGTGTTGCAACATGGACAGTAAGTTCGCAGGCATGAAAATCATGCTGGGAAATACAAAAGTAAAATTTGTTTTCCCCACCAGAGTGGATGCAAAAGCGGCAAAAGAGCAAGGAAAGAAACTCTTTGGCCAGCATATCCATTATGATGTTGAGATCCATTTCTTTTTTTCCGGCAACCATCGGCTGGTTACACCCCAACAAGAGTATGCCCTTCCTCCGGACAGCGTCTGCCTGATCCCCCCAAATTACAGCCATCAGATTTTAAAGGAAGATGCAGATTGCGATTCCTTTAATGCGCTTGTTTCCTTACGCCCCGGCAACAAGGAAAAACAGACGGCGCAATTATGGAACGGTCTGCAGGAAATTCAGGTTCTCCCGGAGAGCGCCCGCATCTGTCAGTACATAAAAGACTTTCGGGAGGCTTGCGCCAGAGAAGGGGAGATGAACGAGCGCATAAAGGAAAGTCTGCTCACCCTGGCCTTTTGTATGGTAACAGAGGAACTAACAAAGCGATTTCCCAATCGCTCCAAGGTGGCAGAGGCCTGTAAGCTGCCCTATGACGGTGGGTACTTTGATGCGGAACTGGAAAATTATCTGATGATCCACTACAAAGGAAAGTTATCCAGGGAAGCGATGGCAAAGCATCTGGGCATCAGCTCCGCCCAATTGGGCAGGATCATTCACCGCAACTACGGCATGAACTTTTCTCAGTTGATCACCCGGTTACGGATGGTGGATGCTAAAAAGCTTTTGCAAACGGATAGAACCATCACGGAAATCGGAAGATTTCTGGGATATACGACCTATAATGGCTTTGCAGTAGCATTTAAGAAATATTACGGCGTAACGCCGGAAAGCATGCGAAAGGAGTATAAACAATGATTTCTTGCACGGAGTTTATCCCTCTATACAGCGAACTGTTCCGCTTCTTAGAGCAAGAGGGCGGTTGGAATGCTGTTATGGACTACTGGTATTTTATCAGTGAAGGGGGCATCGGCAATCAGCAAAATGTCAACAGCCTGATTTCCTTCCTGGAACGGGATAAGGAAGATCCTATGGAGGGTGCCTGGAAATACTGGGACAAGTCCCTCAAGGAAGAGGCCTGTGACCTTTTACGGGTTTACAACAAGGAAGAGGGCTATATCTTCAGCCATATGCGGCATTGCCCCTCCCGTGGTATGCTGAACGATATGTCCCATATGGAGCCTTACCACGCCTACTGCCAACATTGTAATGTTATTTATCAGCCTGTCTTGCGGAAATATGGCTTGGATAACCGCCGTGATAACACTTGGGTAGCCAATGCAGAATGCCGCTCCCTGATTTTCCCCATGGGAAAGGATCCCGGCATCGACCTGGCTACTGTAAAAGATGAAGATATGGTATCCCCCAATGCCCGTGTGATGGATATCAAGGCAGAGGATAATAAGTATCTGCACCGGGATTTCCACTTCCATGGCGACCTTGCCCTGCGGTACTTGGGTGAGCATTTTGGAGAAAATGGGGTGCGGAACTTCCTTACCGAATATGCCAACCACTATTATGCACCCCAAATCGAGGACGCAAAGACTCGTGGCCTGATCGCTCTGAAGGAGTGGATCGAAAGAGTCTATGAGATCGAAGAGGCATCCCACCTGCTGAAGTGTGACCTTTCTGAGGATTGCCTGGCAGTACATATCAGCGAAAGCCCTGCTATTTCTCACCTGC
The DNA here is from genome assembly GCA_045122735.1 of Faecousia sp. Taxonomy (GTDB): domain Bacteria; phylum Bacillota; class Clostridia; order Oscillospirales; family Oscillospiraceae; genus Faecousia. Next base: position 96,304 of record JBGVHZ010000027.1, read on the forward strand.
GCTCCACCGGCACAGAGCCTTGCAAGTATTATATTGAGCAAACCAGAACCCTTTACAGCGCGATCGCAGACAGCTTGGGTTATAGTTTCAACCTGGATTACTATGACGATACAGGTAAAGCAGAATTTACCTTCAAAGTAAGAACATATAAGGAGAAAACAAAATGAAAACTTATCAAAAAGGTTTTGTGCCTGCACTGGGCACACCCCTGACCAAGGACGGCGACTTTATTAAGGAAAGCTTTGTAAAGCAGATCAATGCCATGATCGATGCAGGTGCTATCGGCCTGTTGGCAATGGGCAGCATGGGCATTCAGGCCACGCTGAAGTCCGGCGAATGCCGCAAGATCGCTGAAGCAGCTGTTGAAGCGGCAGCCGGCAGAGTGCCTGTGTATGTGGGCGCTATGGACTGCGGCATCAACCGTGCCAAGGAGCGCATTGCCGAGTTGGAGGATCTGGACATCGCAGGTCTGGTCTTCACCACCCCTTATTACAATGCCGTGACACCGGAAAAGGCCCTGAACTATTTTAAAGCTATCGCATCCTTCACCAAGCACCCCATTTTCCTGTACGACCTGGCTGTGGTCACCCAGACAAAGATCACCTATCCCATGGTGAAGGAGCTACTGCGGACCGTTCCCAATCTGGGCGGCATCAAGACTGCAGACATCAATATGATCCGCAAGCTGATGAACGATCCCGAAGTGCCTGAAAGCTTCCAGGTGTTCTTCTCCGGCCTGGATATGTTCGACGTGGCATACAGCTATGGTGTTTGTGCAAACTTGGACGGTATGTTCACCTGCACACCCGCCAACAGCAAGAAGATGTACGAGGCTTTGGCAGCAGGTGATAAGGAAACCGGCGCAAAGTGCCTGGGCAACATCCTCCGTCTTCGTGACTTTATGCTCACCGTGGATCTGATGCCCGCTTACTCTGCAGCTATGAATCTTCTGGGCTGGGAAGGCATTTTTAACCAGGATTACTGCACACCTTATTCCGAGGAAACCAAGGAAAAGATGCGCAAGGAAATGCAGGCAATCGGCGAACTGTAATCAAAAATCCCCGGGCAGTGCCGAATGCTGCCCGGGTTTTTTGCTCTGAAAAAATTTCAAAAAATTTTTCTAAATAAGAATAATTCCTATTGACAAATAAAAAATCCTGTGTTACTATATGGATGTAAACAAGAATAATTCTTATTTAGGAGTTGCGTATATGGTTTCTGGAAAGCACTTTCGTAAGCGGGAAGCGATCCTGTCTTACCTGCGCCAGACCGATACACACCCCTCTGCAGAAATGGTGTTCGCCCAGTTGAAGGACGAATATCCGGATCTGTCCCTGGGTACGGTTTACCGAAACCTGGGAATTTTCAAGGAACAGGGCTTGATCCAAAGTCTGGGAACTGTAAATGGGGTGGAGCGGTTTGACGGCAATGTAAACCCACATGTCCATTTTGCTTGTGTCCAATGTGATGCGGTTCTGGACCTTCCCGAGTTGGATATACCCCGACGGCTCCCAAGCCAGGCTATGAAGCTGGTGGGCGGCAGGGTAGATTCCTTCCAGCTCACATTCTCCGGTATTTGCGGTGAATGTGCCAATGAAAAATTACAAGGTGGTGAAACAGCATGAAAAAGTATGTCTGTGTGGTATGCGGCTATGTGTACGAGGGTGACGAGCTTCCTGAAGATTACGAATGCCCCCTCTGCGGCGTAGGCCCCGACCAGTTTGAAGAAGAGGAATAATTGAAAAACCCAATCAATAAAAATAAATTAATAAAAAACAATTTTGGAGGAAAATAATTATGAAAAAGTATGTATGCTCTGTCTGTGGTTATGTTCACACCGCTGAATCCCTGGATCCCGATTTCAAGTGCCCCGTATGTAAGGTTCCCGCTTCCAAGTTCGTGGAGCAGAAGGGTGAGCAGAAGCTGGCTGCCGTTCACGAGTACGGCGTTTATGCCCAGACCGTGAAGAACAACCCCGACATCTCTGCAGAAGATAAGAAGTACATCTTCGATCAGCTGATGGCTAACTTCAATGGCGAGTGCAGCGAAGTAGGTATGTACCTGTGCATGGCTCGGATCGCTCACCGTGAAGGCTATCCCGAAATCGGTCTGTACTGGGAAAAGGCTGCTTGGGAAGAAGCTGAGCACGCTGCAAAGTTTGCAGAGCTGCTGGGCGAGGACCTGGAGCCCAACATGAAGGCCACCACCAAGGAGAACCTGAAGTGGCGCGTGGACTGCGAGTACGGCGCTACCCAGGGCAAGTTTGATCTGGCCGCCTGCGCCAAGAAGAACGGCCTGGACGCCATCCACGACACCGTCCACGAGATGGCTCGTGACGAGGCCCGCCACGGCCGCGGTCTGGAAGGCCTGCTGAAGCGCTACTTTCGCTGAGCAGGAGAAACCTGCTGAAGATCCCAAGGCGCTGTACGATCTGACCTACGGTCTTTTCGTGCTGACGTCAAGGGATGAAAAGGATAACGGC
>JBGVHZ010000028.1:0-80718 GCA_045122735.1 Faecousia sp.
TTGGGGAAAAGAAAGGGGTATAGTACCGGTCAAGACCGGGAAAGAACCGGGCGTGGATATCCCGGTAGATGCGGTCGGTCAGCCCCTCCATAGGTGCAAAATAGTACTTCATATGTAATGTACCTCTTAAGGGCGTGCCGTCGGCACGCCCTTAACAATTTAGATTTCTGTGATCACAGGGAGGATCATAGGATTGCGTTTGGTGGTCTTATAAAGATAACCGCTTAAGTCATTCTTGATGGCGGTCTTTACAGCGGTGTAATCCCGCATACGCTTTCTGGTGCTGCGCTCAATGGCTTCCAAAGTCACATTGCGAAGCTCTTCCATCAAATCTTCTGATTCTTTTACATAGACGAAACCTCTGGTGATGATATCCGGGCCGGAGAGGATACCACCGTCCTGGGAACTGATGGTAACACAAACCACGATCATACCGTCCTGTGCCAGGTGCTTTCTATCCCGCAGCACAACGCTGCCCACATCGCCCACACCGGAACCGTCCACAAAGACCTTTCCAGCGGCAACAGTGCCTGCCAGCTTGCAGGTCTTACCTGAAAGCTCAAACACGCTGCCTACTTCGCCAATGCGGACATTCTTGGCAGGAAGACCCAGCTGGGTAGCCAATCTGCCGTGAAGCTGCAGGTGGCGCTGTTCACCGTGAACGGGGATAAAGAACTTGGGCTTACACAGTGCGTGGACGATCTTTAACTCTTCCTGACAGGCGTGACCGGAAACATGAAGTCCTTCGCTCTTTTCGTAAACCACATCTGCACCCTTGCGGTACAGCTCATTGATGATTCGGGAAACAGCCTTTTCGTTGCCCGGGATGGCGGAAGCAGAAATGATGATCCGGTCACCGGAAACGATGTCGATGTGCTTGTGAGAAGAGAAAGCCATCCGGTACAGGGCAGACATATTTTCACCCTGAGAGCCGGTGGAAACGATGACCACTTTGTTTTTAGGCAGACTCTTGGTTGCAGCCAAGTCTACGATGGTGCCGGCAGGTACCTTAATGTAGCCAAGCTCCTGGGCTACTTTCAGCATATTTTCCATACTTCTGCCGGTGACGGCTACTTTTCTGCCGTAGCGGTGAGCCGTTGCCAGCACCGCCTGAATGCGGTGCATATTGGAAGCAAAAGTGGTAACGATGATCCGCTGATCACAGTTTTTGAACTGCCGATCCAGACCTTCTGCCACAACATTTTCGCTGGGGGTATAGCCGGAACGCTCCACATTGGTGGAGTCGCACAGCAAGGCCAAAATACCCTGATTGCCCAGCTCACCCAAACGGGCAAGGTCGGTCATACCGTCCTTGGCGGTGGGATCCAGTTTAAAGTCACCGGTCATCAGCACAGTGCCAACCGGGGTGTGGATGGCAAAAGCTACCGCATCAGCGATGGAGTGGTTTACATGGATAAATTCTACCGTAAAGCAACCGGCCTTTACCACATCACCGGGCTTGTGGGTGACAAGCTTTACTTTGTCGGCAATCCGGTGCTCTTCCAGTTTCAGCTTGATAAGCCCGTTTGTCATAGGTGTGCCGTGAATAGGGCAACTAACCTGCTGCATGCAGTAGGGGATAGAGCCGATATGGTCTTCGTGACCGTGGGTAATGAACATACCTCGCAGCTTTTTTGCATTCTGCACCAGATAGGTAAAATCCGGAATGACCAGGTCTACGCCGTACATATCTTCATCGGGAAATCCAACACCGCAGTCCACAACGATCATATCCCGACCGTATTCCAAAACAGTGATATTCTTGCCGATCTCATCTAAACCGCCAAGGGGAATAATTTTCAATTTTTCAGCCAAAAAAATGCTCCTTTCAAACTAATATGCATAGTAAAACGCATAGAAAAACTGGCAGGTGCCTGCTACCTTTCCGGCCCCGAATCGCCATCAGGTCAGCAAAAAACGCCCGCTTATTTATAAAATCTCTTTGGTTCTGCCTCCGCCGGGCAGACACCTTCTTTTCGTATTATACCACAAAAGCGGTAAAATGTATACAAAAATTTTTCGGCATATTCCGGGGAAAAAGCGGAAAAGAGCAAAAAGATGGTTGCACCTTTGGATTTGATTTGTTATAATGAACAGAATAAAAGCCGAAGTAGCGAAAATTTCTTTTTTGGGTATGATAGATTGGTAGGAGGCGATGGCTTTGAATAAGAAACTCAGATGGCTGTTACAGCCAAGATACACAGCCTTTTTTGTGGTGATTTTTGGATTTGCCGCAGCCGCATTGGCTATGGGATATTATCTGTTGGCAGGTATCGAACTTGGCCTTTCCGCACTTTTCCTGGGTCTGGTGCTTTTGTTTAAAAATCGCCGCCGCCGGGAACTGCAGAATTACCTGAACCGCACATTGGATGAAACCGGCGGCAAAAATGCCCAGCCGCCTTTCCCTATGGTGGCGTTCCGGTTGGCCGATGGTGGTGTGGTGTTTGCCAACGATGCCTTCACCCAGATCAGCGGCTACAAAGATCCTATGGATGAAAAGAGAATTACGGATATTCTTCCCGGCTTTTCCACCCAGTGGTTATCCACCGGTAAGGCAGAGCATCCCTATGATGTAAAGCTGCAGGGACACCGCTACCGTGTTTACGGTACGACTTTGGTTGCAGAAGATATGGAAGGCACCCGCTTGGGCGTTATCTACTTTACTGACCTGACAGAGTTGTATCAGGTTCGGGATGAGTATATCCGTTCCCGCCCTGTGGTATCCATCATTTTGGTGGATAACTACGAGGAACTGACCAAGAACCTGACCGAAGGTGCCATCTCAATGATGAACGCCAAGATTAACGATGTACTCACCAAGTGGACGGAGAGCTACCACGGCCTTCTGCGCCGTCTGGAAAAGAATCGCTTTGTATTCGTGTTTGAAAAGCGGGACCTGAAACGAGCCATTGACGATAAGTTCTCTCTTCTGGAAGATATCCACGATGTGACCAACCCCTCCGGTCTGTCTGCCTCTATTTCCTTTGGTTTGGGCGTGGATGCAGAAAACTTTGAAGAAGGCTACGAATTTGCCGCACTGTCCATTGAAATGGCCCTTAGCCGTGGCGGTGACCAGGCAGTTATTAAGGACCGCCTGAACTTCAGCTTCTACGGTGGCCGCACCAAGGAAGCAGATCACCGCAGTAAGGTCCGCTCCCGTGTGACTGCCAACTCCATTATGGAGCTGATCGGTCAGAGCAGTAAGGTGTTCATTATGGGCCACAAAAATGCGGACCTGGACTCTGTGGGCGGTGCCATGGGTATTGCCTGCCTTTGCCGGAAAAAGCAAAAGCCCTTCTATATTGTTTTGGATATGGAAAACAATGCCTCCGGCCGCCTTTTGGAGGAAATTCAGCAAGTTCCCGAATATAAGGATGTGTTTATTTCCGGTCAGGAAGCTATGCTCCTTTGCGATAACCGCAGCACCCTGGTCGTGGTCGACACCAACCGGCCGGATCAGGTAGAGTGCGGCAACCTTTTGGAAGCTGTCACCAGTATCTGCGTGGTGGACCATCACCGCCGTGCTGCCGATTATATCAAGCCCGTCGTTGTAAATCTGCATGAGCCCTATGCTTCTTCCACCGGCGAATTGGTAACAGAACTGCTGGAATATGCAGTTGAAAAGAAGGATGTTCTGCCCATCGAGGCAAAGAGTCTGATGGCCGGTATCTTCCTGGATACCAAGAGCTTTAATGTCCGTACAGGTGAGCGTACCTTTGAAGCAGCGGCTTATCTGCGCCAGTTAGGTGCGGATACTGTAGAAGTCAAGAAACTTCTGCAAAACGACTTCCAGGATACGATGGCAAAGTATCAGATCATCAAGTCTGCCCGGCTTTACCGGCAGGAAATTGCAGTTGCAGCCCTGACCACCGGCACCACCCGTGCCTTGGCAGCCCAGGCAGCAGATGAGCTGCTCAATATTTCCGGCATTTCCGCTTCCTTTGTGCTGTATCCCGATGAAGACAGAGTCATCATCTCTGCCCGTTCTATCGGTGATGCCAATGTGCAGATGATTTTGGAGCCTTTGGGCGGTGGCGGCAATACGGCAACTGCCGGCGCACAGCTTGCCGGTGTAACCATTAAGGAAGCCCTGGATAAGCTGGTGGCATCCATTGACACATACTTTGATTACCAAGATGTTTAAGGAGTTATTATGAAAGTTATTTTATTGCAGGATGTAAAAGGAAAAGGCAAGAAGGGTCAGATGCTGGAAGTGTCTGACGGCTACGCCAGAAATTATATGCTCCCCAGAAAGATCGCCATCGAGGCAACTGTGGATGCGATGAACACCAAGAAGATGAACGATAAAGCCGAAGCAGAGCGGATCGCCCGGGAAAAGGCAGAGGCTATGGAAATTTCCAAGCAGCTGCGTGCTATGGTGCTGACCGTTACCGCAAAGGGCGGTGGCGCAGGACGCCTCTTTGGCTCTGTGACCAACCAAGAAATTGCCGATGCCTTGAAGGCCAAATCCGGCATTACCCTGGACAAGCGGAAAATTGTAATTTCTGACCCCATTAAGGCTGTTGGCACCTATACGGTCAACTGCAAACTGGGCTATGAAATTACTGCCCCTCTGACTGTGAAGATCGAGGAAGCATAAGCCTATTTTATCTTATAAAGGAGGAGACCCTATGGATGAAGAATTGCGCGCCAATGTCCAGCCCCATTCTTTGGAGGCGGAGCAGGCGGTACTGGGCTCCATACTGATTGACAGCCGTTGCCTTTCTGATGTGATCGGCATTTTAAAACCTGTGGATTTCTACCTGAAGCAAAATCAGGAGATCTATTCCACTATCTATACCATGTTCAATTTCTCCGAGACCATTGACCCGGTCACTGTATTGGAGAAAATGATCCAGACCGGTGTACATCACGACAATTCCCGGGATTATATCCTGCAGCTGATGCAGATCACCCCCACCGCTGCCAATGCGGTGCGCTATGCCAATATCGTCAAGGATAAGGCGCTTCTGCGTGGTCTTGCAGATGCAGGTACCAATATTGTCAAGACCGTTCAGGAACAGGTAGGCACGCCCAGCGAATTGCTGGAAAATGCGGAGCGGATGATCTATACCCTGCGCAAGGGTGAAACCGGTGACTCTTTGGAGCATATCGGTGTCACCATGCACAAGGTCTTTGACCGACTAAATGAATTGAGCCAGTCCGATTCTGCTATTCCCGGCCTTTCCACAGGTCTGCGTGACCTTGACCGGACCATTAACGGTCTGAATAAGTCTGACCTTACATTGATCGCTGCCCGTCCCGGTATGGGTAAGACAGCGTTTGCATTGAACCTTGCGTTGAATGCGGCAAAGAAGAGCAAAAAGACCGTGGCGGTCTTCTCTTTGGAAATGTCCAGAGAGCAGCTTGCTTCCCGCCTTATGTCCATTGAAAGCTTTGTGGACGGCAAGAAGCTGCTGACCGGTAAGCTGACCAATGAAGAGTGGAACAAGCTGGGTATGGCGGCGGTATCTTTGAGCCAGACCGATATCCGGGTAGACGACAACCCCACCATCACGGTGGCGGATATGAATGCCAAATGCCGCCGGCTGGATAACCTGGGTCTTGTAATTGTGGACTATCTGCAGCTGATGAACGGCCCCGGCTACAGCAAGGGCGGTGACAGCCGTGTGAATATCGTCAGTGAGATTTCCCGTTCTCTGAAGATCATGGCCAAGGAACTGAATGTGCCTGTGGTGTGCTTGAGCCAGCTGTCCCGTGGTCCGGAAGGCCGTCCCGATAAGCGACCCATGCTGTCTGACCTGCGTGAATCCGGCGCTATCGAGCAGGATGCTGACGAGGTTATGTTCCTTTATCGTGATGAATACTACAACAAAGAGTCCGCTGACCAGGGCGTTATGGAATGTATCGTGGCGAAGAACCGTCACGGCGAACAGGGAACAGTGAAGCTTCAGTGGATTCCCCAGTACCAGACCCTTACGGACCTGGAGTGGAAGCATGGAGAATAAACTCTGCGCCTTTCTGAAGCAGTACGAGATGGTAAATCCGGGGGATCGTGTAATATGCGCGGTATCCGGTGGCGCTGACTCGATGGCCCTTCTTTGGGCGATGTATCTATTAAAGGATAAACTGCAGATTTCCCTTTCTGCTGCCCACTTTAACCATCATCTTCGGGGTGAGGAATCTGACCGGGATGAAGCTTTTGTGACGGCGTTTTGTGAAGGCTATGGAATTCCTCTTTACAAGGGAGAGGGAAATGTAAAAGCCGGACAGAAGGGCTTGGAAGCTGCTGCCCGGGAGGCAAGATATGCCTTTTTGGAGAGCCTTCCCGGTAAGGTTGCAACTGCCCATACGGCAGATGACAACGCAGAAACACTGCTAATGCACCTGATTCGCGGCACCGGTCTGAAAGGGCTTGGTGGTATTTCTCCCGTTCTGGGAAACCGGATCCGTCCTATGTTGACGGTTACACGGGAAGAAGTGCTTCTATTTCTGGAAAGCTACCATATTTCCTATGTAGAAGACAGTTCCAATAAAGAGGATGCTTTTTTGCGTAACCGCCTGCGGCATCATGTGATGCCCCTCCTAAAAAAGGAGAATCCCCGTCTTTCAGAAAGCTTGACCCAAATGGCTCTGGGCCTTCGGGAAGATGAAGCTCTGTTGACCTCTTGGCTGATAGGAGAAACCCTTTCTGTTTTGGAAATTCGCAAAATGCACTCTGCGGAGCGAGCAAGGGTGTTGGCTGCATTTTTGGAAAAATGCGGTGTAAAAGAACCGGAAAGAGCTCATATCCGCTTGGCTGAAGAACTGGTGTTTTCTGAAAACCCTTCCGCAAAGGGCAACTTCCCCGGTGGTATTATGCTTCAGCGTAAGTATGACCGTTTGGAAAAAGCACCGGTGGAAGCAGAACTGGTAGAAAAAATTCTGACATGTCCGGGTCAGGTGGAATACCCGAAATTGGGTATCCGCATCGTGGCAGAGCCTGCCACGGAGATCGTACGAAATAAGGATCGATTTGTGATTTCCACTGTGGATAGTATTTGTATCCGCAGCCGGAAAGCGGGAGATAAGATCACCCTTTCCGGTGGTACAAAAAGCTTGAAAGCGCTGTTTGTGGACCGGAAAATTCCGCAGGGAGAAAGAAACCGTATTCCCGTTTTAGCTTCAGGTGATCAAGTGCTTGGTGTCTGGGGCATTGGCGGTAATTTTCGACATATGACCGAGGAACTCCCCGGCATAGAGATAAGGTTTGAAACGATAGAGAGAACATAGGAGGCAGTTATGGAAAAAGATATTGCACAGGTGTTGATTTCTGAGGAAGTTCTGCAGAACCGGATCAATGAATTGGCGGCTGAACTGAATGAAGCCTATGCCGGCAAGAAGCCGATCTTTGTAGGTGTTATGAAGGGCGTTGTACTGTTCTTTGCCGATATGGTAAAGCGGATCAATACCATGTGCGAGATCGAGTTTATGTGGATCTCTTCCTACGAAGGCACTAACTCCACCGGTAGTATGATCGTAAAGCGGGATGTTTCTGCGGACATCAAGGGTCGGCACGTGGTGATTCTGGAAGATATCTTTGACACAGGCAATTCTTTGCAGTTTACCTATGATCACCTGATGGAAAAAGAACCTGCCTCTCTGGAGATTTGCACACTTTTAGATAAACCCAGCCGCAGAAATCCGGCGGTTACCCTGAAGCCTAAATATGTGGGCTTCCAGGTACCGAATGCCTTTGTGGTGGGGTATGGACTTGACTATAACGAGTACTACCGGAACATGCCTTACATTGGTGTGCTGCGTCCGGAAGTTTATGAGAAATAAGGAGTATTGGCATTTTGAAAAAGCGTAATAAAATCGGCGTTATTCTCTATATCGCCGTAATTGGTCTGTTCCTTGCCTGGATCTTTGGGGCCTTTGATGCAAAGATGGATGATTTGAGTTACTCTGACATCAAATCCCTCATTTATGACCAGAAAGTGGAAAGCTTTGAAATCGAGGGCAGTACCATTTCCTTGAAACTAAAAGCTCCGGAAGATGGAAAAACCAATCTGGTGGCAAAGATCGCAGACCCGGAAGGTTTCCTCAGCCAAATGCAGGCAGAGCTTGACAGCCAAGTATCTGCAGGCACTTTGAAGAGCTATAATTATGTGGCAGGAAAAGGGCTTTCTCCCTATGATTTTATTCTGCCCATCATTTTGGCAGGCCTTGTGCTGATCATTCTATGGGTCATTTTGGCAGGCCGGGCCAACAATGCCAATCCTATGGCAAACTTCGGTAAGGCCCGTACGATGAACGGTGCTCCCGAAGGAAAAACTGTCACCTTCCAGGATGTGGCAGGTATGGACGAAGAAAAGCGGGAACTGCAGGAAGTGGTAGATTTCCTCCGCAATCCGGAAAAATTCACCAAGATCGGCGCAAAGATTCCCCACGGTATGCTTCTTTCCGGCCCTCCCGGTACGGGTAAAACCCTGCTTGCACGGGCTGTGGCAGGGGAGGCAAAGGTTCGCTTCCTGTCCATTTCCGGTTCTGATTTTATGGAAATGTATGTGGGTGTAGGTGCAAGCCGTGTTCGTGACTTGTTTGAGCAGGCAAAGCGCATTGCGCCTTCCATTATCTTCATCGATGAGATCGACGCAGTAGGTCGGAAAAGAGGCTCCGGCTTGGGCGGCGGTCACGATGAACGTGAACAGACCTTGAACCAACTTTTGGTGGAGATGGATGGCTTCAGCCGCAGCGAAGGTGTGATCGTCCTGGCAGCCACCAACCGCCCCGATATTCTGGATCCGGCGCTGCTCCGTCCCGGCCGTTTTGATCGTCAGGTCCATGTGGGCGTGCCGGATGTAAAGGGCAGAGAAGAGATCCTTAAGGTACATGCCAAGGGTAAGTGCCTGGATGATTCTGTGAGCCTGCGTACTGTTGCTTTGGCAACTTCCGGATTTACCGGCGCAGACCTGAGTAACCTTCTGAATGAAGCGGCTATTTTGGCAGCCCGGGAAAACCGCCCTGCGCTGAATATGGCGGACATGAACGAAGCAATGATGAAGATCATGGCAGGTCCTGAAAAGCGGAGCCGTGTGGCACTGCAAAAGGATTTGTATATGACCGCTGTTCACGAGGCCGGTCACGCTGTGGCAATGTACAGCCTGCCCACCCATGATCCTGTCCACCAGATTTCTATTATCCCCAGAGGCAATGCTTTGGGCTTGACCTGGTCTATGCCCAGGGAAGATTCCACCCATATGACCCGGAACGAAATGTACGAGAAAATCGTGGGTCTGCTGGGTGGTCGTGTGGCAGAAGATCTGTTCCTGCAGGATATTTCCACCGGTGCGTCCAACGATATTGACCGGGCATCCAAGCTGGCCCGGGATATGGTTGGCCGTTACGGTATGTGCGAAAGCATTGGCACCATTTCCTATACCGGCGGTGATGAACTCTTCATCGGCCGTGACTTTGAAAAGACCAAGAGCTACTCCGAAAAGGTGGCCGGCACCATCGACGATGAAGTGAAGAAGCTCATCGACAAGGCCTACGACCACTGCAAGTCCATCCTGAAGCGGGATGAAGAGAAGCTTCGCAAGGTGGTGGATTTCCTGATGGAAAAGGAAACCATGACCGGTCAGCAGTTTGCCGACTGTATGGAAGGAAAAGAAATCAAGGACGACGATTCCAAGACTATTCTCTTTGACAGCTTCACAGAAGAATAAGCAAAAAGCACTTGCCGCCGGCAAGTGCTTTTTTGCATATAAGTTGTCGAAATTACGGAAAGTGTACATTTTGCACAAAATATAGGCTTGTTTTTCGGCAGGGGAACAGGCTTGTTCTAAGAAAATTCACTCCTTTTCCATAAGTTTTGTGCTATAATAATAGTGGCACCCGGTGGGTGCGAAGACGCCTGAAAGGGAGTACTTATGAACAATATTCTGTTTTTCCTTACACCGAAGGCAATGTGTTCCTTCGTTTATGATGATTATACCGTTCGGCAGGCATTGGAAAAGATGGAAAGCGCAGGCTATGCGGCACTTCCTATTCTTTCCAAACGGGGCGAGTACAGAGGCACTTTAACAGAGGGCGACCTGCTTTGGGCGCTGAAGAATATGTGCTATATGGATATGCGGCAGGCAGAGGCACGGAGAATTATGGAGATCACCCGTCGAAAAGACAACATTCCTGTTCGGGTGACCACCGGGATGCACGATTTGGTGCAGCGTGCCAGCAGCCAGAACTTTGTGCCTGTTGTGGATGACAAAGATACGTTTATCGGCATCGTAACCAGAGGTGCCATTATGAAGTATTGCTACGAAAGCATTTATCAGGAAGATTAAAAGTCAAGCAGCCATCCGGCAGCAGAACGCATGTGTACATCTGTGGGACTTAACGGTTCCACAGATGTTTTTATAGGGAGAAAAGAAATGATTGAATTACTGGCAAAGCTTTTTATAAAAGATCGTAAAAATACAGGAAAATCCAAGGTGCGGCAAGCCTATGGAATGCTCTGCGGAGGCCTGGGAATCGCCCTGAATTTTCTGCTGTTTGCAGGCAAATTTCTGGCAGGCACCATAAGCGGCTCCATTGCCATTACCGCAGATGCTTTCAATAACCTTTCGGATGCCGGTGCCTCGGTGGTTACCCTTGCAGGCTTCCGTCTGGCAGGCCAAAAGCCGGACCCTGAGCATCCTTTCGGTCACGGACGGATGGAATATATTTCCGGTATGGTGGTGGCGATGCTCATTCTTTTAATGGGCTTTGAACTGGTGAAAAGTGCAGTGGGACGGATACTGACACCTCAAGACTTGGAGATTTCTCCATTGATTTTGGCCATTCTGGCAGTATCCGTACTGGTGAAAGGCTATATGGCACTTTACAATTTTTCCTACGGCAAAAAGCTGGACTCCGGAGCTATGAAGGCAACGGCTACAGATAGCATTAGCGATGCTGTGGCAACCTCCGTGGTGCTTATTTGCACCTTGATTTCCCATTTTACCGGTCTTTCCCTGGATGGCTATTGCGGTCTTGGCGTTGGCATCCTGGTGTTTTGGGCCGGCATCCGGGCGGCAAAGGAAACCATTGATCCCCTTTTGGGGCAGGCCCCTGATCCGGAATTTGTGGAGCAGATCAAAACGATCGTTATGGAAGATCCGGATATTATCGGCATCCACGATTTGATCGTCCACAATTATGGCCCGGGCAGAGTGCTGATCTCTCTGCATGCGGAAGTGCCTTCTACAGGCGATATTTTGGCTCTTCACGATAAGATCGACTTGATAGAGCATAAGCTTCGGGATACCCTTCAGTGCAGTGCGGTTATCCATATGGATCCGGTGTGCGTAGGGGATAGAGAAACGGAAGTTTATAAGTCGCAAGTACAAGGTTACCTTGCATCCATTGATGAACGGCTGACATTGCATGACTTCCGGATCGTGAAAGGCCCCACCCATACCAACCTGATCTTTGATGTGGTTGTACCTTTTGATTTCAAAATAACCGACCGTCAGCTGGTGCAGGAGATCACCCGGCTGGTGCAGGCAGATCACCCCAATTTCTTCACAGTAATCGAAGTGGATAAGCAATACTATTAATGGATCAGTCGGCACAAAATAGGTGCCGGCTGATTTTTACTTGAAATACGGAAGAAAATTTGATATAATAACAAAAATATGTCCCGGAGGTGGAATATGGACAGCGAGAAACTGAAAAGTCAATTGGGCAGTAATATCGCCGCCCATCGTAAACGCTTTGGCCTGACCCAAGCGGCGCTGGCCGAGAAACTGAATTTTTCCGATAAGGCAGTTTCCAAATGGGAGCGGGGAGAGTCCATCCCGGATGTGGTAACGTTGGCTCGTCTTGCAGAGCTTTTTGATGTGCCTATGGATGTGCTGGTGCGGGATAAGGACGAACTGCCCAAGGATATTGGCTCTGTGGAGCGGGCCATGGAACGGGCAGTGGAGAAAACGCTGAAGCGGAAAGCCAATAAGCGCATTATCCAGAACCTTTCTTCCTTGCTTGTGTGGTTTGTAGCCCTTCTTGCCTATGTGGTACTGACAACATTGGATGTGCCTAACGCATGGGTGGGCTTTTTGTATGCACTGCCTGCAAACTGTATTGTGCTGATCAGCCTTCGTTCCGCCTGGCACGACTACCGGGCAAATATTTTGCTTATCAGCATTCTATCCTGGGGATGCCTTTTGAGCATCCATGGCTCTATACTGGTGTTTTCCCACCTGAATGCATGGATGATCTACCTGTTGGGAATTCCCGGTCAATTGGCCATTTTCCTGTGGAGCAGATTGTTCAGAGTGCCGGGGGAGAAGAAAAATGGATAAAACCGCATTGCGCAAAGAGATCCGTGAGAAAAAGCGGGCAATGACCCCGGAACAAATTGAAAAAGCAAGCCATGCTTTGGCACAGCAATTTTTTGCCACTTCCTATTACCGGGAGGCAAAGACCCTTTATGGCTATCTGCCCTATAACCAGGAGGTCCGCACGGAACCTATTTTGCTTCAGGCGCTGAAGGACGGAAAAAAAGTCGCCGTTCCCAAAGTGTACGGGGATACAATGCACTTTATTTACCTGGAAGACCTGAATGGCATCGAAAAGGGCTACGCAGGCATTCCTGAACCTGTTGCGGATGAACCTGTGGCTGCGGATGAAACTGCCCTGGTGCTGATGCCCGGCCTGGCTTTTGATAAGGAAGGCCATAGAATCGGCTACGGTGGCGGCTTCTATGATAAATTCCTATCTGCCGAGCCTACCCATCCGACCGTGGCGCTTTGCTACGATTTTCAAATGCTCCCTAACTTGGAAACAGAAGAATTTGATGTGCCTGTGGACTTGGTTCTGTGGGCGTAAGGATAGAAAACTATGGAATTTATTGCAGTTGCTATTATTGCAGCCCTTGTATTTGGTGTTTGCTTTCTTGTGGATAAAGGCTTTAACCGGATCTTCAGAAATCAACAGCAGCACCGTTCCGGAACGGCTGTCCGGCTGAATAAGCGCTATGGTTCTATTGGCCTTATCATAGCGGTTTTGGGTGTTGCCTGCCTGTTTGCGGCCCCTACCCAAGGTGCAATTATGTGGATCGCCGGTGCTATTTTGGTTTTGGGCGGAGCTGCCCTTGTGGCCTGGTATTTAAGCTTTGGCGTTTTTTACGATGCAGAAGCGTTCCTCGTCACAAACCTTTTCAAAAAAGCCAGACGATATACCTACGGCCAGATCAAGGCCCAGCAGCTTTATACAGCCTCCGGCAATGTGATCATTGAACTGCACCTTTCAGACGGCACAGCTGTGCAGCTACAAAGCACCATGGAAGGCACCTATGCCTTTATGGAATTCGCCTTTTACAGATGGCTGGAAGTAACCGGACGGTTTAAGTCTGACTGTGATTTTTATCAGCCGGAGCAGTCCTGCTGGTTCCCGCCCGTGGAGGAGTAAGAATGCATATACCCAGCGTAACAACTGATAAAGTGCAGGTGCTTTCTTTTGAGGAAGCCCTGAATGATGCCAATAAACAGCAGGATGAATATGATGTAAATAAGTGGCTGTATGTGCCGCCTTTTTACAGTGAGTATCGTTACATATTGGGTACTCGCGGAAAAAATCCGCTGATCTGCATTGGCATCAATCCGTCCACTGCCAAGCCTGGAGATCTGGACAATACCCTTAAATCTGTGGAGCGGATCGCCTTGGGCAACGGCTTTGACAGCTTCATTATGTTCAATGTCTATGCCCAACGGGCAACGGACCCGGATCATATGGAAGAAACCTGTAACTGGGAATTACACAGGCAGAATATGGAAGCGTTCCGGTATGTTCTTTCTATTTCTGAAAATCCCGGTGTTTGGGCGGCCTGGGGGACGATCATTGAAAAACGCCCCTATTTGCGCCAGTGCCTTTTGGATATGCTGGAAATCGGAGATGCCTACGGTGCAAACTGGTACTGTGCAGGAAAGGTCAGCAAGAAGGGGCATCCCCATCATCCGCTGTATTTGCGGAAGGATGAAAAGATCCGTCCTTTTGACACGGAAACTTATTTACACTCTTTGTGAGGGAAATCTATGGATCAGTTATGCGATACCTGTTGGTATTTTGATTATGACGAAGAGTTCGATGAATACTACTGTATGATGGATCTGGACGAAGATGAGGTCTATCGGTATCTTGCCAGCCGGCAGAGCAGGTGTCCCTATTACCGTCAGGGAGATGATTACACCCTGGCAAGAAAGCAGTAGAGAAGAATAGCCATTGTCAATTGGCTTCCAATCGTATATAATAAATCAGTTAGAAATGAATTTCGGAGGGAAACCGAATGGAAAATAGAAGTGAAGAACTGAAGCAGTATCTGCAGCCGGGAAAACATATCCACCTGGTGGGCATTGGCGGCGTTTCTATGCGTCCCCTTGGCCTGGTGCTTAAGGGTATGGGTATGACCGTAACCGGCTCTGATATGAATGCTTCTGTATCTACCGATGAGCTGATTGCTAAGGGCATTCAGGTGACCATCGGACATAGAGAAGAAAATGTGCACGGTGCAGATTGCGTGATCCGCACTGCTGCCGCCCACAACGATAACCCGGAAGTGGCCGGTGCAAGAAGTCTGGGCATTCCTCTGTTTGAAAGAGCTCAAGCTTGGGGCGTGATCATGCAGGCATATAAGAATGCAGTGTGCATTTCCGGTACCCACGGTAAAACCACTACCACCTCCATGCTGACCCATATTTTGATGGCGGCAAATGTAGACCCTACCGTCATGATTGGTGGTTACCTGCCCCTTTTGCACGCAGGCCATCGGGTAGGTAAGGGCGATACCATTGTGCTGGAAAGCTGCGAATATTGCGACTCTTTCCTGAATTTCTTCCCCACATTGGCGGTGATCCTCAATGTGGAAGCAGATCATTTGGATTATTTCAAGGATCTGCAGGATGTACAGAAGTCCTTCCGGGCTTTTGCGGAGCTGTCTACCGGTGGTATTTTGGCAAACGGTGACGATCCTCATACTTTGCAGGCTCTTCACGGTCTTGATTTTGTAAGCTTTGGTCTGGGAGAAGGGAATCGGGTTCGTGCCATTCACGTGTCCGAAGAATTCCAGCACTTTGATGTGTATTGTGATGAGAAGCTTTACTGCCACCTGGATCTGCAGGTCATTGGCAAGCACAATCTGCTCAATGCATTGGGCGCCGCAGGCGCAGCCTGGATGCTGGGCATTGACGGTCAGTATGTCAGTTATGCGCTGGCAGGCTTTACCGGTGCAGATCGCCGCATGCAGAAAAAGGGTGTATTTAACGGCGCTACGGTCTATGATGACTATGCCCACCATCCCGATGAACTGCGGGCTACCATTGAAGCGGTACGGGGTATGCACCCCAAGCGGTTGGTCGTTGCCTTCCAGCCTCATACATACACCCGGACCAGCGCACTGTTTGCTGACTTTGTAGAAGAGCTCAAGAAGGTGGATGTGGCTGTGGTGGCGGAGATCTACGCAGCCCGTGAGAGAAATACCATCGGCATTTCTTCCCGTGATCTGTGTGCAGAAGTTCCCGGCAGTATCTACTGTGCAACGCTGCAGGATGTAACAGCCTATCTGCAGGAAAATGCCCAACCCGGAGATGTGATCCTTACGGTTGGCGCAGGCGATATCTACAAAGCAGGGGAAGCCCTCTTGAAATAAGGAGTATATATGGCAAAGAAGATTGTTTGTATTCTTTTCGGCGGCATCAGCCCGGAACACGAAGTTTCCCTGCGTTCTGCCGAATCGGTACTTATGAATATTGACAAAGAGAAATATACGATCCTTCCTGTGGGCATTACCAAGGAAGGGGAGTGGATCCTCTTTGGCGGTGAAGATTACAGCCTCTTGCCCGATGGCAGCTGGGCATCTCACCCGGATAACTGCAGAGCGTTCCTTTCCCCTGTAAGAGGGCAGGGCCTTGTGTGCCTGCGGGAGGAAGGGTATAGCTTCCAAAGGGTGGATGTGGTGTTCCCGGTCCTTCACGGTGAAAACGGTGAAGACGGCGCTATGCAGGGCCTTTTGCAAATGGCCGGCATTCCCTTTGTGGGTTCTCATCTGGCTGAGTCTGCCGTTTCTATGGATAAGACCTTGACAAAGCTGGTGGCCGATAATGCCCATATTCCCCAGGCTGCTTGGCAACTTGTAAACAGCCGGGATCTGGCTACCCGAATGGATTGGGTTATCCGGAAGATCGAGGAGCGCTTTTCCTACCCTGTGTTTGTAAAACCCGCTGGTACCGGCTCTTCCGTGGGCGTTTCCAAGGTGGCTGATCGTGAAAAGCTGGAAGAAGCCTTGCATTTTGCAGGCAAATACGATACCAAAATTCTGGTGGAGGAATTTATCCACGGCAGAGAAGTGGAAGTGGCGGTGCTCGGCAATGAAAACCCTGTGGCTTCTATTTGCGGTGAGATCGATTCCGGTGCTGAATTTTACGACTATGATGCCAAGTATGTAACCGACACTTCTGTTGCATACATTCCTGCCAGAATTTCTGAAGAAGTTGCGGAGCAGGTGCGGGATCTGGCGGTGAAACTCTATACAGCCATTGGCGCTAAGGGTCTTAGCCGTGTTGACTTCTTCGTGACTTACGAAGGCGAACGGGTGGTTTTCAATGAAATCAACACACTGCCCGGTTTTACTTCTATTTCTATGTATCCCAAGCTATTCTGTGCCAGCGGCATTGAATACCCGGATCTGATCGACCGCCTTTTGGAATTGGCACTGGAGGCAGACAGATGAAAATTCCCGTCATGCTTTCTATCTGCGGCCGGCAGAATTATATTGACCAGGAGCCTGAAGTTATGGAGCTTGTCACAGATGGCACTTTGGAAAACAAGGGAAACGGCTGGGAGATCTGCTACAAGGAAAGTGATCTGACCGGTATGGAGGGCGTGTCCACAAGTTTTCTTGTGGAAAGCGAAAAGATCACATTGACCCGTACCGGCAACCTGACCTCCCAAATGGTCTTCAAAGTGGGCATTCCCCACGAAAGTCTCTACAATATGGGATTTGGGGTGCTGATGATCACTGTCAATGCTACCAAGATCCGGCACGAACTATCTGCAGAAGGTGGCTGGGTAGACCTTTCCTACGGAATTTCCATAGAACAATCCGCTGCAGGCAATATTGATTACCGCCTGGAAATTAAAACCAAATAATAAAAACCGCTTTTGAAAGTTTTTTCAAAGGCGGTTTTTGTATGCTTTTTTACTTATGAGCCATACTAAGCTCATCATGAAAAAAGGAGGAAATGACTATGAACTGCCATGCAAACAAGTCCATTGAATGCACTGTTCAGCAGTGCGCACACCACTGCGGTGATGCAAACTATTGCTCTTTGGAACGCATCCTGGTAGGTACCCACGAGGCAAATCCCACCATGGATCAGTGCACCGATTGCAAGTCCTTCCGCAAGAAATAAGCGACCCTAAAACCGCCAACTGCCGGGATGAAGTGTCCTGACAGTTGGCGGTTTTTTCATAGGTGCGAAAAAGTGCGAATTTCTTATGTTGAATTAAATGAAATTATGCGATATAATGTCAAAAAAGGGGGGTGGCTTATGTATAAGATACTGATTTCAGATGAATCGGAAGTGTTTTGCCGTTCTCTGGCGGAACTGCTTCCTGATGAATTTGAACCATACCTTTGTCACGATGGCGAGCAATTTGCCGAGCAGTTACAAACGATCCGTCCTGATTTTCTTGTGCTTGATCTGATGATCTCCGGTACAGACGGCTTGTATGTACTGGAAGCGGCGAATTTTGCAGGCATTCGTCCTTGTGTTGTGGCGTTGACGACAGTTACCAGCCCCTACATAGAGCGCCTTTTGGAGCAGATGCAGGTGAGCTACTACCTCAGAAAGCCCTGTAATATGCAGCAGCTTGCTGCCCGCATTACGGATATGGCGCTGGATTGCCAATTACAATTGACGCCGCAAATGCCGGTCACCAACGAAGACAAGGTGGAAAACTTCCTGCGGTATTTGGGATTTTATCCTCACCTGAGCGGCTACAAAATGTTGGTTACTGCGATTAGCATTATGATGCAGCAACCCCGTATTTCTATGACGAAGGAGCTGTATCCGCAAGTAGCTGAGGTGTGGGGCACAGATTGGAAGCAGGCGGAACACGCTATCCGCAACTGTATTAAAAATGCCTATGAGCACAGAAACGATTGGGTATGGCAGATGTATTTTCCCTGTGGCCCGGATAGAAAAGTGGGTCACTTGAAAAATTCCGTATTTATGAACTGTGTGGCCGGTTTCCTCCGTGAAACACCCCTTGATCTCGTTGCAAGTCTATAAATAACACACCGGATTAGGACGATATCCTTAACGGAAAACCCCATAAAACCACTGGAAGGTCATAGTGACCTGCCAGTTTTCATTGGGATGTGGGTCTGGGCAATCGCCTGGTTCATTGCGCCCGGTGGACAGCCGGATACGCTGCTTGCCGCAGGAAGAAATGTGTACTTCAAAGGCTCCCTTGTGTAAAGGGAGCTGGCACGCGAATAGCGTGACTGAGGGATTGCCGTTGCATGATATGGGTTTGTGTGTTACTATATTAAGGAACAGTTCGCAAAACTTGAATTTGACGAGGTGATATGTTGGAACGCAATTTCTTATGGGAAAAGAATGGATTTATGATACGATTAGCAAAAAAAGAAGATGCCGAAGAGTACTATGCCCAGAACTTCTGTCCACTCGATAAGGATGTGGTACGATTTACAGGATGTAAAGAAGAATTTTCAAAGGAAGAAGTAATTTCTTTCTTTTACAAATCTATTAATGAAGATAGTAGATATTTCTTTTTAATCATCGCACCTGATGGCCGTATCGTTGGAGAAACTATCATTAATGAAATTGATTGGCGCTTACGGTGTGCCAATTTCCGCATAGCAATTTTTCACCCTTTAGAACGAGAACAAGGCATCGGTAGTTGGGCAACGGAAGTTACTTGCGATTTTGCATTTCAGGAATTAAAACTACACCGTTTGGAATTGGATGTATATTCGTTTAATCCTCGTGCGGAAAAAGTATATTCTAAAGCTGGGTTCAGAAAAGAGGGACTTCGGCGAGATGCCATCATGGATGGAGAAAAATATGCTGATGTTATTATAATGGCAATGTTGGAAGATGATTGGAAGAAACGAAAAGTTTTCATTGACCAATTCCAATATGCTTAACAGCTATTCTATCAACACCGTAGCAAAACAATCCCTCAGTCAGCCCCCCTTGGCCATTGCATAACAAAACTGCCTGCACAGCTTCCACGAATGTTCTGTGCAGGCAGTTATTATTTTGCTGAATACTTCACCGTTAAGGGCAACACATATTATTCCTGTGCATTTCTTTTGCCTTTTTATGTATGAAAATACTCCTTTTGTCAGATAGTATATCTATCAAATGGAAGGGGCAAGGATATGGCAAAACGCATAGGGGTATTTGTAATGATCGTGCTGATGATCGTGCCGGTGTTGGCAATAAGCCTTACTTTGGGCGGACTTTTCCTGGCAGGCACAGGACCCTCCGAAGAAGTCTATGAGGTATTTGGAAGCCAAAATGCACTTTCAACCGGTATTTTGCTGGCAGATACAGGTGGCAATGCCTTTATGGTTTGTGTTTTGGAAGAGGGATCTACACAGCTTATCAGCATTTTACCCACTTCTACTCCTAAAGAAGGGCTTAATACCTCCTTTTTATCCATTTACCAAAAGGAAGGAATTGACAGGCTAAAGCAGGAGATCGCCAAAAGTCTGTCCCTAAAAGTTGATGGGTACTTGGAAGTGGATTTTTCCGGGCTGTCTTCAGTTGTGGATGCCCTTGGCGGGATGACAATGGAGGGGAAGACATATACCGGACAGGAGTTGGAAGGGTACTTTCAAAGACCATCAACAGATCAGACAACTGCTACAGCGCAGCAAGATGTGGTGCTGGCAGTGGGCAGACGCTTTTGCAGCGCAGGCTTTTGGAAAGGACAGAAGGCTTTCCGGAAATTTATGAAGATCACGGAAACAGACCTCTCTGTCAGTGCACTTATGAAAATAGGAAAGGCGCTGATCCCGGCTTTGGAAGGGAAAAACCTGCAAAGAGCTTGCCTGCCGCTGGAAGGAAATTGGAATATCTCCGCAACAGCTTTGTCCTGAGAAGG
Organism: Faecousia sp.; assembly: GCA_045122735.1. Taxonomy (GTDB): domain Bacteria; phylum Bacillota; class Clostridia; order Oscillospirales; family Oscillospiraceae; genus Faecousia. The sequence goes on from JBGVHZ010000028.1 coordinate 20,119, forward strand.
AATAAATATGCGTGTGACAAAATCATTATGGAAATAATTTCCTTTACAATGCAATCAAAAAGTATTAAATAAATGGGAATATAAGGGGAAAATGGCAAATAGAGGAGAAAAAAGTTGATTTAGGTATTGACAAAGAAAATACCTGCATATATAATGAAAATACCAAAAAATGGGAGGCGTAATGCGTGGTACTGACAAGAAGTGAATTGGAAATCATGGATGTCTTATGGGATTCTCAAGTGCCTTTGTCCCGTGGAGAGCTGCTGGAGCAGTCCACGGATAAGAACTGGAAAGACAGCTCCGTGCATATTTTGCTCAATGGTTTGCTTCGTAAGGGTGCCATCCGTGAGGTGGGCTTTGTAAAGCGCAGCAAGACTTACGGCCGTACATTTGCGCCGGCAATGAGCAGAGAAAGCTATTTTGCTACAACGATCTTTTCTCATAAGAAGAAGCCTGATTTTGTAGGCCTGGTGGCAGAGCTTTTAAAGCGGGATGATCTTTCCAAGGAGCAGCTGGCTCAGGTTTTGGATCTGGCCCAAAAGGCCCAAAGATAAATGTAAAGCAAAAACCGGTTGGGATTCCCAACCGGTTTTCTTGTTTATGCATTCTTAGGTCTCTTTCTTGCCAGATACTCATCCAGCTTTTCTTTCATGTTGTCGGGCATCTTCCGGGCAACAGGGCAGTGCTTTGCCTGGGCCATCGCCTTGGCGAAGACAGTGATAAAGGCGCAATCCTGTTCCATCTGGGCAGCGCTCATAACCGCAGGGGTATCGTAGCTGTTGTGAATGGTGGCAGTATTGCCGGGTGCGATCCGTGCGAAGCTGACAGCAGGGATCCCTTTATCGGCAAAGGGGGTGGAGTCGCTGGAATAGACATCCTGATAGGGCTTGCAGCCAAAGCCTTCCTGTGCAGAAAGGTACTCGATATAGTGTACCAGCTTTTCTTCACTGGTGCAGCAGGCAATAAACTTGCCCATAATGCAGCCGATCATATCCAGGTTGATATTCAAAACTACATTTTCAAGCTCTGCTTCGTGAGCAGCGCAGTAGGCCTTGGAGCCCAGCAGACCCCGTTCTTCACTGCCGCACCAGATAAAGCGCAGGCCGTAGTTGTGGGGGATCTTGGAGAAGGCTTCTGCCATATAAAGAAGACCGATGGAGCCGGACATATTGTCGTAGCTGCCCTGGGAAAGGGAAGTGGAGTCATAGTGAGCGGTAAATACGATGTATTTGCCGTTTTCGCCGGGCAGATCCAAAATCACATTGTGGGAATCAGCGGTGTAATGCTCCTGCTCCAGAAGGATCTTGGCGGTCTTGGCGCCCTGCTTCACAAGCTTCACTGCATCCTTGGCGTTGATGTTTACACCGGGCAGAAGATTGCCCTTGGAAACATAGGTGCGCAGCTCTCTTTGGTCGATGTCCCGGTCAGCATAGTTCAGGTTGCCGTCATAGGTAATAAAGCCAACTGCGCCGTTTTCCAAAAGGTCCTGGTACCGCCAGTAACCCAAATAGCCGTCGATCATAACGATCTTACCTTTGCAGGCTTCCAGGCTGTGAGGGCAATTATCTGTTAAATAATAGAGGGGAGCTTCCACCTGATGGCTGCCGGCATTCAGATAGCCCTTGCAGGGGATGGCCTTGCCGTCTACTTCCAAAGTGGCATTGGAAATGGTTGCCATATCCACACTGAAGGCTTCCAAGGTGGCATTCAGACCCAATTTGGCGCACTCGTCAGCCAAATATTGGGCGGTCTTCTTTTCTTCCGGAGAACCGCCGGTTCGGATATAGGCAGTTTCTCTTATGATGCGGGAAATGGTTTTTTGATTCATAGTTTTTCCTTCCTTTTGTTGATTTTTCCCCATTATATCATAGGATTTTAGAAAAGAATAGCCCCTTTTTGTATATTTTTGGGATTGCTTTTTATATATCATAGTGGTATCTTATATGGGAAGAGAGGTGCATTTATATGCGTTTTTTAGGTAAACTTGTTAAATTTATCGGTAATTTTATTGGCGTTATCCTTTCTCTGGTGCTTAGCCTTGCCCTTTTGGTGATGCTGGTAGCTACCCCTATGCTGTCCGGTCTTTCCGCCTTTACCCGCCCGGAAACCATTCGTCAGGTGGTGCAGGATGTTGACTTTGCAGCCATCTTACGGGAAAGCTTCCGTGGCGAAATGAGCGAGGAAGAAAGACAACAAATGGAACTTGTTGTGGGTCTGACAGAGACGCAGGCCTTTGGCGATTTGGTGGAATTGTACGCCACTGACCTTTCCAATGCTTTTGAGGATGAAAGCAAGCCCAGCGTGCTGACCAAGGAAGCTCTTCGGAAGATCGCCAACAACAATATGGATGAACTGATCGATATTGTCAGACAAATGGGCGAGACCATGGGTGAGGACCTCAGTTCTTATACCGACGCAGAAATGGAAGAGAAGGTTTGGGAAAACTTCGAGGAAATGGCAGATAAATTCCTGGAAATGGCGCCCACTGCTGATGACCTGCGTAAATTGATGGCAAAGATCTCCGAAGAGATATCTACTGATTCTTCTACTGACAACGAAAGACCCAACAGCAGTGTGGAGTTTGTAGAGGATTCTTATGATACCCCCTCTGATGAATGGGAAGAAGGCAGTGGCACGATTACATATCTTCCCGGTGAGGGCGGTACGATCACCAATGTGATTAGTAACTCTGATGGCACCATCGATACCGAAAATGGAAGCTTTACCTATATTGTTGACGAGAATGACAATGTCATTGTTCAAAGCGGTGAGGGCGGCGGTATGACAGCCATTGGCGGCAAGATTACCTTTGGTAAAGCCGTAGCGATCCAAAATAGAACCATCCGTGTGTTTGGGATGAGCCTTGGCTCTTCCGGTGGCGAACAGCCGGAGAAGGAACAGCAGGAAGATATTGCCGAGGAAATTATGCAGCTTGCCAAGATGGCAAAGAACGGTACATTGACCCTGGCGTTTGTAGGCGTGATGGTTGTTTTTGCGCTGCTGATCTGCCTGTTCCGCTGGCCTCGTTTCAAAGGCCTGATGTGGGTAGCGGTTATGTTGCTTATCGGTGCTGTTTTTGTGGCGCTGGCCGGTGTTGCCTATATTTATCTGCCCGGTATGATTGCCGGTAACAGTGGTGCAAAAATGAGCGTTTTGTCTGCTGTCAAGCCCGTCATTATGATCATTGCCAACAGTATGTTTGTTGCTGCTGCTATTTATGCCGGCGTGGCGATCGTACTGATCGTGCTTTTTGTGCTCCTTCGCAAAGCGCTGCGGAAGCAGAAGGCGGCGAAGGCTGCAGCTGCTGCTCGGGCAGAGGCTGTTGAGGAAGTCGCTCAGGAGGCAGAGGGCGCCGCTGAAATGTATGAAGAAGCAGCTGTGGCTGAGCTGGCGGAAGTGGAGGGAACGCCCGCCCAAACAGAAGAGATCCCCGAAGAGATTTCCGAGGAAGCGCCTGTGGAAGCGGAGATTCCCGCTGAAGAGGTAGCTGCAGAAGAAATCTCTGCAGAATAAGAAGAAAAAGTATATGCGGATGCGCTTGCATCCGCATATTTTTATTGACAATTTCTTGGATTATAGTATAATTGTATACAATAATCCAAAGGAGGAGACACTATGCTGGAAATCTCCAATAAAACAAATCTGCTGGAGCAGAAGTCCTATAAATATTCCCTGCAGGATGTGGCTGAACCCAATCTGATGCGGGACGTGTATTCTTACGGTACTGTACCCAAGGTGGCATTCAACCACAGAAGAGTGCCAATGAATATGCCTGAGGAAATTTGGATCACCGATACTTCTCTGCGTGACGGCCAGCAGTCTGTTGAGCCCTACACCGTGGATCAGATTGTGAAGATCTACAAACTCCTGTCCAAGCTTGGTGGACCTTACGGCATTATCCGTCAGACGGAGTTCTTCATCTACAGCCAAAAGGACCGAAAGGCCATTGAAAAGTGTATGGAACTGGACCTGAAGTTCCCGGAGATCACCAGCTGGATCAGAGCCAGTAAGGAAGATTTCAAACTGGTAAAAGATTTGGGCATTAAGGAAACCGGCATTCTGGTTAGCTGCAGCGACTACCACATCTTTAAGAAAATGAAGATGAGCCGTCAGCAGGTGCTGGATCATTACTTAGGCACCATTAAAGATGCTTTTAATGCAGGCGTCATTCCTCGCTGCCATTTGGAGGACATCACAAGAGCCGACTTCTACGGCTTCGTTGTGCCTTTTGTCAATGAACTGCAGAACCTTTCCAAGGAAGCAGGTATTCCCGTGAAGATCCGTGCCTGTGACACTATGGGCTATGGCGTGCCTTATACAGAAGCAGCAATGCCCCGAAGCGTTGCCGGTATTATCTACGGCCTGCAGCACTATTCCGATGTGCCCAGCGAATGTCTGGAATGGCACGGTCATAACGACTTCTATAAGGCAGTTGCCAATGCGTCCACAGCATGGCTCTATGGTGCTTGTGCGGTCAACTGCTCCCTGCTGGGCATTGGTGAGAGAACCGGCAACATTCCCCTGGAAGCAATGGTATTTGAATACGCATCTTTGCGTGGCTCTATGGACGGCATGGATCCTACCGTTATTACAGAAATCGGTGATTTCTTTACCAAGGAAGTGGGTTATCAGATTCCACCCATGACCCCCTTTGCAGGAAGAAGCTTCAACTCCACCCGGGCAGGCATCCATGCTGACGGCCTGATGAAAGACCCGGAGATCTACACGATTTTTGACACGGAAAAACTCTTAAACCGTCCTGCAACGGTAGAAGTAAGCAAAACTTCCGGCGCAGCCGGTATCGCATTCTGGATCAACGCTACACTTCGTTTACCGAAAGAACAGCACCTGGGAAAGACAGATCCGCTGGTGATAGAACTGAAAACCTGGGTAGATGAGCAATATGAAGAAGGCCGGCAGACCGTTATGTCTTATGGCGAAATGATGGAAAAGATCCAGGAACTTGCCCCCGGCAGATTCCATATTTGAGGTGACATGTATGGCAGAATTCAAAACAGTATCTTTGGCAGATCAGGTATTTGAGAAGCTGGAGGATGATATTATTACCGGCGTTTACGCCCGGGGCGAGATCCTGACAGAGCTGAAGCTTGTGGAACAGCTGGGCGTGAGCCGTACCCCCATTCGTGAGGCACTCCGCCGTCTGGAACAGGAACGGTTGATCATGGATTCCGGAAAGGGCTCTGTGGTTCTGGGTATCACTTTGGAAGACTTGATCGATATTATGAATATCCGCCTTCGTGTGGAGGGCTTGGCAACCTATTACGCTACCCAAAACCTGACAGAAGAGGGAAAAAAGGAACTGCAGCAGATCAATGAGCTCCAGGAATTTTATTTCCAAAAGAAGGATATTGAACATTTGCGGCAGATGGATGACCGGTTCCACGAGTGTATTTACCGCCTTTCCGGTCGTACGGTTCTTACGGATACCTTGCGCCCCCTCCATAAGAAAGTGCAGCGCTTCCGGAAAATTTCCATTCAGGACAGCACCCGTACAGAGGCATCCATTATGGAGCATAAGGCCATTTATAACGCTATTATGAGCGGCGATGCGGAGCAGGCAGAGATCGAGACCTGTATCCACATTCACAACGCAAAGGAAAGTATGATTGCGAGGATTCAGCAAAATGGGTAAGACGATTGCACAAAAGATTATTGCAGCGCATCTGATTTCCGGCACTATGGAGCCGGGTAGTGAGATCGCCCTGAAGATTGACCAGACCCTGACCCAGGATGCCACCGGCACCATGGCCTATCTGGAATTTGAAACAATGGGTATTCCCCAAGTAAAAACCGAACTGAGCGTTGCCTATGTAGATCACAACACATTGCAGTGCGGCTTTGAAAATCCGGATGACCACCGCTACCTGCAGACGGTAGCCGCCAAGCACGGTGTGTGGTTCTCCCGTCCCGGTAACGGCATTTGTCACCAGGTCCACCTGGAGCGGTTTGGCAAGCCCGGTAAGACCCTCATTGGCTCTGACAGCCACACTCCCACCGGTGGCGGTTTGGGTATGCTGGCCATCGGCGCAGGCGGAATGGATGTGGCTGTTGCTATGGGCGGCGGCGCTTACTATATCAATATGCCCAAGATGTTCCGGGTGGAACTGACAGGTAAACTGCAGCCCGGCGTGGGTGCTAAGGATGCTGCCTTGGAGATCCTGCGCATTCTCTCTGTCAAGGGCGGTGTTGGCGCTATCATCGAGTGGAACGGCCCCGGTGTAAAGACTCTTTCCGTTCCCGAGCGTGCCACCATCACTAATATGGGCGCAGAGCTGGGCGCTACCACTTCTGTGTTCCCCTCTGATGAAAATACTTTGGCTTTTCTCACTGCACAGGGCAGAGCGGAGGACTATGTGGCTTTGGACAGCGATCCTGATGCTGTCTATGACAAGGTTATCCCTATGAACCTGAGTGAACTGAAGCCTATGGTGGCTTGTCCTCACAGCCCCGATAATGTGGTTGCGGCAGAAACTTTGGGCGCAGTAAAGGTGGACCAGGTTTGTATCGGTTCTTGTACCAATTCTTCCTTGCAGGATATGCTGAAGGTGGCCGCTATGCTGAAGGGCAAGACTGTTGCCCCCGGCGTGAGCCTTTCCATTTCTCCCGGTTCCCGGCAGGTGCTGACTATGCTGGCAAATTCCGGCGCACTGGCAGATATTCTGGCAAGCGGCGCAAGACTTTTGGAGTGTGCCTGTGGTCCTTGTATCGGTATGGGCTTCTCTCCCAATTCCGGCGGTGTAAGCCTGCGTACCTTTAACCGGAACTTCTTGGGACGCAGCGGCACCAAGGATGCCCAGGTCTATCTGGTATCCCCTGAAACGGCTGTGGCTTCTGCTTTGACAGGCTACATAACCGATCCCACTACTTTGGAAAATCTGCCTCAGATTCCCCAGCCCGATTCTTTCTGCATTGATGATTCCTCTGTGCTGGCTCCTTTGCCTGCACAAGAAGCAGCAGATGCGGAAGTTCTCCGTGGACCTAACATTAAGGAATTCCCCAAGAGCAAGCCCTTTGCTGATGAGTTGAAGGCAGAATTGGTGCTGAAGGTGGGGGATAACATCACTACTGACCACATTATGCCTGCGGGCGCAAAGATCTTGCCTTACCGTTCCAACATTCCTCATTTGAGCAAATTCTGCTTTGAGGTCTGTGACCCCGAATTCCCGGAGCGTGCAAAGAACGCAGGTGACGGCATCATCATCGGCGGCAGCAACTACGGCCAGGGTTCTTCCCGTGAACACGCCGCTTTGGTGCCCATGTACTTAGGTATCCGCTGCGTAATTGCCAAGAGCTTTGCCCGTATCCATGCGGCAAACCTCATTAACGCAGGTATTCTGCCCCTGACTTTTGCTGATCCTGCTGATTATGATGCATTGGAGCAGGGTGCTGCATTGCAGCTGCAAAGCCTGAAGGCTGGTATGGAAAAGGGCAGCATTGAGATCCTGAATACCGCTACCGGTAAGACATTCAAAGCTGTTTGTGATTTGACTGAGCGTCAGCAGGCGATCTTGCTGGCCGGTGGTCTTTTGAACTACACCAGGGAGGGTGGAAAATGAGAGAACTGGATTTAGCTTGCGAGAGTTTCCGCAAGCTTTTGGAGGAACAGCTTTGCCGCATTCAGAATATGAATAGCGATAAGGTGGATTTTTCTCAAAAAGAAGTGATCACCATCGGTTTGGTAGACGGTGACGGCATTGGCCCTATCATTATGGCACAGGCAGAAAAAGTCCTCCGCAAGCTTGTTGCAGAGGAAATTGCCACCGGTAAAATTGTTCTGAAAAAAATCGAGGGCTTGACCATTGAAAATCGCTTGGCCCTAAATCAGCCTGTGCCTACAGATGTGCTGGCAGAAATCAAGACCTGCGATGTGCTGTTGAAGGGCCCCACAACCACCCCTATGGGCGGAAAAATGGAAAGCGCCAATGTGACTCTGCGCCGGGAGTTGGATCTCTATGCCAATGTACGGCCTGTGTGCATCCCGGAAGAGGGCATTGATTGGATCTTCTATCGTGAAAATACAGAAGGTGAGTATGTCCTTGGCAGCCGGGGCGTGGAGCTTCCTGGTATGGCGGTGGATTTCAAAGTCACCACTGATCTGGGTACTCGCAGAATCGCAAGAGCCGCCTTTGAGTATGCCAAGAACAACGGCAAGACTCGTCTTTCCATTGTCACCAAGGCAAATATTATGAAAAAAACAGACGGCAAGTTTACTGCCATCTGTCACGAAGTTGCCAAGGATTACCCTGGCATTGAAGTGGACGACTGGTACATTGACATTATGACAGCAAACCTTGTCAATCCCGCCATTCGTAACCAGTTCCAGGTGGTGCTGCTGCCGAACCTCTACGGCGATATTATCACCGACGAAGCCGCCCAGATCCAGGGCGGTGTGGGTACTGCCGGCAGCGCCAATATGGGCGATAAGTACGCTATGTTTGAAGCCATCCACGGCTCCGCTCCTCGGCTGATTGAACTGGGTCTTGCTGATTATGCAAATCCCCAGAGCATCCTGAAGGCAGAGGCTATGCTCCTGCGGCATATCTGCAAACCCCAGGCAGCAGAGAAACTGGAAAATGCCCTGCAAACCTGCACCTGCAAGATCACAGGTGACACCGACGGCGCAACCTGCCAAGACTATGTAAAGGCTCTTATGGAACTTATCTGAATAAAAATGTGCGTTGCAAACTTGCAACGCACATTTTGTTTTAAAGAGCATCGATGGCGGCCTGGATGCGGGCCTTGCTGCGATCTGCGCCCAGGATCTGCATAACGGTGTACAGGTCGGGTGCATTCTGCTTGCCGGTGATGGCAAGACGGAGGAAACCGGAAACATCGGCAACCGTGCCGGGGAAGGCGGTGGGGTCAGCCTTGTAAGCCTTCATATCGGTGGTGAAGCCGATCTCTTCGGTGATAGCCTTCACCTTGTCAAACCAGGCAGAGGAGTCATCTGCAGGATCGTAGACCGCCAAGAACTTTGTAAGAACGGTCTTGATGGTATCAGCAGAGAATTTATCGTCGAATACGGGCTTTTCCAGATACTCATCGTAGAAGAAGCCCATATAAGGCTTGGCTTCCTTCCAGGTCGCAAGGTCCTTGCGGGGTTTTTTGCCGCCTCTGCCGATTGCCAGAATGGCGGTGGCATACTCCGGATCACTTTCCAGCTTTTCACCAAAGTCGGGGTCAAATTCCTTTGCCCACTCAGTCAGCAGACGGTAAACCTTCTGGGCATCCATCCGGGCAATTTCGTTCTTGCTCACGTCGGTCAGCTTGGCATAGTCAAACAGGTTGCCGGCAGGATTCAGCTTCTTGGGGCTGAACTTAAAGTCAGTGGCAGGAGCATCGGGGTTGGCTCTGCGCCAATCCTCGTAGTTGGAGTTCAGAAGGGTCATAATATACTCGTAAACTGCCTCTACGGGGAAGCCTTCTGCCTTGTAGAAGGTCAGTGCCAGCTCCGGGTCCTTCCGCTTGGAGAGCTTGCGCTTGGAAGTGCCGTCCATCTTCATCAGCGGTCCAATGTGGACATACTTGGGAAGCTTGAAGCCCAAGGCCTTGAACAGCTGAATGTGGAAGGGGAGAGTGGGAAGCCATTCGTCACCGCGAACCACATGGGTGGTACGCATCAGGTGATCGTCCACTGCGTGGGCAAAGTGGTAGGTGGGGATGCCGTCGGACTTGAGAAGAACGTGATCCACATCGTTTTCGGTGATGGTGAGGTCGCCCTTTACCAGGTCATTAAACTTAAACTGGTTGGTAATGCTGCCGGTGCTGCGGAAACGAAGCACCCAGGGATTGCCTGCATCCAACTGCGCTTGGATATCTTCAATGGAACGGTCACGCCAAATGGCAAATTCACCGTAATAACCGGTGGTCTGCTTGGCAGCTTCCTGCTTTTCACGCATAGCGGAAAGCTCTTCTTCTGTGCAGAAGCAGGGGTAGGCCATGCCTTCCTCCACCAGCTTCTTGGCATATACATGGTAGATGGCAGCTCTCTGGCGCTGACGGTAGGGACCGTAGATGCCGAAATCACCATCCTTGGTAGCACCCTCGTCGAAAGCGATGCCGTAGTGCTTCAGGGTATCGATCAGCACTTCTACTGCACCGGGAACTTCCCGCTTGGCATCCGTGTCCTCCACACGCAGAAACAGCACACCGCCGCTCTGGTGAGCCATACGCTCAGAGGTCAGACCCTGCACCAGGTTGCCCAGGTGGACAAAGCCGGTGGGAGAGGGTGCCATACGGGTGATGACAGCACCTTCCGGCACTTGCCGCAGGGGATATTTTTCTTCCAGGCTCTCCGGTGTGTCGGTGACCTGGGGGAACAGCAAATTGGCTAAAAACTTTGTATCCATCTTATTTACCTCGTAAGTAAAAATTCTTTTGTTACTATAGCATATCTGACCCGCAAAAGTCAATTTCTCGTTGCTTTTTTTCGTGCTTTGTGGTAACATACTGGATATATTGCAAAAAAGAAGGCGAATGAAATGGAACAAACAGAAAAGAAGAGAATGTTATCGGGCATTAAGCCCTCCGGTGATCTGACTTTAGGCTCTTACCTGGGTGCTATCAAGAACTGGGCTGAACGCTCTGACAGCTACGATTGCTTTTATTTTATGGCAGACCTGCACGCCATTACTGTGCGGCAGAATCCTGCTGACCTGCGCAGAAGAACCTTAGAGCAGCTGGCGCAGTATATTGCCTGTGGCCTGGACCCCGAGAAGAATACTCTCTTTGTCCAGAGCCATGTCCATCAGCACGCTGAACTGGGTTGGGTGCTGCAGTGCTACTCCATGTTTGGCGAACTGTCTCGTATGACCCAGTTTAAGGACAAGTCTGCCAAGAATGAAGAAAATATCAACGGCGGTCTGTTTACTTACCCCAGCCTGATGGCTGCAGACATTCTGCTGTATCAGCCTGATTTGGTGCCTGTGGGTGAGGATCAGAAGCAGCATGTGGAGCTGTGCCACACCATTGCCCGCCGTTTCAACGGTGTTTATGGTGATGTGTTTAAGATCCCTGAGCCTTTCGTACCCAAGGTAGGCGCCCGGATCATGAGCCTGACCAATCCTACTGCCAAGATGTCCAAGTCTGAAAATGAGGACACCGGCCGTGTGCTGGTTATGGACAGCCCGGAAACCATTATGCGCCAGTTCAAGCGGGCCATCACCGACTCCGACACAGAAAACTGCGTCCGCTACGACAAGGAGAACAAGCCCGGTGTTGCCAACCTGATGACCATTTATTCTGCTTGTACCGGCAAGACCTACGAGCAGATCGAAACCGAGTTTGCAGGCTGTGGCTACGGTGCTTTCAAGCCCAAGGTGGGCGAAGCGGTTGTGGAAATGCTCCGTCCCATCCGGGAAGAAGCCGAGCGGCTCATTAAGGACAAGGCTTATCTGGAAAGCGTCTATCGTGACGGCGCTCAGAAGGCAAGCTATGTTGCGGAAAAGACCCTGCGGAAGGTCTACAAGAAAGTGGGCTTTTTAGGTAAATAATGCAAAATCACCCTGTTTTCGGACAGGGTGATTTTTTATAGGATAAAATATAGAGCCATTGTTAAAAGGGCATTGTCCCGGTTTTCTTTGTTGTCACCTGCCATCAGCAGCAATAAAAATAAAATTGCCAGATCTCCAAAGTCAAAGCCCTTCGGAAGAATTTGCTTCAAAAAGCCAAATGGCCCACCGCTGCTTTGTATGACAGGCATACTCGGTGGCGGCGGAGGCGGTGGAGAAGGAGGCTGCTGCGGTGGGGGAGGCGGCGACCCTGACGGCGGTGCATTCTCTGGCATACGGCTTCTTTGGAATGACCCGTCGGATTGGGGCACATAGCGATTATACATACTACCCCTCCTAAAAGGATTTTTGCATCAGACCTGTTGCCAGACCAGCCATTTTTGCCGCCTGCATAGCCCGTTCCAACCGCTTTAATCGATGAGCACCAATGTATGGCCGCAGAGCTGCAATTAAAGCTCTCTGATTGGCATCAATGGAGCTCTGCCCCGCAAGGGCGGCCATTTTCTGGATCATTTCCATATCCGGCATTTCAAAGGCAGGTTCTTCCTGGGGCGGAGGCTGCGGTTGGGATGCCCCCAGTGATTGTGCCATGGCCATAATTTTCTCCATAGCATCCGGATTTCCCAATACGCTTTGGAGCATATTCTCCATATCCATACTCATTTTCCCATTTGCTCCATAATCTTTTTCCCTTGGGGCGAGGAAAGAACTTCCTCCAAAATCCTTTTGGCTTCCTGGGTGTTCCCGGCCTGATAACTTGCCATTGCTTTTCCTAATTTGTCGGATTGCCCTTGGTTCAGCATGGAAAGAAGCTGTTTGCCCTGAGGGCTGGCGGCGATCCGCATTGCTTCCTGCATAAGGGCTTTTTGGCTTTTTTCGTCCATTTCATTGCCTCCTGCATCAAAATATGCTATACTGCTCTACAGATACTATATGCGATGAAAGAGGGGTTTGTGCCTGTGAAACTGTTGGTCTTTTCTGATTCTCACAGTAGCTGCGGATTAATGAAGCGTTTTGTGGAGAAAATAAAGCCAAATGCCATTGCCCACTTAGGGGATTATTACGATGATGGACAGGTGATAGGGGAGTCTTATTTCCACATTCCCCTTTATCAGGTGGCAGGTAACTGCGATGCCTACCGTGCGCCCATGGATGCAAGAGGTATGCTTTTTCTGCCCTTAGGCGGTGTAATGACCTTTATGGTACATGGGCATACGCATCATGTGAAAAGCGGCATTGGAAGGTTAGTTGCTGACGGACGGGAAAAGGGTGCAAAGCTGATTTTATACGGCCATACCCATATTGCCTACTGTCAGCAGGAAGAGGACGGCATTTGGGTAATGAATCCCGGCCCTGCCGGATACGGTGGTAGCTGCGGTCTTGTGGAGATGGAAAACGGAGAGGTCAAAAGCTGCCGGATCCTGACGGAAGCAGATTTATAAGGAAGCGACGATAAAAAAGAGCATAATTGCTACGATCCCTGCACAAGATGCTATGATGAGGGCGGTATCCATAATTTTATGGAGTACCTGCCGCCGGGTAGCGGCATTGGGAAGGGGAAGGTAAGGCTCAGACCAGAAATTCACTTTTCTTGCATTGGTATTCAGCATAGATGTTTCCTCCTTTTGTTTTCTGCCCTTATCATACAAAGCGTAATGTACGATAAAACGGACTAAAACATCCATACTTGCATAATACGACTTTTTGTGCTATCATAACCTAAGAATTGTGGCCGGAGGTGGCTTTTATGAAACAGGTGCTTAAGAATATGGGGCAGAGGATCCGGGGAGCCTGGAATAATTCTGCCTCTGCAAGAGGAAAAATCGCTTCCTTTTGCTCCGCCACCGGAAAATGGACCTATAAACTCAGAGCCTTTGTTCTGGCAATCCCCATTGTTGCGATCGCTGTGATTTTAGCGGTCAGCAATATGGCGACCTTGCCTGCGGCGATCGCCATAGGCCTTCCCAATATTGTAAACGGTATTTTAGTTTTCCAGGAAGTGCTGGTCAGTAAGATCCTTGCGGTGTTTATCCCTCTTTTGGTCACCGCATTTTGTCTTTTGATGATGTTCCTTTCCAAGCGGATCTCTTTTCCCTTCCTGGTTAGTCTCTTTTCTTTGATCTTGCCCATTTTCTTCAGCATTGCGGCTAAATTGCCCGGCTGACAGATGGTACTAATAGGGGGCAGCTTATGAAGCGTATTCTTGTTTGCCTTTTGGCGTTGCTTTTGTTGGCAGGCTGTGCCAATAAACCGAAAGATATTGCTGCTGCAGAAAAGGATCTTCAGGCCATTTATGCACAGATGGAGCCCCAGCTTCCTGAAATGATGGCATTAAGTGATTCTATGATGCTGGATCTTTTGGGAATTAAGCCGGAATTTTGCGTCCGGGCCATGGCGTATATTTGCGCTGACGGCCTCCTGGTGGATGAGATCTGGCTTGTTGAGGCATCCTCTGCAGAAAACCTGGAGACCCTCAAATTACTTGCCAAGACCCGATTGGATAGTCAAAAAGACATTTACCAGTCCTATGCGCCTGCGCAATATGCGACCTTGGAGCAAGGCGTGATCGTAACGGATGGGAATTATCTGGCTTTTATCGTAAGCCAAGATGCCGGCTCGCTGGCGGACCTGTTCCTTGGATAAAAAGCCCGGTGGTTTACCCACTGGGTTTTTGCTTCTATTTGCGGATTTTTGATAGAAAGAAGTGTTTTTATGAAAAGAGCCATATTTTTGCTGCTTGCGGCAGCAATGTTGCTTTGCGCTTGCCAATATGCAGAGCCTGCACCTGCCACAGAGCCTGCCCAAACAGCTCCCCCGGTGACCGTCCCGCCTACTACCCAATACGTTTTTTCCTTGGATGTAGATGCAGTGGAACTTACGGAGCGGGGGCAGACAGCCATACTGTTTTCCGATGCGACCCGTTTGCCGGAGATAACCTGGTCTTTGGATCAGGAAAATGTGGTGGAAATCATTGACGGTGCTGTGAAAGCCTTGGACAGCGGAATGGTAACGATTACCGCCTCTTGGAACGGACAAACTGCAAAATGCACAGTGCAGTGCAATCTTCCGCCTTTGGTCACCGAGCCGCCCGTTACAGAGCCGCCTGCCACAAAGCCACCTTCAAGAGAACCGGTGCTTGCACCTCCCACCGCAGAAACGGTAGATGCCTCCTTCTTTGACGATGCGGTATTCGTGGGAGATTCCGTTTCTTTGAAGCTTTCCTACTATGCAGATAGCTCCGGAAGACTTGGCAAGGCAAAATTCCTTGTGCAGGGCAGCTATGGTGCAGCCAACGCTGTCAGCAACAAGTTGCCTACTTCCTACCAGGGCAAGAAGATGGACCTGGAAAGCGCAGTAGCAGTCACAGGGGCGAAGAAACTGTTTATTATGCTTGGCATGAATGATATCGCCATCTACGGCGTAAGCAAGACCATTGACAATTGGCGCACGATGCTGGGCAGAATTCTGGAAAAGAGCCCGGATATCAAAATATATATCCAGTCTATGACACCCATTTATACCGGCGGTGAGGTTGGCGGGCTGAATAACAAACGGGCAGATGAATTCAACCAGGCGCTGCAAGCCTTTGCCCGGGAGAATGGCTATACCTACATTGATGTAGCTTCTTATATGAAGGATAGTACCGGCGGATTGGCGGAAAAATATTGCTCAGATCAGTATGTACATATTAGAACGGAAGGCGCAAAAGTTTGGGTCAGCGTATTGCGGGCCTTTGATGGTTATTGAGAATGGAAAAAATGTTACAGCAATTACCCCAGGTGTTACTTCCCTGGTACGAAGCAAATAAGCGGGAGCTTCCCTGGCGGAAAGACAAAGACCCCTATCACATCTGGGTGTCGGAGATCATGCTCCAGCAGACCCGTGTGGAGGCGGTGAAGGGCTACTATGCCCGTTTTCTTGAGAAACTGCCTACCATAGAAGACCTGGCGAATGCTCCGGATGATTTGCTCCACAAGCTGTGGGAAGGCCTGGGCTATTATAACCGGGTGAAGAATATGAAAAAAGCCGCTCAGGTGATCGTAAATACCTACGGCGGTGTGTTTCCCAAAACCTATGAAGAAGTGATCGCTCTGCCGGGCATCGGTCCCTATACGGCAGGTGCGATCTGCTCCATTGCCTACGATCAGAAAACCCCGGCTGTGGACGGAAATGTGATCCGTGTGCTTTCCCGGCTGCTGGCAGACAGCACACCGCCCAATGTACCTGCTGTCCGAAAGAATGGAGAAACCCTCTTAAAGAAGATCTATCCGGAAAGGGCAGGGGACTTTACGCAAGCCCTTATGGAGCTGGGCGCAACGATTTGCGGTCCCAATCAAAAGCCGGATTGCGATGCTTGCCCTTGCAAGGATTTCTGTGAAGGATACAAATTGGGAATTGCCCACACTTTGCCCGTAAAGGTGGAGAAAAAAGCAAGGCCTATCCAGGAAAAAACGGTTTTTATTCTGGATTGCGAGGATCGGTTTGCTCTTGAAAAACGACCCTCCAAGGGGCTTCTTGCCGGCCTTTGGCAGTTTCCCAATGTAGAGGGTACATTGGATACGGAGCAGGCAATTTCCTATTTGATTTCTAAGGAACTTTCTGTGAAGGATATCCACAAGTATGTGGAAAGAAGCCATATTTTTACCCATGTGCAGTGGGATATGCGGGCTTACTATATTTCCTTAAATGAAATGGCCGGCCCCTTTACCTGGATGAGCCGTCAGCAGGTTGTGGAGGAAGCCGCACTTCCTACGGCTTTCCGTATGTTTTGGGAGTGAAAAATGAACGCAGAAGAAAGAAAACAACGCATTGAAGCGTATATGGGAAAACCTGCCTATGTTGTGGTGGACAGGCCCATAGGACATATCCATAAGGGTATGGTGTACCCCATAAACTATGGCTACATACCGGGGCTTATAGCTGATGACGAAGAAGAGCAGGATGCCTATATTATCGGTATCAGCGAGCCGGTCAAGGAGTTTGAGGGCATTGTAGTCGGCGCAATTATCAGAAAAAATGACTGTGAAGATAAGTTTGTGGTCGCCCCTGCAGGTACGGTGTTTCACCAGGGGCAAATCGCAGAGCTTGTCCATTTCCAGGAGCAGTACTTTGATACCCGTATTCTTTCCTGCTTTGAAAAGTCCTGCGGTGTTCTCCCTTACCGGATAGAAAACGGAAAACAGGAATTTCTGCTGGTCTATGAAGCTTTTTCTAAGTGCTGGAGCATACCCAAAGGTCATATAGAACGGGGCGAGACCGACGAGGAAACCGCCCTTCGTGAACTGATGGAAGAAACAGGCTTAACAGCCACATTGGATACTGGCAGGAAAGCATCTATCGAATATCCCATTTCTCCCTATGCCCGAAAAGAGGTGGCCTTCTACTTAGGAGAAGTTGCAGGCACACCTAAGGTGAGAGAGGGAGAAATCGAAAGGTTTAAATGGGTAACCGCAGAGGGGCTGAAAGATTACCTCTTCCCAGACACCTACGAAGCTTGCATAAAATTGTTGCGATAAATAAGTATATGCACAAGTGCGGGAGATTTCCTGCACTTGTTTTTCTATATATTGTGGTAATTATTGACTTTACGCCACAAAATGCGTATAATAAACTTGTTATATTATGAAATTTGGCAGGTAGAAATTATGGCAGCAAAACGACAGGAACAATACGGCAACAGCAGTATTTCCATGCTGAAGGATGAGGAGCGTGTCCGCAAACGCCCTGCGGTCATTTTCGGCTCTGACGACCTGGAAGGCTGTAAGCATGCGGTCTTTGAGATCCTCTCCAACGCCATCGACGAGGCCCGGGAAGGTCACGGTGATACCATCATCGTCACCCGGTACGAAGATTTGAGCGTGGAAGTGGAAGACTTTGGCCGTGGTTGTCCCGTAGACTATAACGAAAAAGAAAAGCGCTATAACTGGGAGCTGGTATTCTGTGAAATGTATGCCGGCGGTAAGTATGGCGAAAACGGTGAAAACTATGAGTACTCCCTGGGTCTCAACGGCCTGGGTTCTTGTGCTACCCAGTACGCATCGGAATATTTTGACGCCACCATCCGCAGAGATGGCTTCCGGTATGATCTGCACTTTGAAAAGGGCAGAAACAAGGGCGGTCTGAAGAAAGAACCCACCGACCGGAAAAAGACAGGCTCTTTGTTCCGTTGGCGCCCCGACCGGCAGGTCTTTACGGATATTAACATTCCTATCGACTACTATCGGGATGTGCTGCGGCGGCAGGCCGTTGTAAACAAGGGCATTACCTTCCGCCTGCGCAATCAGGTGGGCAGCAAGTTTGAAACGGAAGAATTTTGCTATGCCGACGGCATTCGCCAGTATGTGGAAGAGCTGGTAGGGGATAATGCCTTTACTGTTCCTGTATATTGGGAAGCGGAGCGCCGGGGCAGAGATGCAGAAAACCGCCCGGAAATGAAGCTGAAGATCACCGCTTCTTTCTGCTTCAGCAAGCAGGTCAGCCATACGGAGTACTATCATAACTCCTCCTGGCTGGAACACGGCGGCAGCCCCGACAGAGCGGTACGGCAGGCTTTTACCGCTGCCTTTGATAAGTTCCTGAAGGAAAACAATAAGTACAACAAGAACGAGTCCAAAATCATCTATCAGGACATTCAGGATAGCCTGGTGCTGATCACCAACTGTTTTTCTACCATCGGCTGTTTTGAGAACCAGACCAAGAAGTCTGTTAACTCCAAGTTCACCCAGGAAGCCATGACCGCCTTCTTCAAGGATAAGCTGATGGTTTGGTTCCTGGAAAATAAGCAGGAAGCGGACCGCAGCTGTGAGCAGATTTTGATCAACAAGCGGGCAAGAGAGAGCGCTGAGCGCACCAAGAGCAATGTAAAGAAGAACCTTAGCGTGAAGGTGGATATTGCCAACCGTGTGCAGAAGTTCGTGGATTGCCGCAGCCGGGATACGGAAAAGCGGGAGCTGTATATCGTGGAGGGTGACTCTGCATTGGGCAGTGTCAAGCTTTCCCGTGACGCAGAATTCCAGGGCATTATGCCTGTCCGTGGTAAGATCCTCAACTGCCTGAAGGCGGATTATAACCGTATTTTTGCTTCTCCTATTATCACTGACCTGATGAAGGTGCTGGGCTGTGGCGTGGAGATCCAGGGCAAGAAGGCAAAGGAGCTTTCCAGCTTTGATATTGATAATCTGCGCTGGAACAAGGTCATCATCTGTACCGACGCGGATGTGGACGGCTTCCAGATCCGCACCCTGATTTTGACCATGCTTTACCGCCTTTGCCCCACATTGATCCGTGACGGCTTTGTGTATATCGCAGAATCTCCTCTGTTTGAGATCACCTGCAAGGATAAGACCTGGTTTGCCTATAACGAACTGGAAAAAGCCAATATTCTGAAAGAGCTGGAGGGGCAGAAGTATACCCTGCAGCGCTCCAAGGGTCTTGGTGAAAACGACCCGGAAATGATGTGGATGACCACCATGAATCCGGAGACCCGTCGGCTTATCAAAGTAGTTCCCGAAGACGCAGAACGCACCAGCCACTATTTTGATGTGCTTTTGGGCGATAATCTGGCGGAAAGAAAGAATTTTATTGCGGAAAACGGCGCCAAGTATTTGGAACTGGCCGATATTTCCTGATGAGAGGTATTTATGGCACGGAAGAAAAAAGAACCGGAACAGAATAAAAAGAAAATAAATACCGACGGTGTGGTAGGCCTTGTTGGCTCTACCACCGAGCAGGCCATTTCCGAAACTTTGGAAGTCAACTATATGCCCTATGCAATGAGCGTCATTGTATCCAGAGCTATCCCGGAAATCGACGGCTTCAAGCCCTCCCACAGAAAGCTGCTGTACACCATGTACAAGATGGGCCTGCTTTCCGGCAGCCGCACCAAGTCTGCCAATATCGTGGGTCAGACCATGCGTTTAAATCCCCACGGTGATGCGGCCATCTATGAAACTATGGTCCGTCTTGCCCGGGGCAACGAGACCCTTTTGCACCCTCTGGTTGACTCCAAGGGTAACTTCGGTAAGGTCTATTCCCGGGATATGGCTTACGCCGCTTCCCGTTACACAGAAGCCAAGCTGGATAAGATCTGCGCTGAGCTGTTTAAGGATATTGACTCTGACACCGTGGATATGGTGGATAACTATGACGCTTCCACCAAGGAGCCTACCTTGCTGCCCACTACATTCCCCAACATTCTGGTGAATGCGAACCAGGGCATTGCTGTCGGTATGGCAAGTAACATCTGCTCCTTTAACCTGGCAGAAGTTTGTGAAACCGCCATTGCTCTGATGCAAAATCCCAATCATGACATTCTTTCCACCTTGCCCGGTCCGGACTTCTCCACCGGTGGTGAACTGATTTTCGAAGAGAATGTGACCCGGGAGATCTATTCCACAGGCCGTGGCAGCTTCAAGCTTCGTGCCAAGTGGCGCTATGTGAAGGAAAACAACCTGATCGAAATCTACGAAATTCCCTATTCTACCACCAGTGAAGCCATTATGGATAAGGTGGCAGAACTGATCAAAGCAGGCAAGATCCGGGAAATTCTGGATATGCGTGATGAAACAGACCTGGGTGGTTTGAAATTGACTATCGACCTGAAGCGTGGCATTGACCCGGAAAAGCTGATGCAAAAGCTCTTCCGTATGACCACCTTGCAGGATAGCTTCCCCTGTAACTTCAATATCCTGATCGCAGGTATGCCTCGCGTGATGGGTGTTGGCGAGATCCTGGAGGAGTGGACCGCCTGGCGTGTAGAATGCGTGAGAAGAAGAATTTTCTTCCAAATCAAGAAGAAGGAAGAACGGCTCCACCTGCTGAAGGGCTTGGAGCGGATCTTGCTGGATATCGACAAGGCCATTTCCATCATCCGTCAGACGGAGTTGGAAAGCGAAGTCGTGCCTAACTTGATGATCGGCTTCGGCATTGACCAGATCCAGGCCAACTATGTGGCGGAAATCAAGCTGCGCAACATCAACAAAGAGTACATTCTCCGGCAGACCAAGGCCATCGATGAGCTGGAACGGGAAATTGCGGAACTGCAGGAAACTCTGAATAACCGCAGAAAGCTGGATAAGGTGATCATCGGTGAGCTGAAGCAGGTTGCTGAAAAGTTCGGTCAGCCCCGGAAAACGGAGATCATTTATGAGAGCATCCTTGCTGACCTGGATGAGGAAGAAGAGGATATTCCCGATTACCCGGTTACTTTGTTTGTTTCCAGGGAAGGCTATTTGAAGAAGATCACCCCTGCCAGCCTGCGTATGTCCGGCGAGCAGAAGTTCAAAGAAGGGGATAAGCTGGCCTTCAGCGTAGAATGCTCCAATCGTTCTGAGATCTTGGTCTTTACCGATCAGTGCCAATGCTACAAGTCCCGCCTTTCTGATTTTGAAGACGGTAAAGCTTCCCTTTTGGGTGACTATTTGCCCCAGAAGTTGGGAATGGAACAGGGCGAAACTGTCCGCCAGGTGATTTTGCCCGGCGATTATAAGGGCTTCGTGCTGTTCTTCTTTGAAAACGGCAAGATCGCCAAAGTACCTCTGTCTGCTTATGAAACCAAGACCAACCGCCGCAAACTCACCGGCGCTTATTCTGATAAGAGTCCTTTGGTCGCAGCAATGGCGATGGATGCAGACTGCCAGGTAGCCCTTTATGCTTCTGACAGCCGTGTTGCAATCATTTCTACTGCCCAGCTTCTTCCCAAGACAACGAGAAATACGATCGGTGTGACCGCTATGTCTCTAAAGAAGAAAGCGGTGCTTACCGGTGCTATGCGTTTGGAAGACAGCGGCATAGTCAATGCCAGCCGTTACCGCAGCCGCAATATCCCCACAGCAGGCGCCCTTTTGAAGGAAGAGGACTCTTCTGAAAAACAGATTGCATTTGAGGTTTGAATTTTATGAAAAAACACTTTGACCTTATATGGAAGATTATTCGGGTGATCGTTGGCGGCGCGATGTTTTCATTGGGCTTTGACCTGTTTTTGGAGTACCACGGTCTGAATGCCGGTGGCATTTCCGGCCTTTCTATGATCATTGTGAAGTTGACCGGTTTCGGCACGGTGGGTCTTTTGACCGCTTTGATCAACCTGCCCTTATTTGCGATCGGCGGTCTGAAGATCGGTAAGGAGTTTTTCTTCCTGTCCCTTTTTGGTATGGCAGCAAACTCCGGTTTTATCGATTTGTTCCAGTTGATCCCTAAGCCTGCCTTAGATCCGCTGGTCAGCGCCCTGTATGGTGGCGTAGTTTGCGGTTTGGGTCTTGGCATCGTGTTTTCTACAGGCGGCTCTACCGGTGGTTCTGATATTATTGTAAGACTGCTGAAGATGCGCTGGCAGAATGTGCCTATTGGTGTTATCAATATGTGCTTTGACGGTATGGTAGCTGTGCTGACAGGTGTTGTGTATATGGATATTCAGAACGCTTTGTACAGTGGTATTGCCATCTTCGTTTGCGGTAAGATCATTGATGCAGTGGTATATAGCTTTGACTATTCCAAGGTCGCCCTGATCATCAGCCCCTACCACGAAGAAATTGCCCGGGTCGTTGCAGAAAAGCTGGACCGTGGCGCTACCTATCTTCACGGAGAAGGCTCCTACACAGGAAAGGAAAAGAAGGTCGTTCTTACCGCTGTAAAGCGTCAGCAGGTGACAGATCTAAAACGGCTCGTGGTGGAGATCGACCCGGATGCTTTTATCATCGTTCAGGATGCACACCAGGTTTTGGGTGACGGCTTTGCCCGATATTCCAAATATTCTTTGTAAAAAGGAGGGGAGCTTATGAGGAAAACTGCCATTTTGATTCTGTGTTTGTGTCTTTGTATAGGACTTTGCGGATGTGATATGTGGATGAAGGGCAGCTATGCCCATGTGAGCCCCCATAAAATACAGGACACTTCCGGAAACGGTGAACGAATTGAGGTGTCCAGCTATGAAACCCTTTACCAGGCACTGTGCAATATCGTAGAAAATGGCACTGCCGGCGCAACGATCTACTATCCTACAGAAAATGCGGTTACAGTCCACAGCTATATGGAAAATGCCGTAAAGCAAGTTCGTACTGATAATCCTATGGGTAGCTATGCTGTAGAAAAGATCACCTACGAGGTGGGAACAAAAGGCGGCGTTCTGGCAGTAGCGGTTCAAGTGCGTTATAACCGCAGTTTTTCGGATATCCGCTATATGTACCGGGTAACAGAAATGCAGGAAGGTACAGCACTTGTTTATGATGCGCTGGAAAAATGCAGACCGTCTGCAACCTTCTATGTGGAAAACTACAGCCAAATGGATTTTGCCCAGCTGATCAAAAACTATGTGGATGCCAACCCGGATGTGTGTATGGAAATGCCGCAGGTAACAGTGACAAACTATCCGCAAAATGGGGATCACCGTGTGATCGAAGTCCTGTTCGCCTACGAAAACAACCGTGATGACCTGCGGGCCATGCAGCAGACAGTGGCAGCATCTTTTGATTCCGCAATGCTTTCTGTAACGCAGAGCGCCGGAACAGAAGAAAAGTGCGCCCAATTGTACCGCTATCTGGTTCTGCATTACGATCCGGATGGACTTTATACATCCATTACCCCGGCGTATAGTCTGCTACACTACAATATTGGCGACAGCAAGGCCTATGCTACTGTTTATGCAGCTATGTGCAACAAAGTTGGCTTGGAGTGTTCTGTTGTTGTGGGCGCCAAAGATGGTAAACCTCATTACTGGAATGCTGTCAAAGAAGGGGAGACCTACCGCTTTGTTGATTTTCTGCAATGCGCCCGTCAGGGGGCATTCGCTATGCAAACAAAGGAACAAATGAAAAACTATGTCTGGGACTACTCTGCTTTTGGAGGATAATATGGATAGAAGTGAAAAGCTCGGAGCGTGGCTGGCAGACTATGCAGAAAAGACCGAGTTTTCCGGCAACCTGTTGATTTCTCACAAGGGGAAGACGATTTTTGAAAGTAGTACTGGATATGCCAACAGGGAGCAGAAGATTCCCCTTCAAATGGAGAGTAAGTTTCGATTCTATTCCATTTCCAAACAATTTACCGGGATTGCCGTTATGCTTCTGTGGGAGCAAGGGCTGGTAGATCTGGATGCCCATCCTTCCCAGTATCTTCCCTATGCCAAGGATTTGGATAGCCGTATTACCCTGAGAATGCTTTTGCAGCATACCAGCGGTCTGCCTGAGCTGACCACGCCGCAGTTTAGTGAAGTGCCGGGCAAACCGGATTTTGCAGCTGCCATAGCAGAACTTGCCAAACAGCCTTTGGACTTTGCCCCCGGAACAGGAGAGATGTACCGCAATACCGGTTTCGTGATTGCTTCTCTTATTATAGAAAAATTGTCTGGCAAACCTCTGCATGCATTCCTGCAGGAAGAGGTATTCAAGCCCTTTGGGATGGAAACCGCCTGCTGTGAGTTGGGGAATGCTCCTGTTGAAGGGTTAGTGACCGGATACGAAAAAGAGAACGGTGTGATCGTTCCTGGCAGATATTTGAATGCGCTCTCTTTCTTTGGCGCAGGCTATATAGTTGGAACAGTATATGATTTGCAAAATTTCTATCGCTCTGTTCGTGAAAAGCGACTTCTGCAACCGGAAACCTGGGATCTGCTCTATACCCGCTCTGAAGTGGGGCAGTTTGGCTTTGGCTGCATCGTATTTCAGTGGGATGGACGGCTGACCTATCAGAATAATGGCGGTCACATTGGCTTCCGTACGATCCATCGGCTGCTGCCGGAAGAGGATTTTGATATAATTCTTTTAAGCAACTCCGCTTGGGGAGATGTGCGCACGGATGTTATAAATGCGGTCCATAAATTCTATTTAGATGGCAAGGTAGCGGATCTTTTCCAGCCGGAAATGGACAAAGGATTTGCAACGAAATAAAAACTTACAAAAGATTTTATACTTTTTCTCAATTTGCTATTGACTTATCGGGAAAATCTGTTATAATCTCTTTTGTTCCGCGGGTGTAGCTCATCCGGTAGAGCGCCACCTTGCCAAGGTGGAGGTAGCGAGTTCGAGCCTCGTCACCCGCTCCAAAAAACCTCTGTCAATTGACAGAGGTTTTTCTTTTATATACTTATCCTTACGGTAAAAGGAGAACCAATATGGATATCACGATCAATGATTTGCAAGCCTATTTGGCAGACCGCTATTGCGGCTGGGCCAATGAACAGGGTATGTTTATGAAGCTGGTGGAAGAGATCGGGGAAGTGGCAGAGGTCCTGAATAAAAAGGCGGGACGGAAGGCCACAGATGAAACCGATCTGCAGGAACAGCTTGGCATTGAGCTTGCAGATATGATCCATTATATCGTTGCGATCGCTGCGCTAAATGGCATCGACCTGAATACGACGATCCTGGAAAAGGACAAAGTTGCATCAATTAAATATAATCATAAGATCAACTTGGAAACCTTCATCGCAGAAAAATAAAAAGACCACCCTTTTGGGTGGCAGATTTGATATGCGGAGAATCGGGATCTGTTTGCATTTTGCCACTGGCAAAATAAGGGTTCGGCTCCGTCAAGCCGTCGCCGGCAACGCTTGTCCGCGTTGCATATGATTATTCAAATCCCTCCTTCTAAATGCCTATGCCAATAAAAAAGACCACCCTTTTGGGTGGCCTTTTTTATTGGCGGAGAAGGAGGGATTTGAACCCTCGATACCCTTTTGGGGTATACACGATTTCCAATCGTGCGCGCTCGGCCAGCTACGCGACTTCTCCATAGTGACCGCTTCTGCAGTCAGCCTGTGTATATTACTCTATTTTCTTTTGTTTGTCAAGTACTAAATCGTAATTTTCTAGGAAATTTCAACGATTATCCCCAGGAAAAGAAGTTGACAACGGAGCTAGAAACAGATATAATAATCCGGTAACTGCTACTGTGGCTCAGTCGGTAGAGCAGCTGATTCGTAATCAGCAGGCCGCCGGTTCAAGTCCGGCCAGTAGCTCCAAAACCCGATTGCAAATGCAATCGGGTTTTCTTGATTGCGAGCATGCTCTATATTGCGAATTTTCATTCTAAATGCTATAATAACAAAAAGGGGTGAGAGAATGAAAAAGTGGAAACAGAATTTAGAAGTAGGGGCGCTGTTTCGGCGGCTTTTCCTTTCCTGGTTGACTGGCGTAACAGTTTCCTATTTGTTCTTACCTGCAGCAGACCGTAGCCTGAAGGGCCTTTCTGCTTTGGCAGGTGCATCCGTACCGGTGCTTGTGGTGACAGCTTTGGCAGTTTTTGCTGCTGCACAGTATGTATCTACCCGAAAAGATACGGAAAAGTGGGAACGATGGGGGCTTTGTGGCATATTTGCTATTTTGGCGTCCATTAGTTTGTTCTCTTCCTATCACACAGCCTATTTTGTTCTTTGCGTGATCGTGCTTGGAGTGCTGATCGTTTATGGGCTAAAGGGCCGGGATACTATGCCGGATGCACCTTATAAAAAGAGAAAGACAAATTTTGTATTTCCTGTGTTAACCGGACTGCTGGCGATCGCATTTTTGGTATTCGTCAGTAAGTGGACAATCTACCGGGTGAAATGCTTCTGGACACCGTCCTATGACTTTGGCATTTTCTCCCAAATGTTCCACAATATGAAGACAACCGGTCTGCCTATGACCACCCTGGAACGGGACGGACTTCTTTCTCACTTCCAGGTCCATGTGTCGCCTATCTATTATTTGCTTTTGCCCTTTTATGCCATCGTACCTCGCCCGGAAACCTTGCAGGTACTGCAGGCGGCAGTGCTGGCAAGCAGCGTGATCCCATTGTGGAAGCTCGGCACGCTGAAAAATATGCACGGTCTTTCCAAGCTGCTTTTGTGCGCGCTGTTGCTTTTCTACCCGGCTTTTTCCGGTGGCGCAAGCTATGACATCCACGAAAACTGCTTCCTGGCGCCCCTTATTCTGTGGCTTATGTACGGCCTGGAAAAGGGAAGTGTGCCGATCACAGCAGTTTCCGCCCTTTTGACTCTTTGCGTAAAGGAAGATGCCCCCGTCTATGTGGCTGTTGCCGGTCTTTACTGGCTTGTAAAGACCTTGCTGGACCGGCAGGAGAATTTCCTGAAAGAACTGATCACGAGCCTTTCTTTGATTGGCGGCGCACTTGCCTGGTTCTGGGGCGCTACGGCCTACCTGACGGCTTATGGCGACGGTGTAATGTCTTACCGGTATGACAATTTTATGTTTGACGGTGGCAATTCTCTGATGACGGTGATAAAGGCGGTGCTCCTGAACCCCCTGAAGGCGCTCTACGAGTGCGTGGACAAAGAAAAACTGGAATTCATTTCCCGTACTATGCTGCCGCTTTTAGGCTTGCCGTTTCTCACAAGAAGGTTTGAGCGGTATATTCTCCTTATTCCGTATATCCTTGTAAACCTGATGTCTGACTATACCTATCAGCACGATATTTTCTTCCAGTATACCTTCGGCTCTACCGCCTTCTTATTCTACCTCACGGCGGTGAATGTAAGTCGCTGGAAGTTGCCGTGGGTGAGAGTCGGCGCGCTGGCTGCAGGTGTTATTTTAGCGGCAACTTCCTTCTTCCAGGTGGTATATCCTGAAGGGAAGGAAATGGAGAAGCTCTACAAGGATTATGAATCCTATTACAGCGGTATCGCCCAGGCGCTGGACACCGTTCCTGATGATGTAAGCGTTGCGGCAACTACCTTCTATACGGTCCACTTAAGCGATCGGGAAATTCTGTATGATGTAAAGTATTGCTCTAAGGAGCATTTGCTGGAAACAGAATATGTTGCCCTCCATGCCACAAGCACAACGGATTATAGCCGCTGGGGTGGATACCAAGGCCTTGTAGACCTTCTCACATCCAATGGGTATACATTATACCATAAAGTAGGTAATTATCTTGCGATCTATCAAAAAACTCCCTCTCATTAAGAGGGAGTTTTTTACAGCCAGCTGTTTTTAATTGCAAAGAACAGGTTAAAATGGTATAATCAGAAGGCAAACAGTCTTCCAAAGAAAGGAGTCAGGCATCTTATGCATGCCGGTAATAGCTATGTTTTGTGAAAAATGCGGAAAAGAATTACCCGAAGATTCCAGGTTCTGTTTGGATTGTGGGCAGCCGGTTGTACCGGAGGAGCCTAGCCGGCCAAAAGAGAAGAAAAAGAAGAGCCATGCAAAATATTGGCTTCTTGGTATTGCATCGGTCTTATTTGCGGCAGGTGTGCTGATTGCTATCTTCTTTGCGGATATTGCTGCTTGGGCAGAACGATTGGTCTTATCCCCTGAAATGCTTATGAAAAAGGCACTTTTCTCGGTAGCGCAGGAAGCGGGTATCGGTGAAACGGAAAATATCCTTTCCTTGGAAATACCTCATCGGTACGAAATGGGATTATACTTGGATGAGGATATTCAGAAATTTCTTTCTGCTATGGGGGAAGGGGACAGTACCTGGCTCACGGAGCTTAATTTGCAACTTATGGCAGGCGAGAAAGATGGCGTGGGAAAAGCCCAACTGTCTTTGCTTTTCGAGGAAGCATCCATTGTGAGCCTGGATGTCATTCAAAATGAAGAAACTGTCTGGATCGGTTTTCCGGAACTGAATGAACGCTATTTGGAAATTTCTCAAAAAGATCTGGGGTATATGGAAAATAGCCTGAAAACAGGCAAAGAAATGGCAGAGCTTATGCGTCCTTATGGAACCATATTGTTTGACAGTATCCATAGGGTGACAAAGAAAGATACTTCTTTGAAGATAGACGGGGTTTGCCAGGATGTGCTGCAGCTGACGGCAACAATCAGGCCGGAGGATGTACGCCAAGCTGTTTTGGAAATGGCTGAAAGACTTAAAGAGGATAAAGCAGTTCGGGATGTTCTCAATGATCTGGCGCAGGATGATGTTCATGCCCAGGTGGTAAGTCAACTGAAAGATTTGGCTGCAAAGGCAGATTTGGCGTTCCAACTGATCCTATACCTTGACAAATACAACAAGCCCATTGGATTTGAAGTTGTGGATGGGAACGGAAAATCTCTGCTGTATTATGCAAAAGCAACAGACGATGGAGAATTTGCCAGTCGCTTGACCTGCCACGATATTGTACTGACCGGAAGTGGAACAACATCTGGTGGAAAGGATACAGGTCTGTATCGTTTGACTGCAGACGGAAAGACAGTGCTGACCTACCAGACGAAAGACTTCTGCCTGAAAGAAAACGGCTTTTCCGGTTCTTTGTTTTTCCCGCTGGATGGCATTTTGTCGGAATCTTCAGGTATGCCGAATGCCCAAATGGGTCTGGAATTAAGTCAGAAAACAGAAAACGGGGCACAGGTGCTGTCTTTTGGATTTGTTGTGGAAAAGAAAACGCTTTTCGGTGTAATATTCTCCGCTGAAAGGATAAAAGATTTCAAAGCAAATATTCCCGAATCGATCATACCTGTTGAGGAAACGCAGAAAGTAGAAAAGTGGCTGGAAAGCCTTGATTGGAGTAGTATTTCCCGGAAACTTACAGATGCCGGTGTGCCGGTAAGCGCCCTGGAAAGCTTGATGGGATAAAGAAAACCGAGTTTGGCGTGCGCAAACGCTAAACTCGGTTTTTATGTTATTCTTCTTTGCTTTCCAAATGAAGTTCTTCTGTTAGCTCCTCAGACTTGCGGACATAGACGAAGATATAGTCGATGAAAGCGATCAGCAGGAAAAGACCATCGACAATGGTGATGCCCAGCACCCAGTTAGGGTGAATGTCCGGCAGAAGCACCAAAAGGGTCAAGCTGATAAACAGAATTGTGGTACAGATCTTGCCGGAGATTTGAGCGCCCTTTAAGATCCGTCCGTGCCGTACGATGATATAACCGGCAACGAACTGGAACAGCTCCTTGGCAACAAACAAACCAATAATGCTCCAAAGAACAGGATGACGCATAGCCAGGCAGACGATCAGGGTGAACTGGGTGATCTTATCGGCCAGGGGGTCAAGCACTTTACCCACAGCGGTGATCATGTTAAATCGCCGGGCGATCTGTCCATCCACAGCATCCGTCAGGCAGGACACAGCCAGAATGGCAGCGGCCAGATGATAGTCCGCAAGGCTTTGTGCATTCAAATAGATATGAATATATACGGGGATTAAAATTAAGCGAAACAGGCTTAAAATATTGGGAATTGTAAATACCTGTTTTTTCCAGTTTTGAACGCGCATTGTGTAGCAATCCTCCAAAAGGCTTATACCTTCGTGTAATAGATTCATTATATTCCTTTCTTTGCGTGGAATCAAGAGCATTTTGCCTGCTTTTTTAGAAAATTCCTTCTAATTTGAAAGAATTTCCAAATCGTTCATAATTATCCCCGGTCTATGTGAGGTGCTGTTTTGTGATGGGCGTGTAGAGTGAATTGTTTTGAGAGGTTTTTCCAAGTGATCTTATCCAGCTGCCCTGTCTCCGGCAGGCCGTTCAGTACTTGAAAACCGGAAAGAGAATGGGCGGTTTCTCTGTCAAGAATGCCGGTGTGATTCGGGGTCGGTATGCCGTCAAAATCACCGGAAAGGAAAATGAGCATACTTTGAGCCAAGAGAATGTAGGGACTTTCTTCTCCCAGTATGAATACCTGCCCCGGATCCATAATGATCTCAATCGGTTCAGCAGGCCCTACAATGACCAGCGCAGGCTCATAGGCCTCCACAATGGCAAGCCAGGTTTGCTCATCTGTTACCCCGGTAACAGGCAACCCCATTTTTCGCTGAAAGGCGCTGACAGCCTGCATTGTATCAGCTCCATATATACCATCCGGTACAACGGTGGGCAAACTTCGATCTGCTTCCGCAAGAACCCGGAGCATAGTCTGTAAACTTCTTATAGGCTGTGACACAAAGGATTCATCCGGTCTCACCGTACCACCTCCTGCTTAATGGGATCCTGAGCGCCCATAGAAAGATCTGTACCGGGGAACTGACGCATTGTAGTGCTGCGACTGTATGGCGTAGCGGTTCTTGAACGGGAGAAGTTGCCGGCAGGCACAGCTAGCTGATTTTGTCCCGGGAAGGTCTCTCCGGAGCGCAAAGTCCTGCTCTCAATACCGGAATATTGGTCATAGATCTCATCCCAGGTTCTGGCATCCACCACACCGGTTTCCGGCAAGCCAAAAAGCCTTTGGGTTGCTAAAACGGCGGAACGGGTGGCAGGACCGTATGTGCCGTCTACCGTAACAGAGGGGATATAGGAGATATACGAAGCCAAAATGGAAAGCATATATTGCAGAAGCCGTACTTTGTCTCCGGTACTTCCTACCTGTAAAGCGTTGGGGGGAGACCAGTTGATGGAATAAAACTGCTGTCCCTGGCTGCGAAGCTCAGAAAGTCGTGTGACGGCAGTATATAGCCGTACCACAGCGTACCAAGTGGCAGGTCCCACAATTCCATCCGGGGTCAGGTTAAATATTTGCTGAAAGGCCCGCACACTGGACTCTGTCCGGCTGCCGTAAATGCCGTCTACATTTGCGATCTTTGGAATGGCAGGGTAATTCTGAGCAATACGGTTCAGCGCAACCTGCAAAGTAACCACAGATGGTCCGGAAGAACCTCTTCTAAGGGGTGTTCCGGGATAGGAAGATGTCAAACCCCGAATGGGGGCGTTGGGAACGATTTCCACATTTCCATAGTAACTGCGAAGTATTTGGGTGGAATTGTATCCTTGCTCTGCTAAATTCTGGCTGCCCCATTGACTTAGACCTTCGCAGGTTACTGTGGTGCCGTTACAGAATTTCGCTGCAAGAGGCTCCACAAATCCCGGGCGACGCAAATAATCATTAAATAGTTCATCTACGATCCGGGAAATGTTATCGAAGTAATTTCGTCCATTTACAAAATACTGGTCTATGGCAGTGCTGTTGGTGATATCGAAGTCATAGCCCCGGCTTCGGTAGAACTCCGTATATATCCTGTTCAGGGCAAAGGATACAATAGCGTAGATATTCGCCCGTAGAGCGCTTTCATCCCAGGTGGGATAGATCTCGCTGGAGGCTACATTTTTTACATAGTCAGAAAAGGGGACTGTTACATTGGCTGCATTGGATGTGGGCGAACCCAAATGCACAGTGATCTGCTGGGGCACATAAGGTACAACCGGTGGCACAGTATCCCTCCTTACAAATTCTGGGCAGGAACCCGGAAAATCTCTGCTTTATTCCATTTGGCCGGCAATTCAGCCAAGGGGATCATCTCTAAATTTTGACTGGTGACGGTGTCAGGAAATACCTGTACATCTTCCACTTCGATCTCCTCATACCCGGTTAATTTGGCTCTTATATTCACCCGGGCAAAGGGAATAACGCCGGTGTCCGGCTGCAAACCCGCAGAACGGTCCGGAACAGAAATGGTGATCGGCACATCCAGCCGACCGCTTCTGTTTGTAAGCCGCATAGCAATTGCCCGTCCGTTGCTGTCCGTTACAGTAATAGCAGTACCTTCCAGAGGGATTTGTGCATAGCTTGTGTAAGCATTTACCTGAATACTACCTGTGGCTGCCAGAGGGCATTCCTCCTTTCACAGTATGATATGCCCGTGCCTTTTTTCGGTGACAAAATAGTCGCACCGAACAGACGGATGTGCATACGATGGCGTAGAAAGGACGGGATGAACCATGTGTGCCATTGCAGGTATGATAGCGTTGCCCAATTCCGTAGATCTGCGCCTGGAGATGCTATCTACAATGAAAAAAAGAGGTCCGGATGGAACCGGCTGGTTTTCAGAAGGACAATGTACCTTGCTCCACAGCCGTCTTGCCGTTGTGGATGTTGCGGAGGGCAAACAGCCTATGCAGCTTTTCCACAACGGTCAGTGGTACACCATTACCTATAACGGTGAAATATACAATGCCAAGGAACTTAGGCAGGAGCTTTCTATTTTGGGACATCGGTTCGAAACGGAAAGCGATACAGAAGTGGTGCTTCACGGCTACGCCCAGTGGGGCGAATCCTGCCTGAAACGCTTCAATGGGATTTTTGCCTTTGGGATATGGGAAAACCGCACCCAGCGGCTATTTCTTGCCCGGGATCCTATGGGCGTGAAACCCCTTTTCTATATGTGCCTGCGAGATGGCTTTCTGTTTGCATCTGAGATCAAGACGATTTTATCCTATCCCGATGCGAAAGCAGAACTGGATGAAACCGGGGTAGGGGAGCTGCTTCTTTTAGGCCCAGGAAGAACACCGGGGAGCGGTGTTTTCCGTAATGTGCAGGAAGTGGAGCCGGGGTACTGCGGATATTTCCAGGGAGGCAAATGGCGGAAGCACTGCTATTTTAAACTGCGCTCTGAGCCCTTCACCGACTCCTTCCCTGAAACGGTGGAGAAGGTGCGTTTTCTTGTAAAGGACGCTATCTCCCGTCAGATGGTCTGCGATGTGCCCTTTGGCACGTTCTTGTCCGGTGGGCTTGATTCCAGCATGATTACTGCCTATTGCGCTTCTCAAGTAGGACAGAAGCTTCCTACCTTTTCTTTGGACTATGCCAATAACGATAAATTCTTTGTGCCTGAAAAGTTCCAACCGTCCACTGACAATGCTTATATCGATTTGATGCACTCCCGTTTGGATACGGAGCAGCACTGGACGGTTTTAACACCGGAAGATTTGGAAAATGCGCTGGAAGATGCAACTTGCGCCAGAGATCTGCCGGGAATGGCGGATGTGGATAGCTCCCTTCTTTGCTTCTGCAAGGATATTGCCAGATCGGTAAAGGTGGCAATTTCCGGGGAGTGTGCCGATGAACTCTTCGGCGGATATCCCTGGTATCGGGATCCGCAGGTTCGGGCGTTACAGGGCTTCCCGTGGGCGCAGAACACTGCAGCAAGAGCGGAGCTTATCGGTGCTTATTACCGCCATAAATTGGACCCGGAAGCCTTTGTGATGGATCGGTATAACGAGACTCTTGCCGATTGCGATATTTTGCCGGAAACAAAGCCGGAAGAGAAGCGTATGAAGGAAATGATGAACCTGAATTACCGCTGGTTTATGCAGACTCTGATCGATAGAAATGACAGAATGAGCATGTGGGCAGGAATGGAAGTGCGAACACCTTTCTGCGATAAGAGAATTGCCCAGTATCTTTATAACGTGCCTTGGGAGTTCAAGGATTATGAAGGACGGGAAAAGGGCCTTCTGCGGAAGGCGGCGGAAGGTCTGCTGCCGGAAGAAGTGCTTTACAGAAAGAAATGTCCTTTTCCAAAGACCTATGACCCCGTTTACACCCAAAGGATGGAAGAACGGCTGCAGGAACTGTTTGACACAAAGGATGCACCGATCTGGGATGTGGTAGATAAGGCCAATCTGCAGAAGTATTTCCAGGGTGATGTTTCCTGGCCCTGGTATGGACAGCTGATGCGAAAACCCCAGACAATGGCCTATATGTTGCAGCTTGATTTTTGGCTTCGGCACTACAATGTGTGCCTTGTATAAGGACGATTTTTAGGATAAAAAACACCGTACTATCTCAAAAAACAATGCCCCGACAGAAACGGCTCTGCCGGGGCATTTTTTCTATGGGAAATGTGACTTATTTTGTCAGCTTGCATGGGAGGAAATATGACACTTTTTACGAAATTGCACAGGGGTTCTTGCATTCCAAATGTAGAAGTGCTACTATAGAAACAACAAATGTGCGCCCACCGTGGACACACAAGCTATGAAGGAGGATCATTATGGGACGGGTATATAACTTTTCTGCAGGCCCTGCTGTACTGCCGGAAGCAGTTTTGCAGGAGGCTGCCAATGAGATGCTGGACTACCGCGGAACCGGTATGTCTGTTATGGAGATGAGCCACCGCTCTGACACCTATCAGAAAATTATTGATACGGCTGAAGCAGACCTTCGTGACCTGATGGGCGTGCCCGATAACTATAAGGTCCTGTTTATGCAGGGTGGTGCTTCCCAGCAATTTGCAATGGTTCCTATGAATCTGATGAAGAACAAGGTTGCGGATTATATCGTTACCGGCGTGTGGGCGAAGAAAGCCTGCCAGGAAGCAGCTATGTACGGCAAAGCCAATGTGGTGGCATCCTCTGCGGATAAGACCTTCAGTTACATTCCTGATTGCTCCGATCTGCCTATCAGCCCGGATGCAGACTATGTGTATATTTGTGAAAATAACACCATTTATGGTACCAAGTTTAAGACTCTCCCCAATACCAAGGGCAAGGATCTGGTGGCGGATGTCTCTTCCTGCTTCCTGTCTGAACCGGTGGATATGAGCAAGTACGCTATGCTTTACGGCGGTGCACAGAAGAATGTGGGTCCTGCAGGTGTTGTAATTGCAGTTATTCGGGAGGATCTGATCACTGACGATGTTTTCCCCGGCACACCTACTATGCTTCGCTATAAGACCCATGCGGACAATGGATCTATGTACAACACCCCTCCCGCTTATGGTATCTATATCTGCGGCAAGGTCTTTAAGTGGCTGAAAGATATGGGCGGCTTGCAGGTAATTGGTGAGCGCAATGAAGAAAAGGCTGCGATCCTCTATAACTTCCTGGATAACAACCCAATGTTCAAAGGCACTGTGGAAGCAAAAGACCGCTCTTTAATGAATGTTCCCTTTGTCATCGGCGATGATGCTATGGAGAAAAAATTTATTGCAGAAGCCACCAAGGCAGGTTTCCTGAATCTGAAGGGTCACCGCAGTGTGGGCGGTATGCGTGCAAGTATCTATAATGCAATGCCCATTGAAGGCGTTAAGGCACTGGTAGACTTTATGGACCGCTTCTGCAAGGATAATCGATAAAGGAGGAAGGACCCGTGTATCAGGTACACTATTTAAACAGCATCTCCCAAAAGGGTACTGCCTTGTGGACAAAAGACTATTCTTTGACCCAAGTGGCAGAGTGCGCCCAGGCAATGCTTGTGCGTAGTGCAAATATGCACGAAATGGAGTTTTCCCCCAATCTTTTGGGCATTGCCAGAGCCGGTGCAGGTGTCAATAATATTCCCCTGGATAAGTGCGCAAAGGAAGGTATCGTGGTATTTAACACACCCGGTGCCAATGCCAACGGCGTTGTGGAGCTTGCCCTTTGCGGTATGCTTTTGGGCTGCCGTGATGTGGTTGGCGGTATCAACTGGGTGCAGAGCATTAAGGATACTCCTGATGTTGCAAAACAGGTAGAGAAGGGGAAATCCAAATTTGCCGGACACGAGATCATCAATAAAAAATTAGGCGTTATCGGTCTGGGCGCTGTTGGCGGTCCTCTTGCAAATGCGGCAAGAAAGCTCCATATGGAAGTTTACGGCTGCGATCCCTACATCTCCATTGATGCTGCCTGGCATTTGGATCATCACATTATTCGGGTCAACAACCGGGACGAAATCTATGAAAATTGTGACATTATTTCCTTGCATACACCTCTTTTGGAAAGCACCAAGGGAATGATAAATAAGGAAGCCCTCAGCAAAATGAAGGATGGCGTCATTATCCTGAACTTTGCAAGAGACCAGCTGGTGGATGACGAAGCAATGGCCTGGGCGCTCCAGACTGGTAAAGTTCGCCGCTATGTTACGGATTTCCCCAATGATAAAACTGCCGGTATGCCCGGTGTCATCGCTATTCCTCATTTGGGCGCTTCCACCGAGGAAAGTGAAGACAACTGTGCTATGATGGCTATCCGTCAGATGATGAATTATCTGGAAAACGGCAATATTGTCAATTCCGTCAATTTCCCTGCCTGCGATATGGGGCCGCTGACAAAGCCTTGCCGGGTACTGGTGCTGCACAAAAATGTACCCAATACCATCACCAAGTTTACGGCCGCTATTGCCCGGGACAATGTGAACATCTCTGATATGCTGAATCGAAGCAAGGGCGAGTATGCCTGCACCATGCTGGACTTGGATGGCAAGATTGACGAGCAAGTGATCGCAGAACTGAAATCTTTGGATGAAACCATTCGTGTCCGTGTCTTTCAGTAAAATAACGGCCGATTGTCTAGTACAATCGGCCGTTTATGAGAGATTTGCACAGATGGGAAGGCAAAATTTTGGCATTTTTACTACGTGAAAAATGAAAAAAACGTGGTATAATATATATAAGTAGAATGGAAAGGAAGGTGCGAAGATTGCTGTCTGCTGGTCAGTTGGTGGTTTACGGCATTCACGGTGTTTGCAAGATCGCAGGCACGGAGGTAAAAACCGTGGATCGCAAAAAAGTGGAATACTATGTCGTAGAGCCGGTCAGCCAGGCAGGCGCTTGCTTCTTTGTGCCTTCTGGCAACCCGGTAGCGGTTGGAAAGCTGCGCCCTATTCTCACAAAGGTTGAGCTTGATGCCCTCTTTTCTGATTTGGACAATTGGAAGGAAGTTTGGGTGGCAGAGGAAAATCAGCGTAAGCAGTACTACCGGGAGTTGATTTCCGGAGGTGACCGCAAATCACTGGTATCTATGATCTTGGCCTTGCAGGCTCATAGAGTTTCACAGCAGGAGGCTGGAAGAAAGTTCCACCTTTGCGATGAGAATTTCCTTCGGGATGCCCAGCGCCTTTTGTGTATGGAGATCGCTGTTATTTTGGGAACGGATGAGCCCGGTGCACTTTCTTATTTGCAAAAGCATATAAACGGATAAAAATCCGGCATCAAATTGATGCCGGATTTTGTTATGTTCTTATGATCAGGCTTCGAAATCCTCTTCGCCTTCTTCGCAAACATCGCAGAAGTCGCATTCGCAATCTTCGCAGTCTTCGCAATCGCACTGGCAGTCTTCGCAATCCTCACAGCCACAGCAGCACTTTTCGGGAATGCGGAAAACCTTCTTTACCCAGGCGACGATCTTATCGCCATAAGTGGCAACCACATAAATGGCGCCAGCAACAGCGGCCAAAGCGGCCAAAACCTTCAACACAGTACCAACAGTTTTCATAAATTGACCTCCTTAGGTTAGTTTCTGTCTTTAGTATATCCAACAGAAGGGGAAAAAGCAATCAAAATTTATTGACCAATTTGTAAATTATTTGAAACCTTACACATAGCCGAATAGACCCCGTACGGAAGCTTCTCCGGAGGATACTACTTTTTCTGTGCCGTCTGCCAAAGAAACCACAAGACTTCCATCGGGGGTAATATTCACAGCAGTGCCGGAATAAGTGTTTTCACCGTTCAAAACCTTTACCTCTTTGCCGATGGTAATGCACGATCCACGGTAAGCATCCATCCATTTGTCCTTTTCAGTGAGCAAGGTGTGGGACAGACCTTCCAGTTCATCCATAAGATGGGCAGCCAGGCATGCAGGGGTGCAGTTTTTGCCTGCGGCAAGCCGTAGGGAAGTGGCGATTTCGGTCAGTTCTTCCGGGAAGGCTTCCTGCAGACAGTTAATGCCGATGCCAACGATGGCATAGGTAACAAGGCCGGTATTGGGGTCAATGGAAAGCTCCGTCAGGATTCCACCCAGTTTCTTGTTTTCCAGCACCAGATCGTTGATCCACTTGATCTGAGGAGTCACACCAGCAGCTTTTTGTACTGCCTTGCACACAGCTACGCCAACAGCGCAGGTTAAATGTATCAGGTCTGTGGGGACACGGCCGGGGCGCAGGAGGCAGGAAAAGTAAAGGCCGGTATCTTTTTGAGAATAAAAGCTTCTGCCCATACGCCCCCGGCCTGCGGTCTGCTCCCGGGCAATCAGCGTCGTGCCTTCCGGAGCACCGTTTTCAGCCAGACGTCTCAGTTCCCGGTTGGTGGAGGGCAGACAATCTTCAATGTGTAGATATTCTGCCCAGGGATGATCCCCGGGCAGAATGGATAGAATTTCATTTTTCATATTACTCAATGTCGGAAAGGACTTCTTCCGGAGCTTGATCCAGAATTTCAGGACGGTAGAGAATACGCTTGAAATGCTTGAAGAAGGCAGCATAGTAGAAGCCGTCTACGATCCGCTCATCCAATGTGAACTTGCAATCCAAGTATTTCTTTTGTATTACACTGCCGTCTTCCTGAACTTCCAGCGCCCGGCGCTTGCAACCGAAGGAACCAAAGATGGGAAGGTTGCCGAAATTGTACAGATGGTGGTAGATGGGGGGGATACCCAAACTGCCCATAGAGGTAAAGAACACAGAGCCGTGGAAGGGGCTGACCTCCAGAAGGAAGCCGGGAAGCAGACCAAAGTAATCCAGCAGCCGCAGGAGCCACACGGTAAACTTCAGGAAGATACCGGGGATCATCAAAAGGGCGTGAGCGGTCTTGTCGAAGTCAGAATCCAAAGGCGTATTCTTTACTTCTTCCACTGCCTTATTCATCTTGTTATAGATGTCTGCAGCTGTGTCATAGGGAGAAAGGTGTACCTTGATGACAGACTCAGGGGAGTCGGAGGTCATTTCCTTTTTGATGGTCATACAGAACTGCAGGTCATTGCCACGGGAGTAGATCTTCTGGCCGCTGATAAAACGGTTGATCTTAGGATACTTACAGATGGCACGGCAGTAGCAGGCCAGCAGAACGTGGGTAAGACCAAAGCTTGTCAGCCCTTCCCGACGCTTTTGACGAATGTAACGCTCCACATTGGTGATCTCGAAGGACTCAGAGAACAAATTGTTGGCATCGTTGCGGTGGGTCATGATGTAGGGGGATACCTGATTCATAGGGGGCTCGGTGCGAATACGGCGGCCGTCAGGACGGTCACCCCAGGTGGGATGATATTCCCCAAGGGGATGGCGCTTGATTGCAAAGCAAGTAAACAGCAGACCCAAGGTCATCAGGCAATCTGCCAATGCACCCTGATAGTAGCCAAGGCGTGCGAGAGAGGCTTTGCCCATAAAGAGGGCAGCCTGTCTGCCGTTCAGAAGATCCAGCCGGTGCAGATAAGCAAGGGCACCGATGGGCACAAGGAATACGACGGGCAGAAACCAAACAGAGCTTGCCTTTTCGGAAGTGATTTGGGTATACAAAAATGCGTAAAAGATCATAACAATGGCATATAGCACAGTGATCATCGCATCGTAGTATCCGAAATCCACGGAAGAGAATACGAAGAAGAAATAAAGTGCGATCAGCCATACAGGAATAGCGGTCTTGTAGAACCGTTCCTTGCCACTGATGATCGTGGATAGCGCATAGAGCAGGGTGGCTGCTACAGGCAGGAAGATTTGGCACCACCAGTCGGTACCTTCCTTACCGACGATCAGAACGCGGGCCACTGCCGAGCCGACCATGCAAAGCACCATCAGCCAGGTCAGCAAGTTTTTCTTGCTGACATAAAGTCTTGTTTTATTTTCCATACAGGATAAGTATAGCAAATATCGACAGATTTGGCAAGAAAAAGTTCACAGACTCTTCACAGAACGGTTACACACCGTTGGCATAACGGGGTATAAAATTAATATGCAGATACTATTCTGCCCCGTTTCCATTATGTAAAATACAAATTGGGAGGAAAATAAAATGAAAAAGTACCTATCTGTATGCCTTGCCTTTTTGTTACTTCTCTCTCTTTCCGCCTGTACACCGGGAGAAGAAAAAGCCCCGGGAACACTAAGTCCAACGGTGGTCCGCACCTTTGAAGAAGGTGAGAACGGGGATGATCACATCTGGGTAGCTTATTATGAGATGAGTGACGGCACCTGGAAAACAGACACTCACGCCTATAAATACTGTCTGGAACTGTCTGGAAAAATACCCGGCACAGAGTCTGTTCTGGAATTTACTGTACTCAGTAATCGGGAAGGCCTGACTTTTGATAATGCTTTATGGGCATCTGGCATCAGCAGCATCTCGTCTGATTATTTCTCTCCCGAAGAAGCACGAATTGTCCGCACTAATTTTTATACTTTAGAGTAAAAACACGCCGGGTGGCATCGCCACCCGGCTATGTTTATAGAGCATGCTTTAATTTGGAAATATAGTCCGGGTCTGTACCGCAGCAGCCGCCTATAATGCTGGCGCCCATCTGCCGACAATCGGCGACGATTTGGGCAAATCCCTCAGGTTTTAGGGAATACTGCGCAACGCCCTTTTCATCGATCACTGGGTCACCGGCGTTTGGCTTGCAAAGAAGAGGGCCTTTCACATACCGCCGCAGCTTGGCTACAAGACCTGGGGTAAATTCGTTGGCAGCCACACAGTTAAAGCCTACTGCTGCCGCCCCG
Source organism: Faecousia sp. (assembly GCA_045122735.1). GTDB lineage: Bacteria > Bacillota > Clostridia > Oscillospirales > Oscillospiraceae > Faecousia. Next base: position 60,711 of record JBGVHZ010000028.1, read on the forward strand.
GCCTTTTCAAGCTCCTGCAAAACAGGCCCTGCATCCCGACCGGAGAACAAAGAGCCGTCCGGCTGCATAGTAAAGCTGTACATGGCCGCCCCAGCGCCTTCCAGTTCCGCTGCGGTCAGAATAGCTTCTGCTTCCAGGGGGTAAAGAAGTGTCTCTGCGGCTAAAAGGTCAGCACCGCCATCTATGAGTCCTTTGATCTGCCTGCGGTAGTTTTCAACAAGCAAATCGAAGTTTTCTTCTTTGTAGCTTTCCGTAAAAGCGGCTAAGGTAGTCAGATTGCCTGCCACCAATACGGAGGGGTCAACACTTTTGCTAAGAGCTACCAAATGTGCATTGATGGCTTCTGTATGTTTTTCCAGGCCTTCTGCAGCCAAAGCGATGGGCTGTGCCTGAAAAGTGGGGGCGTACAGCACCTGACTGCCTGCCTCCACATAAGCACGCTGCAGGGTAATCAGTACCTCCGGGTTGGATAAGATCCAATTTTCTGTACATACACCCTTTGGCATTCCCATTTTTCTCAAATTGGAGCCGGTGGCACCGTCCAAAAGAAGTACACTGCTTCCGATCTTTTCGCTGAATTCTGCTTTGGTAAGCATAAAATGCCCCCTTTCTTTCTTATATTATAAACACTTTATACGCATTTTGCAACTGCCGTTGACGAATGGGAAAGAAAGTGGTATGATAGGCGTATCTTACTAAAAAATAGGGGAGAGACACTATGAAAAAGACTGTTTTAAGAGAGTATGCACGACTCATCGTCCGTACGGGCGTAAATGTGCAGAAGGGTCAGGAGGTCATGATCTATGCCGATCTGGATCAGCCTGAATTTGTACAGATGGTTGTGGAAGAAGCCTACAAGGCCAAGGCAAAGAAGGTCATGGTAGAGTGGAGCTATCAGCCTCTGGCAAAGGTAAATGTGCGCTACCAGTCTGTAAAGACCATGGGCACCGTTCCCCAGTGGCAGATCGCCCGTCGGGAGCATATGGTGGAAACCATGCCTGCCCGCATCCACCTGATCTCTGAAGATCCCGATGGCCTGAAGGGTATGAATATGGGCAAGGTCATGAAGGCTCGCCGTATGAGCTATCCTATTCTGAAGCCTTTTATCGACAAGATGGATGGTCATCAGCAGTGGTGTATCGCTGCCGTTCCCGGCAAGGCTTGGGCAAAGAAGGTGTTCCCCGGTCTGCGCACCAGCGTAGCTATGGAAAAGCTGTGGGAAGCCATTCTGTTTACCTCCCGTGTAAACGGTGATGCCATTGGCGCTTGGGAAGAGCACAATAAGAACCTGAAGTCCCGCTGCGAATACCTGAACAGCCTGGGCATTGAAAAGCTGCACTATACCGCCGATAATGGCACCGACCTGACGGTTGGCCTGATGGAGCAGGGCATTTTCTGCGCCGGTGCAGATACCACCCGTAAGGGCGTTGTCTACAATCCCAATATTCCTTCCGAAGAAGCATTCTGCTCTCCTATGAGAGGTCAGGCTGAAGGTATCGTATATTCCACCAAGCCCCTGTCCTACAACGGCCAGCTGATCGAGAACTTCTCTGTTCGCTTTGAAAACGGCAAGGTCGTGGAAGTAAAGGCTGAGAAGGGCGAAGATGTGCTGAAGCATATGGTTGCTATGGACGAAGGCGCAGCTTATCTGGGCGAATGCGCTCTGGTTCCTCAGGCCAGCCCCATTGCACAGAGCGGTATTCTGTTCTACAACACCCTGTTTGATGAAAACGCTGCCTGCCACCTGGCTCTGGGTCGTGGCTTCTCTGAGTGCGTCAGAGGTCACGAGGAGATGACGCTGGATCAGATCAAGGAGCTGGGCGTCAATGATTCCATGATCCATGAAGACTTTATGATCGGTTGCGACACCATGGATATCGATGCCATTACCCGTGACGGCAAAGTTGTGCCTATCTTCCGTGCTGGCAACTGGGCTTTTTGATTGAAAAAAGTTTGAATTTTTAGAAAAAAACACTTGCAATATAAACATGGATATGTTATGATATCCGGGCGATTAAAAGATTGCTAGGGTAATTATGCCCTTTTAGCTTACGAGAAAGAGGTGAACGACATGAGAGAAGGCATCCATCCTAACTACGAACAGACCACCATTCGCTGTGCCTGTGGCAACGTCTTTACGACCGGTTCCACTAAGAAGGACATCCGCGTTGAAATCTGCTCTAAGTGCCACCCTTTCTATACCGGCAAGCAGAAGCTGGTTGACACCGGTGGACGTGTTGACCGTTTCAACAAGAGATTTGGCCTGAAGTAAGACAAAAACCTCACTGCACTTTATGCAGTGAGGTTTTTATTTGTAAAAAGCCGGAAATTTCCGCAGATTACTTGCCTAAACGGGTCATGATATGTTATACTAAATTGAAAAACTATTTGGAGGCCCTATGGAACAGAATTTTGAAAAAGCGATACAGGAACGGGCAGTTCTTGTTGGCCTGAATGCGGATTGCTTTACAAAAGAACAAACTGCCACAGATGCCTCTTTGGAGGAACTGGAAGCCCTTTTAGAAACAGCGGGTGGATTCTGCACAGGTAAGGTTTTGCAGAACCGCCATACCCCTGATTCCCACAGTTTTATCGGTGAAGGTAAGGCCCAGGAAGTGCGTATGCTGGTAGAAGCCACCGAGTCTACCATGGTGGTTTTCGATAATGAACTCTCTCCCGGCCATATCCGGGCTTTAGAAGATATTTTGGGCGTAACGGTACTTGACCGTTCTGCTCTGATCTTGGATATTTTTGCACAGCGCGCCAAAACCAAAGAGGGCAGATTGCAGGTAGAACTTGCCCAGTATAAGTATCTGCTTCCCCGGCTTTCCGGTATGGGCGCCAGCCTTTCCCGGCAGGGTGGCGGTATCGGTACCCGTGGCCCCGGTGAAACAAAGCTGGAATCTGACCGTCGGCATATCCGGGAGCGAATCGCACGGCTGCAGTCGGAGTTGGAACAGGTGCGGCAGGTCCGCAGTGTCCAGAGAGAGCGAAGAATGAAGAACTCCGTTCCTGTGGTTGCCATTGTGGGTTATACCAATGCAGGTAAATCCACTCTTCTGAATAAACTCACAGATGCAGGAATCCCTGCCAATAACCGCTTGTTCGACACCTTGGACACCACATCCCGTCAGCTTTCCGTTTCTGACACCTTGGATGTGATCCTTTCTGATACGGTAGGTTTTATTTCTAAACTTCCTCACCATTTGGTGGATGCCTTCCGGGCAACTCTGGAAGAACTGGAATATGCAGACCTTTTGCTGCATGTCATTGATGCTGCAGATCCTGATCGGGAAGCCCATATTCAGGTGGTGGACAGCCTGATCGCAAAGCTGGCAAAGCCCGGCACACCGGTGCTGCAGCTTTATAACAAGGCAGACCTGGTCACCCCGGTGGATATTCCCATTGGGGAAGATGTGGTTGCTATTTCCGCAAAGAAGGGAACAGGCACGGACAAGCTCCTTTCTGCCATTGAAAAGGCTCTGGGCCACAGCCGGCACCATGTTGAGGTGCTGATTCCTTATTCTATGGGCGGTACATTGGATATCCTTCACAATAATGCCCAGGTGCTGGGGGTTGACTATACGGAAAAGGGTATTCTCGTGGATGCGGTGGTTGATCCCATTCTCTACGGACGGCTGAAAGACTATATCACAAAGGAGTGCTGACCTTGGACGAATATCTGGTGCCAACGGATTTTGGACAGGACGAATTTGTGGAGAAAAAATCCCGTTTTATCGGTCGTGTTTGGCCGGTAGAAACGGAGGCAGAAGCCCTGGAGAAGATCCAGGATATGAAAAAACAGCACTATGATGCCACCCACAACTGTTGGGCCTATGTGATCAAAGACGGTCCTATGCGTTTTTCCGATGACGGAGAACCGGGCGGTACTGCCGGTAACCCTATGATGCAGGTGCTCCAAAGAGAAAACCTCTACAATGTGGTTTGCGTCGTGACCCGCTACTTTGGTGGTATTTTGCTTGGTGCAGGCGGCTTGGTCCGTGCCTATACCAAGGGCGCAAAAATCGCCATCGACGCTGCCGGAAAATCCATGAAACGGGTTTGGTCGGTGCTGTATGTACCTTGTCCCTATTCCTATTATGAGCGAATGAAATTGGAAATTGAAGCCTTTGACGGGGTCCTGCGTGACACCCAGTTCGGGGCAGAAGTGGAACTGGAGATCCTGATCGCCCAGCCAAAAGCCCAGGCCTTTTTAGACCGGGTAGTGGATATGACCGCCGGAACGGTGGAAGGCATGGAAGTGGCGCAGGAGTACCGGGCATTTCCGGTAAATGTAAAGGAGTGAGACCTATGACAGTACGGGAAGAACTGGAACGGCTGGAACACTTGCAATTAAATCCCAAAGCGGCTTTTTCTGATAGAAGCTTGGGTCGTAACCGGGAGGAAGAGGAAGAAACTTTGGATGTGCGTACCTGCTATCAGCGGGATACGGACCGAATTGTCCATTGTAAGGCCTTCCGCCGTCTGATGCACAAAACCCAGGTGTTTTTGCGTCCGGAAGGTGACCATTATCGCACCCGTATGACCCATACCATCGAGGTCAGCCGTATTGCCCGAACCATTGCCCGGGCGCTGAATTTGAACCAGGATCTGACGGAAGCCATCGCTATGGGACACGATTTGGGACATACACCCTTTGGCCATGCGGGCGAAGCGGCTCTTTCTATGTGCCTTGGAGAAGAATTCTGCCATAATGAACAATCCTTGCGGGTTGTAGATGTTCTGGAAAATAACGGAGATGGCCTGAATCTTACTTACGAAGTCAGAATGGGCATTTTGGGGCATACCGGCAGCTGTGTGCCGGAAACCCTGGAAGGGCAGATCGTTCGGATTTCCGACCGGATCGCCTATGTAAATCACGATATCGATGATGCTGTACGGGCCGGTATTCTGGATAGAAATGATATTCCCAGATCTATTTCCAGCGTACTGGGTGACAGACATTCCCAGCGGATCAACACCTTGGTGTGTGATATTATCACCGCCTCCCGGGACAGTGACAGCATTGTGCTTTCTCCTGCGGTGGATCAGGCACTTTTGGAGCTTCGCAGCTTCCTCTTTGAAAGAGTCTACCGCAACCCGATCGCTAAGGGTGAGGAGAGCAAGGCAAAAGAAATGCTCCACAGGCTTTATGAATATTACTATGCCCATCCGGAAGCGCTGCCGGAAGATTTCCAGCCTCAGCTTTCTTTTGATGGAATGGGCAGAACGGTCTGCGATTATATCGCAGGTATGACAGATAACTACGCTGTCGATAAATTCACCCAGCTGTTTACCCCTCAAGGCTGGCAAATCAGAGGATAATTTTTGGAAAGGAGGCCAAGTTATGGCGTTTCCCCAATCTTTTATAGATGAACTTCTTGCACGCAACCCCATTGAAGAAGTAGTTGGGCGGCATGTGACTCTGCGCAGATCAGGCGCCAATATGTTTGGCCTGTGTCCCTTTCATGGTGAGAAAACCGCCTCTTTCTCTGTTGCGCCGGATAAAGGTATTTACTACTGTTTCGGTTGCCATAAGGGCGGTGGCGCTATCAATTTTGTGATGGAAATGGAAGGCCTAACTTACCCGGATGCAGTTCGTGCGCTGGCGCAGCGCAGTGGTATGGAAGTGCCGGAGGATGATCAGTACCAGAGCCGTTATCGTCAGCAAGAGCGTCTTTGGGCGCTTTGTAAGGAAGCAGCCCGTTATTTCCACGCCCAACTCTATTCTGAGGCAGGAGCCCAGGGACTTGCCTACGCCCAAAAGCGTGGTATGCCCAAATCCACCCTGACCACCTTTGGCATTGGCTTTGCCCCGGATAGCTGGAATGGTCTGGTAATGGCAATGAAAGCCAAGGGGTATACAGAACAGGAGCTGAAGGATGCGGGTCTTGTATCTGAAAAAGGCGGACGGATTTACGATCGTTTCCGCAACCGACTGATGTTCCCCATTATTGATGTGCGTGGCAATATTATCGGTTTCGGTGGCCGTGTTATGGACGACTCCACTCCCAAGTACTTAAATTCCCCGGAAACGGTGATTTTTAATAAGCGAAAAAACCTCTTTGCGCTGAATATTGCCAGAAAGAGCAAACTTGGATATTTGATTTTGGTGGAAGGGTATATGGATGCCATTGCGCTTCACCAGTACGGTTTTGATTGCGCCGTTGCTTCTTTGGGCACCAGCTTGACTGAAGAACACGCCACCCTGATCTCCCGGTATGTGGAGCAGGTGGTGCTGATCTATGATGGCGATGAAGCCGGTCAGAGAGCCACCAAACGGGCCATCCCCATTTTGGAGAAGGCTGGCATCCGGGTGAAGGTTTTGCAAATGAAGGATGCAAAAGACCCGGATGAATTCCTGAAGAAATTTGGCGCGGACAAGTTTAAACTTCTCCTGGAAGAGTCTTCTAACCGGGTGGAGTATCAGCTAAATGCCATTGCCCGCAAGTATGACCTTCGCGTTGACGATCAAAGAATTCGTTTTCTGCAGGAATCTGCGGAGCTGATTTGTACCTTGGGCAGTTCTGTACAGCGGGAAATTTATAGCAGCCGTGTTGCGCAAGCGGCAAAAATCACGGAAGAATCTATGAAGCTGGAGGTCTCCAAGGCCTTTAAGCGCCGCCTTGCAAGGGAGAAGAAACAGCAGGAGAAGATCGACCTTGCGCCTGCCCAGGCTTTGCAGCCCAAAACCCGCTCTATCCGTTATGACAATTTAAAATCCGCTATGGCTGAGGAAGGGATCCTTGCCCAGGCCTTCCTGGATCCCACTTTGATGGGGGAGACAGATCTGACCGGTTCGGCATTCTCTGTGCCTCTCCTTGGCAAAGTGTACGATCAGATGCTTGCTATGTATAAGGCAGGCTATGAGGTCAGCATTGCCTCTTTGGCAGATATTTCTCAGGAGGAAATGTCCCATATTACGGGAATTACCCAGCGTCTGCAAGGCCCTGTGAACCGGGAAGCCTTCCGGGATTGTGTACAAACAGTACGCAGCGTCAGTCAGGCAAGCCGGGTCACCAGCAATGAAGATCTGTTATCCTTCCGCAATAAGTTAAAGGAAAGAAAAGGACTGTAACATGCAAGCAGCAGTTGCCACCAGAGAAGTGAATAGGGAAGAGTTCTCTCGTCTTACACCGGAGCAGGAACGGCAACTTGCTATGGAGTGCGCCCGTGGGGATGAGGAGGCTATCAAAAAAATGGTTAGCGCCAATTTGCCCTTGGTGGTGTCGGTTGCCAAGGATTATATTGGCACTTCCATACCGCTGATGGATTTGATCCAGGAGGGCAGTATCGGCCTTTTGATCGCGGCACGGAAGTTTGACTATACCTTGGAGAATCGCTTTTCAACCTATGCTACGAAGGCGATTCGGCATTGTATCGGCAGATACATAAGAAGTCAGGGTAACTTGATTCGGGTGCCGGATCATACCTATCAACAAGTTTGCCAGGTTTTAGCAGCAAAAGATAGTCTGCAGCGGCAAAATGGGGAAGAGCCTACTTTGGCAGAAATTGCAGCAAAAATGCAAATAGAAGAAAGCAAAGTGGAAAAGCTTCTGCTGTTATGGCCGGAGGTTTTCTCTTTGGATGCTACGCTGCAGGATGAGGAAAGCACGTTTCTAAACTTTCTGGAGGATGCCCATGCACAGCAGCCGCAACAGCTGCTTATCCGGGCAGAATTGCACCGGACCATGGATGCTCTTCTGGGACGGTTAAACCCCAGACAGCAGCAGGTGCTGCGGCTCCATTTTGGAATGGAAGACGGCATCTGCCACAGCTTGGAAGAGATTGGTGGCATTTTGGGCGTTTCTAAGGAACGAGCTCGGCAGATCGAGCAGCAAGCTATGGAAAAATTACGCACCATGGGTGCAGATATGGGATTGGAGGATTTTCTGAATTGATGGATTTGGAATTTACCTTTGAAGAAAATGCATTGCAGGACTTCCTGCAGACCTTGAAGCCCGGCACTTCTGTGCAGGCAGAAACGTTGTTGGGTTTTGCTGACCAAACCGGCAGAGAGGACTTGGAGGATGCCCTTGTGTACCTCACAGAGGCCCACATCAGCATGGATGTAAACAATCTGGCTGTGGAAGCCGGTGCCAGTGCAAGTAGACTTAAAATGGAGGAAAACCTTGCAAAACAGCAGGATATGACTTGCGGTTTGGAGGAAAACGATCCTCTTCGGCTCTATTTGGAGGAAATTGCTGCCACCCCAGCGACAGGAGATGTGAATCTTTTGGCAGCTGACTACCTTGCAGGAAATGAGAGCGCAGCAACGATGCTCACAAACCTTTGCCTGAGCAGGGTCATCTCTATTTCCCGGGAAATGACGGGAAAAGGCGTTCTGCTGCTGGATCTGATTCAGGAAGGCAGCCTTGGTCTTTGGCAGAGCATTGGCGCATATAACGGTGGCGATTTTGAAAACCACTGCGATTGGTATATCCGCCAGTATATGGCAGGTGCGGTTTTGCTCCAGGCGGCAGACAGCGGCTTGGGCGCTAAATTGCGGCAGGGTATGGAAGACTACCGGGATGTGGATCAAAAACTTCTTGCGGAACTGGGAAGAAATCCCACCCTGGAAGAGATCGCAGAAAGCTTGCATATGACCGTTTCCCAGGCGCAAACGGTGGAAAGTATGGTTATGTCTGCCCGGTTGGTAGCCAGCGCCCATCAAGCACCGGAAGAAAAGGAAGAAGATTCGGAAGATGGTCAGGCAGTAGAAGATACCGCTTACTTCCAGAGCCGTCAGCGGATCTTTGAAATGCTCAGCGGCCTGAATGAATTGGAAAAGAAACTGATCACCCTGCGCTATGGCTTGGAATCCGGTAAGCCTTTGACAACACAGCAGGTGGCAGAAGTTTTAAATATCAGCCCGGAAGAGGCGCTTTCGCTGGAATCCGGTGCTTTAGCGAAAATGCGGAAAGAAGGATAAAATTATGGAAAAGCACATTTCTATTGCGATCGACGGCCCTGCCGGTGCAGGTAAAAGCACCATCGCCCGGGCCCTTGCCAAGGAACTTGGCTTTTATTATGTGGATACAGGTGCCATTTACCGTACCGTTGCTTACTTTTTGGATCTGTGGGGGGTAAGCCCTAAGGATGTGGATGCTGTGGAGCGTTACATCGATGAGCTGACCATTGGCATTGAATACGATGCTGATGGCGTGCAGCATATGATCATGAACGGTATGGATGTGAGCAAGGATATCCGCACCCAGGAAATCTCTCAAAAGGCCTCTCTGGTGTCTGCCCATAAGGTGGTCAGGGATGTTCTTTTGGATATGCAGCGGGAAGTGGCTCGTAACCACAATGTTATTATGGATGGCCGGGATATCGGCACGGTGGTTCTTCCCAACGCAGATGTGAAGATCTTCCTGACAGCATCTTCTCAGGTGCGCGCAAAGCGCCGCTGCGATGAACTCCTTGCCAAAGGACAAAAGGCAGAATATGAAACCATTTTGAAGGAAATTGAGCAAAGAGACTATCAGGACTCCCACCGGGAGATCGCACCTTTGAAGCAGGCAAAAGACGCTGTCCTTTTGGATACTTCTGAGTTGGATATCCCTGGCGTGATCGCTGCTATGAAGGAAATCGTAAACCGGAAGGTGTCCGTATGAGCATCCATGTAGCCGAAAGTGCCGGCTTCTGCTTCGGTGTAAACCGAGCAGTGGAGATGGTGGAGCAGGCTGCGAATTCCGGAAAGCAAGTGGTAACGTTAGGCCCCATTATCCACAACCGGCACGCTGTCGCTCATTTTGAAAAGATGGGTGTCGGCGTGATCGACAAGCCGGAAGATGCCAGGGAAGGACAAACGGTGATCATCCGTTCTCACGGAGTCACCAAGGCGGTTTTCGATGCGCTCAAAGAGCAAAAAGTAGAAGTGGTTGATGCCACTTGTCCCTTTGTAAAGCGGATCCACGGTATTGTGGAAAAGGCGGATGCAGAGGGGAGACTCCCCATTATTATCGGCACGCCTACGCACCCTGAAGTGGAAGGAATTGCCGGCTGGTGTAAAAACTGCAAAGTCTTCGCAACACCGGAAGAATTGCTCCAGTGGGCAAAATCTGATGAAAGACACCGTGATTTGCCAATTTGTATGGTTTGCCAGACCACTTCCACAGAATCTTTGTGGAAAATTTGCGTAAAAAACGCAAAAAAAGAGTTTACTAACGTAAAAATTTTTGATACAATATGTAAAGCGACTGAATCCAGGCAAAATGAGGCAGCCCAGTTAAGTGGTGCCTGCGACGCGATGGTGGTAGTAGGGGATGCCAAAAGCTCCAACACAGGCCGCCTGGCGATGATTTGCCGGGAACATTGCCCCAAAGTATTTCTGGTGGATAACGCTGAGGAATTGCAAAAAGAGGATTTTGCAGGGGCATCTATGGTTGGAATCACTGCCGGTGCATCAACTCCGGCGTGGATTATAAAGGAGGTCAACAAGACTATGAGCGAAATTCTGAATGTTGAGGCTACCCAGGAGGAAAACTTTGCAGAACTTCTGGAGCAGTCCATCAAGACTTTAAATACAGGAGATAAGGTTATCGGCGTTGTTACCGGCATTGGCACAACGGAAGTCCAGATCGATCTGGGCACTAAGCACGCCGGTTACATCCCCTATGATGAAGTCAGCGCAGATCCCAGCGTAAAGCCCGAAGATATCCTGAAGGTGGGCGATGAAATCGAAGTGTTCGTTGTTCGTGTAAACGATCAGGAGGGCACTTGCCAGCTGTCCAAGAAGAAGCTGGACGGCATGAAGATTTGGGACGATATGGCTACCTACTGCGAGGAAAAGACTCCCGTGGAAGCTGTTATCACCGAAGAGAACAAGGGCGGCCTGGTTGCTACTTTCAAGGGCATCCGTGTGTTTATCCCTGCCTCCCAGTCCGGTGTAGCCAAGGGCGGCGATATGGCTGCTGAAGTTGGCAAGACCGTACAGATGAGAATTACCGAAGTTAACCGTGCTCGCCGCCGTGTGATCGGCTCCATCCGCGCTGTTTCCTCCGAAGCTCGTAAGGCTGCTCAGGAAAAGCTGTGGAGTGAGATCCAGGAAGGTGCTAAGTTCCACGGCACCGTTAAGTCCCTGACTGCCTACGGCGCATTCGTAGACATCGGTGGTGTTGACGGCATGGTTCACGTTTCCGAGCTGAGCTGGAACCGCATCAAGAACCCCGCTGAAGTTGTCAGCGTTGGCGATGAGATCGATGTTTATGTCATCTCCTTTGATGCTGAGAAGCGTAAGATCTCTCTGGGCTACAAGACCGCTGAGATGAACCCCTGGAACCAGTTCATGACCGGTTACAATGTGGGCGATGTTGTGGATGTTAAGATCGTTAAGCTGATGACCTTCGGCGCTTTTGCTGAGATCCTGCCCGGCGTTGACGGCCTGATCCATATTTCTCAGATCTCCAACCGCCGCATCGGCAAGCCCGAAGATGTGCTGACCGAAGGTCAGACCGTTCAGGCTCAGATCACTGATGTGGATGCTGAGAACAAGCGTATCTCCCTGTCCATCCGTGCTCTGATGGCTGAAGAGGTTGCTGAAGAAGTGGCAGAAGAAGCTGCTGAAGAAGCTCCCGTAGAGGCTGAGTAATGCAATAATTGGGGTCCGTAAAGGACCCCAATTTTATTAGGAGGAAATATATGATCAAGCACATTGTGCTCTATACCTTAAAAGAGGATGTTAATAAAGAGCAGGCAGTAAAAATCATTAAGGATGCCCTGGAGCCCCTTGTTGGTGTGATCCCCGGTCTTACCCATATGGAGATCCGTCAGGCTTACCAGGGTGGTATGGACTATGCCCTCTATTCTCATTTTGAAAGTAAAGAGGCGCTGAAAGCCTACGCAACCCACCCCGCACATTTGGAAGCAAAAGAGAAGTTCTGGAATTTTCTGGATAAACGCTTTTGCGCTGACTACGAAGTATAATAACACGGCTCTGCCAGATGGCAGAGCCGTTTTGTTATTTGGCGGAGAGATCCACTGCTTTTCGTAGGATACTGAAGGCGGGCACAGGGCAGGGAAGTTGCATTTTGAACTGCATTTCCGGTGTCCGGGGTTCTTCCAAGGGATTGTTATCCATATCTTCCATCGTAGGCACAGTGAAGGCCATAGGACGGAAATCAGGACCAACAATTTCAAGCTCTGTCCCTGCGGAGAACTTGTTTCGCAGGCTGCACTGGGCAAGACCGTTTTCATCACAGCTTTCCACGATGGCAGCGATTTGCCACTCACGAATATATCGGGAATTTTCCGTATATTGTCCGGGGAAACCATAGTAAAAACCGGTGGAGTAGTTGCGGTGGGAAACATGGTTCACTTCGTCCATCCAAACAGGGTCCATAGGCCGACCGGCTGTCAAATCATCAATGCAGTGGCGATAAGCGCCTGTGACGATCGCCGCATAATAGGCAGATTTTGCACGGCCTTCGATCTTGATGCAATCGATGCCTGCATCTATCAGGTCCTGCAAATGCTCAATGGTACACATATCCCGGGAGTTAAGGATGTAGGTGCCCTTTTCGTCTTCATAGACGGGGAAGTACTCGCCGGGGCGTTTTTCTTCCATCAGGGCGTATTGGTAGCGGCAGGGTTGGGCGCAAGCACCCCGGTTGGAATCACGACCGGTCATATAATTACTGAGCAGGCAACGGCCTGAATAGCTGACGCACATAGCGCCGTGGCCAAAGGTTTCGATTTCCAGATCCTTGGGTGTCTTTTCCCGGATGGTGCGAATTTCTTCCAAATTCAGTTCTCGTGCCAGCACAACACGCTTTGCACCCAGGTCATACCATGCATTGGCGCACTCGTAGTTGGCAATAGACTGCTGTGTGGAGATGTGGCGCTCACATTTGGGGGCATATTTGCCTGCTAGGGTGAAAGCACCCAGATCAGCCACGATCAGAGCATCTACCCCTGCATCCTGCAAGCTTTCCAAATAGGCAGGCAGGTTTGTTACTTCGTCATTACGGGGCATGGTGTTTACTGTTACATGGACTTTCACACCGTGATTATGGGCAAAGGCTACGGCCTTGGGGAGTTCCTCCGGGGTAAAGTTGCCTGCGAAGGAACGCATACCAAAATCTGTACCAGCTAAATAAACTGCATCCGCACCGTACAGAACGGCCATTTTCAGCCGTTCCATATCACCGGCGGGACTTAATAATTCTAACTTTCCCACGGTCTTACCCTACCTTATTTACATTGGCGTTGTGTTCGTTCAGGGTCTTGGCGAACAGGTGCTTGCCTGCAGCGGGATAATACACGTAGTAATAGTATTTCTCAGTGCTGGGAGCAAGGGCAGCGTCGATACTGTTGGAACCGGGGTTGGCGATGGGGCCGATTGGCAGGCCGGTCCGACCACCTCTCCAGGAGGTGTTATAATCGCTCTTTACGGCCAGATCATCATAGGTCAAAGGACCGTGCGTGCCGAAATAGTCACCGATGGCATAGTAAACAGTAGCGTCACAGTCCAGATAGGGGAATGCTGCGGCATTGGCAAGACGGTTGTGGTAAACTGCAGAAATGTCGTAACTCTCGTTCCGGTTTGCAGTTTCCTTTTCGATCATAGAAGCCAGGGTAATGACTTGATGCATCGTCAGCTTTACTTTGCCGTTCTTTTGCATAGCTTCAAACTTTTCCTTCATACGGCTGGTGAACCGATATTCAAAACCATTTAAAAGCTTCCGCAAAGCGCTTCTCGGGCTATCGTTGGTGTAGAAACGGTAGGTATCCGGGAACAGATAGCCTTCCAGACAGTACTTAGTGCCTCTGGGAACACCTTCCAGGAACCAGTAATTGCCCAGCTCACCGTTGGCGGCATATTCTTCCAGCTCCTTTACAGAGCAGACACCCTTCTTTTCCAGCAGAGCGAAAATTTGGGCGCAGGTATAACCTTCGGGAATGGTGATCTCAATTTCTTCACGGGCAGCTTCATAAGCACCCATTGCCTTGACCATAGCGTTGTAGTCATTGGCGCTGTTCAGGGTGAAGGTGCCGGTGGTGATCAGGGTCTTTACCTGCTTGTCTTCATCCCGGTCCTTATTGGTGTTGTTCAGTTTAAAACGGTAGAATAGTTCAAACAGCTCGGGATACTTAACAAGACCGGCGTCTCCCAATTTTTTTGCAATGGCGTCCGGATCATTCACATCTTCTTCTGTAATGGTAATGGTAATACGGGTGGATTCCTTGCCGAATGCCATCAAGTCGGTACAAACGGCCCAAAAGGCACGACCTAAAGTAACACCGATTATGACGGTGATGGAAAGCCAAATGAGAGCAGATGCAAGGTGGGGAATGGCGAACAAACCGTATCCTCTCTTCTTGGCAGGGCGTGCTTTCTTGCCTGTGTGTACAGGCTCCAGATGCGCATCTTCCTCTTCGAAGGTTTCTTGCGGAACTTCGGGAGGAATAAATGCCTGGGTTTCATCAAAGGAGAGTTGGTCCGGCAGGGGAGTGATATCCGCTTCAGGAACAGCATCCCAATCTTCAGCAAGGATCTTCTCCAGCTCTGCATCTTCCGGAGAGGTGAGACCGGCAGCAGCCATAGCAAGTTCATCACCGGTCAGCTCCTTTGCGGTGTCATTGCTGCCCAGAATTTCATCCAGCCAATCACTGCCTTCAAGGGCGGAGAAAGTTTGCTCCTCTTTTTTGTTTTCTTTTTCCATTTCTGACACCTCCTGTCAGCGAATTACAATTTGGTCTTTGATCCTTTCCGCTTCTGCTTCGCCCTTGAGGGCTGCAATCAAGGCAAGACCAAAGGGGAGTGCGCAGCCGGCAGAAGTGCCGGTAATGATACTGCCGTCAGTAACAGCGGCTTGCGGAAGAATATTCGCCTTCCCCATTTTTTCTTCACAGCCGGGATAGCAGGTGGCGTTTTTGCCATCTAAAATCCCCAAGCTTGCTAAAATCGTGGGACCGGCGCAGATCGCGCCTAAGAATTTTCCGTTTTCCCAGGCAAAGCGAACGGCATCCATAGAAGCCTCGCTTGCCATAATGGATGCTACGCCACCCAGACCACCGGGAAGCACCAGCATATCCATTTGAGTCAGATCCATCTCTTCAACGGTAATATCGGCAACTACAGGGATGCTATGGCTGCCTTCGACTATGTTTCCGTCGATGCCCACTGTCAAAACGGGAATATTTGCTCGGCGAAGAAGGTCTACAGGGGCAATAGCCTCTGTTTCTTCAAATCCTTTCCCTAAAAGTACATATACCATAGTTATGCCTCCAAACAGCTTTTCACATAACTGTAAATTTCTTGATGAATGTCATCGATGGTTCGCATTGCGCCGTCTTTCACGCAGGAGATGACGGTCCATCCGTAGAAGTTGGCGGCGGCACGACCGATTTGACGGCAGGTTGCAAGATATTGCATATCTTTTTCGTGAATATCTGCCTTGGTGTTGGTATCCTGCTCCCGGTGACGCAGAAGCTTCTCCGTGAAGTCGGTGGGGACATCCAGATAGATGATCAGATCCGGTTGCGGCAGACCCAACTTATCATATTCAAAATCATAGAGCCACTTTAAGAATGCTTCCCGCTTTTCCTCCGGCTCTTTGGAAGTTTGGTGGACGGCATTGGAAGTGGTGTAGCGGTCAGAAAGCACAACACCGCCATTTTCGTAGTAAGTGCCCCAATCCATCTTGTAGGAAGCAAACCGATCCACGCCGTAGAAGCTGGATGCAGCATAGGCGTTTACATCGGAAGGCTTATCGCCAAAGGCGCCGCCAAGATACATACGAATAAGGGCAGAGCTTTCCTGATCATACCGGGGGAAAACAATGTGCTTGAATTCCACATTGTCCTTTTCCAAGTGCTCAGAAAGTAAACGGAACTGGGTAGACTTTCCGGAACCGTCTGTACCTTCAATTACAATTAGTTTGCCCATTTTCCTTTGCCTCCTGAAATGTGTTTCCATAAATTTTCAACATACAATATACCATAAAACATTCTGCTTGTCCACTAAAACTCTACTTGTCACAGAAAATTTACACCATTTGTTACTTGCGTTTTGCAAGTGGTTGCATATTTAGAAGAAAACTGCTACAATAAGAAAAACAAAATCGCAAAGGATACAGTTATGGAAGAAAAAATGATGACATTTGCAGACCTGGGTCTGTCTGAGGAAATGCTGAAGGCATTAGAGAAGAAGGGATACGGCTATCCCACCACCATTCAGCAGCAGGCCATTCCTTCCTTTATGGCTTGGAAGGATGTAATTGCCAAAGCGCCTACCGGTACGGGTAAGACATTTGCTTTTGGTATTCCTATGATCGAGCATGTGGATCCGGCCTGCCCTGAAGTGCAGGGGCTTATTTTAGCGCCCACCCGTGAATTGGCAATCCAGATCGGTGACGAATTGCGGGGTCTGCTGACCTATTATCAAGGCATTCGTGTTGCTGTGTTGTACGGTGGAGCTGGCATCGTAGGTCAGGCTAAGCAGTTGGAGAAAAAGCCTCAGATCGTGGTCGCTACTCCCGGACGGTTGATGGACCACTATAACCGGAAGAATATTCGCTTGGATAAAATCCAGACAGTTGTACTGGATGAAGCTGACCGGATGCTGGATATGGGCTTTTTCAAGGATGTAACAAAAATCATTGAAAAGGTGAAAAACCGGAAGAACTTGGGTCTGTTCTCTGCCACCATTTCCCAGGAGGTTATGACCGTTTCCTGGATGTACCAGCGGGACGAGGTGGAGATCACTGTAGAGCCTAAGAAGGAAGACCGGCCGGATATCCAGCAGTATAGCATCACTGTTTCTCCCCTTGAAAAGGCAGAAACCACTTTGCGGCTGATTCGCACGCAGGGCTATGAGCGGGTGATTATTTTCTGCAATACCAAGCATATGTGCCAGCGCCTCAGTGACGATTTCCAAAGAGCAGGGGCAGATTGCGATTGCATCCATGGAGATATTCGTCAGAGTCAACGGGAAAAGACCATGCAAAAGTACCGTGACGGCAAGCTTGCCATCCTGATCGCCACTGATGTTGCATCCCGTGGTATTGATGTGGATGATGTGGATTGCGTTGTGAATTTTGATATTCCGGAAGAAAATGAATACTATGTCCACCGCATCGGCAGAACAGGCCGTGCGAAGCGGAAAGGTGTTGCCTTCTCCATTGTGGGCAATTTCCCTGAAAAAGCGAAACTGGATGAGATTGCCAAGTTCTCCCAGTATGAAATTAAGCCCGTGCTTCTGGGCGCAGACGGCACTTTGACACCGGATGAAGTCAAAGCGCCGGTCGTTAAGAAGCGTTTCCGTTGAATGCCCGGGAGCAGGGCTTCCTGCTTTTAACCAGCCATTTGGGCGATCCGCAACGAAAGGTGCTGACCGTGGCGCAGCTGCGCAATCTGTTTTTAAGGGTGCAGGCAGCAGATGCGCCGACTCAAGACAGAGAACTGACCTATGAGGATATTGCTGCCTTGGGCTATGACCGGGAAACGGCAATGCGGATCCTGGAGCTTCTTTCCCAGCGAGAGCAACTCAATTGGTATGTAAAACGGGGTTATAAAGCCGGTTGTATTCCCATTTCCCGTATTAGCGCCCAATACCCATTGGTGCTGCGTAAAAAACTGGGATTGGATTGCCCCGGTTGCCTTTGGGCAAAAGGCGACTTGGATCTTTTGGGTAAGCCTGCTATTTCTCTGGTAGGGAGCCGTGAGCTGCTAAAGCAAAATGCTGCTTTTGCCAAGGAAGTGGGACGTCAAGCGGCTCGCCAGGGGTATGTGCTGATTTCCGGAAATGCCAAGGGTGCAGATCAGACCGCACAAAATGCTTGCTTGGAAGCTGGCGGAAAAGTGATTGCTATTGTGGCAGACGCATTGGAAAACCAACCACTTAATGACCGTATTCTGTACCTTAGTGAGGATGGCTTTGACCTGCCTTTTTCCGGCTTGCGGGCTTTAAGCCGTAACCATCTCATTCATGCTATGGGCAGGATCACGCTGGTTGCGCAATGCAATTTTGAAAAAGGCGGCACTTGGGATGGAACCAAGAACAATCTTAAAAAAGGCTACAGTCCAGTTTTTTGCTTCCGTGACGGCTCTAAAGGCGTAGAAGCGCTGCTGAATATGGGAGCCAACCCTGTTTCCTTGGAACAGCTGGATGATTTTTCAGCATTGGAGCCGAAACAAACCAGCTTCCTTTAATTTTTACAAATCCCTTGACAGCACTGGGGAAATATGGTTTAATGAAAAAAACCGATGATGGTGAGTAAGTACTCTTGCTTTGGAAAGCGTAGAGAGCTGCCGGTTGGTGTAAGGCAGTGTTTCCTGCAGGAAGAATGGACACCTGAGGGCGACCGGAAATGGAAGACGGAGCGGCACTTCGTTACAAAAGCCTGCGTATGGTAGTACGCACAAAGAGGGCGCAATGCGCCAAGCCGGGTGGCACCGCAGGAGATTATTTGCTCCTGTCCCAGCATTTACTGGGACAGGAGCGTTTTTTTGTCCCAAGAAAGGGGAAATAGTTATGTCAAAACAAGAAATTCCGTATAAGATCTATCTTCGTGAGGATCAAATGCCGAAAGCATGGTACAATGTCCGGGCGGATATGAAAAACAAACCGGCACCTCTGCTGGATCCGGAAACCGGTAAACCTATCTCGCTTGAGAAGCTCAGTGAGGTTTTCTGCCGGGAACTGGCAATGCAGGAGCTGGATGATACTACCGCTTACATTCCCATTCCCAAGGAGATCTCTGATTTCTATAAAATGTACCGTCCGGCACCCCTTGTTCGTGCTTACTGCCTGGAAAAGATGCTGGATACTCCCGCCCATATCTACTATAAGTTCGAGGGAAATAACACTTCCGGTAGCCATAAACTGAATTCTGCCATCGCCCAGGCTTACTATGCTAAGGAGCAAGGCCTGAAGGGCGTTACCACAGAAACCGGTGCAGGACAATGGGGTACAGCACTCAGTATGGCCTGTTCCTATTTCGGCCTTGATTGCAAGGTGTTTATGGTAAAGGTATCCTATGAGCAAAAGCCCTTCCGCAGAGAAGTGATGCGCACCTATGGCGCAGATGTAACACCCTCTCCTTCAACTACCACCAATGTGGGCAGAAAGATTTTGGAGGAATTCCCCGGCACTACCGGTTCTTTGGGATGTGCCATTTCTGAGGCTGTGGAGGCAGCCGGCAGTAGGGAAGGCTACCGATATGTGTTGGGCAGCGTGATGAACCAGGTGCTTCTGCACCAGAGTATCATTGGCTTGGAAACAAAGGCTGCTTTGGACCTTTACGATATCAAACCGGATGTGATTATCGGCTGTGCCGGTGGCGGTTCTAACCTGGGCGGTTTGATTTCTCCCTTTGTAGGGCAAAAGCTCCGGGGCGAAGCAGATATGCGCCTTGTGGCGGTTGAACCTGCCTCTTGCCCCAGTTTGACCCGGGGCAGTTATGTGTATGATTACTGCGATACAGGCCGTGTATGCCCTCTGCAGAAGATGTATACTCTGGGTAGTGGCTTTATTCCTTCTTCTTCTCATGCAGGCGGTCTGCGCTACCATGGTATGAGCAGTGTGGTTTCTCAGCTATATCACGATGGGCTGATGGAAGCGGTCAGCGTGACCCAGACCGAAGTTTTCAAGGCTGCTACAGAATTTGCAAGAGTGGAAGGCATCCTTCCTGCACCGGAAAGCGCCCACGCCATTAAAGTGGCTATGGACGAAGCGATCCGCTGCAAGGAAACAGGAGAACATAAAAATATCGTCTTCGGTTTGACCGGCACAGGCTATTTTGATATGTTTGCATATCAGCGTTTTAATGACGGCGTTATGAGTGACTATATTCCCACCGATGAAGAAATCGCTGCCAGCCTTGCCAAGACTCCTAAATTCTAAAAAAGGACGGGACCTCACAAATGAAGTGCCCCCTGTCAAGTAGACAGTGAAAAAAGCAAAAGAATATTTTGTTGGAGATGGTCTCTGTGAAAGCAGAGGCCATCTTTTTATGCGGCAGCATAGAACTCCATAGGCGTCATGCAGCGCAGCCGTTTTTGG